>NZ_BMYP01000034.1 GCF_014652335.1 Vogesella fluminis | reverse complement strand
ACAGCCGACCAAGCGCCAACAAAAATGGAAAAGGTTGGCCGCAGGGCTTGCGGCCAACCTTCAGTAGCTAATCCAGCGTGTGAATTACGCGTGATAAGCGGTGACGCGCTCCACTTCTTCCCTAGAACCGAGGAATACCGCTACCCGCTCATGCAGGCCGTTAGGCTGGATATCGAGAATGCGCTGATGGCCGTTGGTCGCCACGCCGCCAGCCTGCTCGATAATGAAGGCCATCGGGTTGCCTTCGTACATCAGCCGCAGCTTGCCCGGCTTGCCCGGATCGCGCGCGTCCTTCGGATACATGAACACACCACCACGCACCAGGATGCGATGCACTTCGGCCACCATGGAGGCGACCCAGCGCATATTGTAGTCCTTGCCCAACGGGCCTTCCTGACCGGCCAGCAACTCGCCGATGTAGCGCTGCACAGGTGCTTCCCAGTGCCGCTGGTTGGACATATTGATGGAGAACTCCTTGGTGGTTTCCGGCACCTGCATGCGCGAGTTGGTCAGCACCCACGAACCCAGCTCACGGTCCAGCGTGAAACCGTACACGCCCTGGCCGAAAGTCAGCACCAGCATGTTCTGCGGACCGTACAGTGCATAACCGGCGGCAACCTGGCGGCTACCCGGCTGCAGGAAGTCCTGCTCGGTTGGCTGCTCATTGCCTTCCGGCGCTTCCAGTACCGAGAAGATGGTACCGACCGAGATGTTGACGTCGATATTGGAAGAGCCATCCAGCGGATCGAACAGCAGCAGGTAGCGGCCACGCGGCATGTGGTCCGGGATCGAGTGCGGCAGTTCCATTTCTTCGGACGCCATGGCGCCGAGGTTGCCACCCCACTCGTTGGCCTCCAGCAGGATGTCGTTGGCGATCACGTCCAGTTTTTTCTGCGCTTCGCCCTGCACGTTGCCGGTGCCGGCATCGCCGAGCACGCCAGCCAGCGCGCCCTTGTTGACAGAGTGGGCGATGGCCTTGCAGGCGCGGGCCACGGTTTCAATCAGCAGACGCAGGTCCGGCGGCAGTGCGCCGTGCTGGCGCTGTTCTTCGATCAGGAATCGGGAAAGGGAGATACGGCTCATCGTTGTCCTCGTATCGCAAGGTAGGTGAAAAACGGCAATGCGCAAAGTTTACCATCGCCCTTCTGCCATCGGGGGTGTTACCTGCGAACTACATGAATTGACAAAGAAAAACGCCCGACTTGGGCGGCGCGCGCATTCGATGCACACGCCAGTCGGGCGTTGACAGGATCAGGCAGTCAGGCTCAGGTGTTGAGTTCCTTGGCCAGGTACAGCCAGGTTTCCACCACGGTGTCCGGGTTCAGCGAGATGGTCTCGATGCCCTCTTTCACCAGCCACTTGGCGAAGTCCGGGTGATCGGACGGGCCCTGACCGCAGATACCGACATACTTGTCAAGCTTGCGGCAAGCCTGGATCGCCAAGTGCAGCATGGCTTTCACGGCTTCGTTGCGCTCGTCGAAGGTAGTGGCAATCGGGCCGCCGGAGTCGCGATCCACGCCCAAGGTGAGCTGGGTCATGTCGTTGGAACCGATGGAGAAACCGTCGAAGAACTGCAGGAACTTCTCGGCCAGAATGGCGTTGGTCGGCAGTTCGCACATCATGATCAGGCGCAGGCCGTTTTCGCCGCGCTTCAGGCCGTTGGCGGCCAGGATCTCGATGACTTTCTCGGCTTCGGCCAGGGTACGCACGAACGGGATCATGACTTCCACGTTGGTGAGACCCATCACGTCGCGCACTTTCTTGATGGCGCGGCATTCCAGCTCGAAGCAGTCGCGGAAGCTGTCGGCCACGTAACGCGCGGCACCACGGAAGCCCAGCATCGGGTTTTCTTCGTGCGGCTCGTACAACTGGCCACCGATCAGGTTGGCGTACTCGTTCGACTTGAAGTCGGACATGCGCACGATGACCTTTTTCGGGTAGAACGCTGCGGCCAACGTCGACACGCCTTCGGCGATCTTGTCGACGTAGAAGTCGACCGGGCTGGCGTAACCGGCGATGCGTTCGTTAATGGTCGCCTTCAGGTCGGCTGGCAGAGTATCAAACTCCAGCAGCGCTTTCGGGTGGATACCGATCTGGCGGTTGATCACGAACTCCATGCGCGCCAGACCCACACCTTCGTTCGGCAGCTGCGCGAAGTCGAAGGCCAGTTCCGGGTTGCCGACGTTCATCATGATCTTGACCGGGGACTTCGGCATCTTGTCGAGCTCCAGCTCGATGATTTCCACGTCCAGCAGGCCGTCGTAGATGTTGCCGGTGTCGCCCTCGGCGCAAGATACGGTCACCTGCATGCCGTCGCGCAGCAGGTCGGTGGCGTCGCCACAGCCGACTACGGCAGGAATACCCAGTTCACGCGCGATGATCGCGGCGTGGCAGGTACGACCACCACGGTTGGTCACGATGGCAGCGGCACGCTTCATCACCGGTTCCCAGTCCGGGTCGGTCATGTCGGTCACCAGCACGTCGCCGGCCTTGACCTGATCCATCTCGGACGCGTCCTTGATCATGCGCACGGTGCCCTGGCCGATCTTCTGGCCAATGGCGCGGCCTTCGACCAGCACGGTGGACTTGTTCTTCAGGCGATAGCGGCGCAGGGTGTCCTTGCGGTCTTCCTGCGACTTCACGGTTTCCGGACGGGCCTGCAGGATGTACAGCTTGCCGTCGGTACCGTCACGGCCCCACTCGATGTCCATCGGGCGGCCGTAGTGTTTTTCGATGATCAGCGCGTACTGGGCCAGCTCTTCCACTTCCGCGTCGGAGATCGAGAACTGTTTTTGCAGTTCCGGCGCCACGTCGACGGTTTTCACCGAGCGGCCGGCTTGCGACGCGTCGGTGAACTCCATCTTGATCAGCTTGGAGCCCATGTTCTTGCGCAGCACGGCCGGACGGCCGGCCTTCAGTGTTGGCTTGTGAACATAGAACTCGTCCGGGTTCACCGCGCCTTGTACCACTGTCTCGCCCAAACCGTAGGAAGAGGTGATGAATACCACGTCTTCGAAGCCGGATTCGGTATCGATGGTGAACATCACGCCGGCGGCACCGCTATCGGAACGCACCATGCGCTGCACACCAGCCGACAGTGCCACCACATCGTGGGCAAAGCCTTTGTGTACGCGGTAGGAGATGGCGCGGTCGTTATAGAGGGAAGCGAAGACGTGCTTCATGGCGTCCTTGACGTTGTCAAGGCCACGAATGTTCAGGAAGGTTTCTTGCTGGCCTGCGAACGAGGCATCGGGGAGGTCTTCTGCGGTGGCAGAGGAACGGACTGCGACGGAAATATCGGCACCACCGGCATCGGCGACCATTTTGTCCCAGGCTGTCTTGATGTCTTCATCAAGCTTGGCCGGGAATGGGGTGTCGATAATCCATTGCCGAATTTCCTTGCCGACGCGGGCCAGTTCGGTGACATCATCGATATCGAGTTTGCCAAGGGCTTGGTTGATTCGGTCGGCGAGGCCATTGTGCTGCAAAAAGTCACGATAGGCGTCTGCAGTGGTTGCAAAGCCTCCCGGTACTCGCACGCCGGAGTTTGCCAGCTGACTGATCATTTCGCCGAGAGAGGCATTCTTGCCGCCTACTTCTTCGACGTCGGTCATGCGCAGCTTCTCGAACCAGATGACGTAGTTCTCTGCCATCACTTCACTTCCTGTATGTGGATTGGACGATAGGGATAGCGCATTCTAGCCGAACAAGTCGCTGTTTGCGTAGCTACTTCTGCACTGCACAACACGGGGGATTGCCCTTACTCAAGGCACGCTGCGGCATTCTGATGTTTCGTTCCATGCCTGGAGGGAGAACTTTTGCCAATGCCGTTGTAGTCGGAAAACTACAGCACCCTGTCGACAGCAGCCTGGCCTGCGGCTTGCGTCCGCCGCCGCCTGCCCGCAGACTTGCCGCTGTAGACCGCCACTGGACATTCGCAGGAAATCACCATGCCGCATCGCCGTTCCGTTTTTTTTGTTTCCGACCGCACCGGGATCACCGCCGAATCACTCGGAAACACCCTGCTGACGCAATTTGATGCCCAAGAGTTCAAGCGTGAAACGGTGCCGTTTATCGACACCGTGGAGAAGGCGCAGGAGCTGACACGCCAGATTGACGAAGTCGGCGCCACCGACCACCTCAAGCCGCTGGTATTCACCAGCATCATCAAGGCCGATGTCCGCGCCGCGCTGCAGATCAGCCACGCGCTGGTAATCGATTTCTTCGAGACCTTTATCGGAGAACTGGAGCGGGAACTGGGTGAAAAAGCGACACTGCAGCTGGGTAAGGCACATGGCATGAGCAACGAAGCGGAATACGATCACCGCATCGAGGCGGTGAACTTCTCGCTCAATCATGACGACGGCGTGAAACTGAAGGATCTGGCCGAGGCCGACGTGATCCTGATCGGCGTGTCGCGCTCCGGCAAGACGCCAACCTGCCTGTATCTGGCGCTGCAGTACGGCATCAAGGCGGCCAACTATCCGCTGACCCCGGAAGACCTCGACAGCCCGACACTGCCGAAAATACTGCTGCCCTACCGCAACAAGATGTTCGGCCTGACCATCGACCCGGCGCGTCTGCACTCCATCCGCTCCGAGCGCCGTCCGGATTCGCGCTACGCCAGCATGGAGAACTGCCGCAGCGAAGTGAACGAGGCCGAGTCCATGTTCCGCCATCATTCGGTGCCGTTCATCAGCACCACGCACAAGTCGATCGAGGAGATCGCCTCCACCATCATGCACAAGGCGCACCTCAACCGCCGCTTCTAAAAACGGCTTGACGCCCGCCGCCATGCCGTGATCTGATGAAAAACATGACTACCAAACCCGCAACCGCAACTTTCTTTTTTTCCTGGTGGCGCCTCTGACGGCGGCACCGCGGTTGCGTACGTAAAGCAAACCCGGGAGCAGCCGACAAGGCGCCCGGGTTTTTTGTTGCACCATCCCCCCCTGCGCCAAGTCGGTCTCCCGCAAAATAATGGAGATCAGCATGGACATCCTCAGCACCGTATCCAGTAACGACATCATCCTCACCGGCGACCGCACCACCGGCCCGCTGCACCTCGGCCACTACGTCGGCTCGCTGCGCAACCGCGTGCTCCTGCAGGATCGCTGCCGGCAATTCCTGCTGCTGGCCGACGCGCAGGCGCTGACCGACAACATGGGCAACTACCTGAAGGTGCGCGACAACGTGCTGCAGGTGGCGCTGGACTACCTCGCCGTCGGCATCGATCCGGCCAAGAGCACCATCTTCATCCAGAGCCTGGTGCCGGAGCTGATGGAGCTGGCCTCCTACTATCTCAATCTGGTCACCGTGTCGCGGCTGGAGCGCAACCCGACCATCAAGGACGAGATCAAGCTGCGCGGCTACGAGCGCGACATCCCGGCCGGCTTCCTCACCTACCCTGCGGCGCAGGCCGCCGACATCACCGCGTTCAAGGCCACCATCGTGCCGGTCGGCGCCGACCAGATCCCGATGATCGAGCAGACCAACGAGATCGCCCGCCGCTTCAACGGCAGCGTTGGCCGCGAGGTGTTGGTGGAGGCGCGCGCGGTGGTGCCAACCGCCGGCGCGCGCCTGCCCGGCATCGACGGCAAGGCCAAGATGTCCAAGTCGCTGGGCAATGCGCTGCCGCTGTCGGCCAGCGCCGACGAGATCAGCCAGGCGGTGAAGATGATGTACACCGATGCCAAGCACCTGCGCGTGGACGACCCGGGCCAGGTCGAGGGCAATGTGGTGTTCGCCTACCTGGACGTGTTCCACCCCGACGCCGGCCGCGTGGCCGAACTGAAGGCGCACTACCAGCGCGGCGGCCTGGGCGATGTGCAGATCAAGCGTGAGCTGGAGGACATCCTGCAGGCGCTGCTGGCACCGATCCGTGCCCGCCGCGAGGAGTACGCGCAGGACCCGGCGCAGGTGATGGCGCTGCTGAAGGAGGGCACCACCAAGGCACGCGCCGTGGCGGCGCAGACGCTGGCCGAAGTGAAGGCCGCGATGGGGCTGAACTACTACTGAGATCGCTTACCTTGCGGCCAACCCGCAACGTTGGCCGCACTGACAACGGGAGTCACACCATGGAATGGGTTTACCAGTGTCGTAACCTGGACGAAGTCCGCTCGCAGATCGATGCCCTGGACCGCGCCATCGTCAGCCTGATTGCCGAACGTGGGCTGTACGTACATCAGGCCGCCGCCTTCAAGCACAGCGACGCCGAAGTGGAAGACGGCAAGCGCGTCGACCAGGTGATGCGCCGCGTCACCCGTCTCGCCGGCGAGTTGGGCGCCGACGCCGCGCTCACCGCCAAGATCTACCGCACCATGATCGGCCACTTCATCGACAGCGAGCGCGCCGAGCGGCTGCGCCTGGTCGGCGAACGGGAAGCGCACGCATGAACGACGACGGCTCCGGCTTTTCCACGGTGCGATGGCGCCCCATCGCACCAGACAAAAAAAGGCGACACCCATCCGGTGTCGCTTTTTTCATGCCGCCCGCGCCGCTCAGGACAGGGCCAGCGCGCCGGCCAGCGTCCACATCACCGTGCCCACCACGCCGTCCAGCACCCGCCACGACAGCGGCCGCGCAAACAGCGGCGCCAACAGCCGCGCGCCGTAGCCCAGTGCCGCAAACCACAGCATCGACGCGGTACATGCGCCCAGCGCAAACCACAGGCGGCCGTCGCCCGCCTCCTGGCCGCCGATACTGCCCAGCAGCACCACGGTGTCCAGGTATACGTGCGGGTTCAGCAAGGTCAGCGCCAGCACCGTCAGCAGCGCGCTCTTCAGCGGCATGGCCGTGGTACCGGCCGCGATCTGCAGGCTCTCGTCGGCCAGCACCGCCCGCCACGCGCGCAGCCCGTACCAGAACAAGAAGGCCGCGCCGCCCCAGCGCGCCGCCTCCAGCAGCAGCGGGCTGCGCTGGATCAGGCTGCCCATGCCCGCCACGCCGGCGGCGATCAGCACCGCGTCGCACAGCATGCACACCAGCACCGTCACCCCGACGTGCTGGCGCAACAGGCCCATCTTCAGCACGTGGGCGTTCTGTGAACCGATGGCCATGATCAGGCTGGCGCCCAGACCCAGGCCCTTGAAATAGCTTGCTGTCAGCATGGTGTGCTCCACGAGGTAAGGTTGGCCGCAGTATCGCCGCGACCGCCACACAACAACAGCAAGATTAAATTATCTTGGCTATCATTAATTTCGTTTCACTTACATCGTCTCACCATGAAACTCGATCCCAGGCACAGCGAGGCCTTTCTGGCCGCGCTGGACAGCGGCAGCTTCGAGCAGGCCGCGCAGGACCTGCACCTGACCCCGTCCGCCATCTCGCAGCGCATCCGCGCGCTGGAAGAGGTGCTCGGCAAACCGCTGCTGGTGCGCAGCCGCCCCTGCCGCGCCACGCGCGAAGGCCAGCTGCTGCGCCAGCACCTGCAGCGTGCCGCGCTGCTGGAGGCCGATCTCGCCGCCACCTTTGCCGGCGACGACAGCGCGATGCTCAGCGTGTCGCTGGCGATCAACGCCGACAGCATCGCCAGCTGGTTCCTGCCGGCGCTCACCCCCTTCCTGATCCGCGAACGCGTGCTGCTGGACGCGATCGTGGACGACCAGGACCACACCTACACCCTGCTGCAGGCCGGCATGGCGCTAGGCTGCGTCTCCACCGAGCCGCAGGCGATGCGCGGCTGCAGCGCCAGCCCCTTGGGCGTGATGCGCTACCAGGCGCTGGCCAGTGCCGACTACCACGCGCGCTGGTTTGCCGGCGGCGTCAGCCGCGACGCGCTGCGCCGCGCCCCGGTGATGATCTACAACCGCAAGGACAGGCTGCAGGCCGACTGGCTGCTGCAGCACTTCGGCCTGCCGGACGACAGCTACCCCTGCCACTTCCTGCCCGCGTCCGACCCCTACCTGCAGGCGGTACGCCTGGGGCTGGGCTGGGGCATGCTGCCCGACGTGCAGTTGGCCGCCTGCGGCCAGGCCGACACCCTGCTGCCGCTGCAGCCGGACAAGCCGGTGGACGTGGCACTGTACTGGCACCACTGGCAGGTGCAGTCGCCCAGGCTGGCCCGGCTCAGCGAGGTGCTGATTGCCGCCGCGCGGCAGGTGTTGCGGCCAACGTCGGGCGGCTGAAGCCGGCTGGCAAGCCGCCCGAAACAAGCTTGGCCGCACGCCTTCGGACAGGCGGTGCGGCCAATGATAGGGATTGCCGGTACACGGCGCAGCCGTGCGCCGCGCCCTGCTTATTGCGCGACCGGGCCGGCCGGTAGCGGCAGCAGCTTGTCCATCGCGCTGGCGCCCTGCGCCGCGTGCTCCGGTAGCAGCTGCATGCCCAGCCAGACGCCGCCGACGATCAGCAACACAACCAGTCCGCCCTTCCAGATGAAGCCGAATGACCAGTCGGCCTCGGCACGGTGCCGCAGCGCGAACAGCAGGGACAGCGGCGGCAGGAAGAAGGTCAGCGAGCCCCACACGATGCGGCCGTGGCTGAAGGCCGCCATCATCGCGCCCAGGCAGCCGAGATAGAACACCGCCACGGCCACGGAAAACACCAGACCGATCAGCGCGACCAGCCCCGGAATCAGCACACTCATTGTTTGTCAGCTCTTAAAAAACCAGTTGCAGGCCATCGTACGCTACCGCCACTCCCGGCGGACACTGCGCCGACAGTGCGTGGTATTCCAGCTGGTGCGTCATGTGGATCAGGAAGGTCTGCCTTGCGGCCAACCTTTGCGCCCATTCCAGCGACGCCGCCAGATGCAGGTGCGAAGGGTAGGGCTCCGGCCGCAGGCAATCCAGGAACAGCGTATCCAGGCCCTGCAGCAGCGGCAGGCTACTCTGCGGAATATCCGACAGATCGGTCAGCCACGCCACATCGCCGATGCGCCAGCCCAGGCATGGCCAGGCGCCGTGCTGCAGCGGGATCGGCGTCACCGTCACACCGTTGATGCCCAGCGGCGCCTGCACCGTCTCGGTCACCAGCACCGGCTTGTCCCATACCGGCGACGGCGGCGCCAGCGCGTAGTCGAAACGGCGGCGGATGTTGTCGATGGTGAAATCATTGCCGTACAGCGTGACCGGCCCCTTCTTCACGTAGCAGAAGGCGCGCAGGTCGTCGATACCATTGAGGTGATCGGCATGGGGGTGGGTGTAGAGCACGGCATCGACGCGGGTGATGCCCTCGCGTAGCGCCTGCTGGCGCAGGTCCGGCCCGGTGTCGATCAGGATGCCGGCATCACCGATGCGCACATAGGCGGAGCAACGGCAGCGCCGGTTGCGCGTATCCGTCGAACAACAGGTCGCGCACTCACAACCGATCGCCGGCGCTCCGCTGCTGGAGCCGCACCCCAGCACCGTCCACTGCAGCTTGCGCATCGCCATCTCCTCAGCCCTGCCCCGCGACGCGCTGCGCCTTGCTGAACAGGCGGAAGTAGTTGTCGCTGGTGGCTGCGGCCAACGTTTCGAACGCCATGCCACGCAGCTCGGCGATGTGCGCCGCCACGTGCCTGACGAAGGCCGGCTCGTTGGTCTTGCCGCGGAACGGCACCGGCGCCAGATACGGCGAGTCGGTTTCCACCAGCAGGCGGTCCAGCGGCACCTTCTGCGCCACCTCCTTCACCACCGCCGCGTTCTTGAAGGTGACGATGCCGGACAGCGAAATATGGAAGCCCAGATCCAGCGCGGCGCGGGCGGTTACCCAGTCCTCGGTGAAGCAGTGCATCACGCCGCCGGCCTGATCGGCGCCGTGCTCGCGCATCATGCGCACGGTATCGGCGGCGGAAGAACGGGTGTGGATCACCAGCGGCAGGCCGGCGCGGCGCGCGGCGCGAATGTGCACCGCGAAGCGCTCGTGCTGCCACGCCAGATCACCCTGGCACCAGTGGTAGTCGAGGCCGGTCTCGCCGATGCCGACCACCTTGGGGTGGGCGGCGTGCGCCACCAGCTCGTCCTCGCTGAATTCCTCCGCCTCCGGGTCGTCCGGGTGGATGCCGACGGTGGCGAACAGGTTGGCGTGCGCCTCGGCCAGCGCCAGCACCTCCGGATACTTCGGCCGGCTGACACCGATCACCATCGCGTGGCTCACGCCGTTGGCGGCCATATTGGCCAGCACTTCCGGCATGCGCGCGGCAAGGTCGGGGAAATTGATATGGCAGTGCGAATCGACCAGCATGATGGGCTTCCAAAAAAAATTGCGGCCAACGTTGGCCGCAACATTTGACTAGGTAAATTGTAGAAGATCGCTTGCTGCCAGGGAATGGCCGCCGGCGGCTTTGTGTCACATGGTATGCGTCGGCCGCGTCGAGTTCATCGCGCCGCCAAGCAGGCTTTCGATCTTCAGCCGTGCCTGCTTGCAGGTATCGTCGTCGGCGAATTCGATGCCGATGCCCTGGTTGCGGTTGTTGTTGGCGCCGGCGGGAGTGAGCCACACCACCTTGCCGGGAATTGCCAGCTTCTGGGAGTCGTCCAGCAGCGTCAGCAGCAGGAATACCTCGTCGCCGAGATGGTAGTCACGGTTGGTCGGCACGAAGATGCCGCCGTTGCGCAGGAACGGCATGTAGGCCGCATACAGCGCGCTGCGTTCCTTGATCGACAGCGACAGCACGCCGGGGCGGCTGGCATCGGGCTTGATCTCGACTGCGTTATCCATGCTGGTCCTGTGTCAGGTTGGCTTGCCGGCAAAGGCTTTCAGGTAGTTCATCAACAGGGCTTCCAGTTGCAGCCTTGTCACCAGGGTGTGCTGGCCGTACGGCACCAGCGCGTTCAGTTCGCGCTGGCAATCCATTAAAGCATGGATATTCAGCCGTGGCAGCAGGCGCTGCATCGCCGCCTGCTGGGCCGGGAAGTAGCGCACCGCGCCGCCGAGGCGCAGCGCGGCCAGGTCGTGCAGCCATTTACCCAGCCAGCGCAGCGGCAGTTCCAGCGCCAGCTTCTGCTTGTCGACGGCGTCGGCGAGGCCCAGCACGCTGCCCATGCTGCACTCGGTCAGCCCGGCCACGAACTGCTTGCGCAGCGCCGCCTCCGCCGCGTCGTGCTCGAACAGCGGCATGCCGCCGTGAAACGCCAGCTCGGCCGCGGCGTCCTCGACGCCCTGCTCGTGCACCCACGCCAGCGCCTGTGCCGGCGACGGCAGGCTGAGCGGAAACTGGCGGCAGCGGCTCTTGATGGTCGGCAGCAGGCGCTGCGGCGCATCGGACACCAGCAGGAATACCACCTCGGCCGGCGGCTCTTCCAGCATTTTCAGCAGCGCGTTGGCGGCGGCCGGGTTCAGCGCTTCCGCCGGTTCCACAATCACCACCCGCCGTCCGCCGCGGTGGGCACTGAGGTGGGCGAATTCGATCACGCTGCGCACGCCGTCGATCTTGATCACCGGCAGCTTGCGTTTCGGCGCACGGGCTTCCTTGCCGTCTTCCGCTTCCTCGTCTTCGCCTTGCGGCGTCAGCACGCGCAGGTCGGGATGGTTGCCGGCGGCCAGCCAGCGGCAGGCCTGGCACTGGCCGCAGGCGCGGTGGTCGGCCTGCGGCGCCTCGCACAGCAGCGCGTGCGCCACCTCCTGCGCGAATTCGCGCTTGCCGATGCCGGCCGGGCCGCTGAGCAGCCAGGCATTGGGCAGGCGCTCGAAGTTTGCGGCCAACCTTTGCCAGTCGGCATCTTGCCACGGGTAATGCATCAGCCTTGCGCCTGCAGTGCGGCAAGCCGGTCGGCCAGCTGCCGCTGGATGACGGCGAGGTCGCCACTGGCATCGACCACAAAGAAACGCTGCGGGTAGGCGGCGGCGCGGGCAAGGTAACAGTCGCGCACGCGCTGGTGAAAATCCTCGCGCTCACGCTCGAAACGGTCCGGCAGCCGCGTCTGGCTCAGGCGCTGCTGCGAGACCTGCAGCGGCACGTCGAGCAGGATGGTGAGATCCGGCTGCAGGCCCTGCTGCACCCACTCTTCCAGCTGCGCGATACGCTTGGCCGGCACGCCGCGGCCACCGCCCTGGTAGGCGAAGGTGGCATCGGTAAAGCGGTCGCTGACCACCCAGCGTCCCATGGCCAGCGCCGGGCGGATCACCGACGACAGCAGCTCCTGGCGGCTGGCGAACATCAGCAGGGTTTCGGTATCCAGCGTGGCGTCGGTATCGACATCAAGCAGCAGCGCGCGCAGCTTCTCGCCCAGCGGCGTGCCGCCCGGTTCGCGGGTGAACACGGCATTGATGTTGGCCGCAGCCAACCAGTTACGGATGAAGGCCAGATGCGTGGTCTTGCCGGCACCATCGAGCCCCTCCAGCGTGATGAAGCGCGCTCTGGACATCATCAACCTTTCTTCAGGATATATTGGCGGACGGCCTCGTTGTGCTCGTCCAGGGTGTCGGAGAATTGGGTGCTGCCGTCACCGCGCGATACGAAGTACAGCGCGCGGCTGGCGGCCGGGTGCGCGGCGGCATCCAGTGCCGCACGGCTGACCAGCGCGATCGGCGTCGGCGTCAGCCCGGTACGGGTATAGGTGTTGTACGGCGTGTCGCGGCGCAGCGCATCCTTGCCGATGCGGCCGCGGTAGCGCTCACCCATGCCGTAGATCACCGCCGGATCGGTCTGCAGCCGCATGCCGATGCGCAGACGGTTGACGAACACGCTGGCCACCATGCTGCGGTCGTCCTCGCGCGCGGTTTCCTTCTCGATCAGGCTGGCCATGATCAGCAGCTGGTACGGGGTCTGGTACGGCAGGTCGGCATCGCGCGATTCCCACACCGTCTGCAGCTGCTGCATCAGTGTCTGGTTGGCACGGCGCAGCAGCTCCACATCGCTGCTGCCGGGCAGGTAGTAGTAGGTGCTGGGGAAGAACAGGCCTTCGCCGCTGCCCTCGGCGATGCCCAGCTCGGCCAGCAAGCGCTGCTCGCTCCAGCCGGCGCTGTCCTGGCGCAGGTCCTCCTCGCCTTGCAGCGCGGCGCGGAACTGGCGCAGGGTCCAGCCCTCGATGATGGTGACGCTGGCCTGGTCCGGGTGGCCGTCGTTGAAGCGCGACAGGTACTGCCACAGCGCGGTGGCACCGGAGAACTGGTACAGCCCGGCCCGGAGCTTGCGGTCGCTGCCCATCATGCGCGAGATCGCCACCATCACCCAGCGGTTGCGGATGGCGCCATCCTCTTCCAGCGTGCGCGCCAGCTGGCCCAGGGTACGGTTGGGGGCGACGCTGACGGTGTAGGGCGAGCCGGGCGGGGTCACCGGGACGGCGACCACCCAGGCCAGCCACAGGGCAAACAGCAGCGCGAACGCGGCAAGGATACGGCCTATCAATCGGTGCATACAGACTTCATCAACTCAGGTAAAAGAGGCGCTGGCGCCGGACGCGCGATGATACCACGCACGCCGGCCGCCTTCCGCGCCAAAGCGGTGCGCCGTTCAGGGCTGCGGCGACAGCACCACACCGTAGCGCCGCGACACGTCGGCGACGGCCAGCGGCCGCAGCGGCAGGCTGCCTTCGGCCAGGCACAACTGCAGCGCCAGCGTGCCCTGCTGCCACGCCGTCCAGTCGGCAGCCGTCGGCGGCTGGCCGTCGGCGCTGCGCTGCATTGCGTCGCTCAGTGCCAGCAGCTCGCGGTCGTCCACTACCGCCAGCTCGCCGCCGGCCTCGACAAACAGCCGCCCGCCCTCGTCCAGCAGTGCCAGCCGCGGCATGCCGGGGTCGATGTCCGGCAACCACTGCCAGCCCGCCTCATCGCGCCGCACCACGTAGGGCGCGGCATCGAGTGCGACGTAGACCTTTTGCGGGCCGTTCTGCACGTAATAGCGGCCGTCGCCGTCGCGCGCATAGTTGCGGCGGAAGAAATCCACGATCGCGGCCTGGTTCAGCCGCTCCTCGCGCAGCCACCACTGGCCGCGCGCATCCAGCCGCAGCCAGCCGAACACCGCCGGCACGTTCGGCCACTTGGCGATAGACGCCAATACCATTGCATCCATGTCGTTCGCTCCTGTGTCAGCCGTTGCGCAGTATATCGGTGGGCGGGGTGCGCGTGATTTTACGCAGCAGCGGCCAGCCGGCAAGCCCGACCACCGCGCCGCCGCACAGTGCGCCCAGCAGCGGCAGCCACAGATTGGGCGCCAGCGGCAGGTTGAACAGCTGCACCGCCACCAGGCTGCCGATCGCCATCGCGCCGATACCGGCCAAGAGCCCGGTCAGGCCGCCCAGCCACGCCAGCTCGGCGAGGATCACCGCGCGCACCTGCTGCCGCGAGGCGCCCAGCGCGCGCAGCAGCGCGACATCGAACTGCCGCTCGTCACGGGTGGCGGCCAGCGCCGCCCACAGCACCAGCACCCCGGCGGCCAGCGCCAGACTGAACATGGTTTCCACCGCCAGCGCCAGCCGCCCGATCACCGCCTTCACCTCGCGCACGATGACGCTGATGTCGATCACCGTGACATTGGGCAGCGCCGCCACCAGCCGGTTGTTGAAGTCCCGGTCCGGTGCGCGGTAGCTGGTGATGTAGCTGGCGCTCTCGCCACCCATCCAGCCTTGCGGCGCGATGACGAAGAAATTGGGCTGGAAGCTGTCCCACGCCACCTTGCGCAGGCTGGTCACCGGCGCCTGCCAGCGCTTGCCGGCGATGTCGAACGCCAGCACGTCGCCCATGCGGATGCCCAGCGTCTCGGCCAGCCCCTGCTCCACCGAGAACGCCGGTTGCGTGCTATCCGCCGGCCACCACTTGCCGGCGGCAAAGCCGTTGCCCGGCGGCGGCGCGGCGCGCCACGACAGGTTGAACTCGTGCTCGGCCAGCCGCTGCGCGCGCTCGTCCACGTAGTTGCTGCCCTTCACCGCGCGCTCGTTGATCATCAACAGCCGCGCCCGCATCATCGGCGCCGCCTGCGGCGCATTGCGGCCAACCTTGGCGAACAGCGTGTCCAGCGTCGCCTGTTGCGGCGCCTGCAGATTGATCAGGAACGAGTCCGGCGCGTCGGCCGGCAAGGATTTCTGCCAGGCGCCGATCAGGTCGTCGCGCACCACGGTCAGCGTCAGCAACGCCATCAGACTCACCGACAGCGCCGCGATCTGGATCACCGCCAGCCACGGCCGCCGCGCCAGGTTGGCCGCACCGTGGCGCCAGCCGACGGCACCGGACAGCGGCACGCGGCGCAGCAGGCGCACCACGCCCCAGGCCAGCAGGCCGACCGCCAGCAGGAAGCCGACCAGCCCGCCCAGCAGCCACAGCGCCAGCGTGCTGTCGCCGACCTGCCACGCCGCCAGCCCGAGCAGGGCAACGATGGCCAGCAGTGGCGCCAGCAGCGAACGGCTGGAGGTCGGCATGTCGGCGCGCAACACCGCCACCGCCGGAATGCGGCGCAGCGCCAACAGCGGCGGCAGTGCAAAACCGGCCAGCAGGATCAGCGCCGACAGCGGCCCGCTCAGCCAGGCGGCGAGCACCGGCGCCGGCAGCCCGGCGCCCAGCCACTGCTGCGCCAGCCGCAGCAGGCCGGCCTGCACGCCATAGCCGGCGACGGTGCCCAGCACGCCGGCCACCAGCGCCAGCCACAGGAACAGGCTGCCCCACACCAGCGCCACCTCGCCGCCGGTCTGCCCCAGCGCGCGCATCACCGCCACGCTCTGCCAGTGCCGCGCCAGATAGCGGCGCACCGCCAGCGCCACCGCCGCCGCCGACAGCAATACTGACAGCAGCGCGGTCAGGCCGAGGAAGCGTCGTGCCCGCTCCAGCGCCGATTTCACCTCCGGCCGCGCCTCCTCGACATCCTCCAGCCGCGTGCGGCGGTCCAGCTGCGGCGCCAGCCACTGGCGGTAGCCGGCCACGCTGGCGGCATCGCCGGCCACCATCAGCCGGTAGCGCACGCGGCTGCCGTCCTGGACCAGGCCGGTGGCGGCCAGATCGGCGTGGTTGAACAGCGCGCGCGGGATGAAGTTGTACAGGTCCATCGCGCCGTCCGGCTCGCGCAGCAGCTCCGCGCTCAGGCACAGGCTGACGTTGCCCAGGCGCACGCTGTCGCCCAGACGCAGGCCCAGCTTCTGCAGCAGCCGCGTATCGGCCCACAGCTCGCCCGGTGCCGGCGCCAGCCGGCCCTCTTTCAGCCCCTGTTGCGTGCGCAGCTGCACTTCGCCGCGCAGCGGATAGCCGGCGGTGACCGCCTTCAGCGTCGCCAGCACCGCCTGCTCGCGGGCGAACACCATCGACGGGAAGGTGGCCGTCTCCGCCTGCTGCAGGCCGTGCTGCGCCGCCTGCTGCCGCCACGCCTCCGGCGGCGGCCGGTTGCCGTTGGACACCAGGTCGGCGGCCAGCAGCTGACTGGCCTGCCGCGTCAGGGCCTGCTCGATGCGGTCGGAAAAGAAGGCGACGCTGCTCATCGCCGTCACCGCCACCAGCAGCGCCAGCAGCAGCACCGTCAGCTCGCCGGCGCGCAGCTCGCGCCGCAACAGGCGCCAGCCCATCTGCAGCGACAGCCGGCTCATGTCGCCTCCCGCTGCAGGCGGCCGTCGTTGAGGCGGTAGACCGCGGCGCAGCGCGACGCCAGCGCAGTGTCATGGGTGACCAGTACCAGCGCGGTGCCGGCCTCGGCGTTGAGCTGGAACAGCAGCTCGATCACCTGCCGCCCGGTGGCCGGATCGAGGTTGCCGGTCGGCTCGTCGGCAAACAGCAAGGTTGGCCGCACCACGAAGGCCCGCGCCAGCGCCACCCGCTGCTGTTCGCCGCCGGACAGGTGGCGCGGGTAGTGATCGAGTCGATGGCCGAGGCCGACGCGCTGCAGCATGGCGCTGGCGGCGGCGCGGGCATCGCTACGCCCGGCCAGCTCCAGCGGCAGCATCACGTTTTCCAGCGCGGTGAATTGCGGCATCAGCTGGAAGTTCTGGAACACGAAGCCGACCCTGTCGCGGCGCAGCAGCGCGCGGCCGTCCTCGTCCAGCGCCGACAGCGCCTGGCCGTCCAGCCACACCTCGCCGGAACTTGCCGGATCCAGCCCTGCCAGAATGGCAAGCAGCGTGGATTTGCCGCTGCCGGAGGCGCCGACGATGGCGACGCTCTCGCCGGCGGCGACACTGAGGCTGGCTTGGTGCAAGATGGTCAGCGTCTGACCGTGGTAGTCGACCTGGCGCGCCAGCGCGTCGGCGCGCAGGATCACGTTATTTTCTGGAGAGGGATTCATGCTTTATCGCTGCTTTCTGCTGGTTGCCTTGCTGCTGGCGCCGCATCTGGCGCACGCCGCGCGTATCGTGGTGTTCGGCGACAGCCTGTCCGCCGCCTATGGCCTGCGCCCGGAGCAGGGCTGGGTCAGGCTGTTGCAACAACAACTGGGCAGCACGCACCAGGTCGTCAACAGCAGCCTGTCCGGTGAGACCACCGCCGGTGGCCTGGCCCGGCTGCCGGCGGTGCTGCGGCAACAGCGCCCCGACGTGCTGATCCTGGAGCTGGGCGGCAACGACGGCCTGCGCGGCCTGCCGCTGCCGGCGATGCAGGACAACCTGTCCGCCATGGTCCGCCTGGCCCAGCGCGCCGGCGCGCGGGTGCTGCTGATCGGCATGGCGCTGCCCCCCAATTATGGCCCCGATTACGGCGCCAAGTTCCGGCAGGTGTATGACAAAGTGGCGCGCCGGCACAAGGTGCCGCTGGTGCCGCTGCTGGTGGCCGGCTTCGAGCAGGATCTGGCGCTGTTCCAGGGCGACGGCATCCACCCGGTCGCCGAGGCGCAGCCGCGCATGGTGCGCAACGTGCTGCCGGCGCTGACGCCGCTAATCGCGAGAAAATAGCAGGAATCACTGTTTCTTGTGGCGAACGCAACGTTTTTCAGGCTTTTGCCACACTTCATGACATAATAGGTTAACCTTGTGACGGCGGTGGCCCATCCGGCTGTCCGCCCGCTGCCGCCCTGCCACAAGGATTTCCCATGCCCGCCGTTGCCGCCGCGCTCGCCCAGCGCCTGCTCTCTCCGTTCCGCGGCCTGCCCGCCGGCGTCTACCTCCAGATCGTCGCCACCCTGATCAACACCATGGGCGGCATCGCCAAGCTGTTCCTGCCGCTCTATTTTCTGGAGCACTACCGCCTGCCCTACGGCCAGATCGGCCTGCTGATGGGCTGCTACGGCCTGGGCTGCTTTGTCGGTGCCTATGCCGGCGGCGCGCTGTCCGACCGGCAGGATACGCGCCGGCTGTGCCGCGGCCTGCTGCTGGCCAGCGGGCTGCTGACCATGTCGCTGGCGCTGCCGCTGCCGGTGTGGGGCTTCGTGCCGCTGTTGCTGCTGGCCGGGCTGGCCGACGGCGGCTTCCGCCCCGGCAATATGCGGCTGGTGCTGGAGCCGTGCGCGCCGGCGCAGCGCGCCACCGCGCAGGGGCTGTACCGGGTGGCGTTCAATCTCGGCGTCTCGCTGGCCGGCATCAGCGGCGGCCTGCTGGCGGTGTACGGTTACCAGTGGGTGTTTATCGCCCAGGGCGTCAGCAGCCTGTGCGCCTGCGCCTGGATGGGGTGGGCCTACCGCCATTACCGCGTTCCGGTGCCGCCGCCCGCCGCCGCGGCCAACCTTGCCCGGCAGGGGCTGTCGCCCTGGCAGGATGCCGCCTTTCTGCGCTTCATCGCCGGGCAGCTGCTGATCATGGCGGTATTCGACCAGATGTACGGCACGCTGGGCATGTTCCTGCGCGAACACTACCGGCTGGGGCCGCAGTGGATCGGCTACCTGTTCACCCTCAACGGCGTGCTGGTGGTGCTGCTGCAGGTGCCGATCGCGCAGCACATCCAGCGCTGGGGACTGGCGCGCTGTTCGCACCTCGGGGTACTCGGCATCGGCCTGAGTTTCTGCCTGCTGAACGCCGGTTCCGGTGCGCCGTGGGCACTGCTGGCGATGCTGGTGCTGACCGTCGGCGAGCTGCTGCTGTCGCCGACCTGGTCGGTGATCGTGATGCAGTGCTCGGAAGGCCGGCAACGCGGCCGCTACCTCGGCGTCTACTCCGCCGCGTGGAGTGGCCGCACGCTGTATGCGCCGGCGCTCGGCACCTGGATCTACGGCACGCTGGGCGGTGCCACGCTGTGGTGGCTGTGCGGCGGGGCCGCGTTGCTGACCGTGGCCCTGCAGGCCGGCGCGCTGCGCCAGATGCTGGCACGCCACTGAATGCAAAAAGCCCTGCACGCGGTGCAGGGCTTGATGATTGCGGCCAACCTTGCAGCCGGCCGTTTCGCCGGCCGGTTACAGGTCCTTGGCGTTCTCTGCCAGGTAGGCGGCCACGCCTTCGGCGCTGGCGGTCATGCCTTTCTTGCCCTTGTTCCAGCCGGCCGGGCACACTTCGCCGTGTTCTTCGGTGAACTGCAGCGCGTCAACCATGCGCAGCATTTCGTCCACGTCGCGGCCCAGCGGCAGGTTGTTGACCACCTGGTGCTGCACCACGCCCGCCTTGTCGATCAGGAAGGAGCCGCGGAAGGCCACGCCGCCATCGGCTTCCACGTCGAAGGCCTTGCACAGTTCGTGCTGGATGTCGGCCACCAGGGTGTAACCCACCTGGCCGATACCGCCTTTTTCCACCGGGGTGTTGCGCCATGCGGCGTGGGTGAACTGGCTGTCGATGGACACACCGATCACTTCCACGTTGCGGGCCTTGAACTCGGCCAGGCGGTGATCGAAGGCGATCAGCTCGGACGGGCAGACGAAGGTGAAGTCCAGCGGGTAGAAGAACACCACGGCGTATTTGCCGGCCGTGGCCTGCTGAAAGGAATAGCTGTCAACGATCTGGCCATCGCCCAATACGGCGGAGAAGGTTTTCTCGCCTGCAAAGAACGGTGCCTGTTTGCCTACAAGTACGGCCATGTGATTCTCCTTGGGGTATGGTTATGTCTGGAATCCTGCGGATACCGGTCCGCAAACCGGCCTGTTTATAAATCAGCGGCGACGCTGTTTGCCAATTGAATATCCAAATTATCGTCATTAAACCTGGCAATCGCCCGCTGCCAGTCCGGCAGCGCGCCATGCGAATCAGATAACATTGGCCGCAAACTGGATTAAAATACGACAGGGCGGTCATCCGCGCCCGGCCCCCGATCAACCATCCGGCGCAAAACGATCATGAGCAAACAGCTGACAATACTGGTGGTAGACGATGTCAGCCTGCATCGCAACATGCTGGCCCGCCTCATCCGCAAACTGGGACACCTGCCGGTCACCGCCGGCAACGGGCTGGAGGCGGTAGAACACTGCACCGCCGGCATGCCGGACATGATCCTGATGGACATCCGGATGCCGGTGATGGACGGCTTTGCCGCCACCCGCCACATCCGCCGGCTGCTGGCCGGACACTGGATACCGATCGTATTCCTGTCGGCACAGGGCGAGGAGGCCGATTACCTGCACGGGCTGGAGGCCGGCGGCGACGACTACCTGGCCAAGCCGGTCAACCTGCCGCTGCTGTCGGCCAAGATCGGCAGCCTGCTGCGCATCATCAACATGCAGGCGCACCTCGCCGACAGCAACCGTCAACTGGAACAGTACTACGCCACCACCCAGCAGGAACACAGCCTGGCACAGCATGTACTGGCACGCTTCAATACCGCGGCCAGCGCACAGCAGCACAATATCCGCAGCTGGCTGAAACCGGCGCTACACCTCAGCGGCGACGTGATCTGCATTGCGCGTTCGCCGTCCGGCGCCGACCACATAATGCTGGCCGACAGCACCGGCCACGGACTGGTAGCCGCCATCTGCTGCCTGCCGGCGATCGACACCTTCCACGCGATGAGCCGGCGCGGTTTCGGCATCGGCGACATCGCGGAATCGATCAACCACAAGCTGTACCAGACCCTGCCCACCGGCCACTTTGTCGCCGCCGCGCTGCTTGCCGTCGATTACCGCAGCCGGCGCATCACGGTGTGGAACGGCGGCATTCCCTGCTGCAGCTTCCTCAACCGGCACGGCGAGCTGGAAAAAACCTTCCGCTCGACTCATCCACCATTGGGCACGCTACCGCCACTGGCATTCGAGCAACAGCTGGAGCAGCATCACTGGCGACATGACGGCGAAATCATCGTCTGCTCCGACGGCATCACCGAGGCGCGCAATACAGCGCAGCAGCAGTTCGGCGAGGATGGCGTGCTGCAGGCGGCACGTGCGGCCCGGGGACACGATACCGTAACGCACATTGCCATGGCGCTGCAGCGGCACCTGCAGCAAGAGCCGCACCTGGACGACGCCTCGCTGGTGGTGATCGGCTGTCGGCAGCAGCCGGCGCCGCCGTCCAACGAGGGAGCCACCGCGAGCGAGCCGCCCCCGACGCAGGTGTAAGCAAGCGCGCGGCGCATAAAAAACGGGAGCCTGGGCTCCCGTTTGCTGTTGCTGCCTTGCGGCCAACCTTTAGACAGCCGGCTCGGCCTTCTGGCGCATGCGCAGGTTCAGTTCCTTCAGCTGCTTCTCGTCCACCGCGTTCGGTGCATTGGTCAGCAGGCACTGCGCACGCTGCGTTTTCGGGAACGCGATCACGTCGCGGATCGACTCGGCGCCGCACATCAGCGTCACCAGACGGTCGAGGCCAAAGGCCAAGCCGCCGTGTGGCGGCGCGCCGAACTTCAGGTTATCCAGCAGGAAGCCGAACTTGTTCTGCTGTTCTTCCGGGCTGATCTTCAGCGCGGCGAACACCTTTTCCTGGATGTCGGCGCGGTGGATACGCACCGAACCGCCGCCGATTTCCCAGCCGTTGAGCACCATGTCGTAGGCGCGCGCGATGCAGGCACCCGGATCGGTGTCCATCAGGTCTTCGTGGCCCGGTTTCGGGCTGGTGAACGGATGGTGGCAGGCGGTCCAGCGGTCGGCTTCCTCGTCGTGCTCGAACATCGGGAAGTCCACCACCCACAGCGGGCGCCATTCCTTGACGAAATAGCCGCCGGCTTCGCCGCGCTCGTGACCGATCTTGATGCGCAGCGCGCCGATGGCCTCGTTGACGACTTTCGCCTTGTCGGCGCCGAAGAAGATGATGTCGCCGTTGTCGGCACCGGTACGCGCCATGATTTCGTTCAGCGCATCAACCGACAGGAACTTGACGATAGGCGACTGCAGGCCGCTGCTTTCGTCGTTGGTGATCTTGCTCTTGTCGTTGACCTTGATGTAGGCCAGACCCTTGGCGCCGTAAATGCCGACGAACTGGGTGTAGTCATCGATGTCCTTGCGCGACAGCGCGGCACCGCCCGGCACGCGCAGGGCGACCACGCGGCCGTTCGGCATGTCGGCGGCGCCACGGAACACCTTGAACTCTTCGGTCTTCATCAGATCGGTCAGTTCGGTGAACTTGAGCGACACACGCAGGTCCGGCTTGTCGGAACCGTAGTAGAACATCGCGTCGTTGTAGGCCATGCGCGGGAACTTGCCCAGCTCCACCCCCATCACGTCGCGGAAGATTTCCTGCGCCATGGTTTCGGTGATGTCCATGATCTCGTCCTCGTTCAGGAACGAGGTCTCGATATCGATCTGGGTGAATTCCGGCTGGCGGTCGGCACGCAGGTCTTCGTCACGGAAGCACTTGGTGATCTGGTAGTAGCGGTCGAAGCCGGCCACCATCAACAGCTGCTTGAACAGCTGCGGTGATTGCGGCAGCGCGAAGAATTCGCCCGGATGCACGCGCGACGGCACCAGGTAGTCGCGGGCGCCTTCCGGGGTGGAGCGGGTCAGCATCGGGGTTTCGATGTCGATGAAGCCCTGCTTGTCCAGGTGGTTGCGCACACCCATCGCCACCTTGTAGCGCAGGCGCAGGTTCTTCTGCATCGCCGGACGGCGCAGGTCGATCACGCGGTTGGTCAGGCGCACGTTCTCGGACAGGTTCTCGTCGTCGATCTGGAACGGTGGCGTGGCCGCGCTGTTCAGTATCTCGATGTTTTTAGCCAGGATCTCGATCTCGCCGGAGATCATCTTGCTGTTGGCGGTGCCGGCCGGGCGCTCGCGCACGATACCGGTGATCGCCAGCACGAATTCGTTGCGGGTGCTGTCGGCGGTCTGGAACGCGTCCGGGGTGTCCGGATCGATCACCACCTGCACCAGGCCTTCACGGTCGCGCAGGTCGATGAAGATCACGCCGCCGTGGTCGCGACGACGATGGGCCCAGCCCTTGACCGTAACGGTCTGGCCGAGAAATTTTTTATCAATCAAGCCGCAGTAGTCGGTTCTCATGCAGAAGCCTTTTAGCCTTAAATTTCGAAGATTCTTTTAATAAAAACAAAGGCAGAGGCGGGACGAGCGGCCTCTGCTGAGTGCAATCAATCACGCATTTTACTTGCGTTTTTCACTATCGGGGGTACCGGGTGCGACAACGCCCATGGAAATGACGTATTTCAGTGCCGCGTCCACCGACATGTCCAGTTCGCGCGTGTCCTGCTTCGGCACGATGATGAAGTAGCCGGAGGTCGGGTTCGGTGTGGTCGGCACGTAGACACTGATGAACTCGCCCTCGCCCAGCTGCTGCTTGACCTCGCCGGAAGGGGCGCCGGTCTGGAAGGCGATGGTCCATGCATTCTGGTGCGGAAAGCGTACCAGCAGCGCCTTGCGAAAGGCCTGGCCGGAGTCGGACAGCAGGGTGTCGCTGACCTGCTTCACGCTGTTGTAGATGGTTTTCACCACCGGCGTGCGCGTCAGCACCAGCTCCCACAGATCGAGCAGGCGCTGGCCCAGCACGTTGGCCGCCATGAAGCCGGTGCCCAGCAGCACCGCGAACGCCAGCACCACGCCGAGGCCGGGGATGTCGAAGCCGAACAGGCTTTCCGGACGCAGGCCGCGCGGCAGCAGGTTGATGGTCTGGTCCAGGGTGCCGATGATCAGGTTCAGCACCCACAGCGTAATGGCAATCGGCAGCCAGATCAGCAAACCGGCAATCAGGTAGCCGCGCAGCGTCATCTTGATATGTTTCATCGGTATGTCAGGCACATCCGCCACTTCCGCAGCCGCCACTGCCACAGGCCGGGGCGCCGCCGCTGTTCTTGAAATCGGTGACGTACCAGCCGCTGCCCTTGAGCTGGAAGCCGGCCGCAGTCAGTACCTTGCCATAGCTCTGGCTGCCGCAGGACGGGCAAACGGTCAGTGCCGCATCGCTCATCTTCTGCAGATGTTCGTTCTGCACGCCACAGGTATCACAACGGTATTCATAAATCGGCATGTTTTAGTGCTCCACAAACAAAGACAATGACATAATGCGACCGGATATTGCAGCGCAGCAGCACGGCTGCAATCCACGCCCCGCAACATAATGGGGCCACAACTGCCGGCGATCAAGTAGTACACCAGGCAAACCGGCGATTATATCCGACTGCCGGAGCGAATGGAAAACGCGCACGTCACCGCATTGCAACATCACGGCGCGATGCTTTGCCGCCAGCGCCATCCTTACCCTAGTTAACAGGAGTTGATCAGCATGAGCCCATCCCACCTGCCGCTGGCCGGCAAACGCGGCCTGATTGTCGGTATCGCCAACGAACACAGCATTGCCTACGGCTGCGCCAGGATCATGCGGGAACAGGGTGCCGACGTCGCCATCACCTACCTCAACGACAAGGCGGAAAAATTCGTGCGCCCGCTGGCCGAAGGGTTGGCCGCAACACTGATCCTGCCGCTGGACGTACAGACGGACGGCCAGCTGGAGCAGGTGTTCGCTGCGATCGGCGAAACCTGGGGCCAGTTCGACTTCGTGGTGCACTCCATCGCCTTCTGCCCGATGGACGACCTGCACGGCCGCGTCACCGACTGCTCGCAGGGCGGCTTCCTGCAGGCGATGCGCGTGTCCTGCTACTCCTTCATCGAGATGGCACGCCTGGCCGAGCCGCTGATGAAGCACGGCGGCGCGCTGATCACCATGAGCTATCACGGCGCCGACAAGGTGGTCGAGAACTACAACATCATGGGGCCGGTGAAGGCAGCACTGGAATCCAGCGTGCGCTACATGGCGCACGAGCTGGGCCCGAAAGGCATACGCGTGCACACCATCTCGCCCGGGCCGCTGAAGACCCGTGCCGCCAGCGGCATCGCCCACTTCGACCAGCTGATCGACGACGCCATCGCCCGCGCGCCGCAAAACCGCCTGGTCGATATTGAAGATGTCGGCAATGTGTGCGCCTTCCTGGTCTCCGACGCTGCCCGCGCGCTGACCGGCGAGGTCACCTATGTCGATGGCGGCTTCAACATCATGGCCTGAGGACTGACATCATGATCCGCGACACACACGCCTTTAACGACATCATCAGCCAAGCCACCGCCAACGGCCCGCAGCCGATGGCGGTGGCCCATCCCTGCAGCCCGGAAGCGCTGCTGGGCGCAGCCGAAGCCGCCGAGCACGGCATCGCCACCCCGATCCTGATCGCACCGCGCGCCAAGCTGCTCAAGCTGGCTGCCGGCATGGACATCGACCTTACCCGCTTCGAGCTGATCGACGCCGAGCACAGCCACGCCGCTGCCGAACGCGCGGTGGCGCTGGTGCGCGATGGCCGTGCCGACAGCCTGATGAAGGGCAGCCTGCACACCGACGAGTTCATGAGCGCGGTGCTGGACCGCAACAAGGGCATCCGTACCGACCGCCGCATCAGCCACGTGTTCGTGATGAAGGTGGAAAGCTACCCGCGCTACCTGTTCATCACCGACGCCGCCATCAACATCGAGCCGGACCTGATGACCAAGCGCGACATCTGCCAGAACGCCATCGACCTGACCCGCGCCCTCGGCGTGGCAGAGCCCAAGGTGGCGATCCTGGCGGCAGTAGAGACCATCAATCCGGCAATGCGCGCCACGCTGGATGCGGCGGCGCTGTGCAAGATGGCCGACCGCGGCCAGATCCGCGGCGCGCTGCTCGATGGCCCGCTGGCCTTCGACAATGCCATCTCGCACGCGGCGGCCAACACCAAGGGCATCGAGTCGGCGGTGGCCGGCGAGCCCGACATCCTGTTGGTGCCGGACCTGGAATCGGGCAATATGCTGGCCAAGCAGCTGACCTATCTGGCAGCCGCCGCCAGTGCCGGCATCGTGATGGGTGCCCGGGTGCCCATCGTGCTGACCAGCCGTGCCGATGATGCGGCCGGACGGCTGGCCTCGGCGGCGGTGGCCAACGTTTTTGCCGCCTGCAGAAAAGGATAAGCAATGGGCAAGGCTCTTATCGCCGTCAATGCCGGCTCCGCCACGCTGAAATTCCGCGCCTACCAGCCGGACGGCGTGCAACTGCTGGCACGCGGCCTCGTCGACCGTTTCGGTGCCGCCGGCGCCAGCCTGGAGCTGGACTACGGCGGCCGCCAGACGCGGGTGACGCTGGCCGGCAGCGGCCGCGACGAGGCGGTGGCGGCCGTGCTCAACGTCCTCGCCGACAAGGGGCTGGAAGCGGTAGCGGTGGCGCACCGCGTGGTGCACGGCGGCGACCGCTACACCAGCCCGGTGGTGCTGACCCCGGAAGTGGTCGACCACCTGGCGGAGCTGATCCCGCTGGCCCCGCTGCACCAGCCGGCCAGCCTGGCCGTGATGAGCGCCTTTGCGCGGCTGGACAGCAAGCTGACCCAGATCGCCTGCTTCGACACCGCCTTCCATTGCGGCCAACCCGAGGTCGCCACCCGCTTCGGCATCGCCCGCCACTGGCATGAACAGGGTATCCGCCGCTACGGCTTTCACGGCCTGTCCTACGCGTCCATCGCGCGACGGCTGGGCGACATGGCGCTGGCCAGCCAGCGCGTGGTGGTCTGCCATCTCGGCAGCGGCGCCAGCGCCTGCGCCATCCACGACGGCCGCAGCATCGCCTCCAGCATGGGCTTTTCCGCGGTCGATGGCCTGATGATGGGCAGCCGCCCCGGCAACCTCGATCCGGAGGTGGTGCTGTACTGGCTGGAACACGAAGGCATGGACATCGCGCAGGTGCGGCAGGAGCTGTACAAGCGCAGCGGCCTGCTCGGCGTCTCCGGTCTGTCCGCCGACATGCGCGAGCTGCTGGCCAGCAAGGAGCCGGCGGCAAAAGAAGCGATCGAGCTGTTCTGCTACCGTGCCGCGCGCGAAGTGGCGTCGCTGGCCACCGCGATGAAGGGGCTGGACGCGGTGGTGTTCACCGCCGGCATCGGCGAACGCTCGCCGGAGATCCGCGCCCGCATCCTGAAGCAGCTGTCCTGGCTCGGCTTCGAGGTCGACCTTGCGGCCAACCTTGCCCGCTCGCAACGCATCACCACCCCGCATAGCACCCGCCACGCCTATGTCATCGCCACCGACGAGGAAGGCGAAATGGCGCGCGAGGCCGCCGCGCTACTCAGCGGCGACGTGCAGCTGTAAGCCCGCACCCAGATAAAAGCGGCGGGCGACGGATCACTCCGCCGCCCGCCGCTTGCGTTCTGCCATCGCGCCTCAGTTGGCCAGCCAGTCGGTCAGCATCAGGCCGATACCGACCCCGCGCGAATGGTGGTTGTAGTCGAGCAGGCTTTCGCCGTAGCCGGAAAAGCCCTGCACATAGCCGCGCAGCCGCCCGGCCACCGGGAAGGTCCAGTCCAGCTGCAGCGCACCCTTGCCGTGCAGCGGGTTGTAGCGCACGCGGCCGCCGAGGGTGTGATCGTTCCAGCGGTATACCGCCTGCACGTCGCCGCGGCCCATGTAGCGGGTGATGTCCGGATTGTCGTCGGTGGCGCGGGATTCCGGCAGCCGGTACCACCAGCGCCCGGTCAGGCTGAGGTTGCCCTTCTCCGCACCGGCCATCACATAAACCCGGTTCCAGCTGCGCGACAGCGGGTCGGTCTGGCCGTTGGACTGGTGCACCACGCCGACCCCGGCCATGCGCAAGCGCCAGCCCTGCCACGTCCAGTGCGCCGGCAGCGGCGTGGTCAGCATCACTTCCGGCTCGTAGTCGGTCTCGCGGAACGGGGACGACTGCCCCTTGTTGTACATCTGCCAGTGCGACTGCTGGGTGTAGCCGAACCACAGGTCGGCCGGCGTGCCGAGCACGTTCTGCCACAGCTTGCTCTTGAACGACAGCTGGTACTTGGTTTCGACATTGTTGAGCTTGGTGCCGAACAGGCGCACCGGTTCCTGCGTCGGCGACGACGGCTGCGAGTTGGGCGAGAACAGCTGCCACAGCGGCAGGATGTAGGTCGGCTGGTGCGCACGCAGCACGAAGGTGCCCAGCTTGTTGTCCTCGTCCAGATCCCACTGCCGGGCCAGGCCCGAGGCGGAGAAGCGCGGCGCGGGCGGCGCCGTGGCGGCGTCGGCCGTCAGCGGCGCCGCGTCCAGCTGCGGCAGCTCGTTTGCGGCCAACGTTGTCGCCGGCGGCGGGCTTGCCGGTGCGGCCGACAGCTCCGACGGCAGCAGCAACGGCGCCGGTGGCAGCAATGCGTCAAAACAGGCCAGGCGCTCGGCGTCCGCCAGGATGGCGCGGCAGTGCCGGAACGGTGACAGCAACTCGTCGGCATGGACTTGACTGGCTAACAGCAACAACACTGGCGGCAACAACTTCATCGACTCACCCGCAATTCAGAAACAAAGCACGGTAGACCACGCAGAAACGCAAAAGGCTCCGCGTTTGCGGAGCCTTTGCGTATTCTTGCGTCAAACCCGGATCAGGCAGCCATGGCCTTGATGTGGGCAGACAGACGGCTCTTGTGGCGAGCGGCCTTGTTCTTGTGGTACACGCCTTTGTCAGCCAGACGATCAATCACTTTAACGGAAGCGAGGAACACAGTGTTTGCTACTGCCTTGTCGCCGGCTTCGATTGCTTTGATCACTTTCTTAACGGCGGTACGGAAGGCCGTACGCAGGCTTGCGTTGTGCGCGCGCTGCTTAAGGGCCTGGCGTGCACGCTTGCGAGCTTGTGCGCTATTAGCCATGGAATTCTCCTGATGAGCTGAATCTGAAACGGCGGATTTTAAGGCCTAAGATCACGTTTTGCAACAACAATACCTCCCGCGTAAACTACGGCCCTCGATAAAAGCGTCATCAACCCGTTCGGTAAAGCATGAATTTACTCAAAGCACTGGCAAAAGTCAGCAGCATGACCCTGGTTTCGCGCGTGCTCGGCTTCGTGCGCGACGCCATCATCGCGCGTGTTTTCGGCGCCGGCATGGCCACCGACGCCTTCTTTGTCGCCTTCAAGCTGCCCAACCTGCTGCGTCGCATTTTCGCCGAAGGCGCGTTCTCGCAGGCCTTCGTGCCGGTGCTGGCGGAGTACAAGGAGCAGCGTGGCGAAGCGGCCACCCGGCTGTTCCTGTCGCACGTCACCGGCACCCTCACCATCGTGCTGACGGCGGTGACCGCGCTGGGCATGTTGGCCGCACCGTGGATCATCTGGATCTCCGCCCCCGGTTTTGCCGACGATGCCGGCAAGATGGCGCTGACCAGCGACCTGCTGCGCATCACCTTTCCTTATATCCTGTTCATTTCGCTGTCGTCGCTGGCCAGCAGCGTGCTCAATACCTGGAACCGCTTCTCGGTGCCGGCGTTCACGCCGACGCTGCTGAACGTGTCCTTCATCCTGTGCGCGCTGCTGCTGACCAAGTACTTCCACCCGCCGGTGCTGGTGCTGGGCTGGGCGGTGTTCATCGGCGGCATCGCGCAGCTGGCCTACCAGCTGCCGCACCTGAAGAAACTGGACATGCTGCCGATGCCAAGACTGGCGCTGCGCGATGCGGCGGTGTGGCGCGTGGTGCGGCAGATGGGCCCGGCCATTCTGGGGGTATCCATCGCGCAGGTGTCGCTGGTGATCAACACCATCTTCGCGTCTTTCCTCGCCTCCGGCAGCGTGTCGTGGATGTACTACGCCGACCGGCTGATGGAATTCCCCACCGGCGTGCTGGGCGTGGCACTGGGCACCATCCTGCTGCCCTCGCTGTCCAAGTACGCCGCGCGCGGCGACGAGGCGCGCGAGGAATTCAGCCACCTGCTGGACTGGGGCATCCGCCTGTCGCTGCTGCTGGCAGTGCCGTCGGCGGTGGGGCTGGCAGTGCTGTCCAAGCCGCTGATCGCCACCCTGTTCATGTACGGCAAGTTCAATGCCCACGACGCGCTGATGACGCAGCAAGCGCTGATCGCCTACGCGGTCGGCCTCACCGGCCTGATCGTGGTAAAGGTGCTGGCGCCCGGTTTCTACGCGCGGCAGAACATCAAGACCCCGGTAAAGATCGGCATCACCACGCTGATCGCCACCCAGCTGATGAACCTGGTGTTCATCGGCCCGCTGGCGCACGCCGGCCTGGCGCTGTCCATCGGCCTCGCCTCCTGCCTGAACGCCGGCCTGCTCTACTACCAGCTGAAGAAGCACGGCATCTATCAGCCGGATGCTGGCTGGGGCGGTTTCATCGCCAGGCTGCTGCTGGCCTGCGCGGTGATGGCCGGCGCGCTACTGGCCATCCAGTACGGTTTCAGCATCGACTGGCACGGCCGCAGCTGGCAGCGCGCGCTGTGGCTGACGCTGCTGGTGCTGACCGGCGCCGGCGCCTACTTCGGCAGCCTGTTCGCCATGGGCATGCGCCCGCGCCAGTTCATGCGCCGCGCACTATAACGATAACGCCACCCCGTCGATACACGGGGCGGCAGCCAGTCTTGCGGCCAACCTTGTCGGTTCGGCCGCAGCATGAGGAATGACCATGAACCCGACTTACACCCCGGAATTCTCGCCCTTGGGCAAGAAGGCGGACTATCAGGACCACTACGACGCCAGCCTGCTGTTCCCGATCGCGCGCCAGCAAAAGCGCGACGAGATCGGCGTCGTCGAGTGCGCGCTGCCGTTTGCCGGCGTGGACCTGTGGACCGGCTACGAAGTGTCGTGGCTGAGCGGCAAGGGTAAGCCGCAGGTAGCCATCGCCACCTTCCGCATCCCGGCCGACAGCCCGCGGCTGATCGAATCCAAGTCGTTCAAGCTGTACCTCAACAGCTATAACCAGACCCGCATCGCCAGCTGGCAGCAGGTGGCGGCGCAGCTGGAGCTGGACCTGTCCAACGCCGCCGGCGGCAAGGTGACGGTGAGCCTGCTGTCACCGGCCGAGTTCGGCCGCGAGCGGATCGTGGAGCTGGCCGGCGAGAGCATCGACGAGCTGGACATCGAAGTGGACAACTACGCCCCCTGCCCGGACGCGCTCCAGGCCGATGCGGCCAACGTGGTCAGCGAGGTGCTCACCTCGCAGCTGCTGAAATCCAACTGCCTGGTCACCGGCCAGCCGGACTGGGGCAGCGTCGCCATCAGCTACACCGGCCCGCAGATCGACCGCGAGACGCTGCTGCGCTACCTGATCGGCTTCCGCCAGCACAACGAATTCCACGAGCAGTGCGTGGAGCGCATCTTCGTCGACGTGCTGCGCGCCTGTGCGCCGAGCAAGCTCACCGTGTACGCGCGCTACACCCGCCGCGGCGGGCTGGACATCAACCCGTGGCGCAGCAACGACCCGGCCGCCGTGGTGCCGGACAACACCCGTACCGCACGGCAATGACACATTGCCGCCGCACAAGGCACGGCCGGCAAAAGAAATTGCCGCCCTTGGCTTGACAGGCGGCGGCGGCATCCGTATAGTTCGCGTCTCTCGCAAGCGACAGCAAACGAGAACAGTGCACCCGTAGCTCAGTTGGATAGAGTATTTGGCTACGAACCAAAGGGTCGGGCGTTCGAATCGCTCCGGGTGCACCATCACAGCGTCCCTATAGTTTAGCGGTTAGAACACTGCCCTTTCACGGCGGCGGCCGGGGTTCGATTCCCCGTGGGGACGCCAAGTTGCACCCGTAGCTCAGTTGGATAGAGTATTTGGCTACGAACCAAAGGGTCGGGCGTTCGAATCGCTCCGGGTGCACCATCACAGCGTCCCTATAGTTTAGCGGTTAGAACACTGCCCTTTCACGGCGGCGGCCGGGGTTCGATTCCCCGTGGGGACGCCAGATTCAGTAAAAACACCACCTTCGGGTGGTGTTTTTGTTTCCACCTCGATATTCCCGCCTTGCCATTCTTTTTGCTCTCGATATCGCATATTGATATATAAAATCAGTCTTTCTGGCTGCGTCCGCGCTCCGGTACAGTTCAACTGTCGGAATCCCCGGCACGGCAGGGACGCTGCCGACGATGCCAACAGCCAGAGAATTGAGCGCAAAGATGAATATCAGTCAGGAGAGGCTGACTCACCTCAAGCAACTTGAAGCCGAGTCCATCCACATCATCCGTGAAGTCGCCGCCGAGTTTGACAACCCGGTGATGCTGTACTCCATCGGCAAGGATTCGGCGGTGATGCTGCATTTGGCACAAAAGGCCTTTGCCCCCGGCCGCCCGCCGTTCCCGCTGATGCACGTGGATACCACCTGGAAATTCCAGGACATGATCGCGCTGCGCGACAAGCAGGCGAAGGAATACGGCTGGGACCTGATCGTCCACGTCAACCAGGAAGGCGTCGACGCCAACATCAATCCGTTCACCGCCGGCAGTGCCAAGCACACCGACGTGATGAAGACCGAAGGCCTGAAGCAGGCGCTGAACAAGTACAAGTTCGACGCCGCCTTTGGTGGCGCCCGCCGCGACGAGGAAAAATCGCGCGCCAAGGAGCGGGTATACTCCTTCCGCGACAAGAACCACCGCTGGGACCCGAAAAGCCAGCGTCCGGAACTGTGGAACATCTACAACGCCAAGATCAACAAGGGCGAGTCGATCCGCGTGTTCCCGCTGTCGAACTGGACCGAGCTGGACATCTGGCAGTACATCTTCCTCGAGAACATCGAGATCGTGCCGCTGTACTTCGCCGCCGAGCGCAAGGTGATCGAGCGTGACGGCACGCTGATCATGATCGACGACGAGCGCATCCTGCAGTACCTCAGCGACGAGGAAAAGGCGAAGATCGAGACCAAGAAGGTCCGCTTCCGCACCCTCGGCTGTTATCCGCTGACCGGTGCGGTGGAGTCGGAAGCCACCACGCTGGCGGAAGTGATCCAGGAAATGCTGCTGACCAAGACCTCCGAACGCCAGGGCCGCGTGATCGATCACGACTCCTCCGGCTCGATGGAGAAGAAGAAGATGGAAGGCTATTTCTAAGCCGCCCTCTCCCCCTACCGAATGTTCAAAGGTTGGCCGCATGCGGCCAACCTTGCTGATGCAAGGCACGACGCTCATGGCACACCAATCCGACCTGATCGCCAGCGACATCCTGGCGTACCTGAAGCAACACGAAAACAAGGACCTGCTGCGCTTCATCACCTGCGGCAACGTCGACGACGGCAAATCCACGCTGATCGGCCGCCTGCTGCACGACTCCAAGCTGATCTTCGAAGACCAGTTGGCGGCGATCCAGCGCGACTCGAAAAAGTACAACACCACCGACGAGGAGATCGACCTCGCCTTGCTGGTGGACGGCCTGCAGGCCGAGCGCGAACAGGGCATCACCATCGACGTCGCCTACCGCTACTTCAGCACCGACCGCCGCAAGTTCATCATCGCCGACTGCCCGGGCCACGAGCAGTACACCCGCAACATGGCCACCGGCGCCTCCACCTGCAACCTGGCGGTGATCCTGATCGACGCCCGCTACGGCGTGCAGACCCAGACCCGCCGCCACAGCTACATCGTCAGCCTGCTGGGCATCAAGCACGTGGTGGTGGCCATCAACAAGATGGACCTGCTGGACTTCGACGAGGCGGTGTTCAATCGCATCCGCGACGAGTACCTCGCCTTTGCGGCCAACCTCGACATCGCCGACATCCGCTTCGTGCCGATCTCGGCGCTGCGCGGCGACAACGTGGTCACGGCCAGCGAGCGCACGCCGTGGTACGGCGGCCAGACGCTGATGGGCATCCTCGACAGCGTCGAGATCGACCACGACGTGGCGCAGAGCGCCTTCCGCCTGCCGGTGCAGTACGTGAACCGCCCGAACCTGGACTTCCGCGGCTTCTGCGGCACCGTGGCCAGCGGCGAGATCCACCCCGGCGACCGCATCGTCGCGCTGCCGTCCGGCAAACAGAGCACGGTGGAAAGCGTGGTGGTGTACGAGGGCAAGCTCGACATGGCACGCAGCGGCCAGGCCATCACCCTGACGCTGGCCGACGAGATCGACATCTCGCGCGGCGACATGATCGTGCGCGCCGACGAGACGGCGCCGACGGTCAGCCAGGCGATCGAGGCCCTCCTGGTGTGGATGGACGAGAACCCGCTGGTGGTAGGCAAGGACTACGGCTTCAAGCTGGCCGGCAAGAACGTCACCGGCCGTGTCGAGCGCATCGTGCACCGCGTGGACGTCAACACGCTGGACGCCTTCGAGGCGGAAAAGCTGCAGCTGAACGAGATCGGCCTGGTGCGCATCGCCTTCACCGCGCCGGTGGTGTTCGACGCCTATAAAGACTGCCGCGCCACCGGCAGCTTCATCGTCATCGACCGCCTGTCCAACGGCACCGCCGGCGCCGGCATGATCCGCGGCGCGGTAGCAGCGGACAGCGCCAGCCAGGACCAGAGCGACCTCGCCCGCCTGCGCGCGTTCGAGATCGAGTTCAACGCGCTGGTGCGCAAGCACTTCCCGCACTGGGACGCGAAGGATATTTCAAAGTTGTTCTAGGTTGTCTACGTTGGCCTATTTTTCAAGGCCAATAGAGAGATTAGTGTCCATGATAGTCTCTTGACAACCAATCACATCTACACAAAAACGTACCCCCATTTGTACCCCCATGCTATGTTACGGGGGAACAGATGGGGGTACTTCTTTATGGCAACAGATAACAGCACTGGCATGGCACTGCTCAAAGACATCCAGTGTCGCAATGCCCAGCTCGAAGTAGGCAAGACGGAGTCAAATCTTCGGGATGGTCGCGGACTCTGGCTAGTCATCACAGCAGAGCGCAAACGCTGGCGTTTTGTCAGCAGCCTCTACGGCAAAAGAATCAAGATATGGCTTGGCGACTATCCACAGCTTGGACTGAAGCAAGCACGTCTGGCTGCGGACGTGTGTCGTGAGAGCATCAGGCAAGGCAAAGATCCAGCCATAGAACGCAAGCTAAACAAAGAGGCAGGCAAACGTGCCCAAGAGTCCACGTTTGAAGTGGTTGCCCTGGAATGGCTAGAAGAACACTGCCGGGTGAAGAACATTAAACCCGTCACCAGTACACGAATTGCCAGCCAGTTGCGTAAACATATCTTTCCCCACATCGGCCGGCTTCCCGTTGAAACACTGAACGAGGCATTACTACGCAAGCCTGTAGATCAACTGAGCAAGCAAGGACACCAGCAGACAGCTGCTCGCGTGCTACAGCACATTAGCAGCGTGATGAAGCATGCCAAGCGTACCAGCCGTATTCAGCATGATCCGGTATCCAGCCTTACTGGCCGCAATGGTATCTTGCCGGTGATCGTCAGCACCCCCAAGGCGGCCCTACCCCTAGAAAGCATGCCACAGCTACTGCAAAAACTGCGTTCTGTGGATTGCCTGCTGATCATCAAACTCTTCCTGCGCTTTGCCTTGCTGACAGGTGCCAGATCATCCGAGATCCGCTTTGCACGCTGGGAGGAGTTCAACCTAGAAGAAGGTTTGTGGACTATCCCCCCAGAGCGCGACCCCATAGAAGGTGTAGCCTATAGCTATCGCGGGGAAAAAATGGGCCGGCCTCGCATGATTTTTCTGAGTCGCCAGGCCATAGAGGTAATGCAGCAGGTGCAGGGATTTAACGAACATGCCACCTTCGTCTTTGCCGGTGGCCGTATTGGCAGTCCGGTTTCCAATACAGGCATCAACAACGCCATCCGTGCTATGGGCTACAGCACCGGTACTGACCAATGCCTCCACGGTTTCCGCACCACCATGACATCCGCCCTCAACGAAGCCATGCGCTTTCACCGTGACGCCATCGAGCTACATATCGGCCACGCCGCCAAGAATGACAAAGGCGACTTGGCACCTTCCGCCAAAGCCATCCGCGATCTATACAACCGCAAGGCAGAGGGTGTGCAGAATTTTGTGTAAACGGACCATTGGCGGGAAACTGCCAAATTGTCC
>NZ_BMYP01000033.1 GCF_014652335.1 Vogesella fluminis | reverse complement strand
GTCATTGCCATGGCATGCGCGTTTCTATGGCTACCAATGTGAAACGTCAACAGCCCCTAGTTTTGCCTGCCGTCACGACGCCAGCAAGGCCAGCAGGGCGGCCTCGTCCAGCACCGTCACGCCCAGCTCCAGCGCCTTGTCCAGCTTGCTGCCCGCCTCGGCGCCGGCCACCACGTAGTGGGTCTTCTTCGACACGCTGCCGGACACCTTGCCGCCGGCGACCTCGATCAAGGCCTTGGCCTGGTCGCGGCCCATGGTCGGCAGGGTGCCGGTGAGCACGAAGGTCTTGCCGGCCACCTCGGCATTGCCGGTGCTCGCTTCCGCCTGCGGTGCGGCGGACAGGATACCGCCACAGTAGGCGGCAATACCCTGCAGCAGGGTGCGGTTGCCGGCCTCGTCCAGCCAGTCGGCCAGCGCATTGACCACCTCGGCCGGCAGGTCGAGCTGGATCACGTCCACCCGTGGCATTGCGGCCAACGTCGCCGGCTCGCCCTGCTGCGCCGCCAGCTGCTGTGCCCGCACCTCGGTCAGCCGTGGCACGTTCAGGCGCGCGTAAAGGTTGGCCGCAGCCAGCTTGTCGCGCAGCTGCGCCTTGGGCGCGTGTTCGTCGGCTGCTGCCACGCCGGCAGCCAGCAGCGCGTCGATCACGGTTTCGTTCTGCGCCTCGGCGAAGAACTCGGCGATCGACTCCGCCACCACGCCGCCGATGTCCGGCAATGCCGCCAGCACCGCACGTGGCGCGCGGCGCACCTTGTCCAGCGTGCCCAGCCAGTCGGCCAGCGTCCTGGCGGTGGATTCTCCGACGTGGCGGATACCCAGCGCGAACAGCAGGCGCGCCAGTGGTGGCGTCTTGCTGGCGGCAATCGCTTCGATGAGATTCTCGGCCCACTTGGTGGCCACTTTCCCCGCCTTGACGGTTTCCGGCGTCACGCCCTCCTGCTCGTCGGCGCGGCGTTTCATCTGCAGCAGGTCGTCCAATGTCAGGCGGTACAGGTCGGCCACGCTCTTCACGTAGTCGAACTCCACCAGCTTGTCGATGTAACGCTCGCCGAGGCCGTCGATGTCCATCATGCGGCGGCCGGCAAAGTGCTGGATCGCCTGCGTGCGCTGCGCCTTGCACACCAGCCCGCCGGAGCAGCGCGCGATGGCCTCACCCTCCTCGCGCACCACATGGCTGCCGCACACCGGACACGCCAGCGGCAGGCGGTAGGCCGGGTACATCGGTTCTTCACTACTGCTGAACAGGTCGCCGCCGGACGTTGGCCGCATCGGGCGCTGGTCCAGCACCACCGCCACCACTTCCGGGATCACGTCGCCGGCGCGGCGCACGATGACGGTATCGCCGACGCGCACGTCCTTGCGCCGCACCTCGTCCTCGTTGTGCAGCGTGGCGTTGGTGACGGTGACGCCGCCGACGAACACCGGCGCGAGCCGCGCCACCGGGGTGATGGCGCCGGTGCGGCCAACCTGTTCCTCGATCGCTTCCACCCGCGTCAGCGCTTCCTCGGCCGGAAACTTGTGGGCAATCGCCCAGCGCGGCGCGCGCGACACGAAGCCCAAACGCGCCTGCAGCGCGCGACTGTTCACCTTGTACACCACGCCGTCGATCTCGAACGGCAGCGCGGCGCGCTGGGCCAGCACGCCTTCGTAGTAGCCAGCCAGGCCAGCCGCGCCCTGCACCACCGGGCGCAGTGCGGCGGCCACCACCGGGAAGCCGAGTTCGGCCAGCCAGTCCATTTCGCCGGCGTGGCTGGCCGGCCAGTCGGCGCCCTCCACCTGCGCGATGGCATAGGCGAAGAACGACAGCCGGCGCTGCGCGGTGATTTTGGAGTCCAGCTGCCGCAGGCTGCCGGCGGCGGCATTGCGCGGGTTGGCGAAAGTCTTGTCGCCGCGCTCGCGCTGCGCGTCGTTCAGGCGCTCGAAGTCGCGCTTGAGCATCAGCACCTCGCCGCGCACCTCCAGCAGCGCCGGCACGTTGGCCGCAGCCAGCTGCAGCGGCACCGAGCGCACGGTGCGGATATTGGCAGTGACATTCTCGCCACTGCTGCCGTCGCCACGGGTGGCGGCCTGCACCAGCACGCCGTCGCGGTACAGCAGGCTGACGGCGAGGCCGTCGAACTTGGGTTCGGTGGCGTACTCGACGTTGGCCGCAGCCAGGTCCTTGCTGACCCGTTCGTCGAAGGCGATCAGCTCGGCATGGCGCAGGCCAAAATCATCCTGCTGCAGGTCGGAAAAGGCGTTGGACAGCGACAGCATCGGTACCGTGTGGATAACGCTGTCGAAGGCCGGCAGCGGCGCGCCACCGACGCGACGGGTGGGCGAGGCGTCACCGGCCAGCGCCGGACAGTCGGCCTCCAGCTGCTGCAGCTCGCGGAACAGGCGGTCGTACTCGGCATCCGGCACCGTCGGCGCGTCCAGCACGTAGTACTCGTGGTTGTAGCGCTCCAGCAGCGCGGCCAAGGCTTGCGCGCGCTGGCGCTGTTCGGAAGTGGCTTCGGTCATGTTGCGGCCCCGGAAATGCAGCACGCCGGCAAGGGCCGGCGTGCGGAAACAATGAAACGGCAGGAATCAGGCAAATAGGCGCAAGGCGGCGACACTGCCCGGCGCGATGCCGCGGTCGTCCATATTGCCGTAGATGCGCACCAGCTGTTCGCGGATCTTCAGCAGTCCGGCTTCGCTCAGTTCACGGCGGTTGTCGTCGACCAGGCGCGCATCGAATTCCTGCGTCAGCTGCAGCGCGAAGGCAATGGCGCGGTCGAACACCGCGGCACCGCCGGCCACGCGCGGCACGTCGAACAGCAGCGTCAGCGCCGGGAAGGACTTGTCGAGCAGGTTGTGCAGCGTGAACGGCGTCTGGTCGGCCGAGGCCAGCGAGTACAGCGAGTTGCCGGAGTCGGCCAGGTAGTGGAACTGGCCGTCCGGCTCCAGCTGCAGCCCGGCGGCTTCGGCCACGCTGCGCAGGCGCGCGCCAGGGATCGGCGCCGTCGGCACGATATTGATGCCGATCAGCACGTCGACGTCGGCGCAGAAGCGGTCCAGTTCGCGCGCGGCGACCAGCTTCTGCTGCCGTTGCGGGAAGCTGACCTGGGCATCGAACTGCTCGGCGTAGTGGTTGATCTGCTGGCAGAAGCTGGCCAGCTCCTGCTCGGTGACCGCGCCGCTGCGGTCGACCAGCTGCAGGCCGAAGTTGACCTGCTTGTAACGGGTGCCCGGCAGCAGTTCGGCCGGCGTCCACAGTCCGCGCTCGCTGCGCAGGATGGCCTGCACCCGCTTGGCGACATTGAAGCGCGGCAGCGACGACAGCGTCAGCGGCCGGCTGAACACCACCTCGGCGATGAAATCCAGCGACGGATCCAGCAGCGCCACCACCAGCGCCTGGTGGTCGGCGGCGTCCATCGTCACCTCTTCGTCGTCCTCTTCCGGCGGCGGCTCGCTGGCGGCGGGCGGCGGCGTAAAGGCGTGCAGCGGCGGAGTGTCGTTCAGGTAGGCGGGGGTATCGTCCTCATCCTGCAGCAACACCGGCTCCAGCCGCTCCTGCTTGCCGTCGCGGACATGATTCCTGGGCACGTCCAGCAGCACATCGGCGTGATGACGTGAAAAGGCCTGGCGGGTCCGCTTGCGAAAGCGCCATTCCTGGTATGTATTGAAGGCGAACACCAGGGCGATGACGATCCCCCCCAGCATCAGCAAGCCTATTTGTATGTCGCTCATCGAGCCTTATCCACTGCTGTGGCCATTATTCAGGACAGTATTATAACAAACGTCGCAACGCAAACGGTGGCCGCCCTCGCGTCATCGGTCATTCCCTGTCGAAATAGCGCGCAATTTTTCGATATTTCCTGCCGAAAGCATCATTTTCACAAAAAAACCACCGCCGGCTACGACTCGTCTAGGCGGAAGCGCACCGGGATGTCGATGCTGGCCGCCACCGGCTGCCCGCCCTGCCACGCGGCGTCGAAGCGCCAGCTGCGCACGCTGTCGCGCGCGGCGCGGTCGAGGCGGACGAAGCCGCTGGAGCGCAGTAGCTGCACCTGCTCGCACTGTCCGCCGGCGCCGACCGCGATGCGCAGCAACACCACGCCTTCCTCGCCCAGTTCGCGCGACAGCGCCGGATAGGGCGGCTTCGGCGCAAAGCGTACCCGCACCGCACGGCTTTCGCCCGTCTTTTCGCCGCCGGTGGCAGTATTGCCGTTGGCAACGGCCGGCGGCGAGGCCGCACCGGCGGCGGGGGCAAGGTTGGCCGCAGCGTTGCTGCCGTTGCTGCCGGCTGGCGCGGTAGCGCTAGCCGCGGCGGCCGTGCCGGTTGCCGGAGCCGTCGCGGGTGGTGTGGCTGCCGCTAGTGGCGATAGAGTGGACGGCGATGGCGTGGATGGCGGCGGCGCGGCGCGGCGCACGGCCGGAGCGGGTGTCACGGCGGGCTGACGAGGCGCGGCCGGCGCCACGGCGCGGTCGCCGCCGCGCGGCGCCATCACCTCCGCGGCGGGCTGCAACAGCAGCTGCAAGGGCGGCGTCCGCGCCGGCAGCGGGCGGAACTGCCAGGCGAACGCGGCCAGCAGCAGCGCGTGCAGGGCCAGCGACAGCAGCAGCGCCGCGCGCATCGCTCAGGCCGTTTCGCGCATTTTCAGCGCTTCGACGATGTCCACCGCCACGATGCGGCTGCAACCCTGCTCCTGCATGGTCACGCCGACCAGCTGCTCGGCCATCTCCATGGTCAGGCGGTTGTGGCTGATGTACAGGAACTGCGTGTGCGCGGCCATCTGCTTCACCAGGTCGCAGAAGCGGCTGGTATTGGCGTCATCCAGCGGCGCATCGACCTCGTCCAGCAGGCAGAACGGCGCCGGGTTTAGGCTGAACAGCGAGAACACCAGGCTCATCGCGGTCAGCGCCTTCTCGCCACCGGACAACAGGTGGATGGTGCTGTTCTTCTTGCCCGGCGGCTGCGCGATGATCTGGATACCGGCCGACAGCAGGTCGTCGCCGGTCAGCACCAGCTCGGCGCGGCCGCCGCCGAACAGCGTCGGGAAGAACTCGCTCATCTTGGCGTTGACCGCGTCGTAGGTGCTCTGCAGCATGTCGCGGGTTTCGCCGTCGATGCGGGCGATCGCCTCTTCCAGCGTCGCCATCGCCTGCAGCAGGTCGTCGGTCTGGCCGGCCAGATACTCGCCGCGCTTCTGCGCCTCTTCCAGCTCCTGCAGCGCGGCGAGGTTCACCGCGCCGAGGCCCTCGATGGCGCGCGCCAGACGCGCGATCTCCGCCGCCAGCGCGCCCGGCTTCACGTTGTCGTTCAGATGCGGCAGCAGCGCCGCCTCGTCCGCCTCGGCGGTTTTCAGTTCCTCGTCGAAACGCTCGACGTTCAGCCGCGCTTCCTGGTGCTTCAGCAGCCAGTCCGAGCGCGCCTCGCGCAATGCCGGCAGCGCGGCGCTGATTTCCTGCTGCTTTTGCGTGTGCTGGCGCAGGGTCTCGGTCAACGCGCTGAGCTGGTCGCGCGTTGCGGCCAACGTTTGTTCGCGCGTTTCGCGCAACGCCAGCGCCTCCTGCAGCACCTCGTCCGGCGCCGCCTCCTCCACCGTTTCCGCCTCCATGGCCAGCGTTTCCAGGCGCTCGGCCAGCTGCAGATCGCGGTCTTCCAGTTCGCGCGCGCGGCGCGCCAGCTCGGCCACCTTCTGCTCGGCGGTGTGCTGCGCCAGCTTGATCTCGTGCAGCATGCGCTCGGCGTCGCGGGTCTTGTTGCGCGCCAGCTCCAGCCCGGTTTCGGCGTTCAGGCGCGCCAGACGCGCGTCTTCCAGCTGTTCGGCCAGCTCTTCCAGCTGCATCACGTTTTCTTCGGCCAGCAGTTCGGCTTCAACAATGGTTTCCTGCGCCGTGTCGCGCTCGTCGCGCAGGCGCTGCTGTTCGGCGTGGATGGCGGCCAGACGCGCCGCGCCCTGCCGCGCCGCCTGATCCAGCTTCACGTGCTCCAGCGTCGCCGCGTTCAGCTCCGCCTCCAGCCGCGTCAGCGCGCCCTTCTGCGCGCGCACCGCCTCGGCCAGCATGCCCAGCATCGACGCCACGCTGTCGCGACGGCGCTGGACGCTGTCGATCTGCGGCTGCACCGCGGCCAACCTTGCCGCCGCCGCGTCGCGCGCCGCCTTGCGCGCCATCATGCCGTCGCCGGCGTGCGCGGCGTTGAAGCGCACGCTGACCGCACTGACGCGGTGGCCGTCGGGGGTGATCCAGCATTCGCCGGCGGCCAGCTCGCCACGGCGGGCGATGGCGGCGTCCAGCGTGTCGGCGCAGTAGACGCCGGCCAGCCAGTCGGCCAGCGCGGCGGCAAACGGCGCGCCGGCGCTGACGACATCCAGCAGCGGCTGGCGGCCAGGGTTGGCCGCAACGGCCGGCGATAGCGCGCAGTCGATCAGCGCCAGCGGCGCCGGCGGCAGAGTGCCGGGCAAGGCGGCGGCACGGGCGGCGGCACGGGCGGCGAGGCTGTCGCCGAGCACCACTTCCACCGCGCTGCGCCACTGTTCGTCCACCTGCAGGCTCTGCCACAGCGCCGGCGCACCGTCCAGCTGCTGCGCCGCCAGCCAGCCGGCCAGCTGCTCGCCGGCGGCTTCGCGCGCCAGCACCGCGTCCAGCGCGGCGACTTCGGCCTCGGCGCGGGCGGCGTCGCTATTGAATTCGTGCAGCGTCTTGTCCAGCTGTTCGCGCTCGCTGGCGAGATCCGCCTGCTTGGCCTCGTCGGCGGCCAACCGGGCGCGCACCGCGTCCAGCGCCGCCTGCGCGCGCGCGACCTCGGCCTGCGCCGCCTCCAGCACGCCGCTGTCGGGCAGGTTGAGATCGTGCAGCTCGCGGCGCAGCGCGTCTTCGCGCGCGGCCAGCTGCTCGATGCTGCGGCGCAGGTGCTCGCCCTGCTGCCGCGCGAGGTCACGCTCGCGGGTGAGGTTGGCGATCTGTGCCGTCATCTGCGCCAGGCGCTGGTCGGCAACGCGAAACGCGGCCTCGGCGCCGGGCAGGCCGTCGGCGCCGTCTTCCAGCCCCATCTGCGCTTCTTCCATGCGCAGCTGCGCCTCTTCGCGGCGCGGCAGCCAGTCGTCCAGCTCGTACTCGACCTGGGCTTTCTGCTCCGCCAGCTGCTGGCGTTCGTTGCGGGCGCCGGCCAGATCGCGCTCCAGCCGCTCGCGGCTTTGCAGGCGGTGGCGCTGCTGTTCTTCCAGCCGCGCCAGCGTGGCGTTGGCCTCGAACAGCGCCTGCTGCGCCTCGTGCACCGCGTCGCTGGCGGCGTAGTGCGCCTCGCGCACCGTCTCCAGTCCGGTTTCGAGATGGGTGTGCGCCGCTTCCAGCGCGGTTTCTTCGGTTTCGATGCGGGCCAGTTCGCCGCGCGTGGCGGCTTCCTGCCGCGCCGCTTCCTCGCGCCGCGCCAGCGCCAGCAGGTTCTGCTTGAAGGTCAGTGCGCCGCGCATGTCCTGGTAGTTGGCCGCGACCTCGGCCTGCTCGGTGAGGCGCTCGACCTGGCGCGTCAATTCCAGCTTGAGGTCGTCGATGCGGGTCAGGTTGTCGCGGGTGTCGGCGAGGCGGTTTTCGGTCTCGCGGCGGCGCTCCTTGTAGCGCGACACGCCGGCGGCCTCTTCCAGGTAGGCGCGCAGCTCTTCCGGGCGGGCCTCGATGATGCGCGAGATCATGCCCTGCTCGATCACCGCGTAGCCGCGCGCGCCGACGCCGGTGCCGAGGAACAGGTCGGTGATGTCGCGACGGCGCACCTGCTGGTTGTTGATGTAGTAGCTGGATTCGCCCTGCCGCGTCAGCACGCGCTTGATCGCCACCTCGGCGTACTGCCCCCACGGCCCGGTGAGCTGGCCGTCGCCGTTGTCGAACGCCAGCTCCACCGAGGCGCGCGACACCGGCTTGCGGGTGCCGGAGCCGTTGAAGATCACGTCCTGCATCGATTCGCCGCGCAGCTGCTTGGCCGACGACTCGCCCAGCACCCAGCGCACCGCGTCGATGACGTTGGACTTGCCGCAGCCGTTGGGGCCGATCACCGCCACCAGCTGGCCGGGCACGGCGATGCTGGTGGGGTCGACGAAGGACTTGAAGCCCGCCAGTTTGATGTGAGTGAGGCGCAAGGGGGATCCGGCTCAGGAGAAATCAGTCTGCCATTTTAGCAAGCAACCGCGCCGCTGCGGCCAACCTTTGTCGGCCGGCCGCCGTGCCGCGCGGCCGCGGTTGCGCTTTTGCGCGATGTCCTTTGCCGGCCATGACAATGGTTGCCATAATGCAGGCATGAATACGCTGACCTTTGCACATCATTTCCTGATCGCCATGCCGGGCATGACCGACCCGCTGTTTGCCAAAAGCATCGTCTACATCTGCGAGCACGGCGAACAGGGGGCGATGGGCATCATCATCAACAAGCCGTCCGGCATCGTGCTGGCGCAGCTGCTGGAGCAGATCGACCTGTCGCTGGCCAACGACGAGGCCAATACCGTGCCGGTGCACTTCGGCGGTCCGGTGCAGCCGGATCGCGGCTTCGTGCTGCACACGCCAATCGGCAACTGGCAATCGACGCTGACCATCACCGACGACATGGCGCTGACCACCTCCAAGGACATCCTGCAGGCGGTATCGGAGGCGCAGGGCCCGGCCAGGCTGCTGGTCAGCCTCGGCTATGCCGGCTGGGAAAAAGGCCAGCTGGAAGAGGAAATCGCCGCCAACCAGTGGCTGACCGTCGCCGCCGCCGACTGGGTGATCTTCGATACCCCAAGCGAGGTACGCTTCGACAGTGCCATCAAGCTGCTGGGCTTCGACCCGTCGCTGCTGTGCACGGACGCCGGTCATGCATAAGGGCACGCTGCTGGGCTTCGACTTCGGCGAGCAGCGCATCGGCGTGGCGCTGGGCGAGCCGGAACTGGGCATCGCCACGCCGCTGGCCACCATCAGCAGCGACAGCAACGAGGTGCGCTTTGCCGCCATCGGCAAGCTGATCGAGGAATGGCAGCCGACCGGCTTCGTCGTCGGCCTGCCGACGCACATGGACGGCAACGCCCACACGCTGACCGCGCTGTGCCGCAAGTTCGCGCAGCGCCTGCACGGCCGCTACCGGCTGCCGGTGTGGCTGGTGGACGAGCGGCTGACCTCGGTGATCGCCGAGAGCCTGCTGGAGGAAGCCGGCGTGCGCGGCCGCAAGCAGAAGCCGGTGCTGGACCAGGTGGCGGCACAGGCGATCGTGATGGCGTGGTTCGAGGAGCCGGGCGAGCGCCTGGGCTGAACCGGCCTTTACGCAAAAAAGCCCGCTGCACGTGCCGCGGGCTTTTTGTTTGCTTGCGGCCAACGTTGGCCGCAATGTTTCAGCGGCGCTTGGCGGCCTTGGCGACACGCGCCTCGCGCTCCAGGCGCGCGGCTTCCTTCTCCGCGGCACGCAGGACCGCGGCTTCCTTGGCCGCCTTTTCCCACGCGCGCCATTCGTCCGGCCGCTCCAGCGTCAGGCGCCCGGTGGCGCCGCTGCGGAAGTCGGTGAGGATGAGTTCGGCGGTTTTCTGGATGTTGATGCGGCCGCCGGGCAGGATGGCGCCGCGCTTCTTGCCGATCTGCTCCATCACCTGCCAGTCCTGCAGGCCGGCGATGTCGCCGATGTTATAGCGCGCGTCCAGCTCCTTGCCGTAGTAGCGCATCAGGTAGGCCAGCAGCTCCAGCGCCACTTCTTCCTCGTCCATCGCGTTACGGCCCACCGCGCCGCTGGCGGCGAGGTTGTAGCCGCCCTGCGGCACCACGATCTTCGGCCACAGCATGCCCGGGGTGTCGAACAGCTCGATCTCGTCGCACAGCATGATGCGCTGCTGGCCCTTGGTGATGCCCGGCTCGTTGCCGGTCTTGGCGATGCGGCGGCCGGTGATGCTGTTGATCAGCGTCGACTTGCCGACGTTGGGAATGCCGCAGATCACCACCCGCAGCGGCTTGTCGATGGTGCCGCGGTTGGGCGCCACGTCCATGCAGGCTTCGATCAGCTTTTGCGCCGGCGACTTTTCCGAGGCGTCGAGGCCGATGGCGATGGTGCCCGGCTTGCGGTACCAGTCCAGCCACTGCCGGGTGACGGCCGGATCGGCCAGGTCCTGCTTGTTGAGTGCCTTGATCGACGGCTTGCGTTTCGCCAGCTGCGCGATCATCGGGTTGGCGCTGGAGGCCGGCAGGCGCGCGTCCAGCATTTCAATGACCACATCGATTTCGCCAAGACGCTCTTGCAGCTCTTTCTTGGCTTTGTTCATGTGTCCGGGGAACCATTGGATGGCCATGTATTATCGCTTTCGTAGTGGGTCGAGCAGCGATGACAGCCCGTTGTGATCCAGCTCCTGCATCAGCGCCAGCAGGCGGCCGATCTCGCCCGGCGGAAAGCCCTCGCGGGCGAACCAGTTCAGGTAATGCCCGGGCAGGTCCGCGATCACGCGGCCCTTGTACTTGCCGTAGGGCATCACGCGGGTGACGAGCAGTTGCAGATGTTCGGGATTCATCGCGTTCATTCAAAAATCAGCCGCGCATTGTGCCAAAGCTGTGGCCAATGCGCAGCAAGCATTCACTGCGGCAGCGGGCGGCGGTCGTTAAACGCCAGAAAACCGCGCACGATGCGGTACACGTACCACACCCACACCGCAAAACCGGTGACGAAGCCCAGCCCCAGCAGCAGGATCAGCGGCCAGGAAACGGCGAAGCCGATCACCGCCCACCAGAAGGTGCGGATCTGCCAGGCAAAGTGGCTTTGCCACTCGGTGCCGGCGGCCTCATCGCGCTTGATGTAGTTGATGATGATGCCGACGATGGCGGTGATGCCGACAAACAGGCTCAGTGCCTGCAGCGCATACACCACCAGGGTCAGGGTTTTCAGTGTGTCGTCGGCGCGGGGTACGCGTTGCAGATAACCGTCGTCCATCTCTTCTCCCGTTCGAGCATGGCTAACAAAACCGTTACGCGCGGCGGCACCGTCACGCCAGGCTTTGGTAGCCATGCTGCCTGCACGCGCCGGCATCACGCCAGCCGCGCCAGCGCCTGTTGCAGGTGCGCCAGATGCGCGGCCTGCTGGCGGCGCAGTAGCAGTGACTGCGCCACCGGTGACGCCGCCACCTGCAGCAACTGGCTGCCATGGCCGTGGGTGCGCCACGGCCGCGCGCCGCAAAACAGCGCGAACGAGCGCACAGGCGGGCAATCCACTGCCAGTTTACGCGATAGCTGCTGCAAACGCAGGTTTACCGCGTCCATCAGCGCCAGTTCGTGGCTGGCCAGTTCCAGATGCTGCAGCGCGAACACAAGCACCCGCGCGGCCAGCCAGTCGGCGCGTTGCGGCGAGCGGCCTCCGGCCGACAGGTAGGCCAGGCTGCGCACCTCGGGGAACAGCGACTCCAGCACTGCCGGGGTCTGCTGCCCGGCAAGCAGGGCTTGCAGGCGGGCGACCGGGTTGCCGGGAAGATGCGAGCCGTGCTCGACGTCGCTGACGATGCACAGCACGCTGCTGATGCCGTGTTTTGCCGCTGGCAGCTGCCAGGAACGATGATTTTCCATGTTCGGACTCCGTTGGGTGCCGCAAACCGGAAACATTGGAACAGCCCAGAAACACCAATGCCGCCAGAGTGCGGCGGCATTGATCAGGGATTCGGGGGTAAGGCTTATTCAGCCCGTGACGCGTCCTGGTGCCGCCAAAGAAGTGCGGTAACCATAATAATAAGCGTGGGACACGAAACGGATAACAGTAGCCATAGCGGACGATGATGCGCCCGCGCGGCGGCGGCTGTCAAGCGGCGTCGCCATTTGAGCCACGCGCAATCGCGCAATACAATGCGTCATTCCTGCATCGCAAGGTTTGTCGATGCAGTTTTTTCGCAAACAGGACAAGGACGCAATATGAAGAAGCATGCCGGCGGCGGACTGGTGTACTCCACCGAGCACGGCCGCATGTGCCCCGCCTGCCGCGCGCCGCTGGATGCCTGCGTCTGCCAGGCGGCCGCCGCGCCGGCCGGCGATGGCATCGTGCGCGTGCGCCACGAGACCAAGGGCCGCAAGGGCAAGGGGGTGACGGTGGTCAGCGGCGTGCCACTGGCCGGCAGCGAATTGTTGGCGCTGGGCAAACAGCTGAAGGCACGCTGCAGCACCGGCGGCACGGTCAAGGACGGCCAGATCGAGATCCAGGGTGAGCACGTGGCGCTGCTGATGGCCGAGCTGCAGAAGCAGGGCTGGACGGTGAAGCGCAGCGGTGGCTGAGTTCACCGCATGTGGCCAAGGTTGGCCGCAATGAAAAACGCCGCCAGCAAGGTGCTGACGGCGTTATCCGTGGTGGCGGCTTACATGTTCGGGTAGTTCGGCCCGCCGCCGCCTTCCGGCGTCACCCAGTTGATGTTCTGGGTCGGGTCCTTGATGTCGCAGGTCTTGCAGTGCACGCAGTTCTGCGCGTTGATCTGCAGCCGCGGCTCGCCCTCTTCGCGACCGACGATCTCGTACACCCCGGCCGGGCAGTAGCGCTGTTCCGGCGCGTCGTACTTTTCCAGGTTGATGCGGATCGGCACGCTTGCGTCCTTCAGCTTCAGGTGCGGTGGCTGCTCTTCGCTGTGGTTGGTGTTGGAGATGAACACCGACGACAGGCGGTCGAAGGTCAGCACCCCGTCCGGCTTCGGATAGGCAATCGGCGTGCACTCGTCCTTGGGTTTCAGGCACTCGTGGTCGGCGTGCTTGTGGCGCAGCGTCCACGGCGCCTTGCCGCGGAACAGGTAGGTGTCGATCGCCGAGTAGATCATCGCCGGCCACAGCCCCCAGCGGAACGCCGGGCGGATGTTGCGCACGCTGTGCAGCTCATCGTGCAGCCAGCTCTGCTTGAAAGCGGCGGTGTAGCCGACCGCCTCCGCACCCTGGGCCTCGGGGTTGGCCGCAAACAGCGCGAACACCGCTTCCGCCGCCAGCATGCCGGACTTCATCGCGGTGTGGGTGCCCTTGATCTTCGGCACGTTGAGGAAGCCGGCGGTATCGCCGACCAGCACGCCGCCGGCGAAGGTCAGTTTCGGGATGCTCTGCAGGCCGCCTTCGGAAATCGCGCGCGCGCCGTAGGACAGGCGGCGGCCGCCTTCGAACACGCCCTTGATCGCCGGGTGGGTCTTGAAGCGCTGGAATTCCTCGTACGGCGACAGGTAGGGGTTCTGGTAATCGAGGCCGACCACGAAGCCGACCACCACCTGGTTGTTTTCCAGGTGGTAGAGGAAGGAGCCGCCATAGGTCTTGTTGTCCATCGGCCAGCCGGCGGTGTGGGTGATCTTGCCTTCTTCATGCAGCTCCGGCTTCACTTCCCACAGCTCCTTGATGCCGATGCCGTAGGTTTGCGGATCGGCACCCTCGCGCAACTGGAAGCGCTCGAACAGGCCCTTGGTCAGCGAGCCGCGACAGCCTTCGGCGAAGATGGTCTGCTTCGCCCACAGCTCGATGCCCGGTTCGCCTTCCTCGTCACCGTTCTTGCCGGTGCCGACGTTGCCGGTGGCGACGCCCTTCACCGAACCGTCGGCGTGGTACAGCACTTCGGCGGCGGCAAAGCCCGGGTAGATCTCCACGCCCAGCTCTTCCGCCTGCTGCCCCAGCCAGCGACAGAAGTTGCCCAGGCTGATGATGTAGTTGCCGTGGTTGTTCATCTGCGGCGGGGTCGGCAGCTTGATCGACTCGGTTTCGGTCAGCAGCAGGAAGCTGTCCTGCTTGGCCGGGGTGTTGAGCGGCGCACCCTTTGCCTGCCAGTCCGGGATCAGCTCGTTCAGCGTGCGCGGTTCCAGCACGGCGCCGGACAGGATGTGGGCGCCGATTTCGGAGCCTTTTTCCAGCAGACAGACACTGATTTCCTGGCCTTTTTCGGCAGCCAGCTGCTTGAGACGGATGGCGGCAGACAGGCCGGAAGGCCCGCCGCCGACTACCACCACGTCGTATTCCATGTATTCGCGTTCCACCGCTTCTCCTTTGCGCTGGCAGGGGACAATAAGCGCAATGATGCCAACTAATGTGGCTGTGCGTCAAAATCAAACAAGCGTTTAAACGGTTCCGGCGGCACGCAGTTGTGTAATTGCCACCGCGTCGTAGCCCAGATGCTGCAGCAGCGCATCGGTGTGTTCGCCCAGCGCCGGCGGCGGCGCCAGGTACTGCGGCGGGGTGGCCGACATCTTGATCGGGCAGGCGACCTGGGGCACGTTCTGCCCTTTGCTGTCGGTCAGCTGCAATTGCATGCCGCGATGGCAAATTTGCGGGTCGGCAAATGCCTCGGCGACGGTATTGATCGGGCCGCACGGCACGCCGGCGGCGTCGAGCAGTTTCAGCCATTCGTCGCGATCGCGTGCCATGAACGCCTCAGCCAGCAGCGGCACCAGCGTGGCACGGTGTTGCACCCGTTTCGGGTTGCTGGCGAAGCGCTCGTCGTCGGCCAGCTGCAGCAGTTGCAGCACTTCGCACACCGCACGGAACTGCTTGTCGTTGCCGCAGGCGAGGATGAAGTGGCCATCGCCGGCGGTTTTGAACACCTGGTAGGGCACGATATTGGGGTGGGCATTGCCCAGCCGCGGCGGCACTTCGCCACCGACCAGCCAGTTCATGTTGACGTTGGCCAGCATCGCCAGCGCGCAATCGAACAGCGCCATGTCGATGTACTGGCCGACGCCGGTGCGCTGGCGCGCGAGCAGCGCCGCCTGCACCGCATTGGCGGCGTACAGGCCGGTGAACAGGTCGGTGACCGCGACGCCGACCTTGTGCGGCTCGCCGTCGGCGGGGCCGGTGATGCTCATCAGGCCGGACATGCCCTGCACGATGTAGTCGTAGCCGGGCAGCTCGGCGTAGGGGCCATCCTGACCGAAGCCGGTGATCGAGCAGTACACCAGCCGCGGGTTGAGCTGTTGCAGGCTGTCGTAGTCGAGGCCGTACTTCTTCAGGCCGCCGACCTTGTAGTTTTCCAGCAGCACGTCACATTCGGCGGCCAGCTGGCGCACGATCTGCTGCCCGGCCGGCCGGGTGATGTCGACGGTGAGCGACTGCTTGCCGCGGTTGGCGGCGAGGTAGTAGGCGGCGGTGCCGTCCGCCAGGCTGGGCGGCGACCAGTGGCGGGTATCGTCACCGCTGCCGGGGCGTTCCACCTTGATCACTTCCGCGCCGAGATCGGCCAGCAGTTGCCCGGTCCACGGCCCGGCGAGGACACGACTCAGATCCAGAACCTTGATACCCGACAATGCGCCAGCCATGATGCTTCTCCTTGGCGGCCAACGTTGGCCGCGAAAAAAATGGCCCGGTTGCACCGAGCCCTAAGGACAGACAGGAACCAACTCGCGCCGCTGGTGGAGGCCGGCGGCGGTACATCACACTCCGGACGCACGGGACACCCTTGCCCGATGCGTCCGCAAGCGATCAGGCAAACGCCTGAATACCGGTCTGGGCGCGGCCCAGAATCAGGGCATGCACGTCGTGCGTGCCCTCATAAGTGTTGACGGCTTCCAGGTTCATCACGTGGCGGATGATGTGGAATTCGTCGGAAATGCCGTTACCGCCGTGCATGTCGCGGGCAACACGGGCGATGTCCAGCGCCTTGCCGCAGTTGTTGCGCTTGATCAGGCTGATCATTTCCGGCGCGGCACGGCCTTCGTCCATCAGGCGGCCGACGCGCAGCGCGGCCTGCAGGCCCAGGCTGATCTCGGTCTGCATGTTCGCCAGCTTCAGCTGCACCAGCTGGGTAGCGGCCAGCGGGCGGCCAAACTGCTTGCGGTCCAGCGTGTACTGGCGGGCACCTTGCCAGCAGAACTCGGCGGCACCCATCGCGCCCCAGGCGATGCCGTAGCGCGCCTTGTTCAGGCAGCCGAACGGGCCTTTCAGACCTTTCACGTGCGGCAGCAGCGCGTCTTCACCCACTGCCACGTTATCCATCACGATCTCGCCGGTGATGGAGGCGCGCAGCGAGAACTTGCCCTCGATCTTCGGCGCCGACAGCCCCTTCATGCCCTTTTCCAGCACGAAGCCGCGGATCTCGCCGTCGTCGTCCTTGGCCCACACCACGAACACGTCGGCGATCGGGCTGTTGGTGATCCACATCTTGCTGCCGTTGAGCACGTAGCCGCCGTCCACCTTGCGGGCGCGGGTCTTCATGCCGGCCGGGTCGGAGCCGGCGTCCGGTTCGGTCAGGCCGAAGCAGCCGACCCATTCGCCGGTCGCCAGTTTCGGCAGGTACTTGTCCTTCTGCGCGTCAGTGCCGTAGGCCCAGATCGGGTGCATCACCAGGCTGGACTGTACCGACATCGCCGAGCGGTAGCCGGAATCGACGCGTTCCACTTCGCGCGCCACCAGGCCGTAGGCCACGTGCGACAGGCCGGCGCAGCCGTGGGTGTCGATGGTGCAGCCGAGCAGGCCCAGCTCGCCCATCTCGCTCATGATCTCGCGGTCGAAGCGCTCTTCGCGGTTGGCCGTCAGCACCCGCGGCAGCAGGCGTTCCTGGCAGTAGGCGTAGGCGCTGTCGCGCACCATGCGTTCTTCGTCGGTCAGCTGATCGTTCAGTAACAGTGCGTCATCCCACTGGAAAGGGGCGCGATTGGATGCTGCAGCCATGTGGACTCTCCTTAAGTAATTCCGCATTGCGGAATTACGTTCTACAATGCAAAATAGACTACCAACCAGCTGCCAGCCTGTAAAGTTTTTTCTTGGTCGATATAAGGCGGTGCACTATTCTTGCCACTCATCCAGAAAGAGAGCCGATTGCCGATGTCGTCAAACCCTGTTGCAGACGAGGAAAAAGACCGCCTGTTCGTCGGGGCGCTGGCCCGTGGCCTGCGCGTGCTGGCGGCGTTCCAGCCCGGCGAGGGCGCGCTGTCCAACCAGGTGCTGGCGCAACGGACCGACCTGCCCAAATCCACCGTGTCGCGGCTGACCTACACCCTGACCAAGCTCGGCTACCTGTCCCAGGATCACGACACCGGCTACTATCGGCTGGGGCTGGCGGTGCTGGCGCTGGGCTCCACCGTGCTCGGCAGCTACGACATCCGCCGTGTCGCCTCGCCGCTGATGCGCGAATTCGCCCTCGACAACACCATCTCGGTCAGCCTCGGCATGCGCGACGGCACCGACATCGTCTATCTGGAAACCTGCCGCAGCCAGGCACGGGTGTCGGTGCAGCTCACCGTCGGCTCGCGCGTGCCGCTGGCCAGCACCGCCATCGGCCGCGCCTGTTATGCCATCCTGTCGCCGGCCGAGCGCGCCGCGCTGGCGCCGGAGCTGGCGCAGCGCTACGGCGGCGACTGGCCGGCGGTGGCGGCGCGGCTGCAGGCCAGCTGCGAGCACTACGCGCAGTTCGGCTACAGCGAATCGTTCGGCGAGTTCGAGCGCGACGTGATGGCGGTCGGTGTCGCGCTGCCGTCGCCGGTGCCGGGCATGCCGGTGGTGTGCCTCAACGCCAGCGGCCCGGCCTTCGCCTTCAACGCCGACACCATGCGCAAACAGATCGCGCCGGCGCTGATGCAGCTGGCGCGCCGGATCGTGCCCTGAGCCGGCAACAGCCCCGACAAACACAAAAGGTTGGCCGCAAGCGTTGCGGCCAACCTTTTGTCGTTTTTGCCGGTTTTTTTGCGAGGCGGCGGGCGCCGCCTGCTTCAGGTGCGGATGTATTTCACCAGCTGCTCGATCTCGAACTGCTGCTCGGCGATGGTCGCGTGCACCAGGTCGCCGATAGACAGCAAACCGATGATGCGGTCGTTCTCCATCACCGGCAGGTGGCGGATGCGCCGGTCTGTCATCAACGCCATGCATTCGTCGATGCTCTGCTCCGGATGTACGAAGATCACCTTGCCGGTCATGATGTCGCGCACCTTGGTGCCGGCCGAGGTGCGCCCCAGCAATACGATGCGCCGTGCATAGTCGCGCTCGGAAAAAATGCCGACCACGTCGCCCATCTCCATCACCAGAATGGCGCCAACGTCGCGTTCCGCCATGACCTGCAGTGCCTGGAATACCGTCATTTCCGGCCCGACGCTGATCAGCTCCCTGATGGCCTTGTTTTCCAGCAGTTGTCGTACTGTCTGCATACCGTCCTCCCCTTGATGATTGCCCGGCATATGCCGGAACAGAACCGTATTGCGTTCAATATAGACAGGTGCCGGGCAGTGCCAAAAGAAAAAGACCGCCACAGCGCATGCTGCAGCGGCCGGTACCGGCAATCCGGAGCCTGCCGCCTGGCATTTGAAGGCTTCTCCAGCCTGCGCCGCGGCAAAACGAGGGTCACTAGCCCTGGCGCAGCTCGAAGCGGGCAAAGTGTGCCGCTACCGCTTGCTGCAGACCGGCGCCGGGCCAGCCCGGCATGATTGGTGCAAAGTGCTGCGGCAGCTGCCGGCCGGGGCGCAGCAGTTGCCAGGCGTAATGACGCACGCCGCGGCGGGACAGGCGTTCCGCCAGCAGTGCCAGGCTGGCGTCATCATGTAGTGCCGGATGAATGGTGCTGCGGCATTCGAACGCGGTACCGTGCGCCAGCAGCAGGTCCAGGCTGGCATCGACACGTTCGCCGCTGCCGGTTACGGTGGTGATGGCCGGGTAGTGTTCCGGCAGCGTCTTGATGTCCAGCCCGACCCAATCCAGCAGCGGCAATATGCGCTGCAGCCGGTCGGGATGGCTGCCGCCGGTGTGCAGTCCGGTGGCAAAGCCCATGCCGCGGACCTCATCCAGCAGCGCCGGTAGTGCCGGCTCGGCCAGCGGCTCTCCGCCGGAAAACACCACGCCGTCCAGCAGGCCGCGGCGTTGCTGCAGTTGTGTGCGCAGTTGCGGCCAACTGCGCTCGCCATGGCGGCGCTGCAGCAGCTGCGGATTATGGCAGTAGCCGCAGCGCCACGGGCAGCCGGCAAGGAACACCACGGCGACGAGCTTGCCCGGCCAGTCGCAGGCGGAGAACGGTTGCCAGCCGCCAATACGTGCGTGTTCAGCCGGCGCAGCGTTCATCAAAATGGCGGCGTTGATGGAATTCGCCCTGCTTGCCGGTGTTGAACGAGGCCACCGGACGGTGGTAGCCCATCACGCGGGTCCATACCTCGCAACGGGTGCGTTCTTCGTCTTTCAGTTCGATGGTTTGCTGGTCCTGCATGGTGTTTCCTTTCAAGGGTTGGCCGCATGGCGGCGGGGTTGCGCTGTGCTGTGCTACGACTTTCCCGACTGTGCTCAATCGCAGCAGGCGGCCTGGCGTTTTTTCTCGATCAGCTCGGCATCGCACTTCGGGCAGTAGTCGTGGCGGCCGGACAGGTAGCCGTGCGTCGGGCAGATCGAGAACGTCGGCGTGATGGTGATGTAGGGCAGGCGGAAGTTTTCCAGCGCGCGGCGCACCAGCTGGCGGCAGGCGTCGGCACTGCTCACCGCCTCGCTCATGTACAGGTGCAGCACGGTGCCGCCGGTGTATTTGCGCTGCAGCTCGTCCTGGCGCAGCAGCGCCTCGAACGGGTCGTCGGTAAAACCCACCGGCAGCTGGCTGGAGTTGGTGTAGTACGGCTGCTGCGGTGTGCCGGCCTGCAGGATGCCGGGATAGTGCTTGTTGTCCTCGCGTGCGAAACGGTAGGTGGTGCCTTCCGCCGGGGTGGCCTCCAGGTTGTACAGGTGGCCGGTGGCCTGCTGGAACTCGACCATGCGCATGCGGATATGGTCCAGGTAGCGGCAGGCGAAGGCGTGGCCCCAGTCGCTGGTGATGTCGTGCGCGTCGGCGGTGAAGTTGCGGATCATCTCGTTGATGCCGTTCACCCCCAGGGTGGAGAAGTGGTTGCGCAGGCTGCCCAGAAAATGGCGGGTGTACGGGTACAGCCCGCCATCGATGTGCTGCTGCACCTTGCTGCGGCGCAATTCCAGCACTTCGCGGCCCAGCTCCAGCAGGCGGTCGGTCTCGGCCAGCAGTGCGGCTTCGTCGCCGGCAAAACGGTAGCCCAGACGTGCGCAGTTGAGGGTGACCACACCTACCGAGCCGGTCTGCTCGGCGCTGCCGAACAGGCCGTTGCCGCGCTTCATCAGCTCGCGCAGGTCCAGCTGCAGGCGGCAGCACATGCTGCGCACCATGTGCGGCTCCAGGTCGGAGTTCACGAAGTTCTGGAAATAGGGCAGGCCGTATTTGGCGGTCATCGCAAACAGCAGGTCCGTATTCTCGCCGTACCAGTCGAAATCCTTGGTGATGTTGTAGGTTGGAATGGGGAAGGTGAAGGCACGGCCGCAGGCATCGCCGGCCAGCATCACTTCGATGTAGGCACGGTTGATCATCGCCATTTCGGTGGCGCAGTCGCCATAGCGGAACGGCATTTCTTCGCCGCCGAGCACCGGGATCTGCTCGCGCAGGTCTTCCGGGCATACCCAGTCGAAGGTCAGGTTGGTGAACGGTGTCTGCGTGCCCCAGCGGCTGGGTACGTTGAGGTTGTAAATCAGCTCCTGGATCGTCTGCTTCACCTGCGCGTAGCTCAGCGCATCCTTTTTCACGAACGGGGCGAGGTAGGTGTCGAAAGAGCTGAATGCCTGCGCACCCGCCCATTCGTTCTGCAATGTGCCGAGGAAGTTGACGATCTGGCCGCAGGCACTGGACAGGTGTCTGGGCGGGGCGGACTCCACCTTGCCGCCGACGCCGGCAAAGCCCAGCTGCAGCAGGGTGCGCAGCGACCAGCCGGCGCAGTAGCCGGACAGCATGTCCAGGTCGTGGATGTGCAGATCGCCGTGACGGTGCGCGGTGGCGGCTTCGGCAGGGAAAACTTCGTGCAGCCAGTATTCGGCGGTGAGCTTGCCGGCGATGTTGAGGATCATGCCGCCCAGGCTGTAGCCCTGGTTGGCATTGGCCTGCACGCGCCAGTCGGCGCGGGACAGGTATTCGCTGATGCTGCTGACCGCATCGACGTGGTGGCTGGGGCGTGCGTCCATGTTTTGCTCCAATATCTTGTGTTTGGCGCATTGTATGGACGCATTATGTTGTAGTGATTGATCTAGATCAAGTAGTGAAAAATACGGTTGGCATGGTAGCGGTACGGTGGTGTGTCGTACCTCCGTGTCTGTCCTGACTCAGTGTTCGGCCCGCTCCGCCGCGTCGCGCCGGGCCTGCTCCTTGCGGTAGGCGGGGAGTTCGCCAAGTTTGATGCCTTCCGGTGCATGGCGATGCTTGGCATGACCGATACGCTGCGAGCGGTAGATGCCGGTATGCCCCGAAAACAGGTAGCTCACCACGCAGGCGGTGGCGGCGTAGACGCCGATCTCGGCACCGAACAGCTCCATCGCCATCAGCGTCGAGGCGATCGGCGTGTTGGCGGCGCCGGCGAAGACCGCGACAAAGCCTATCCCGGCCAGCAGCGGCAGCGGCATGTTCAGCAGCGGCGCCAGCGCGTTGCCCAGCGTGGCGCCGATGTAGAACAGCGGCGTGACTTCGCCGCCTTTGAAGCCGCTGCCGAGCGAGGCGACGGTGAAGGCCATCTTGGCCGCGAAGTCGTACGGCGCCAGCGGCTGCTGGAAGGCCTCCACGATGGCCGGGATGCCCAGGCCGAGGTAGCGGTCTGCGCCGAGAAACCAGGCGGCGCTCGCCACCGCCACGCCGCCCAGCAGCGGGCGCAGCGGGGCGTAGGCGATGCGCTGCTTCATCCAGCCGCCCAGCGCGTGGGTGAGGTCGGCGAAGGCCTTGCCGGTGAGGCCGAAAACGGCGCCCGCGATCACCATCGCCAGCAGCGGCCACAGCGCGACCGGCGGCACCACGGGCACGGCGTAGTGGGTGTGGTGCACGCCCCACTGCAGGCCGACCTGATCGGCGACGATGGCCGCCACCATGCAGGGCAGGATGGCGTCGTAGCGCAGGCGGCCGATGGCGAGCACTTCCAGTCCGAAAATCGCGCCCGCCAGCGGCGTGCCGAACACCGAGGCAAAGCCGGCGCTGATGCCGGCCATCAGGATGATGCGGCGATCCTCGTGCCGGAGGCGGAACAGGCGGGTGAGCTGGTCGGCCAGCGCGCCGCCCATCTGCACCGCCGTTCCCTCGCGGCCGACCGAGGCGCCGAAGAGATGGGACACGACGGTGCCGCCGAGCACCAGCGGCGCCATGCGCAAGGGAATCACCTGCTTCGGGTCGTGAATCTCGTCTATCAGCAGGTTGTTGCCGGCCTCGACCTGCCGGCCAAAGCGCAGGTATAGCCAGCCTACGGCAAAACCGGCCAGCGGCAGCAGCCAGATCAGCCAGCGATGGGCGAGGCGGGTGGCGGTGGCCCAGTCCAGTGCCAGCAGGAAAAAGGCGGACGCGGTGCCGGCGAGCAGGGCAACGGCACTGGCCAGCAACAGCCATTTGCCCATATGGGGCAAGAGGTCGATCTGTTCGGGACGTTTGAAGGTGTTCATGCGTGTCCTGTCGTTTGTGTATTGGGGGCACAAACCCGGACGCGTGGCAGGCTGAGTCTCGTGCGCCTGCATCTTCCCGCGAGTCCAGGAATACGTGCAGGCATCATCAGCCCCGAGGGCGGTTAGAGGAGGAATGCCATCTCCTGTCCGCTATTGTACGAACAGTTTTTGCCGGCCGGCAAGCCTGGCCGCAGCGGCAAAAAGACCTTGAACAGGCTCTCAGCCGGGGGCCGGCATCACGATGCTGCGCTGGAAGCGCAACAGGTTGCTACCCGGATTGTGGTAGCGGTAGCCCAGTTCGGTGCCGTAGCCGGCGGTGTCGCCCGCTTGCAGCGTGTGCTCGCTGCCGGCGTAGGCCAGTTGCAGCGTGCCGCTGTGCACTTCGACGATCTCGCCGCAGCCGGCCGGATCCGGCGCGGCGAGGTAGCTGTCGCCGGGCGCCAGTTGCCACTGCCACAGCTCCAGCGTGCAGCCGGCCAGTGCCAGGCTGTGCAGCAGGGTGGCGTGGCTGTCGCCGCTGTCGCCCTGCCACACCCGCACCGGCGCGTCGCTGCCGGGCGCGCGTACCAGCTCGGAAAAGGTCAACCCCAGCGCACTGGCCAGGCGGTCCAGCGTGGCGATGCTGACATTGCTGGCGCCGGCTTCGATGTTGATCAGCATGCGGCGGCTGACCTCGGCGCTGGCGGCCAGCTTTTCCTGGCTCAGGCCGCGCTGCTGGCGTGCCTCGCGCAGATTGCGGGCGACGTGGCTGAAGACTTGCAGGGGTGTGTGTTCGCTCATAAGTGCAATATATTGCTCAATTGAATTATTGTGCAGTATAGTGCACGGAACAGAATAGAACCGCCACCTTACCCGCGAGCCTTCTCCATGTCCACCATCGCCCTGCCTGCGGCCCAGCCGCCGCGTTCCCTGCTGCCCGACCTGTCGCTGGTCGGGGTCACCCTGATCTGGGGCGGCACCTTCCTCGCGGTACAGACCGCGCTGCAATGGAGCGGCGCCTTCGCCTTCGTCGGCCTGCGCTTCGCCGTCGCCGCCTTGCTGGCGCTGCTGCTGTGCCGCCGCCAGCTGGCCGGCCTCAACCGCACCGAGCTGCTGGGCGGCGTCTTCATCGGCGTGATCCTGTATTTCAGCTACAACCTGCAGACGCTGGGGCTGGGGCATATCGCCAGTAGCACCTCGGCCTTTCTCACCGGCCTGTACGTGCCGCTGGTGCCGCTGCTGCAGTGGGGGCTGTTCTGCCAGCGCCCGGGCTGGCTGGCGTGGGCGGGGGTGGCGCTGGCCTTCGCCGGCCTGCTGCTGTTGGCCGGGGTCGATGGCCTCAGCATCCGGCTGGGCTTGGGCGAATGGCTGACCATCGCCGCCACCGTCACCATCGCGCTGGAGATCTGCCTGCTCAGCCGCTTTGCCGCCGGCTGCAACGCCGGGCGCATGGCGCTGGTGCAGCTGGCGACGGTGGCGCTGCTGTCGCTGGCCACCGCGCCGCTGGCCGGCGAGGCGCCGCCGCAGTGGCAGCCGCTGCTGCTGGTGAGCGTGCTGGCGCTGGGCGCGGCCACCGCGCTGATCCAGATCGTGATGAACTGGGCGCAGAAAACCGTGCCGGCCACCCGCGCCACCATCATCTACGCGATGGAGCCGGTGTGGGGCGGGCTGATCGGCTGGCTGGCCGGCGAGGCGATGAGCGCCGGCAAGGTCGGCGGCGCGGCACTGATCGTGGCCAGCGTGCTCTTGAGCCAGCTCAGCGCGCACAAGGCGACGCACGCGCCGGCCTGATTCCGCCACGCCAAACCATGCGGCCAACCTTGCCCAAGGTTGGCCGCAGCCCATTTGGCGCCGCGTTCAGCGCCCGCCGCCGGTGGTGAAGGCCATGCCTTCCTGTTCGCCCAGCGGGCGCGGGCAGAGGTGGGATTCGAACTGCCGTGTCGCCGCCGTCCACGAGTAGCCCTCGGCCACGCGGCGCACCTGGTCGCGGTCCAGCGTCAGCGCCTGCAGGCAGGCGGTGCGCAGGTCGGCGTGCAGCACGCCGCCGCCGCTGGCACCGACCACGTCCAGCGGGCCGGCCACCGGGTAGGCGGCCACCGGCGTGCCGCAGGCCATCGCCTCCAGCAGCACCAGGCCGAAGGTGTCGGTCAGGCTGGGGAACACGAACACGTCGCCGGCGCGGTAGAAGCGCGCCAGCTCGTGCTGCGGGAACACGCCGGCGAAATAGACATCGGGATACTTCGCGCGCAGCTCGGCCAGCTGCGGCCCCTCGCCGACCACCCATTTCGAGCCCGGCAAGTCCAGTTTGAGGAAGGCCTCGATGTTCTTTTCCACCGCCACGCGGCCGATGTAGAGAAAGCGCGGCTGTGCGGTGTCCAGCCGCTCGCGCTCGCCGGGGCTGAACAGGCGGGTGTCGACGCCGCGGCTCCACAGCACCACGTTGTGAAAGCCGCGCGCCTTGAGGTCGGCGACGATGGCCGGCGTCGGCGCCATCACCGCCTGCGCGCGGTTGTGAAAGCGGCGCATCCACGCGTAGCTGATGGCCAGCGGCAGGCGGGTGCGGGCGTGGATGTATTCCGGAAAACGGGTGTGGTAGGCGGTGGTGAACGGCTGGCCGTGGCGGCGGCACCAGCGCTGTGCGGCGAGGCCCAGCGGGCCTTCGGTGGCGATGTGCACCGCGTGCGGGCTGAATGCGGCCAACCTTTGCGCCACCTTGCGGTAGGGGAACAGCGACAGGCGGATGTCGGGGTAGGTCGGACAGGGCCGGGTGGCGAAGCCGTCGCCGTCGTCCATCTCGCCGCCCAGCGGCGTGATCAGCGCCACCTGGTGGCCGAAGCCGCGCAGCTCGCGCACGGTTTCGGTGATGCTGCGGACCACGCCGTTGACCTGTGGCAGCCAGGCGTCGCTGATGATCATGATGCGCATGTTTCGGCCTCTGTGTTGAGTTGGGCTTGTGCGGCAAGGTTGGCCGCAATGCTCTGCGGGATGGCGTCGCCGGCCTGCTGCGTCCAGTGCACGATCTCAAGCCGGCCGTCGTGGTGCTCGACCAGCGCCGACAGGCTTTCCACCCAGTCGCCGCAGTTGCCGTACACGATGCCGTCGATGTCCTTCACCTCGGCCTTGTGGATGTGGCCGCAGACCACGCCGTCGTAGCCGCGGCGGCGCGCTTCGGCGGCGAGGATGTGCTCGAAGTCGCTGATGAAGTTCACCGCGTTCTTCACCTTGTGCTTCAGGTATTGCGACAGCGACCAGTACGGCCGCCCCAGCTTGTGGCGCAGCCAGTTGTAGTGGCGGTTGAGGCCGAGGATCAGCGTGTACAGGCTGTCGCCGACGTAGGCCAGCCACTTCGCGTGCTGGATCACGCCGTCGAACTCGTCGCCGTGGATCACCAGCAGCCGTTTGCCGTCGGCGGTGTGGTGCTCGGCCTCGCTGCGGATGGCGATGCCGCCGAAGTCCAGCCCGGCGTACTGCCGCGCCGCCTCGTCGTGGTTGCCGGGCACGTAGATCACCCGCGTGCCCTTGCGCGCCTTGCGCAGCACCTTCTGCACCACGTCGTTGTGGCCCTGCTTCCAGTACCACGATTTCTTCAGCTGCCAGCCGTCGATGATGTCGCCGACCAGATACAGGGTGTCGGCGTCGTGGTGGCGCAGGAAGTCGAGCAGGAAGGCGGCCTGGCAGCCGGCGGTGCCGAGGTGGACATCGGAAATCCAGATGGTGCGGTAGCGCTGGTTCATCGTGTGCTCCGGCGGGGGCAGATGCGCCGATGGTGGCGCAGCGATGTGACAGGCGGATGTGGCGGCGATGACGATACGGTGACGCGGGCAGCCGTGCGGCTAAGGCTGGCTTAAGCCTGGCCTGTTTTCATCTGCACCAGGATGAGCGGGCGTGCCTGCTCCGAAACCCGTTGCCGAGAAAACCCGCATGAAGCTTCTGTTCCGTCCGCTGCGCGCCGAATGGCTGGCGCTGCTCATGGCGCTCTTGTTCGTCACCCTGTTCAACCTGCCGTTCTGGCGCCACCTGCTGCAGATCATGGCGCCGCTGGACGGCCAGGACGTGCGCATGCTGCTGCTGGCCTTCGTGTTCGTCACCGCCTGTTTCACCCTGCTGCTGCTGTTGCTGCTGTGGCCGAAGATCACCAAGCCGCTGCTGACGCTGCTGTTGCTGCTCACCGCCGCGGTCAGCTATTTCATGAACCAGTACGGGGTGCTGATCGACAGCGACATGGTGCGCAACGCGCTGCAGACCGATGTGGCCGAGGCCGGCGACCTGCTGTCGTGGCGGCTGCTGCTGACCGTGCTGCTGCTGGGCGGCCTGCCGTCGTGGTGGCTGTGGCGCACGCCGCTGCACTTTCGCGCCGCGCTGCCGGAGCTGGGCGTGCGCGCGCTGGCGCTGCTGCTCAGCGGCGCGGTGCTGCTGCTGGTGGCGCTGGGCGCCTACCAGGACTTCGCCTCGCTGTTCCGCAACCACCGCGAGCTGCGGCTGGAGCTGACGCCGAGCAACTACCTGCAGGCCACCAGTTCCTATCTGCGCAAGGTCAACGCCACGCCGCAGCCGCTGCTGCGCATCGGCGGCGACGCCCGGCGCGATGCGGCCGCCAGCGGCAAGCCGCGGCTGCTGGTGCTGGTGGTCGGCGAGACCGCCCGTGCCGACCATTTCTCGCTCAACGGCTACCCGCGGCCGACCAACCCGCAGCTGGCCAAGGTGGCGGGGCTGGTCAACTTCCCCGATGTCTGGTCCTGCGGCACCGAAACCGCGATCTCAGTGCCGTGCATGTTCTCGTCGCGGCCGCGCGACAGCTTCGACGCCGAAGAGGCGCGCCACCGCGAAAACCTGCTCGACGTGCTGGCCCACGCCGGGGTGCAGGTCAGCTGGCGCGACAACAACTCCGGCTGCAAGGAGGTGTGCAAGCGTGTGGCCAGCAGCATGCTGTACGACAGCAACGATCCGCGCTTCTGCAGCGGCGGCGAGTGTCACGACGCGATCCTGCTCGACAGCCTGGCGGCCCGGCTGCAGAACCTGCGCGGCGACAGCGTGCTGGTGCTGCACCAGAAGGGCAGCCACGGTCCGGCCTACTACAAGCGCTACCCGGCGGCGTTCGGGCGCTTCGGCCCGGTGTGCGAAACCGGTGAATTACAGAAATGCAGCCGCGAGCAGATCGTCAACGCCTTCGACAACACCATCCTCTATACCGACCAGGTGCTGGCGCAGCTGATCGCCACGCTGCAGGCGGCGCCGCAGGTGGCCAGCAGCATGGTCTACCTGTCCGACCACGGCGAATCGCTGGGCGAGAACAACCTCTACCTGCACGCCACGCCCTACCTGATCGCGCCGGACGCGCAGAAGCACGTGCCGATGCTGGCGTGGTTCTCGCCGCAGTGGCAGCAGGACAGCGGGCTGGATCAGGCCTGCCTGCAGGCGGCCAGCCAGCAACGCTACAGCCACGACAACCTGTTCCACAGCGTGCTGGGGCTGATGGCGGTGCGCACCGCGCTGTACCAGCCGGCGCTGGACATCTTCGCCGCCTGCCGCGCGCCACGGGCGGCCGCGGCGCCGGCGACTCAGGGCGCCTGAGATGGCGGCGCCCAGGTTGGCCGCAAGCCCTGACGGCCTGAGCCCCGCCTTCTATGCGCGGCAGCTGCTGTGGCTGCTGCTGCTCGGCGCCGTGCTGTGGTGGCTGGAGGCGGGCACCCGCCTCGATGTCACGCTGGCGCAGTGGTTCTTCGATCCGCTCGGCCGGCGTTTTCCGCTGCAGCACAGCCTATGGCTGGAGTGGCTCAACCACCGGCTGCCGAAGTACGCGCTGATCGCCGCCAGCTGCTGGCTGGCGCTGCGCGCCGTGCGGCAGCGCGATGCGCGGCTGGGCTACGCGGTGCTGGTGATGTGGCTGGCGACGCTGGCGGTGTCGCTGCTGAAGGCGCACAGCGCGCACTCCTGCCCGTGGGACCTGCAGGCCTTCGGCGGCAGCGGCGAGTGGTTCGCGCTGTTCGGCGCGGTGGCGGCCAATCCCGGCCCGGGGCAGTGCTTCCCCGGCGGCCACGCCTCCGGCGGCTTCGCGCTGCTGGCGCTGTTCTTCTACTGGCGGCCGCACGCGCCGCGGCGGGCACGGCAGGCGGCGGTCGCCGCGCTGGCGCTGGGCTTGCTGATGGGGCTGGGGCAGATGGCGCGCGGCGCGCACTTCCTGTCGCACAACCTGTGGAGCGGCTGGGTGGTGTGGCTGGTGGCGGTGCTGCTGTTTGCCGCCTACGACCTGGGCCGCGCCGCCAGCACCGCAAAAAGTGCCGGCCAGTTACCCGGCATAAGCGGCGCTTAAGCTTGCCTTGCTTTAATGAAGCTGTACCTGCGCTGTTGCAGGCTTTGACCAGGAGCGTAACGATGAAAAAACTGATTGCTGTGGCCCTGATGGCCGCTTTTGCTTCCTCTGCCGCCTTTGCCGGTGCCGAATGTGCGGCCCAGCCGAAAGACAAGTGGCAGAAAGAAGCCGACTTTCAGAAACAGCTGACGGCGCAGGGTTACCAGATCAAGAAATTCAAGGTGTCCGGCAACTGCTATGAGATCTACGGCAAGAACAAGCAGGGCCAGAAAGTGGAAATCTACTTCGATCCGGTGTCCGGCAAGGCGGTGAAGAGCGAAATCGACGATTGATCCGTCGCGCGGCCACGGCGCTCGCCGCCGGCGGCCATGTTTCAGCCGCGGTGAGGCCGCGACTGTCCGCGGGGCAGGGCTGTGGCCCTGTCCCGTACTGTTTTTACCAAGAACCAGTTCAATGTCTGCTGCGCTTCGGCGATACCGCGTTGAAAACGCCTTCGGAATGCTCATTGACCCGATGTCAACTCCGCTTCCTCAGCCGTTTTCGCCTTGTCTCGCTCTAGCTCGCGAGACCTTGAACAGGTTCTTAAGGAGTATTGCCATGACGCCAACTGCCTTACCCCGTCAGGAAAAAGTGTGGGACATCGTGGTCCGCCTGTTCCACTGGAGCCTGGTCGCCTGTGTGCTGGCCAATCTGCTGTTGCTAGAAGAGGGCGATCCGCCGCACCGCTGGGCCGGCTATATCGCGCTGGGCCTGATCGCGCTGCGTCTGGTGTGGGGCTTTGTCGGCAGCCGGCATGCCCGCTTCGCCAGCTTCTTCCCGACCCCGAGCCGTCTCAAGGCGCACCTGGGGGCGGTGAAGCAAGGCCGGCACCCGCAAACGGTGGGGCACAACCCGCTGGGCGCACTGATGATGTTCGCGCTGATGGGCCTGGTGCTGTCTCTGGGCGTCAGCGGTTACCTGATGGGTACCGACCAGTTCTGGGGCGAGGAGTGGCTGGAAGAAGTGCACGAGGCGCTGGCCACCCTGTTGCAGGTCGCGGTGCTACTGCACGTTGCCGCCGCGCTGCTGATGAGCCGCATCGAGCGGGTGAATCTGGTTCGTGCGATGATTACCGGCATCAAGACGTGGCGTTGAGCCGCGGCAATCGGCAACGGTAAACAGGCAACAGGATCAGGCATGCGGGTATTGATAATCGAAGATGACGAACTGATCGGCGACGGGCTGCAGGCGGGGCTGTCGGCGCTGGGCTTTGCCTGCGACTGGCTGCGCGACGGCAAGCAGGGGCTGGCCGGCATCGGCGCTGCGCCCTACGACGCGGTGGTGCTCGACCTCGGCCTGCCCGGCATGGACGGGCTGGCTGTGCTGGCGGCGTGGCGGCGTAGCGGCCGCAGCGAACCGGTGCTGTTGCTCACCGCCCGTGACGCGGTGGACGACCGCATCCGCGGCCTGGACAGCGGCGCCGACGACTATCTGGTGAAGCCGTTTGCGCTGGGCGAGGTGGCGGCGCGGCTGCGCGCGCTGGTGCGCCGCCGCAGTGGCCACAGCACGCCGCTGCTGCAGCACTGCCGCGTCAGCTTCGACCCGGCGGCGCGGCGGGCGACGCTGGACGGCGCGGCGGTGGAACTCAGCGCGCGCGAGCTGGCGCTGCTGGAGCTGCTGCTGGGCAACAAGGGCCGCGTGCTGCGCCGCGAACAGATCGAGGAAAAGCTGTACGACTGGGCGCACGAGGTGGAGAGCAACGCCATCGAGGTGTACGTGCACCACCTGCGCAAGAAGCTGGGCAGCGACTTCATCAAGACGCGGCGCGGCATCGGCTACACCCTCGGGGACGAGGCATGAGCTATAGCCTGCGCGGCACGCTGATCAGGAGCCTGCTCAAGGTGGTGACGCCGCTGTGGCTGGTGGCCTGCGCGCTGCTGGCCTTCCACGCCTGGCACGAGGTCAACGAGCTGTACGAGGAACAGCAGACGCTGTTTGCACGCCAGCTGTACGGCACGCTGCCGACGCTGGGCGCGCGCAACGAGCCGCAGCTGCCGCAGGTCGGCGACAGCGACCACCAGGCGGTGGCGGCGTGGAACCGGGGCGGCCAGCTGTTGCTGGTCGACAGCGACGGCCTGCAGCTGGATGCCCGCCCCGGCTACACCGGTTTTGCCAGCCTGCGCCAGCACGACGAGGACTGGCGCGTCTACTACCTGTCCGGTGAGGCCGGCAGCGTGGCGGTGGCGCAGGAGATGTCCGAGCGCTGGGAGATGATAGGCGGGCTGCTGCTGACGCAAGGCCTGCTGTGGCTGCTGCTGCTGCCGTTCGCGCTGCTGGCCCTGTGGTGGGCGGTGGGGCGCGGCCTCGCGCCGCTGGCGCACATCCGCGACCAGCTGCAGCAGCGCGCGCCAGACGATGCCACGCCGCTGCCGCGCGAGGTGCCCAGCGAGCTGCACACCCTGATCGACGCGATGAACGACCTGATCGAGCGCATGGCGCAGACCCTGCAACGCGAACGGCGCTTTACCGCCGACGCCGCGCACGAGCTGCGCAGCCCGCTGGCGGCGATGCGGGTGCAGGCCGAGGTGGCGCAACTGGTGCAGGACCCGTTGCAGCGCGAGCGGGCGCTGCAGCAGCTGATGAGCGGCGTCGACCGCAGCAGCCACCTGCTGGCGCAACTCTTGGCGCTGTCGCGGGTGGAGGCGGAACAGCAGCAGCACGAGGCGCTGGACTGGCCGCTGCTGCTGCAGGAACTGGGCGAGGCGGTGCCCGGGCTGGCCGCCAGCCACCACGTCACCCTGCGGCTGCCGCCGGCCGGGCACACGCAATGGCCGCTGCAGCACGGCGACCGCACCCTGCTGCTGCTGATGCTGCGCAATCTGCTGGACAACGCCATCCGCTATGGCGGCGGCACCGTCAGCCTTGAGGCCGACGCGACGCGGATCTGCGTCAGCGACGAGGGTGAGGGCGTGGCGGAGGCCTTGCTGGACAAGGTGCGCGAGCGCTTCTACCGGCCGCCGGGCCAGCAGCAGACCGGCAGCGGCCTCGGCCTGTCCATCGTGGAGCGGATCGCCGCGCTGCACGGTCTGCAGCTGAGCCTGCACAACCGCAACGGCGGCGGGCTGCAGGCGGTGTTGACGCGCGGTCACGGCGGCTAGCGCATGCGGCCAACGTTGGCCGCATGTTGGCTCAGGCGCCGCGCAGATCCAGCGGCTTCTCGCCGGTGAGGAAGTAGTGGATGGTTTCGCGCGCGCTCTTGATCGCATCGCCGAAAGGCAGCGGTTCGGCGCCGCGGAAGAACAGCCCCTTGCTGGTTTCGCCGCGGAAGGCGGCCGCCAGCTTCAGGTCGATGCAGAACTGGCCGACCTTGGACAGGCCGTCGCGCAGGCCGCACACCGTCAGGCAGTTCAGCGCCTGGGTGCAGCGCTGCGGATCGGCCTTGGCGTTGGCCTGCAGCTTGTCCGCGCGCTTGAGGTAGCTCTTCAGGAACGGGGTCAGGATGCCGCGCGCCGGCAGGCCGGCCACTGACATGAACTCGACGATGTCCTCGCGCCGGGCGCCGGCCAGCGTGCGCTTGAAATTGATGTGCGCGTCGCCGTCGCTGGTGACGGCGAAGGCGGTGCCGATCTGCACGCCGCTGGCGCCGTACTCGCCCAGGTAGGTCTGTACCTTCTGGTGGCTGTTGACGCCGCCGGCGACGATCAGCGGAATGCGCTCGCGCTCCAGGCCCAGGCCCTTGAACAACTCGAAGGTTTCCTCCAGCACGCGGGCGAAGTCGAACTTGCCGTCACCGACACCGGCGATGCTGGCGGCGCCGAGATGGCCGCCGGCATGGTTGGGATGCTCGATCACGATCGCATCCGGCAGGCGGCCCTTCTTCATCCAGCGCTTGAGCACGATGCCGATGCCGCGTGATTCCGACAGGATCGGGATCAGCGCCACATCCGGGTGATCGCCGGCCAGCTCCGGCAGATCCAGCGGCAGTCCGGCGCCCATCACCACCGCGTGCGCGCCGGACTCGCAGGCCTGGCGCACCAGCGCGGCGTGGTCGTCCACCGCCTTCATGATGTTGACCGCCACCATGCCGTGACCGTCGGCGCGTTGCAGCGCGCCCTTGACCTCGCGGTCGAGCGCGATGCGGTTGAGGCGGTTGATGCCGTCCTGGCCCTCAAGGTTGGCCGCATCGGCCAGCAGGTCTTCGTGCAGGTGGCGCAGGTCGACGCTGGCAACGGTGCCGACACCACCCTCACGTGCCACGGCACCGGCCAGCTGTTTGGCGGAAATGCCAACACCCATCCCGCCTTGCACGATAGGCAACAGGCTGCGGCCGCGAATCACGAGCGGGGAAAAGGCATGGGTGCGGAACATGGCAAACTTTCTGTTGGGCAAAGGGACGATTGTGGCGGCAGGAATGTGCATCAGCGTTGACGTAGGTCAAGTTGCATTGGCGCTCGGGCGGTTATGGGATGGCCAGCGCGGCATGAGTGTTGTATTCCTGCTGCAGACCATGACGACGGCGAGAAGTCCGGCATGATTTGCCGGTAGGCTGCATTGGCCTGCTCACCGTGGCCCCGTGGTTTGCCGCATAAAACCGGCGCAAAACTGGTAGGGAGGCGATTTATCATATTTAATGGAAATTAAGGAAATAGCTTTAACAGGATGGCTGTTTCGCTTATGATCTTTTAAGATGATTTGTTAATTGCCGGTTTCTTTGGTGGGGTATTTCTTGTCAAATACGACACTGCACCGGCTTCAGTGATTGAGTCGAGCTATGGATACCTTGAAAGCATTAATGGTCTTCATGACCACGGCCGAGAATGGCAGCTTTTCCGATGCCGCCCGCAAACTGGGCGTGTCGCCTGCCGCGGTCAGCCAGAGTATTGCCAGGCTCGAACAGGAGCTGGAGGTGCGGCTGTTCAACCGCACCACGCGCCAGCTGACCCTGACCGAGGACGGCCGCCGCTTCTACGCGCAGTGCCGCGGTCCGGTCAACAACCTGGACTCCGCCATCAACCAGTTGAAGGCCAGCCGCGACGAACCGGCCGGCCACCTGCGCATCAGCCTGCCCAATGCCTTCGGTCGCCGCTTCATCCTGCCGCTGATGGAAGAATTCTGCAGCCGCTATCCGAAAATCCGCGTGTTTTTCGGCATGGACGACCACTTCAGCGACCTGATCGAGGACGGCTACGATGTCGGTGTCCGCGTCGGCATGATGCCGGACAGCCGCATGGTGGCGCGCCATCTGGCACACATTCCGCAATACGTGGTTGCCACGCCGGCTTACTGGGAGGCGCACGGCAAGCCGCACATCCCGGAAGACCTGTCCTCGCACGACTGCATCAATTTCCAGTTCCCGACCTCCGGCCGGCTGTACAAGTGGGAATTCGAGCGTGACGGTGAGCGCATCCCGCTGGAAGTCTCCGGCACCTACACGGCCAACGATGTCGATGGCGTGCGCGAGCTGGCGCGCCTCGGCCTGGGTGTGGCGCAGTTGCCGGGACACGAGATACTGTGTGATGTGCGTAGCGGCAAGCTGCAGGTGGTGCTGACCAATTTTGTGTCGATGGAGCGCTCGATCTACATCTGCTTCCCACACCGCGACCACATCGCGCCGCGCACGCGGGTGTTTGTCGATTTCGTAGTGGAAAAGCTGCTCGACCACCCGGACATCATTGCCGAGCTGCCCGGTGTCGACCTGTCGCAAAAGCGCGAAGAGCTGCGGCAGAGCATACTGTAAAGCACACGCAAGCCCGGGCAACCGGGCTTTTTTTGCGATGCAATGTTTAACATATTAGACATTTTTGCGGCGCTATCTGATAATTGAAGCCAGATTGAGCGCCGCCCGTGGCGGCCCTGTTTAAAAAATGCAGTATCGAGGACTCCGCCATGAGCCAGACCACCGAACACACCCGTTCCTATTACGCCTACTCCGCCAACCCGTCGCCGCAGCGCCCGGCGCTGCAGGGCAGCCAGCAGGCCGACATCTGCGTCGTCGGTGCCGGCTATACCGGCCTGTCCACCGCGCTGCACCTGGCCGAGGCCGGCTTCCGGGTGATCGTGCTGGAAGCGGCGCGCGTCGGCTGGGGCGCCTCCGGCCGCAACGGCGGCCAGATCGTCAACAGCTACAGCCGCGACATGGACGTGATCGAGGCGCGCCACGGCAAGGACGCCGCGCACAAGCTGGGCGCGATGGCATTCGAGGGCGGCAAGATCATCCGCGAGCGCATCGCCAAGTACGGCATCCGGTGCGACCTGAAGGACGGTAACGTGTTCGCCGCCTTTACCGGCAAGCAGCTGGACGAGCTGGAAGCGAAGAAGCGGCTGTGGGAAAGCTACGGCCATACCGGCATCGAGATGGTGGACAAGGCCGGCATGGCGCGCATCGTTGATTCCGGCCAGTACGTCGGCGCGCTGCTCGATCACTGGGGCGGCCACATCCACCCGCTGAACCTGGCTCTGGGCGAGGCGGCGGCATTCGAATCGCTGGGCGGGCAGATTTTCGAGCAGTCGGCGGTGACCGGCATCCAGCACGGTGAGGTGGCAGTGGTGAAAACCGCAGAGGGCCAGGTCAGTGCCCGCTTCGTGGTGGTGGCCGGTAACGCCTATCTCGGCGACCTGATCCCGAAACTGGCGGAAAAGACCCTGCCATGCGGCACGCAGGTAATCACCACCGAGCGGCTGGCCCCAGGGCTGGCCAGATCGTTGCTGCCGGGCGACCACTGCGTGGAGGATTGCAATTTCCTGCTCGACTACTACCGCCTGACTGCCGACAACCGCCTGCTGTATGGCGGCGGCACCGTATACGGCGCACGCGATCCAAGTGAAATCGAGAGCCTGATCCGCCCCAGGATGCTGCGAACCTTCCCGCAGCTGAAAGACGTGAAGATCGAGTTCGGCTGGACCGGCAACTTCTCGCTGACGCTGTCTCGGCTGCCGCAGGTTGGCCGCATTGACAGCAATATCTACTACTCGCAGGGCTGCAGCGGCCACGGTGTCACCTTTACCCACCTCGCCGGCCGCATCCTGTCCGAGGCGATCCGCGGCCAGAGCGAGCGCTTCGACGCCTTCGCCAGCCTGCCGCACTACCCGTTCCCCGGCGGCCGCCTGCTGCGGGTGCCGATGCTGACGCTGGGTGCGTGGTGGTACGGGATGCGCGACCGTCTTGGCGTCTGAGCGCCGGCCCTTCCAGGATCTTTTGCCTGTTGCCGTCTTGATGACATGGCCGCAGCTGCAAAAAGACCTTGAACAGGTTCTATTGATCCGGCCCGCTGATATTTGAATTCATCGCCCCGGCGAAAGCCGGGGCCCAGCGGCTGGTGGTGGCGCGCAGACTGGATACCGGCTTACGCCGGTATGACGGCATTCCTTCGATGGCAAAACATGGTCTTGGCAGTTGAGTAGCGCCGCCTTCAGACAATACCAGCAGAAAATTCACAACATCGCCGTGCTACCGGCTGGCCGGCGCCAAGAAATCGAGATCGACGGTATCCGTCGCGACAAGCAGGCAGAGCAACTTCTGGACCAGCTGTATTCTGAGCCCGGGTTCCGGCTACTGCGCCGCCAGGTTGGGCGACTCGTCAGCGAGTTGCGAGGTGAGACGGCTTAGGTCAGGGAGTGGACCACGGTTGTCTGAACGTACGTTTCTGCCGTACATCCGGTTCTTGCCGGACGAACCAAAGCAGGATGTGCCGCCGAGTCCGACGATCACCATGGAGGAGCGTAGGGCGCTGTTCAAGGCTGCCTTCTCAGGGCTTAACTCCGAGGCTCAGTGATTACACGTTCCTGTGTGGCATTCCCCTAATGTGATGACAAACTCTAGGGGCTGTTGACGTTTTGAAGCGAGGACGTGAAGGAAGGGGTGCAAACCTGCAAAA
>NZ_BMYP01000032.1 GCF_014652335.1 Vogesella fluminis | reverse complement strand
GGGGTGGCGCCCGCCCGACAAATCAATGATTTAGGTGCCGTTCAGGCCTTGCCGGTGATTACCAAATATTTCTGATACAGTTGCTCGTGCGTCTCCGGATTGGAGGCGTCCAGCGGGATGCAGTCTACCGGACAGACTTGCTGGCACTGTGGTTCGTCATAGTGACCGACACACTGAGTACACAGGTCGGGATTGATTTCGTAGATTTCCTCACCCTGCGAAATGGCGTTGTTCGGGCACTCCGGCTCACAGACATCGCAGTTGATGCATTCGTCAGTAATGATCAAAGACATAGTAATTTCCTCAGGTATTTCACTAGTGAATTCTGGCACCGCCGGCACACCATCGCAAGCCCATGCCGTTATATGTTTATTCGCCATCCCCGGGTGCCAGCAGCGCAAAGCGTACTGCCCCCGCCCTGCCCTCTTTCAGCACCCGCCAGCCGGCAAACTGCTCCGGCCGATCCGATTCCATATATATGCATCCGCCCGCCTTCAGCATGCGGCCAACCCTGGGCAGCAATGCCGGCAACAGGGTCAGCGCATACGGCGGGTCGAGGAAAATCAGGTCGAAACGATCCGAGTTGCGCGCAAGGTAGTCTTCCGCGCTGCCGGAGTGCAACTGCACCTCGACAGCCGCCAGCAATGCTTTGCTGTCGCGCAGGCACTGCAGTGCCGCACGACTTTTCTCGACCAGCACTACCTTGCGCGCTCCACGCGACGCCGCCTCGAAACCCATCGCCCCGCTACCGGCGAACAGGTCGAGACAGTCGGCATTTTCGATGCGATCGGCCAGCCAGTTGAACACCGTTTCCCGCACCCGGTCCGGGGTTGGCCGCAAGCCGTCAACATCCGGGAAAGGCAGCAGGCGCCGGCGATACTTGCCGGCAATGATCCGCACCCTGTTGCGTTGCTGCGCCATGCCCTGTCCTGCCTGTTGCAAAAGAAGGGCGAGATTCTACTGCATTTCCAGCCGCAGAACTTCTGCCGTGAATCAATCTGTTATGCCCTGTCGCGCTTTATACTCAGGTTTGCCCCCAATTCCGCTTTTGCCGGTACAATCCGGCGCTAATCACTTACTTCGACCCAACCATTTCGCATGTTCAGCTTTTTCAAGAAAAAACCCGCTCCCGACACCACTCCGACCCCGCCGTCGCCCCCTGCAGCGGACACCGTCGCCGTGCCAGATGGCAATGTTGAGCCGGCACCGGCCGCAGAAGTGACACCTCCGCCAGCCGCCGCGAAGCCGAGCTGGACCGAACGGCTGAAGTCCGGCCTCGCCAAAACCCGCGACAAGCTGGGCAAGCAGCTGGCCGGCCTGTTCGGCGGCGGCAAGATCGACGACGATCTGTACGAAGAGCTGGAAGCGGTGCTGCTGACGTCGGACATGGGCATGGATGCCACCAGTCACCTGCTGCGCGACGTGCGCGAGCGGGTGTCGCTGAAGGGACTGAAGGACGCCAGCGAGCTGAAAGGCGCACTGAAGGACGCCCTGATCGAGCTGATCCAGCCGCTGGAGCAGCCGCTGCAGATGCACGGCAAGAAGCCATACGTGATCATGCTCGCCGGCGTCAACGGCGCCGGCAAGACCACCTCGATCGGCAAGCTGGCCAAGTACTTCCAGAGCCAGGGCAAGTCGGTGCTGCTCGCCGCCGGCGACACCTTCCGTGCCGCCGCCCGCGAACAGCTGATCGCCTGGGGCGAGCGCAACAACGTCACCGTGATCGCGCAGCAAAGCGGCGATGCCGCCGCCGTCTGCTACGACGCGATGCAGGCCGCCATGGCCCGCGGCATCGACATCGTGATTGCCGACACCGCCGGCCGCCTGCCGACGCAATTGCACCTGATGGAAGAAATCAAGAAGGTGAAGCGCGTGATCCAGAAGGCGATTCCGGATGCCCCGCACGAAGTGGTGCTGGTACTGGACGCCAATATCGGCCAGAACGCGATCAACCAGGTGGTGGCCTTCGATCAGGCGCTGGGCCTCACCGGCCTGATCCTCACCAAGCTGGATGGCACCGCCAAGGGCGGCGTCATCGCCGGCATCGCCAAGCAACATCCGGTGCCGCTGCGCTTCATCGGCGTCGGCGAAGGCATCGACGACCTGCGTCCGTTCTCGACCCGCGACTTTGTCGACGCGCTGTTCGACTGAGCGGCCCGTTCCACTTGCAGTCACAGTACTTGCGGCCAACCTTTAGTGCGGAATGATTGCCGATGATCCGATTTGACCAAGTTACCAAGCGCTACCCCGGCGGACACGAGGCACTGCGCAACCTGTCCTTCACCGTGGAAAGCGGCGAGATGGTGTTCCTCGCCGGTCATTCCGGCGCCGGCAAAAGCACGCTGCTGAAGCTGGTTTCCGGTATCGAGCGCGCCACCAGCGGCAATGTGCTGGTCAACAACCAGAATCTGAGCAAGCTGCGCGCCAGCCAGCTGCCCTATGTACGCCAGCACATCGGCGTGGTGTTCCAGGATCACAAGATCCTGTTCGACCGCACGGTATTCGACAACGTGATGCTGCCGCTGGACATCATCGGTTTCGACCGCCGCGATGCACAGCGCCGCGTGCGGGCGGCCCTGGACAAGGTCGGCCTCGCCGGCAAGGAAAAGGTGATGCCGATCCGCCTGTCCGGCGGCGAGCAGCAGCGGCTGTGCATTGCCCGCGCCGTGGTGCACCGCCCCAGCATCCTGCTGGCGGACGAGCCGTCGGCCAACCTCGACCGCGCCTACGCGCTGGACATCATGGAACTGTTCAAGTCCTTCCACCAGGTCGGCGTCACGGTGCTGATCTCGGCCCACGACGAAACGCTGATGGAAGACTACGGCCGCCGCATCATCCGGCTTCGTGAAGGACAATTCGCCGCATGAAACACTACCTGTACCTGCACGCGCAGAGCGCCCGCAGCGCGCTGCTGAAGATCCTGCGCCAGCCGTTCGGCAACCTGCTCAACCTGCTGATGCTGGCCATCGCGCTGGCGTTGCCGGTGTCGCTGTATCTCGGCGTCAGCAGCCTGCAGCAGTGGACCGCCAAACTGAACACCACGCCGCAGATCACGCTGTTCATGGAGCTGTCCAGCGAACCGGCCGACCTGGCCGCGGTGGAGAGCAGCCTGAAGCACCATCCGCGCGTCGCCGCCTACCGCTTCGTGCACAAGGATGCCGCGCTGAAAGAACTGGAACAGCGCAGCGGCCTGAACGCGATCAGCGAAGGCCTCGGCAGCAATCCGCTGCCGCACGCCTTCATCGTCACCCCGCAGCCGCTGGAGCCGGCGATGCTCGACCTGCTGCAGAAGGAGCTGTCCGGCCTGCCGATGGTGGAACTGGCGCAGTTCGATGCCGCCTGGGCGCGCAAACTGCACGCGATGATCACCCTCGCCGGCCAGCTTGCCTGGCTGCTGGCGGCGGTATTTGCGCTGGCGATGGTACTGATCAACCACAACACCATCCGCATGCAGATCCTGGCGCGGCAGGAAGAGATCGCGGTCTCGAAGCTGATCGGCGCCACCGACAGCTTTATCCGCCGCCCCTTCCTCTATCACGCGGCGTGGCAGGGCGGACTGTCGGCGCTGCTGTGCTGGGGCCTGAGCAGCGGGCTGGCCTACCAGGCCAATCCGGCGCTGGCCGAATTCGCCAGCCTGTACGGCATCGATGCCCAGCTGCGCAGCCTGCAGCCGCTGGAGGTGCTGGCCATGCTGCTGGGCGCCATGCTGCTGAGCATGCTCGGCGCAAGGTTGGCCGCAGACCATCATCTGCGTAAAAACCAGCCGGCCTGACATCGGGCGAGACAATCGGTCTGATTGAAATTTGCCATTGGCAGGAACTCCTGCCGTCTGGCACTCTCATAACCCGAGTGCTAAGATAAGTCGGTCCATCTAGGAGGATTGCGAATACATGTCCACTTTTGCCCTGCCCGTGCTTTCTTCCAACGGCAGCCTGGAACAATACATCCAGACCGTTAACAGCATCCCGATGCTGACCCAGGAAGAGGAGATCGAGCTTGCCACGCGTCATCAGCAACACGAAGACCTGGAAGCGGCAAAACGCCTGGTGATGTCTCACCTGCGCGTGGTGGTATCCATCGCCCGCGGTTACGCCGGTTACGGCCTGCCACAGGCCGACCTGATCCAGGAAGGCAACATCGGCCTGATGAAGGCGGTCAAGCGCTTCGAACCGAACCGCGGCGTGCGCCTGTTCTCGTTCGCGGTGCACTGGATCAAGGCCGAGATGCATGAATTCATCCTGCGCAACTGGCGCCTGGTGCGCATTGCCACCACCAAGCCGCAGCGCAAGCTGTTCTTCAACCTGCGCAGCATGAAGAAGGGCTTTGCCGCACTCAGCGACAGCGAAGCCCGCGCCATCGCCGAAGACCTCGGCGTCAAGCCGGAAGAAGTGCGCGAAATGGAAACGCGCATGAGCGGCCAGGACGTGTCGCTGCTGGCCGACGACAACGACGATGACGCCTATGCCCCGATCGACTGGCTGGCCGATGCCCACAACGAGCCGACCGTGACGCTGGAGCGCCGCGCGGTGGACCGCCTGCAGAGCGAAGGCCTGCTGGAGGCACTGTCGACACTGGACCCGCGCAGCCGCCGCATCATCGAGGCGCGCTGGCTGGCCGACGACAGCGGCGCCACGCTGCACGATCTTGCCGCCGAGTTCGGCGTTTCCGCCGAGCGCATCCGCCAGATCGAGGCCAAGGCGTTGGGCAAGATGAAGACCGCACTGCACAGCGGTGTGGTCATCGACGGCTGAGCCACACGTCCCCGCCTGACACAAAAAATCCCTGCCATGAGCAGGGATTTTTCATTGCCGCCAGCAACGCTTCACGGCTTAAGCATTGCCGCCTCCACCTGTTGCCGCAGAGGCTGCCACGCCGGTTCTTCCGGCGACAGCGCGCGCAGGAAAAACGGCGCGTAGGTCGGGAACGAGGCCAGCGCCAGCCGCATGGTGTAGGCGGCTTCCTGCGGTCGCCCTTCCAGCGCCAGGAATTGTGCCTCCTTGCGCAGCACATCCGGATACGGCCGCATCTGCGCCAGCAGCGCGATCCACTGCCGCTGCACTGGCGGGGTGTCGCGCCCCGGCTTCACCACATCGTCCAGCAGCCCCAGCGCGTGGAAGGCGAACAGCGGCTCCTGGCGCATGATCTGCTGCAGCCGCTGCTGTTGCTGCGCGCTGCGCGGGTTGTACAGGCCCTGCATCTCGACGTAGCGATAGCTGCCATACCCCGCCAGCAGCAGCATCAGCAGCGCGCCGTACTGTACCGGCCGGAACGGACGACGCTTGCCCCCTTCCGCCACCGGCGCCAGCGCCAGCAGCATCACCAGTACCGCCGGGAAATACAGATACCACAGCGGGTACTCCAGCATGCTGTGCAACAGCGAGATGGCCAGCATGGCCAGCGGCAGCAGATGCACCGCCCGCGCCTGCCGGCCGCACCACGGCAGCAGCACCCAGAGCAGCCCCAGCAGCACCGCCAGGGTGCCGATCAGGCCGACCTCGGCCAGCAGCTGGAACACCAGATTGTGGGCATTGCTGAACAGGCCGCTGTTGACACCGCTATCGACAAACTGTGGCAGCAGCTGCAGCCGCACACTGTGGTACGCGTACTGCGACCAGCCTGCACCGAACCACGGCGCCTCGCGGAACACCAGCCACGCCTTGCCCCACTCCGCCAGCCGGCGCGCGCCCATGCCATCAGGGTTGGCCGCCAGCCGCTCGACCCCGCTGGCCACCAGCTCGCCATGCAGCAGCGGCCGCAGCAGCCACTCACCCAGCGGCAACGCGAACTGCATCAGCAGCAGCAGGCCGGCCGCCAGCAGCAGCCACTGCATCAGACGCTTGCTGGCCTCGTCGCGCACGTGCCAGTACCAGAGCGGCGCCAACAGCAGCAAGGCCGCCGCGTACAGCAACACGGTGCGGGAGCCGGCAAAGGCGATCGACAGCGCCAGCCACAGCAGCACCGCGACGGCCACGCCGCGCGACAGCACCCGCACCGCCGCCAGCCAGCTGACTGCCACCAGTCCCCAGCTCAGATAGTGTGCATACTGGTTGCGCTGCCCGATGTGGCCGAAAATATTGGAAGTCGGATGCGCACCATCGTAGAACAGCACGCCGCCCAGCAGCGGCGCCAGCCCGGTGAGCTGCGCCAGCCCGATCAACGACTGCAGCAGGGCACCGACCAGCAAGCTCTTGGCCAGCACCGTCATCACCGTTTCGGCGTCGCTCAGCGCCTGCCAGCGCGCCACCGCCAGCGCCAGCAGCGCCAGCGCGAGAAAGGCCAGCGCCGTTGCCGCATTGAGGCCGGGAAACAACAGCTCGACAAGCCATGGCTGGCTCAGCCACAGCAGTGCCAGCAGCGCCAGCCACGGCACCACCCGCGGCAGTGGCAGGCTGCCGTGCGGCAGGCACAGGCAGGCCAGCGCAGCGAGCACCACGGCCGTGATTTCCCCCCACCACTGAGGCAGCGGCAAGTAGTGGAATGGCGACAGGAAGGGCAGCACGGTCACCGCCGCCAGCAGCAATGCGGCCAACCTTGGCCGCGCAAGAGAAGCAAACATCATCAATCCGCGTTTCGGCAAAGGCGGAAGCATACCGCACCGCCGCTTTGGCTGTCAGATCGGGAGCCTCAGCCCCCTGACGCAGCCAGCACGCTGGACGCCGCCGAAGCGGCGCCGCCGTTGCGACTGGCCTGCAATGCCGCATTGGCGATCGCCTGCAGCGGCAGCAGCTCCGGATCGCGGCGCGACATCAGCTCGGCGGCAAAACCCGGCGTATAGGCCGGATAGGCGGCGATGGCAAAACGCAGCGCCTGCTCGGCGGCGACGCGATCACCATCCAGCGCCCGCAGGATCGCGACATTGATCAGCATGCCGGCATGAGGCCGGTATGCTGTCAGCCGCTCGAACAGCGCGCGCTTCTCCTTGAGCTGGCGCTTGTCCACGATCAGGTAATTGGCCAGCACCATGTCGGCCTCGTAGGTCCACAGCGGGTTGCGTGCGATATGCCAGATTTCCTCGGCGCGCATCACGTTTAGCTGCGCATTGGGGCCCGGCACGATCCAGCGCACCAGCTTGCCGTAAGCCTGCAAACCCGCCACCGACTGCCACAGCAGCAGTGCGCAAAAGCCCCACATCAGCACATTGCGCATCGAAGGGCGGATCGCCAGCGTGTAGCGGCGCGCCGGCGACAGCCCCAGCAGCACCGCGAACAGACCGAGAAAGCTCATATACCACAGCGGATACTCGACCATGCTGTGCAGCAGCAGCACCATCGCCAGCAGTACCACCAGCAAGGAGTGGGCGGTAGCCTGCTCCTTGCGGAAAAACGGCAGGAATGCCCAGCACAGGCCGATCACCACCACCGCGGTGCCAAGCAGCCCCGTCTCCGCCAGCAACTGCAGGATCAGGTTATGGCTATGCGTAAACAGCCAGCTCTCCGACCACTGCCCGGCAAAGCCCATCGCCACTTCCAGCCGTACGCTTTGTGCCGCATAGCCACCCAGCCCGACACCAAACAAGGGGTGATCCTGGAATACCTGCCACGCCTTCTGCCACTCCACCCAGCGCCGGGCGCCGAAACCGCCGGCCAGCATGCGGTCGACACCGGAGCCGATATTGCCCAGCGGCAGGCCGAGCCAGGACAGCAGCGCGACCAGCTCCTTGTTGAACAGCTGGCAGAACACCAGCCAACACGTTGCCAGCGCCAGGGCCAAGGCCAAGCGCCCCGTTTCCCCCTGGCGGCCGCTACGCAAGTAGAAAAGCCAAGCCAGTACCATGGCAGCGCCGGCATAACCGATCGCCAGCCGCGAGCCAGACCAGCTGATGAGCAAACCGAAAACCAGCACCAGCGGCAGCAATAACCAGCCGCGCAGCTTGCCGACGGCAAACAGATAGCAAGCGGCGAACAGAGACAGGGTCAGGTAGTTGGCAAAATGGTTACGCTGCGCGATCTGACCGAACAGATTAGCCGGATTGCTCCTGTCGTAGAAAAGCCACGGCCACTGCAACAGCAGCACCCACTGCGTCACCTGCAGCACGCCGACCAGCGCCTGTATCACCCCTCCCAGTAACAGCCCCCAGGCCAGCGTCGTCAGCACCAACTGTGGCGGATAGCGGGAAACGGTATGGGCCAGCGCCAGGCACAGCAGCAGGCCCATGCTGGCCGCCAGACCCTGCCCGGGATAGGGCGAAGCCAGCGCAGTGGCCATGGTCAGCAGCGGCAGCAGCGACATGAGCAGCAAGGCACCGTTCGCCTCCAGATAGCGGCTTTTTGCCGACCGCAGCAGCAACAGCAGCGTCGCCAGCAATACCGCCCACACGCCGCTGACATAGTCGCCAGAGGGCTGGTAACGTATCCAGCAGAGGAAAGGAACGGTAACCAGCAAGAACAGTACGGCCAGCGCAGCGCGCTCCATGGTGATGATTCTTGTCATTCTGCATCCGGAAACAAAAAGCCCTTGCAGAGCAAGGGCCGGGTGAAGCGTAAAGCCGCTTTTATTTACTGGCAAGATTTCGGCAGCAAATCAGCCGGTACAGTACCACTAGCGGCAAAGCAGTCCCACCGAATCGAATGCGAGGTACTGGAGTAATTCGGAGTAATCTGAATTTTCTTAGCCGTCCCCGATGACAGGTCAGCATGGGCAGGCGCATGGAACGTTGCCGTCATAGTGCACGAAGCACCCTCCGCCACTGCTACGTCGACATACTTGCCACTTGCCACCATAGCGGTGCAAGTTCCCGCTTCACCCAGGGCTTCCGCCACCTTCACCTTCATGCCGTCCGCCAGCGAGAACGCTTCCGAAACCTGCGCGCGCTTGGTGTAGTTGGAGTAGGCCGGGATTGCGATCGCGGCCAGAATGCCGATGATCGCGACCACGATCATCAGTTCGATCAGGGTAAAACCTTGCTGTACACGTTTCATGTGTAGCGCTCCTGTTTTTTGAAAATGAAAAACGACCACCGCCGATGAAACCATGATGCGGTCAGTTGCGGCGAGGATACTCGAAAACCGGTCCACGCCGCCCGATTCCGGGCGATAACAGAGCAAGATCAGCGCCAGGCCGGGCCCGGACGGCAACGGCAAGTGCATAAAGGCCGTCGTGGCAGGCTTTTTGCGCCCGGCACCGTCAATACAGCCGCCGCCGGCGGCGCAAAATCGGCAAGCGACTGACAATTTTCGTCACTCTTGTACCGTGCGGCGCCATGTTACGATGCCCGCCTTGTCCTCCGGAGGCCCCACCATGCATGACTCGCAAGCTCAACACTGGCTGGCACGCAGCCGCGCCGCGGTGTGGCACCCCTGCACCCAGATGAAGCGCCACGAAACCCTGCCCATCATTCCGATTGCCCGCGCCGACGGTATCTGGCTAGAGGATTTCGACGGCAAGCGCTACATCGACGGCGTCAGCTCGTGGTGGGTGAACCTGTTCGGCCACAACCAGCCGCGCATCAAGCAGGCGCTGAAGGAGCAGCTCGACACCCTGGAGCACGTGATCCTCGCCGGCTTCACCCACCAGCCGGTGGTGGAACTGTCGGAAAGGTTGGCCGCACTCACCGGACTCGGTCACGCCTTCTATGGTTCCGATGGCGCCAGCGCCACCGAGATTGCGCTGAAGATGAGCTTCCACTACTGGCGCAACCACGGCCAGACCCAGAAGACCCGCTTCCTCAGCCTGGAGCACAGCTATCACGGCGAAACCGTCGGTGCGCTGGCAGTGACCGACGTGCCGCTGTTCTCCGACACCTACGCGCCGCTGCTGCAGCACAACCTGCGCGCGCCCAGCCCCGATGCCCGTCTCGCCGCGCCGGGAGAGACGGCTGCCGACGTCGCACGCCGCGCCGCTAGCGCGCTGGAAACCCTGCTGCAACAGCACGGCCATGAGCTGGCCGCCTTCATCATCGAGCCGCTGGTACAGGGCGCCGCCGGCATGGTGATGTACGACCCGCTGTATCTGGCCGAGGCACGCCGGCTGTGCGACCGGTACCAAGTGCACCTGATCGCCGACGAGATCGCGGTCGGCTTCGGCCGTACCGGCACGCTGTTCGCCTGCGAACAGGCGGCGATCCGCGCCGATTTCCTGTGTCTGTCGAAAGGCATCACCGGCGGCTACCTGCCGCTGTCCTGCGTGCTGACCACCGACGACATCTACGCCGCGTTCTACGACGACGACGTCAGCCGCGGCTTTTTGCACTCGCACAGCTACACCGGCAACGCGCTGGCCTGCCGCGCGGCACTGACCGTGCTCGATATCTTCGAGGACGAACAGGTGATTGCGGCCAACCTTGCCACCGCCGCGCTGTTCAGCCACCACCTGGCGGAGATCGCCGCCCATCCAGCGGTGCGTCACTTCCGCCAGCGCGGCATGATCTGGGCGTTCGACGTCGACTGCCAGCGCGCCGACTTCGGCCCCGCCTTCTTCAGCCTGATGCTGCAGCAGGGCTGCCTGGTGCGCCCGATCGGCAAGACGGTGTATTTCATGCCGCCCTACATCATCGAGGAAAGCCACATGCGGCAGCTGGCCAACGCCACGCTGTCGGCGCTGACGCAACTGCTGGCCGGCGACCGGCCGTCATCGTCGCCGGAAGCCGCGCTGCCGTAGGCCGTGACGCACTGCGGCATGGCGGCGGAATCGGGTAAACTGACGGCTTTGCTTCTGACGGGATTCGGCGACATGCAATCGGTGATTCACAGCGCCACGCGCATCGTGGTGAAAGTAGGCTCCAGCCTGGTGACCAATGACGGCAAAGGCCTGGACATGAGCGCGCTGGCGCGCTGGGCCGCCGAAATCGCCGACCTGAAACGCCGCGGCAAGGAAGTGGTGCTGGTTTCCAGCGGCGCCATCGCCGAAGGCTGCCAGCGCCTGGGCTGGGCCAAGCGGCCGAAGGCGGTGCACGAGCTGCAGGCCGCCGCCGCCGTCGGCCAGATGGGGCTGTGCCAGGCCTACGAGAGCGCCTTCCGCGAGCACGGCCTGAAAACCGCGCAGGTGCTGCTCACCCACGAAGACCTGTCCGACCGCCTGCGCTACCTCAACGCCCGCACCACGCTGTCGACGCTGCTGGCGCTGAACGTGGTGCCCATCATCAACGAAAACGACACCGTGGTCACCGACGAGATCCGCTTCGGCGACAACGACACCCTCGGCGCGCTGGTGACCAACCTGATCGAAGCCGACAGCCTGGTGATCCTCACCGACCAGCAGGGCCTGTACACCGCCGACCCGCGCAAGCACCCCGACGCCGTCTTCGTGCACGAGGCCGAGGCCGGCGACAGCAAACTGGAAGAGATGGCCGGCGGCGCCGGCTCCAGCGTCGGCACCGGCGGCATGTACACCAAGATCATCGCCGCCAAGCGCGCCGCGCGCAGCGGCGCCGCCACCGTGATCGCCTGCGGCCGCGAGGCCAACGTGCTGTCGCGGCTGGCCGACGGCGAGGCGATCGGCACCCAGCTGGGTGCGCCGACCACCCGGTTGGCCGCACGCAAGCAGTGGCTGGCCGATCACCTGCAGCTGTCCGGCAAGGTCGTGCTCGACGCCGGCGCCGCGCTGGCGGTGCGCGAAAAAGGCACCAGCCTGCTGCCGATCGGCGTCATCGCGGTGGAAGGCAGCTTCCTGCGCGGCGACGCGGTGGTCTGCGTCGACGAGCAGCACGTTGAGGTGGCGCGCGGACTGGTCAACTACAGCTCGGAAGAGGCGCGGCTGATCATGCGCAAGGCCACCCGCGACATCGAGGGCGTGCTCGGCTACCTGATCGAGCCGGAGCTGATCCACCGCGACAACATGGTCGCGCTGTGACAGGGCGCGCTGCAACAGGCAGCGCACACAAGACAACAGGGCTGCCGCGGCAGCCCTGTTTGCATGATGGCCTGAACGGCCCGGCGTGGCGCTTACTCCGGCGTCTTGCCGCCGCGCTCACTGTTGCGGGCCTCCACCGCGCGCATGATCACGTAGGCGACCATGGTGCACAGGAAGAACAGCAGCATCACCCATGCGATCTGCGACAGGGTGTCGATCACGGTGCGGTAGATCTGGATGGTCCAGCGCACGCCGTTCAGCTCCAGCGCCGATTCGCGGCCGTTGGGCACGAACTTCTCCAGATCCCAGATGCGCACGCCGCCGGACACGCCGACCACCACGATGGCGAAGCTCATGTACTTGCGCCAGGCCTCGGCCAGATCATCGCCGACGATGCGCGACAGGATTTTCCTGACTGCCTCGTTGAAAAAACGGACCACCAGTATCGAGGTCACCAGGGCGACCGCCAGTGTCACCAGCAAAATGGCGTAAAACATGCCTGCATACTCCCTGAGCAATCATGAGCAAATAAAACATCCGGCGCGCATTGTACGCCGCGCATTCAGCCTTGCGCGGCCGCCGGCAGCAAGGCAGCGAAACGCTGCAATAAAGCCGCCGCCTGTGGTGTCGCCGCAACATTCTGCTACACGTCGAGCACCGGCCAGCGGTCGCCACCGGCACCCGGCCCGGCGCGCAAGCCGGCATCGACGCAGCCGGTGCGGATAATCCGCTTTTTCTGCATCGTATTCGCTCGTGAACCGGTACCGCCGCCGCTTACTCCCGGACCGGCAGCCCGAAATGGGTATAGGCCAGTGCGGTGGCCATCCGTCCGCGCGGCGTGCGCTGCAGATAGCCCTGCTGGATCAGGAACGGTTCGATCACGTCCTCGATGGTGTCGGTCGATTCGCCGATGGCGGCACCGACGTTGTCCAGCCCCACCGGGCCGCCACCGAACTTGTCCAGGATGGCCTGCAGCAGTTTGCGGTCCATCACGTCCAGGCCGGCCGGATCGACGTCCAGCATCGCCAGTGCCGCGTCGGCCACCGCCGCCGTCACCGTGCCGTCGGCACGCACCTCGGCGTAGTCGCGCACGCGGCGCAGCAGGCGGTTGGCGATGCGCGGCGTGCCGCGCGAGCGGCGGGCGACCTCGAACGCGCCGTCGTCGGCCAGCGGCACGTTCAGCAGGCCGGCGGAGCGCACCACGATGCGCTGCAGCTCCTCCGGCGTGTAGAACTCCAGCCGCGCGACGATGCCGAAACGGTCGCGCAGCGGGTTGGTCAGCATGCCGGCACGGGTGGTGGCGCCGACCAGCGTGAACGGCGGCAGGTCGATCTTCACCGAGCGCGCCGCCGGCCCCTCGCCGATCATGATGTCGATCTGGTAGTCCTCCAGCGCCGGATACAGGATCTCCTCCACCACCGGGCTCAGACGGTGGATCTCGTCGATGAACAGCACGTCGTGCGGTTCGAGGTTGGTGAGCAAGGCCGCCAGGTCGCCGGCGCGCTCCAGCACCGGGCCGGAGGTCTGGCGCAGGTTCACCCCCATCTCGCGCGCCACGATGTGCGCCAGCGTGGTCTTGCCGAGGCCCGGCGGGCCGAACAGCAGCACGTGATCCAGCGCCTCGCCGCGTTTTTTGGCCGCCTCGATGAAGATTTCCAGCTGCTCGCGCGCCTTTTTCTGGCCGACGTACTCGTCCAGCTGCTTGGGCCGCAGCGCGCGCTCCAGCGCCTCTTCCTGCTGCGACAGGCTTTGCTGGGTGACGATGCGGCGCTCCGGCGCGCCGCCTGTCAGGTTGTCGGTCTGGATCATGTCGCTATCACTCGGAATCAATCGCCCGATGTTACCACTGCTGCGCACGGCACCCGCCACGGATGCACCGGCAATCGTTTGCGGCCAACGTTGGCCGCAAACAAAAACCGCAGCGCCTACTCCATACAATGAGCACGCTGCGGTTTTTTCCGATTCGCACCGGTGTGCGCCGGCAAGCGCCCTACTTGCTGGCCTTGCGGCCGCCGCCGTTGCCCGGTTTGAGGCGGATCGACACCCCGCCGCGGCCGCCGCTGGCCTTGTGCACCTCGAACCAGCCGGATTTCAACACCAGCTCGGACAGCTTGGCAAAGCCGTAATTGCGCGGGTCGAAGTCCGGCATCCACTGGCCGAGCAGGCTGCCGACGCCGCCGAGGTCGGCCCAGCCCTCGTCGTCGTCCATGCTCTCGATGCCTTTCTGGAACTGGGCGCGCAGCTTCTTGTCCAGCGGCCGCAGCACCCGTGCCGCCGGCGCCGGCTTGCCGCCACCACGCGCGCCGTCGCCCTCCCTGGCCGCGCCCTCCTCCGCCTTGGCCTCGCCGCTCAGCGCCAGCACTTCCACGTACACGAACTTGCTGCAGGCGTTGACGAAGGCGGCCGGCGTCTTCTCCTCGCCGAAGCCCCACACCTCCAGCCCGTCCTCGCGCAGCCGCGTCGCCAGCCGTGAGAAATCGCTGTCACTGGAGACCAGGCAGAAGCTGTGATAGCGGCCGGAGTGCAGCATGTCCATCGCGTCGATCACCAGCGTGATGTCGGACGCGTTCTTGCCCTTGGTGTTCGGGAACTGCTGGATCGGGTGGATGGCGAAGCGCGCGCACAGGTCGCGCCACGCCTTGTCGTGACGGCTGAAGTCGCCGTACACGCGTTTCAGCGCCAGCACGCCCAGCTTGCCGGCTTCTTCCAGTACGTCCTCGATCCAGCCCGGCGACACGTTGTCCGCGTCGATCAGTACCGCTACGTTGGCCATTGTTTTCCCCTTGTTGACGATGCGGCGGCGCGCTCAGCGGCCGCCGGCGACATCGATGAAACTGCCGGTGGTGAACGGGGCGGCGTCGGACAGCAGCCACAGGATCGCCGCCGCCAGCCGCGTGGTGGCGGCGCCGATGCCGCGGCTGGCGGCGGTGACCAGCAGTACCTTGTCCATGCCTTAGCCTTTCATCAGGTTTTTCAACGCCAGCCGTACGCCGTCGCTGACGGTCACGTCCGCCGGCAAGCCCTTGGTGGCGGCGGCGGCCTCTTTTTCGTTGTAGCCCAGCGCCAGCAGCGCGCCCATGATGTCGCTCTTCTCGTCCGGCGTGGCGGCGAACGGCAGGCCACCCGGCACGGTGAGGTTGCCGCCGGTGGCCAGCTTGCCGCGCAGCTCCAGCACCAGGCGCTCGGCGGTTTTCTTGCCGATGCCGGGCACGCTCGACAGGCGCTTGATGTCCTCGCTGGCCACCGCGATGGCCAGCTCGTCGGCGGTCATGCCGGACAGGATGGCCAGCGCGATCTTGGCACCGACGCCGGTGATCTTGATCAGCTGGCGGAAGGTCTCGCGCTCGTCGCGGCTGCCGAAGCCGTACAGCAGGTGGGCGTCCTCGCGCACCACCAGATGGGTGAACAGCGTGGTCTTCTGCCCCAGCGCCGGCAGCTGGTAGAAGGTGGTCATGGTTACGTCCACGTCGTAGCCGACGCCGTTCACGTCGACGGTGATTTGCGGTGGCAGTTTTTCGAGCAGGGTGCCGGTGAGTCGTCCGATCATTTCGGGGCTTTCAAAAGGTTGGCCGCAGCGCGGCGCTTAACAGGACAGGATGACGGCCAGCGCCGGCGGATGAAGGTTGGCCGCGGTGATGGTCTGGATGATGGCGGGGCGCAGCTGCGCCGCTTGCGCGGCATTGTGCCACAGCGCCGCCGCGTGCCGCGTCAGAAGCGCCAGCCGCCATGGGCACCGACCACGCCGGCCAGCAGTGCGCTCAGCGTCAGCGCCAGCAGGCCGACGTGCAGCCACTGCAACAGGCGCATGGTGCCGGCCGGGTCGCGCTGCGCGCGCCGCTTCAGCCAGCGGTGGATGAAGAAGGGCTCCAGCACGAACAGCATCAGCAGGAAGGGCAGCCACGCCGCCAGCATCAGCTGCAGCCAGCCGGTGTCCAGCAGCCGCGCCCAGCCATCGCTGGCGTGCAGCATCCACGCGCCGCTGGCCAGCGCCAGCAGCACCCACAGCCGCGCCTGCGCGCCGAAGCGGTGCTCGACGTCCTCGAACATCGCGTACTGCTGCTCGGGGGCGAAACGGCGGCGGATCGCCGGAATCAACACCGTGGTGACGAAAGCGACCCCGCCGACCCACATCACGATCGCCAGCACGTGCAGCGCGCGGGCGATGGCATAGTCATTCCACATCGCAGGCTCCAGACAGAAAGGTTGGCCGCAGTGTGCCACGCGCCGGGGCGGCCGGCCTTGGGCGCGGACAAGAAAGCGATGACCGGTATCGCCGGCAAGCGCGCGCTCAGCGCTGTGCCGCGGCCAGCGAGACCCCGAAGTACACAAAGCTGCCGGCGGAGAGCTTGCCGAGCAGGCGGCCGCCGCGCTCCGACTGCAGCCAGCCCTTGGCGCGGCGGGCAAACAGCGCGTAGCCGCAGTGGATCACCACCACCAGCGTGCTGTAGGTCAGCACCAGGGTGGCAAACTGCCGCGGATAGGGCTGTGCCGGATCGATGAATTGCGGAAACACCGACAGGAAGAAAAAGATTGCCTTGGGATTGGTCAGCTGCAGCGACAGCCCCTCGACAAAACGCCGGCCAAGGCTGGCGTCGTGGGTCGGCTGCGCGGTGAAGCTGAATGACGGCGCACGCCACAGACGGATGGCGAGATAGAACAGGTAGGCGGCACCCAGCAGTTTCAGCACGGTAAACGCCAGCGCCGACGTTGCCAGCAAGATGCCGAGGCTGGTGGCGGAGATCGCCGCCACCAGCATGGCGCCGGCGGCAATGCCGACAATGCCGCCCAGGGTGCCACGCAGCCCGAAGCGCAAGGCATTGCTCAGCGTCATCACCACCCCGGGGCCGGGACTCAGGACCGTGGTGGTCGCCATCAGCAGGAACAGTAGATAGAGCTTCATTCGGGTCTCCTCGGCAGCAGGCATGGCCGCAAATAATACCATCGACATAATCGGCCATGGCGCCCGGCGAACAAAAACAGGCGCGGACCCCGACGCCAAGCCCAGTCAGCCGCCGCTCACACCAGCCGCCCGCCGCGCACCTTGTAGCCCAATTTGGCCAGCTGGCCGATGGCGCCGCCGCTGTGGTTGGCGTGGGTCAGCGCCACCGCCAGCGCGTCGGCGGCGTCGGCCTGCGGCGTGCCGGACAGGTTCAGCATGGTCACCACCATGAACTGCACCTGCTCCTTGGGCGCCTTGCCCTGCCCCACCACCGACTGCTTGACCTGCAGCGCGGTGTACTCCGCCACCGGCAGATCCTTCATCACCAGCGCCGTCATGCAGGCGCCGCGCGCCTGGCCCAGCATCAGCGTCGCCGCCGGGTTGACGTTGACGAACACCTGCTCCAGCGCCGACTCGGTCGGCTGGTAGGTGGCGATCACGTCGTGGATGCCGTGCACCAGCACCTTGATGCGCTCGGCGAGGCTGGCGCCCTGCGGCGTACGGATGGCGCCGGAGGCGACGTACAGGCGCTGGTTGCCGACGATGTCGATCACCCCGAAGCCGGTGATGCGGCTGCCGGGGTCGATGCCGAGGATGCGGCGTTTCACGCTTGCGGCCAACCTTTGGCGATGGCGTCGGCCTCCGCCAGCCGCTCCGGCGTGCCGACATCCAGCCACAACCCGTCATGGCGGGCGCCAGTCACCTGGCCGTATGCCATGGCTTCGCGCAGCAGCGGCGCCAGCCTGGCCGGCTGGTGGGCCGGAATGGCGGCGAACAGCGCCGGGTGGTACAGGCCGACGCCGGAGAAGGTCAGGCCGATGCCGTCGCTGGCGTTGCCCGCCAGCTTGCCGTCGGCCAGCAGGCCGAAATCACCGCCCGGGTGATGCGGCGGGTTGGCCACCAGCAGCAGGTGCGCCAGGTGCCGCGCGCCGTCCAGTGCGGCCAACGTTGGCCGCAAGGCGGCGAAGTCGACGTCGGTAAGCACGTCGCCATTCACCACCACGAACGGGTCATCGCCCAGCAGCGGCAGCGCGGTGGCGATGCCGCCGGCGGTTTCCAGCGCGCTCTTTTCGCGCGAGTAGGCCAGGCGCACGCCGTAACGGCTGCCGTCGCCCAGCGTGGCTTCGATCCGGTCGCCCAGCCAGGCGTGATTGATGACGATGTCGGTAAAGCCGGCGGCGGCCAGGTGGCGGATATGCCAGGCAATCAGCGGCTGCCCGCCTACCGGCAGCAGCGGCTTGGGAGTGTGGTCGGTCAGCGGCCGCATGCGTTGGCCGCGGCCGGCAGCGAGGATCATTGCTTTCATGGGGTCGGCTTCCTGACACCGGCTGGCAGCGGCCACGCAGACGGCGTGACCGACGCCAGGCCGGGTTTACTGGTCGGACGAGATGCGGGTATGGCTGAACACCGAGCCGATGCTGTCGTCGTTGTCGTCCTCATCGAGGCCGACCAGCTCCACGATCAGCTGGTACAGCGGCGCCAGCTCCTGGTAGCGGCGGCTGGTCTTCTTCAGGTACTTGATGAAGCGCGGGATCTCGGCGCGGTACTTGTCCTTGCCGTCGCGGTGGTACAGGCGGGCGAAGATGCCGGCCACTTTCAGGTGGCGCTGCACCCCCATCCACTCGAAATCGCGGTAGAAGTCGTCGATGGTGGCCGCCACCGGCAGCCCGGCGGCACGCGCCTTTTCCCAGTAGCGGACGGCGATGTCGAGCACGAATTCCTCGTCCCAGCCGATGAAGGCGTCACGCAGCAGCGACACGATGTCGTAGCTGACCGGGCCGTACACCGCGTCCTGGAAATCGAGCACGCCCGGCTTGCCCGGGGTCAGCATCAGGTTGCGCACGATGTAGTCGCGATGCACGTAGACCTTGCCCTGCGCCTCGATGCGCGGCAGCAGCACCTGCAGCGCCGCGTCCCACAGCTGGCGCTGGGCGTAGGTCAGCGGCTTGCCCAGCTCCTTGGCCACGTACCACTCCGGGAACAGGTTCAGCTCGCGGCTGAGCAGCGCGTGGTCGTAGTCCGGCAGCACGCCGGGCTGGCTGATCTTCTGGATCTCGATCAGGGTATCGACCGCTTCCAGCAGCAGGTGCTTGCGCACCATTTCCCACTCATCGTGCTGCAGCGCCGCCAGCAGGGTGATGGTGCCGAGGTCTTCCAGCAGCATGAAGCCCTGCTCGCGGTCGCGCAGCAGGATCGCCGGCACGTTGGCCGCCGGCGCAAACAGCTCGCGCACGCTGACGTAGGCGTCGGTGTTCATCTTTTCCGGCGGCGCGTCCATCACGATGCGGGTAGTGCCATCGGGGAAGGTGGCACGGAAGTAACGGCGGAAATCAGCATCGGCGGCGGCGAATTCCACCGCGATGTCTTGATCGGGAAACTGCGTGGCCAGCCACGCCTTGAGGGCTTCGAGTCGCTGCATAGTCGCGTATATCGGCAAATTGGGTACAATGACGCGATTGTAACCCGCTTTGACCGCGCCCCGACATGGCCGGCCCGACTTCTTCCAAATGCAGACACGCTTCCGTTTGACGCCCGTGGTGGCGGCCTTGCTTCCCCTGTTCCTGCTGCCGCCGGCACAGGCGGATTCCCTGCCGGCGGGGACGCTGAGCGTCGAATCCGACACCCTGAACGGCCAGATGGACGTCGAGCTGAAGGCCAGCGGCCAGGTGAAGGCCGTCCGCGACGACCAGACCGTCGAGGCCGACTGGCTGGAATACTTCGTGCAGCGCCAGCAGCTGCGCGCCGGCGAGCGGGTGCGGCTGACGCAGGCGGACGGCCGCATCGAGGCCGAGCAGCTCGACTACCTGCTGGGCGAGCGCAGCGGCAGCGCCAGCAACGCGAGCTTCAGCTTCGGCCGCGACGGCAAGACGCTGCACGGCAATGCCGGCAAGCTGGAATTCCAGGGCAAGGACAACTACCGCCTGCAGCGTGCCCGCGCCAATACCTGCGCCCCCGACGACGACTCCTGGTACCTGAAGGCCGGCACCATCGACCTCGACTACGGCCGCAACGTCGGTGTGGCGCGCAATGCGCGGGTGGAGTTCCAGGGCGTGCCGATCCTGTACACGCCATGGATCGATTTCCCGCTGGACGGCGGCCGCAAGAGCGGCCTGCTGTTCCCCACCATCAGCACCGGCAGCGACGGCCTGCAGGTGTCGCTGCCCTACTACTGGAACATCGCGCCGAACTACGACGCCACCATCACCCCGCGCTACATCGAACAGCGCGGCATGATGCTGGGGCTGGAAGGCCGCTACCTGCTGCCGGGTGCCCAGGGCCAGCTCTATACCGAGCAACTGCCCGACGACAGAAAAAGCGAGCGCAGCCGTTTCCTGTGGAAAGGCGAACATGTGCAGCAGCTGGCACCGGCGCTGGGCGCGGGCGTCAACGGTGTGTATGTGTCCGATGACGACTATTTCGACGACTTCGGCGACCGCGTCAGCAGTGCGGCCAACGTCAACCTCAAGCGCGAGGCCTGGCTCAGCTACCAGCCGGAGTGGGGCTCGGTAACGCTCAAGGCGCAGCGCTACCAGACGCTGCAGGACGACAGCGGCACGGTGGAAGAGCCGTACGCGCGCCTGCCGCAGCTGAGCATCAACGCCCGCCAGCAGTTCGCCGGCTTCAGCAGCAACCTTGAAAGCGAGCTGACCCGTTTCAGCCACAGCAGCAAGCAGGAAGGCACGCGCCTGGTGGCCTACCCCAGCCTGAGCTATGCCATCGAACGGCCATGGGGCTTTCTGCGCCCGAAAGTCGGCATCCACTTTACCCGCTACGAGCTGGACAACAGCGACAGCAGCCAGGCGGTGCGCAGCGACGAGCGCACGCTGCCCATCGTCAGCCTGGACAGCGGCCTGTATTTCGAGCGCGACAGCACGCTGTTCGGCCGCGACATCAACCAGACGCTGGAGCCGCGCCTGTTCTACGTAAAAATCCCGAAAGTCGAGCAGTCCAGCCTGCCCAACTTCGACACCTCGGAAAACGACTTCAACTTTGCGCAGCTGTTCACCGAAAACCGCTTCTCCGGCCACGACCGCATCAATGCGGCCAACCAGGTCACCGCGGCGCTGACCAGCCGCTATCTGGACAAGGAAAACGGGCTGGAACGCCTGCGCATCGCCATCGGCCAGCGCTTCTACCTCAGCCGCGACGACATCCGTCTCGACGGCAGCAGCAGCGAACGCAGCGAGGCCGGTTCCGACCTGCTGCTGACCATCGGCGGTGACCTCAGCCACAATCTGCGGCTGGATGGTTCTTACCAGTACAACCAGGCGCTGTCCAAGACCGAACGCTACAATGCCCAGCTGCGCTACAACCCGGCACCGGGCAAGACCGTCAGCGTGCGCTACCGCTACGGCCGCGACGAGCTGATCGGCAGCGGCAGCGAGCGCGATACCCTGCGCCAGATCGATGTCGCCGGCCAGTGGCCGATCGCGCCGCGCTGGTACGCGGTGGCACGGCAGAACTACTCGCTGCGCGACAAGAAAGCGCTGGAGCAACTGGCCGGGGTGGAGTACAACGATGGCTGCTGGAGCATGCGCGTGGTCGGCCAGCGCTACGTCACCGACCTTAGCAAGACCAAGAATGCCGTGTATCTGCAGCTGGAACTGAAAGACTTCAGCAGTGTCGGCAACAATCCGCTCAATGCCCTGCGCCTGGCCATTCCGGGCTACAGCCCAATCAACGAGACAACAGGTAACTGATGAAACAGCTCCTCCTTGCCGCGACCCTCGCCCTTTGCCTGGCCACCCCGGCCAGCGCTGCCGTGCAGACCGCCGACCGCATCGTCGCCGTCATCAACAACGGCGTGATCACGCTGAGCGAACTGCAGCAGCGCGAAGCCGAAATCACCGCCAGCCTGAAACGGCAGAACGTGGCGCTGCCGCCGGCCAGCGTGCTGTCGCGACAGGTGCTGGACCTGATGGTCAACGAGCAGCTGCAGTTGCAGTACGCCGCCAGCAATGGCCTGCGCGTCAGTGAAAGCGAAATCGACCAGACCCTGCAACGGCTGGCGGCGCAGAACAAGACCGACCTGCAGGGACTGTACGCCCGCCTGCAGCAGGACGGGCTGTCGCTGGAGCAGTTCCGCAAGAGCCTGCGCAAGGACCTGCTGCTGGACCGCATCAAGGAGCGCGAGATCGCCGGCCGCGTCAATGTCACCGACAGCGAAGTGGAGCAGATGCTGAAGAGCACCCAGGGTCTGTCCAACGCCGAGTACCGGCTGGCGATGATCCAGCTCAACGTGCCCGAGCGTGCCGATACCGCGCAGATCGAGAAACTGCGCCTGCGGCTGCAGGAAGCGCAGCAGGCGATCCGTAACGGCCAGCCGTTCGCCGAAGTGGCCGCCCGCTACTCCGAAGCCGCCACCGCACTCAGCGGCGGCGACATGGGCTGGAAAAGCGCCAGCGCGCTGCCGCCGGACTTCATCCAGCTGCTGGACAGCATGAAGGTCGGCGACGTCACCGACATCGTGCGCGCCAACGGCAGCCTGTTCCTGTTCAAGCTCACCGACAAGCGCAACAGCACCGGCGAGCAGCTGGTGCAGCAGCACAAGGTGCGCCACATCCTGATCAAGACCAACGAGGCCACCTCGGAAGCGGAAGCCCGCGCGCGCATCCTGCAGGTGCAGGACCGCCTGCAGCGCGGCGCCAGCTTCGAGGCGCTGGCGCGCCAGTTCTCCGAGGACGGCAGCGCCTCGCTCGGCGGCGATCTGGGCTGGCTCAACCCCGGCGATACGGTGCCGGAATTCGAGCACGCCTTCACCGCACTGCGGCCCGGCCACAACAGCGAACCGGTACGCAGCCCGTTCGGCTGGCACCTGATCCGGCTGGAAGAAGTGCGCAGCCAGGACGTGTCCGGCGAACGCGCCAAGTTGGCGATCAAGCAGCAGATCCGCCAGCGCAAGGCAGAGCAGAACTACAACGACTGGTTGCAGCAACTGCGCGCCTCGGCCTTCATCGATGACCGGCTGATCGAAAAATAACCCTCAAGGCCGATGCTTGCATCGGCCTTTTTTATCGCTGGAAGGCTCATGTCCACCCCGCTCCCCCTCCTCGCCGTCACCGCCGGTGAACCGGCCGGCATCGGCCCCGACCTGGTGCTGCGCCTGCCCGAGCTGGCACTGCCGGCGCGCTGCGTCGTCATCGCCGACAAGACCCTGCTGCAACAGCGCGCCGCCGCGCTGGGGCTGCACGTGCCGCTGCACGACTACCGGCATGACGTGCCGGCGCCGGCCGGGGCGCTGGAGGTGTGGCACGTGCCGCTGGCCGCGCCCTGCCAGCCGGGAGTGCTGGATGCGGCCAACGGCCGCTACGTGCTGGCCACGCTGGACGTCGCCATCACCGGCTGCGTGCGCGGCGAGTTCGCCGCCATGGTCACCGCGCCGGTGCACAAGGGCGTGATCAACGATGCCGGAGTGGCGTTTTCCGGCCATACCGAATACCTCGCCGAGCACACCGCCACGCCGCGGGTGGTGATGATGCTGGCCGGGGCCGGCATGCGCGTGGCGCTGGCCACCACCCACCTGCCGCTGCGCGAGGTGCCGGACGCCATCACACAGGACAGTCTCAGCGAAGTCATCCGCATCCTGCACGCCGACCTGGTGAGCAAGTTCGGCATCGCCGCGCCACGCATCCTGGTCGCCGGCCTCAACCCGCACGCCGGCGAGGGCGGCCACATGGGGCGCGAGGAGATCGACGTCATCGAGCCAACGTTGGCCGCATTGCGCGCGGAAGGCATGAACCTGATCGGGCCGCTGCCGGCCGACACCCTGTTCAACCCGGACAAGCTGGCGCAGGGCGACGCGGTGCTGGCGATGTACCACGACCAGGGCCTGCCGGTGCTCAAGTACGCCAGCTTCGGCGCCGGCATCAACATCACGCTGGGCCTGCCCATCATCCGCACCTCGGTCGATCACGGCACCGCGCTCGATCTCGCCGCCACCGGCCGCGCCGATCCCGGCAGCCTGTTCGAGGCGGTGCGACTGGCAGCCCAGCTCGCGACCTGACACCCCCCATTACACCCCGCTGGCGGCCAACCCTGGCCGCCGCTTGCCGTGCTGCGCCCGCTAAAAATCGGCCCGCGTCATTTGCATAATGCCGACAATATCCAATCACTAACGGTTATATCGGCCTGACGTGAGCGGCATTTTTCGCGGCGCAGCATTTGCGGTAAAATCGCGGCGATTCTCCACAAATAATCGCCGAAGTTCAGGGACATAATGAGCGCCACCACTCACACACGCGTGCGGGAAATCCCGTACAACTACACCTCATATTCGGATCGCGAGATCATCATTCGCCTGCTGGGCGAACCGATGTGGCAATTACTCGAAGAGCTGCGGGCAGAACGGAAAACAGGCCGTTCTGCCCGTATGCTTTTCGAGGTGCTGGGCGATATCTGGGTGGTGGACCGCAACCCCTATCTGGTAGACGACCTGCTGGACAATCCGCAGCGCCTGAGCGCGCTGGTCGGCGCGCTGCGCCATCGCCTGGGCGAAGTGGAAAAGCGCCGCGACGGCAACGACAAGGTTGGCCACATGATCGCCGCCGCCTACGCCGCGGTGGACAGCTTCGAACAACAGTTCGGCGAGACGCGCGAGCTGCGCGCCGCCATCCTCAAGCGCTTCGGCAAGATCACCCGCCGCGACAACATCCTGTTCGACGGCCTGGCGCGCGTGTCGCACGTGACCGACGCTACCGACTGGCGTGTGGAATACCCGTTCGTGGTGCTGTGCCCGGACAGCGAGGCCGAGATCGCGCCGCTGGTGAAGGCCTGTATCGAGCTGGAGCTGACCATCATCCCGCGCGGCGGCGGCACCGGCTACACCGGCGGCGCCGTGCCGCTGGATCGCCGCAGCGCGGTGATCAACACCGAAAAGCTCGACCGCCACCTGGGCGTGGAATCCATCGAGCTGCCGGGCCTCGCCGGCAAGCGCGCCACCATCCAGTGCGGCGCCGGTGTGGTCACCGCACGGGTATCGGAGGCGGCCAGCGCCGCCGGGCTGGTGTTCGCGGTCGATCCGACCTCGGCCGAGGCGTCCTGTATCGGCGGCAACATCGCGATGAACGCCGGCGGCAAGAAGGCGGTGCTGTGGGGCACCACGCTGGACAACCTCGCCAGCTGGAAGATGGTCGATCCGGACGGCAACTGGCTGTTCGTCGAACGCATCGGCCACAACTACGGCAAGATCCACGATGTGGACGTCGCCAGCTTCCGCGTCACCCGCCTGCAGGACGACGGCCAGACCGTGATCTCCAGCGAGCAGCTGGACATCCCCGGCCGTAGCTTCCGCAAGGTCGGCCTCGGCAAGGACGTGACCGACAAGTTCCTCGCCGGCCTGCCCGGCGTGCAGAAGGAAGGCACCGACGGCATCATCACCAGCGCGCGCTTCGTGCTGCACCGCATGCCGGCACACATTCGTACCGTCTGTCTGGAGTTCTTTGGCACCGTCGCCGAAGCCACACCGGCCATCGTCGAGATTACCGACTACTTCAAGCCGGGCGGTGCCGGCCTGGTGGCCGGCGTGCAGCTGGCCGGCCTTGAGCACCTCGACTGGCGCTACGTGCGCGCCGTCGGCTACGCCACCAAGGCCAAGAGCCGTGGCCGGCCGAAGATGGTGCTGATCGCCGACATCGTATCCGACGACGAGCGTGCGGTAGGCGAGGCGGCGAGCCAGGTGGTGCGCTACGCGGGCGCGCGCCACGGCGAAGGCTTCATCGCCGTGACGCCGGAGGCGCGCAAGAAATTCTGGCTGGACCGCTCGCGCACCGCCGCCATCGCCCGCCACACCAACGCCTTCAAGATCAACGAAGACGTGGTGATCCCGCTGGATCGCCTGGGCGACTACAGCGACGGCATCGAGCGCATCAACATCGAGCTGTCCATCGCCAGCAAGATCAAGCTGCTGGACCAGCTGGCCGAGTTCTTCCACGGCCGGCTGCCGGTGGATACCGAGGGCGGCACCATCTCCGCCGATGAGCTGATCGGCGACCGCCGCGAAAACGCGCTGGAGCTGATCGCCAATGTACGCAGCCGCTGGCAGTGGCTGCTGGACAACCTGGACACGCCGCTGGCGCAGTACCAGCAAGGTTGGCCGCAAGCACCGCTGGAAGACGCTGCGGCCAATCCCGAGGCCAGCGTGTTCACCGCCATGCGCGACTTCAAGCTGCGCGTGAGCTGGAAGCGCGAGCTGCAGGGTGACCTGCTGGGGCTGTTCAACGGCAAGGCCGACAGCACCATCACCGAAGCCATCGCCCTGATCCAGCAGAAGGTGCTGCGCGGCCGCGCCTTCGTGGCGCTGCACATGCACGCCGGCGACGGCAACGTGCACACCAACCTGCCGGTGAACTCCGACGACTACGAGATGCTGCAGACCGCACACCGCGCGGTGGAGCGCATCATGGCGCTGGCACGCAGCCTGAACGGTGTGATCTCCGGCGAGCACGGCATCGGCATCACCAAGCTGGAATTCCTCACCGAGGAAGAAATCCAGCCGTTCCGCGACTACAAGGCGCGCGTTGACCCCAACGGTCACTTCAACCGCGGCAAGCTGCTGCCGGGTGCAAATCTGGCGATGGCATACACGCCGTCGTTCTCCTTGCTGGGCGCCGAGTCGCTGATCCTGGAGCAGTCCGACATCGGCCAGATCTCGGACATGGTCAAGGACTGCCTGCGCTGCGGCAAGTGCAAGCCGGTGTGCTCCACCCACGTGCCGCGCGCCAACCTGCTGTACAGCCCGCGCAACAAGATCCTCGGCGTCGGCCTGTTGACCGAAGCCTTCCTGTACGAAGAACAGACCCGTCGCGGCGTATCGCTAAAACACTTTGAAGAGCTGTCCGACGTGGCCGACCACTGCACCGTGTGCCACCGCTGCGTGAAGCCGTGCCCGGTGAAGATCGACTTCGGCGACGTGTCGGTGGCGATGCGCAACTTCCTGCGCAAGACCGGCAACAAGAAGTTCAACCCGGGCACCGCGCTGGGCATGGCCTTCCTCACCGCCAAGGACCCGGCCACCATCAAAGGTATCCGCAGCGGCCTGGTCGGCGGCGCCTACAAGCTGCAGCGCCTGGGCAACCGCATCGGCAAGAAGCTGGGGCTGACCGGCAGCCAGACGGCGCAGCCGCCGGCAACGCTGGGCAAGGCGCCGATCAAGGCGCAGGTGATCCACTTCATCAACAAGCCGATGCCGGGCGGGCTGCCGAAGAAGACCGCGCGCGCACTGCTGGACGTGGAAGACGGCAACGTGATCCCGGTGATCCGCAATCCGAAGGACAGCGAGGACGCCGAAGCGGTGTTCTACTTCCCCGGCTGCGGTTCGGAGCGCCTGTTCAGCCAGGTCGGCCTCGCCACCCAGGCGATGCTGTGGCACGTCGGCACCCAGACCGTGCTGCCGCCGGGCTACCTGTGCTGCGGCTACCCGCAGACCAGTGCCGGCTTCAAGGACAAGGGCGACGCCATCACCACCGAGAACCGCGTGCTGTTCCACCGCATGGCCAACACGCTGAACTACCTGGACATCAAGACCGTGGTGGTGAGCTGCGGTACCTGCTACGACCAGCTGGCCACCTACCGCTTCGAGGATATCTTCCCCGGCTGCCGCATCATCGACATCCACGAATACCTGATGGAAAAAGGCCTGAAGCTGGACGGCATCAGCGGCCAGAAGTACCTGTACCACGACCCCTGCCACACCCCGATCAAGGCCTACCAGCCGATGAAAGTGGTAAACGAGCTGCTGGGCGGCGGCGTAATCCAGAACGACCGCTGCTGCGGCGAATCCGGCACCTTTGCCGCCAGCCGCCCGGACATCGCCACCCAGGTACGCTTCCGCAAGGAAGAGGAGATCAACAAGGACCTGATCAAGCTCGGCGACGCCGACAAGCCGGTGAAGATCCTGACCTCCTGCCCGTCCTGCCTGCAGGGTCTGTCCCGCTACAGCGACGACACCGGCACCCAGGCCGACTACATCGTGGTGGAAATGGCCAAGCACCTGCTGGGTGACAACTGGATGAAGGACTACGTCGACAACGCTCGCAACGGCGGCATCGAACGCGTGCTGCTGTAAGGCGTCAGCGCCCGGCAAAAGGTTGGCCGCAAGCCCGTTACCGGCTTGCGGCCAACCTTTTTTCATTCTTGGCTCACAGCTCGCGCCGCACCGGCAGGAAGCCCGGCCGCCCCAGGTAAAAGCCCTGGTACAGCTCGACGCCGAGGCCGCACATCGCGCGGTACTGTGCCTCGGTCTCGATGCCCTCCACCAGCATGCGGCTGCCGACCTCCCAGCCCAGCTGCAGCACCGCCGCCAGCCGGCCGTTGTCGCCCTGCATGTAGTCCAGCAGCAGGCTGCGGTCGATCTTGATGATGTCCGGCCGCAGCGCACGCACCCGGCCGTGACCGGAAGCCATGGCACCAAAATCGTCCACCGCGATACCGAAACCGACTGCCGCCGCTACCCCCAGCGCCGCCGACAGCGCACCATCGCCCTCTTCCACCTCGTACTCCACCACCTCCAGAATCACGCGGCCATTGTCGATGCCCAGCTGTTGCAGCCGCTGCTGCAACAGTGTGTAGTCACCGCCGTGGCCGGCCTCGTGCACCACCGTCAGCGGCAGCAGGTTCAGCGTCAGGCAGCCCGGCTCGGCGCTGGCGGCGAAATTGCGGATGTGGATCACCCGCGCCAGGCGGTCGGCGTCGATCTGCTGCAACGGCGGCAGGCCGGCGAAGAAGTGGTCCGGCCGCACACTGTCGCCGGTGGCGTCGTGCACCCGCAACAGCGCCTCGTGGCCGAACACGCCACCGCTGCGATAGAAGATCGGCTGGAAGCAGCTCTGCAACCAGTAATCGGCAAAGCGGGCGACATGGCGCTGTGCGGTATCGCGCTGCAGGTGCTGTTCGAATGCCTGCTGACTGTTGAGTCGTGCCATCATGCCTCCGCCGCTGGCTTGTCCATCAGCTCAGCATAGCAAGGCCCTGCCATCACCGACCGCGCGCCAACAGTCCCCGGCAGCATGGCACGCCCGCTCTTCCGCTTGCCTTGTCGGGATACGAATGTTATCTTGGTACATATGTACCACATGAAATGACGGGGTTCACCATGCCCGAACAAGCACCCATCGTGGTGGAACGCATCCAGACCGGGGTGCGGCTGGAGAAACGGCTGGTCAAGGTGCTGAAGGCCCTGGCCGAGCACAAGGACATGACGCTGGGCGACCTGCTGGAAGGCATCGTGCTGCACGCCTTCGACGGCAAGCCGCCGTTTTCGCCGGAAACCCTGGCCACCATCGCCCAGCTCAAGGCCATCTACGGCCTGGACCTGGATGCCGAAGCCAGCCACCGCCTGCAGGACCGCAAGGGAGAGTGAGCCCGTCGTTTGCCGGTGACATGCCATGCCGCGCGCCATGGGGCGCTGCGGTGTACCCGTTTTTTTGGAAAGGGCACACATGTTCCAGGCATTACAGCAGCACCTCAGCGGCGAATTCACCCTGCCGCTGGACATCGACACCGCTTATCCGCTGTTCACCCCCGCCGGCGAAACGCTGTGGGTACCGGACTGGCAACCGCAGTACTTCCACCCGGCCGACGGCCACACCAGCGCCGGCATGGTGTTCGCCACCGGCCACGGCAGCGAGAGCACGCTGTGGACATTGGCGGATTACGATCCTGCCGCCTATCGCTACCGCTATGTGCGGGTCACGCCCGGTTCGCGCTTCGTGCAGGTACAGGTAAGCTGCCAGGCGCTGGATGCGGCCAGCACCCGCGTCCAGGTCAGCTACACCCTGACCGGACTTGGCGAGGCAGGCAACGCCGCCATCCGTGATTTTGCCGCCGGCTACGCGGCCATGCTGGCCGAATGGCACAGCCTGATCCTGGCTTGGCGCGCCCGCGAAACCAGCGTCAACAGACCCTGACGAGGCAGCCGTCAAGGGTTGGCCGCAAGCATCCCGCCGCCGGCCAAAACAACCCTGTCGCGGGCGGCGGATTTGCTGTTAGCATGCGGCTTCCCCGGTCGGCTACCGCCGGCCGGGCCCACCGGAGACCGCCATGAGCCATACCGCCCTGCTTGTCATCGATTTCCAGTACGGCCTGATCGACATGGAGCCGCGCGCCACGCGCGGCGCCGAGACCCTGGCCAGCCTCAACCGCCTGATAGACCACGCCCGCGCCTGTGGCCACCGCGTGCTGTTCATCCAGCACCACACCGACGACCTGCCGCGCGGCAGCGAGGCGTGGCAGCTGCACCCCGGCCTGCAGCGCCAGCCGGACGACCCGGTGATCGAAAAAACCGCCTGCGACAGCTTTCTCGACACCAGCCTGCGCCAGTACCTGGACAGCGAGGAGATCGAGAACCTGTGGATCGGCGGTTACGCCAGCGATTTCTGCGTCGATACCACCGTGCGCCGCGCCGCCTCGCTCGGCTACGCCGTCACCGTGGTGGCCGACGCCCATACCTGCAAGGATAGACCGCACGCCAGCGGCGACACGCTGGTTGCGCACCTGAACTGGCTGTGGGCGAACATGGACGTGCCGGGCAACCCCATCCGTGTGCTGCCGCTGGCGGCGCTGCAGGCGGAAGACTGAGGCGGAAATACAAAAGGTTGGCCGCAAGCCGGTGACAGGCTTGCGGCCAACCTTTTTGCACGTCCGGCTCAGTTCGCCAGATGCGCGGCGGCGCGAGCGCGGATGGTGGCGAAGTCTTCGTCCAGCAGCAGCTGGCCGTTCTCCCACACCACGCGCATCTGCAGGTCGGCGTCGCTGACCCGTTCCAGGGTGTTGACGCCCCAGGCGCCGCGGCTGTCGCGCGCCGCCACCACGCGCCCGCCCAGCGAGCGTTTGCCGGGGTCGGTGACCGGGTCCTTGAACACGTCGCGCCACTGGCCGCCGACGCTGATCGCAGAGCACTTCAGCGCCATCTTGTGCGTATCGCGGTCCAGCTTCTGCAACAGCTCGGCACCCATGCCGAAGGCGACATTGTCGGCGCTGTAACCGAGCTTGGCCAGCCGCGACAGTATCGCATCGATACTGGCGAGGTTCACGCCATCGCCCTGGATCACGCGCACGTGGTTCAGCACGCGGTAGCCCTTGCCGTTCAGCGTGGTGCCGAAGCTTGCGGCCAACCTTTCCACCACCTCGGCCACCACCTGCACCGGTTCACCGGAATCGGGGCGGATCACCACCGTGGCGCCGCTGTCCATCACCTGCTGCCGCAGCCGCTCACCCCACAACTCGCTGACGGCGTGGAACACGTCGTAGCTGTCGCTGACCACCGCCAGCAGCGCGCCGGGTTTGGCGAAGTGGGCCAGCATGTTGCCAAAGGCCTCGCCCTCGTGCCGCCGGCCCCAGGCGGTGATGGTGGCGTGCTCGGCCGCCGGGATCGAGAACGCCGCGCACGGCTCGTGGTAGTGGCGGCGCGCGGCGACCAGCGCCGCCAGCGTGTCGCTGCCCATGAAGTTGACCAGGTGCGCCATGCCGCCGATTTCCGAGCTTTCGTAACTGGACACGCCGCGCGCGCCGAAATCGTGCAGCTTGAACGGCAGGCCGGACAGGTCGTCGGCGGTCTGCAACAGATAGCGGCGGATGATTTCCTTGGCGCGGAAGCTACGCGTGGCGACGCTGATCGGGTACCACACCCGCAGCAGCGCCGTCTCCAGGAAGGACACCACCCAGAACAGCTCCGGGTCGGTGGACTCGATGGTGACCATCGGCACCCCGGTCGGAATCAGCTCGCCCTCGGCCACCGCACGGATGCGCACCGGCCAGTAGCCGTGGTGCTTTTTGACGATGCGTTCGAAGCCGGCGCGGTTAAACGGCAGGCCGTGCAGCGCGGCCAGCGCCTCCGCCTCGGCGATGTGCGCCATCGTGATGCGCTGGCTGAGGTAGTCCTTCAGCAGCGCCTGCAGGCCGAAAAACAGCACGTGCGAGGCGGTGCCGCCACGCGCGGCCACGTAGGAATACATGCCGTCGGTGCCGGGCGGGTACTGCACCCAGTGACTGAGCTTGTAGGAATCGCTATTGAGAATGGGATTGACGGTCATGGCGGCATTCCAGCCTGGGAAATGCCCACAGCTTACCCCTGCGTCACCTGGCTGTCATGTCTTGCACTGCGGTGCGGCAGCCTCATCGCGAATCAGCTCGCTCTCGGCAAAACCCCACAAACGGTAGGCCCAGAAGCCCTCGTCGCAGTACAGCCGTTCGCGCATTTCGCCGGGAGTAAAGCCGGTGATGCGCCGCGACTGGCGGATCAGGTGCGACTGGTCGCTGTAACCGTATTCGGCCGCCAGCGCACTCATGCTCACCTCGCCGTGCAAGCCATCGGCCACCGAGGCAAGAAAAACACGCTCGGCCCGCCCGAGGCCCTGCAGCTCGCGCAGTGACTGGCCGCTCCACTGCTTGATGCGGCGCTCGATCTGCCGTGCGCTGCGGCCGATGCCCGACAGCGAAGCACGCAGTGCCAGATGCTGCGCCCAGTCCTGGTTGATGCGGCTAAGCCGCGACTGCGCCGGCCGCACTTGCGGCCAACGTTGGCCGATAAAGGTCTCGATCAGAAGCAGCCGCGCCTCGTCGCCGGCCGCCTGCATCACGGCACGGCAAAAGTCCTGCCAGTCGGCCGGCAGCAGTTTGTCAAAGCCGGTAAAACGGTTGAGCAGCTCACCCGGTTCGATGCCGGTCAGCGCGGCAAAGGCATCCGGCGGAAACAGCAACATCATGCCATAGGTGTCAGGCGCGGCATGACTGCAACTGGGGCGGGTAAACGGGCCGCTGACGCAACAGGCTGGCAGACGCTGGCGCAGACTGTCCGGGCCGGGAAGGCTGCCGGGTGCCAGGCTGTCGCTGTAACCGCTGAAAAACCAGCTAAGCGCACACAAGGGCGAGGCCGGGAAATAACTGTAACGCTGTGCATCGGGCAACGCGATGCCGCGGATATCGCGTGCCACCACCGCACGCACGGCGGCGGCCAGTGCCGGCCCGGGCAGCCATATCTCGTTGCGGGCGGCCGATAGCGGGCTGGCGGCAGGAAGCGGGGGCTGGTCTATCTTGAACATGGCTGTATTATAGGATCACGTCATGCAATGCACATGTCGCAATCCTTCAATACACGGCACCGGGCCGACGCTAAGCTGGGTGTCATTGCGGCCAACCTTGTGGAGCCATCATGCCTACCGTGCACCTGGTCGATGTGTGCAAGACCTATCATCTGGACAGCGTGGCCGTGCCGGCCCTCAGCGGCATCAGCGCCGCCATCCAGCCCGACTGCTTTACCGTGCTGGCCGGCCCGTCCGGCAGCGGCAAGACCACCCTGCTCAACCTGATCGGCGGCCTGGACCGCGCCGACAGCGGCCGCATCGAGATTGCCGGCCAGGTGCTGGATGCACTGGACGACGACGCGCTGTCGGACTTCCGCGCCCGCCACATCGGCTTCGTGTTCCAGCACTTCAACCTGCTGCCGGTGCTGAGCGCCTACGAAAACGTGGAGTATCCGCTGATTCTGGCCGGCGTGTCCCGCGCCGCCCGCCGCCAGCGCGTGCGCGACATGCTGGCCGCGGTGGGGCTGGCCGAGCGCATGGATAACCGCCCCGGCCAGCTGTCCGGCGGCCAGCGCCAGCGCGTGGCCATCGCCCGCGCCCTGGTGGGGCGGCCGGCGCTGGTGCTTGCCGACGAACCTACCGCCAACCTGGACAGCCATACCGGCGCCGAGATCATCGCGCTGATGCGCCGCTTGCAGCGCGAGCACGCGGTATCGTTCGTATTTTCCTCGCACGATGCACAGGTCATCGCCGCCGCCGACGCGCTGCTTCCGCTGTGTGACGGCCGCCTGCAAAGCATGCAGGAGGGCGCGGCATGAGCACCCTGCTGCTGGCCCTGCGCAACCTGTTGCGCAACCGTCGCCGTTCGCTGGCCACCCTGCTCACCATGGTGGTGGGGCTCACCGCCATCCTGCTGTTCGGCGGCTACCGCTCCAACATCCAGTACGGTTCGCTCACCGGCTTCGTGCAGTTCACCGGCCACCTGCAGGTACAGCGCAGCGGCTATTTCGAGGAAGGCAGCGACAACCCGGCCGCCTACGGCATCCGCGACTATGCGGCGCTGATGGCCAGACTGCGGCAGGATGCGCAGCTGGGCCCGCTGCTGAACGAGGTAACCCCGGCACTGCAGCTGGGCGGCATCGCCGGCCGCTTTGCGGCCAACGTGTCGCGCTCGGTGCTGGTCAACGGCGTGGACGCGGCCGCCCGCAACCGCATGCTGCGCTGGAACGAATACGGCGTGGTGAGCTACGCCCAGCCGCTGGCGCTGGAAGACCGTACGGCGGACAGCGTGGTGGTAGGCCAGGGTGTGGCGCGCAAGCTGCGGCTGTGCGGCCTGCTGCCGGTCGGCATGCCGTGCACGCAGCCGGCCGCCGACAGCAACACCAGCCACGGCGGCAGCGATAATACCCCGGCCGAGCTGGCCGCGCTGTCACAGCAGGAAGCCGTACCCGCCGGCGCCGGCGCTGCGGCCAACCGTATCGAGCTGCTGGCCGCCAGCCAGCGTGGCGCCCCCAATGTGGCCAGCCTGCGGGTGGTGAAAGCCACCAATATGGGTATCAAGGCGCTGGACGACCTGTACATGGCCATGCACCTGCAGCAGGCACAGGCGCTGGTCTATGGCCGCGACACGCCACAGGTCACCGCCATCCTGCTGCAGCTGCATCGCACCGCCGACATCGACAAGGCACGCCCCCGCATCCGCACCCTGCTGGCGCAGCACGGCGGCGGCCAGGACCTGACGGTGCTGGACTTCCGCCAGTTGAACCCGATGTACGAGCAGACCAGCCAGTTCATGGACTCCATGTTCGGCTTCATCGCCATGCTGATCGGCGTCATCGTGCTGTTCACGCTGGGCAATACCATGAGCAGCGCGGTGGTAGAGCGCACCAGCGAGATCGGCACCCTGCGCGCGCTGGGCCTGCGCCGCGCCGGCATACGCCGCCTGTTCCTGTGCGAGGCGCTGCTGCTGGGCCTGGCCGGCGTAGTGCTGGGCGTGCTGGCTGCGCTGGCGGTGGCGGCGCTGATCAACAACAGCGGCTGGCGCTGGACGCCGCCCGGCTACGCCTATGCCTACCTGATCCTGGTGCGCGTGGGGCAGGACCTGCCGCTACTGCTGGGCAGCGTCAGCGGCATGCTGGGCGTGACGCTGCTGTCGGCGTGGTGGCCGGCGCGGCGCGCCGCCCGGCAACAGATCGTGGACGCACTGCGTCATAGCTGAGGAGCCCGACATGCACCGTATCCTTGCCACCCTGCTTGCCCTGTGCCTGTGCCGCGCCGCACTGGCGGCACCGGATGCGCAGGCCATCCTGGCCGCCAGCGACGCCGTACGCAATCCGGCCTTCGCCTTCAGCCTCAGCAACACCCTCACCGAGTACCGCAAGGGCAAGCTCAGCGACAGCAGCACGCTGGTGGTGTACTCGCGCGCCAGCGCCGGCGACGGGCAGTTCCGCAGCCTGGTGCGCTACCAGGCGCCGGCGCGCGACGTAGGCAAGCTCATCCTCTACAACGGCCGCGACCTGTGGTTCTACGACCCGGCCAGCAAGGCCAGCATACGGCTATCACCGCAACAGCGGCTGCTGGGCCAGGCATCCAACGGTGACGTGGTTACCACCAACTTCGCCCGCGACTACCGCGCCACCCAGGCCGTGGCCGAGAACACGCTGGACGGCGACCGCCAGAGCCGCGCCAGCTACAAGCTGCTGCTGGAGGCCGGCGGCGACGGCGCCAACTACCCGCGCATCGAGATGTGGGTCAGCCAGGACGGTGCACGGCCGATCAAAGCCCGGTTCTACGCCGACAGCGGCAAGCTGCTGAAGACCGCCTACTACCGCCGCTACCAGCGCTGGCTGGGAGTGGAGCGCCCCACCGAGACAGTGATCATCGACGGCCTGGAGCCAGACTGGATCACCGTGATGCGCTACAGCGACTGGACGCGGCGCGAGGTGCCGGAAGCCTGGCTGCAGCGCGACTACCTGCCGCGCTTCCAGCCGGAATGAAGCACCTGCTGCCGGCCACGCTGCTGGCCGCCCTGCCCGCCCTGGCCCAAACGCTGCCGGAACAGACACTGCCGGAGCTGGACGCCACCGCGCTGGCGCTGGCCGATGCCACACCGGACAGCACGGCACGGCCGGCTGACGGCCTGCGTTTCATCGAACTGGCGCACGACAGCAGCCAGTGGCAGCTGCCCGGCTACGCCCGCCACAGCCAGCGCCTGTCGCTGGCCTGGCGCGGCCAGCATAACGCCGCAGAGGGGCTGCAGCTGGCGTGGGCGGCACGCCAGGACTGGCGCCAGCCCGGCAACGGCCAGCCGAGCGGCGTGCTGACCGTCAGCGACGCCTACGCCGCCTGGCAGCCGGACAGCACGCACCAGCTGGCACTGGGCCGCATCAATGTGCGCCACGGCGTGGCCACCGGCTTCAACCCCACCGATTTCCTGCGCGAGGATGCGGTGCGCAGCCTGATCTCTGCCGATCCGGCCAGCCAGCGCGACAACCGCCAGGGCACGGTGATGCTGCGCGCCCAGCAGTGGTGGGACGGCGGTGCGGCCAACCTGCTGCTGGCACCGGCGCTGGACAGCAGCCCACGCCGGCCGACACTGCAGCCGGATGCCGACGCCACCAACCGCCGTACGCGCTGGCTGGCCAGCCTTAGCCTGCCGGCATGGCCACTGTCGCCGCAATGGCTGCTGTACCACGCCGCCGGCAACGGCACCCGGCTGGGGGCCAACCTCAGCACCGTCCTGGGCCAGGCCACGGTGCTGTACGGCGAGTGGGCCGGTGGCCACGCCCCCGGCAGCGGCTGGCAGAACCAGCTGGCGGGCGGTGCGCAGTACACCTGGCCGAACAAGCTGACACTGGGGCTGGAATGGCAGTACGACGGCAGCGCGCTCGACGCCGCGCAATGGGCGGCACTGGCGCGGCAACCGGCGGCCTACCTTGCGTATCGCGCACAGCAGCAACAGCGCGGCGGGCTGCCCACCCGCCGCCAGTGGCTGCTGCAGGCATGCTGGCAGGATGTACTGCCACGGCTGGACCTGGCCCTGCTGCAGCACCGCGACGGCCATGACCACAGCAGCCGGCTGTGGCTGGAGGCGCGCTGGCGTGGCACCCGCACCGACTATGCGCTGCAGTGGCTGCAACAGCAGGGAGCCCCCGGCAGCCAGTACGGCACGCTGCCGCAGCAGCGCAGCATGCAGGCGCTGGCACGCTGGTTTTTCTAGCAGCCTGTCGGACTTGGGCCTGCCCGAAGGCGGAATAGTGAAACGCAGGGCCGTTT
>NZ_BMYP01000031.1 GCF_014652335.1 Vogesella fluminis | reverse complement strand
GCAGGCCATGCTGGTCTGACTCACACAAAATGGCCTCCGCGAAACCCGGGGCGGTTCAGTCATGATGCTCGCGCACATAAGGAATGACATGTTCTTTGAGAAATTGGCGTACGGACTGACCAGTTTTCTCGTAGCGGCAGTCAAGGTCGGGTATAAAGCGCAGAGCCTCAGCCCTAGCTGTGTAATAAGGCGTACCTTGCTGTGTTAGGAATAGGTAAGCATCGAGATGCTCACCATGCTTAGCTACAAATCTGCTTCTGCGCAGCTTGGCGCGCTCGGACAAAGCATAGGTGCGAAGCAGTTCATAAACTGGGCGCGGAATCAGCAGCATGCCATTTTTATTATTTTTAGTGTCGATACCCGTGCCAGGGCCAGCTTTTAATTTGAATACCTCACCATCTCCAGTCAAAGCCGTGGAATATTGCGGACTAAGATTTGTGAAGTGCCGTAGACGTAGTGTACAAGCCGTCTGTATGCGTGCTCCGGTAACCAGCATGAAAAGCTGGATCAAGTAGCACTCGGTGTTACCTTTAGCCTCGGAGGCTTCTAAAACCCAGTGCTGCTCCCTGCCGGTCAGTGGCCGCAGCTTGCCTCCATCCTGAATGGTACCAGCAAAAGGATCTTCCGATTTGGGTGCTCCGATCCTTATGTCAGTGGAAACAACCTTCTTAAATATCGCAATCCCCTCGCCAGTTTTGAAGGCAAGCTGGTAATGCTTCTCCTCCCACGGCGGATACTCTGGTTGGAAGTAGTTGCTGCCAATCAGCCAGCGATAGAAGGCGACAACCGTTCCCATCCGCCTCTTAGCTGTAGTCGGTGCAACCTCACCAGCCTGAATCTGCTGCTGAAGATAACCACGATAACGATAGGTCGGTCTTCGCAACTTAATCCTAGGGAATCGAAACATCAGATCGTCGGGATCGTCTTGGGTATCTAGCCACTCCTTGAAAGCGCCAAGATCGTCCGCTCTACTCTGATACGTTGTCATGACAGGGGCCGTATCCCCCTCCAATAGGGCAAGGATGTAGCAGATACCTAGATGCCACGGAGCAGCATTCCGGTCGAGCACAACAGGAAATAGGTTGAAGTTGAATCCTCGCTTGGCATTCTCTTCCCAACTAAATCGGTAATGGTAGGTCAAGGACGGGCGCCCCTTACCTTCCATGATGATTCTCGTAAGTGCACGAGGATCATCTGCCGTCGTCAGTTCCGATAATTGAAAAACAGGCAAAAGTACCTTGCGCCGTAACCCTCTCATTGGCGGGCTCTCTATCTTGGCCTTGCACGGAAAACTACTTCACAGCATAACAAACTAAAAACGTAGTGCCAGATAAACGGCGGATACGGCCAATGTTAATACGGTAACGGGTATACCAACGCGGGCGTGGCACTTCCAATCAATGACGATCCCTCTCCTGGCAGCCGCATCAACCACAATGATGTTGGCAATGCTGCCAACAATCAGCAAGTTACCCGCGAGCGTACTAACCAAAGCAAGTAACAAACCGCTCATCTCATGCTGTGCCACCGGCAGGAGCAACATAACGGCGGGAACATTTGACACAATGTTAGAAAGTAGAAATGTGGCTGCAAATAATGACTCTGGCTGATCCAGATGCACCCCGAGTGATGAAAGATGATGAATGGCATCAGCGGTAATGCCCGTGCGCTGAAGCGCATGATTTACCACGAAAAGGCTCATAAACAAGACCAGTAGCTCCCAATCCACCAATCCCAGCATATTCCGAGAATGAAGCTTGCGGCTCATAAGCAATATGCCTGCCCCAACAAGCGCCATATGCTCGGTAGGCCAAGGCGCCACAAGAAATGCGATCAGCAGCACGGCAGCAATCACAAAACCCTTGGTAGTTTGCCAGGCATTGAATGGCACATCCGCACGTTGCAAACCCAATGCAACTACATTATTTGCGACTGCATCCTCTTCCCGCCAGCGCCCCCCACTCTGCCAAACGATTACCCCCCAAGTAATCAGCAACCCCAGTCCCACCGGCAAAGCCGCATCAAGGAAATAGCCAGCGAATGGCAAGCGCAAAGTTTGCCCTATCAGCATGTTTTGCGGGTTGCCAATCAACGTTGCTGCCGAACCAATATTGGCCGCGCATGCCAGCGCCAGCAGGAAAGGCACAGGGGCTAGCTTGCGTTGCTTGCATGCATCGACCAATACCGGCGCAATCGCCAGGCAAACGATGTCATTGCTGAACACGGCTGACAGGGCTGCAATCGTGGCGATCAGTACGGCGAGCAATAACGGAGGGCTGAGTGATAGTGCCGCAAGCTTGTGGGTTATCCAGTCATAGAATCCCCCAAGACGCATCTGCGCCGATATCACCATAAAGGAAAAAAGCAGAATTACGGTAGGCAGGTGAATGGCATCTACCGCTTCTTCCAAGCTAAGCGCGTTGATGCTGATCAGCGCGATCGCCCCGAGGAGTGCCACACCGGTACGGTCAAGCTGCAGAAATGGTAGCCCACCCAGAATCATGCCGAGGTAGACGATGAGGAAGATGATGAGAATAGTCGTGATCATTGTGATTTCGCAGGCTGGAGCATCCTCATTGACGTGCTAAAAAAGGGACAATGGCAAACACCCACAAGGAATTTGTCCATCTTAACAAAACTTGCAAAACACGCTCACTAACCAATTACTTGCATGTGCTGCTGCAGGTGCCGGCCAACCGCATCGGTTTCAGCGTGATGAGCGTGGCGCAGCTGAAAATCATCCAGGAGGTGATCTCACTGTCGGTGTTCGTGCCGTTTGCCATCTTCTATATGAACCAGCCGTTCAAGTGGGATTTTGTCTGGGCCGGCCTGTGCATGGTCGGCGCGGTCTACTTCATGTTCCGCGGCTGACGCGCATCCGTCGCTTGCGGCCAACCCTGGCACGCCAAGGTTGGCCGCAAGCCCCTGACCCTTACCTGCCGAGCCAGCATGCCCTTCACCCTGCAACACGCGGTCCATAGCGAGATTGAGATCAAGAAAAGCCGCTTCCTCGGCTGTATCGAGCCGATGGCGGACCGCGAAAGCGCACTGGCGCGCATCGCGGCGCTGAAAGCGGCACACCCGGCGGCGGCGCACGCGTGCTGGGCGCTGATGGCCGGTGGCCACTCCGTGGCCAACGACGACGGCGAACCATCCGGCACCGCCGGCCGGCCGATGCTGGAAGTGCTACGCCACCAGCAACTAGTGTAGTGTTTCACGCTATTTGAAACATATGAAAACCAATATCCATGCGGGTTTCAAGCTGATTTCAAGTTCCATCAAGAACGCAGCACTACACTAGAGGGCGTGCTGGCCAGCGTGGTGCGCTACTACGGCGGCGTGAAGCTCGGCGCCGGCGGTCTGGTGCGCGCCTACACCGACAGCGCGCTGGAACAGGCGGTGCGCCTGCCGCTGATCCGCCAACGCCAGCTGCAGTGTCTCGTCCCCTATCCACTGGAAGGCAGGCTGCGCCGCCTGTTGCAGGCGGCGGACGCGCAATTACTGGCGGTGGAGCACGGCACAGCGGTGCTGTTCAGCTTTAGCATTGCCGAATCGCAGTGCGCGGCGCTGGTCGCCAGCCTCAACGAGGCCTGTCACGGCCAGCTGCAGTGGCCGGACTGCCGCTGAAAAGAAAAAAGAAAACGGCCCGCATTCGCGGGCCAAATCGCAACAGGATTACAGGGACTATCAGCGGAACTGGATGCAGCAAGGCAAGCTTAGTCCCATAAGATTAATGTTCCGTGACAGCCTGCAACGTCGCCGTCACCGACAGGGCGCTGCGTGCAACGGTACGCTGGGCACGAGCATAAATCATCTCCAGCAGCTTGCTGCGCGAGGCGATGTGGTGATCCAGATGCCATTCGCGGATCAGCTGCAACGCGGTATCGAAGTACGGCTCCGGCAGGTCATGCAGCGGCTGCAACTGGAACGGCTTGCCGGTCTGCAGGCTGTATGCCAGCTGCAGCAGGATTTCGACCTGGGCCGCGTCCTGCCCGGTCTGCAGGTAATGCCGGATTTTCTTTGCTGCGTTCATCTTGCTCCTCGTCACTGCAATGACCGTCTGTCCGCACCAACCGCACTGGTGCAATATGAACTGTCATTTATCCTAAACGAATAGAACGCCAATATGAAACAAATCATCTGGACTGGCAACTACAACACAGCAGATATCGATAAAACGGCGACGCACGCTTACGGGCCACCAAGTACACTGAGTATTGTCCATCACCCATTGAGGGAGACACCGATGCCCAAATATCTGCTCCCGCTGCTGCTGGCAGCCCTGCTCGGCGGCTGTGCCAGCCTGTCACGGCCACAGCCGGAAGTGCAGCTGGCCGACATCCGGCCCACCGGCAAGGCCACGCTGTTTGAGCAGGAGTTCGAGGTCACGCTGCGCATCAGCAACCCGAATCAGCAGCCGCTCAGCGCGCAGGGGCTGCGCTTCAATGTCAGCCTCGACGGCGATAACTTTGCCCGCGGCGCCAGCAGCCAGCCATTCAGCATCCCGGCGCTGGGCAACGATACCGTCAAGGTGCTGCTGCACACCTCGCTCTCCGGCTGGCTGAAGCAGCTGGGCAAGCTGGCGGGCGGCAAGGCGGCGCTCACCTACCAGATCGACGGCACCGTGTTCGGCGTCGGCACGCTGGGCGACATGCCGTTCCGCAGCCGGGGCGACTGGCAGCTGCCGGGGCCGTAGCGCAAACGCGAAAAAGCCAGCTGCAGGCAGCTGGCTTTTTCAATACTGGCGGAGAGGGGGGGATTCGAACCCCCGTTAGGGTATTACCCTAAACACGCTTTCCAGGCGTGCGACTTAAACCACTCATCCACCTCTCCGTGAGGTGTACTGCAATATCGTGCCGCGCTAGCGGGACAATGGAAATCTGGCGGAGAGGGGGGGATTCGAACCCCCGTTAGGGTATTACCCTAAACACGCTTTCCAGGCGTGCGACTTAAACCACTCATCCACCTCTCCAGATGGCTTTGCCGCTGGCGTTTCCGCTCAAGCAACAGAGGAGGCGCATTGTATAAGCGAGTCGGCCGTTGCGCAAGTTTTTTATGCGGTGCGGGCGAGACAACGCTAAAATCGGCCGATCGATTCTCTACTGGTGGTTCTCCCGATGCGCATTGCACTTGCCCAGTTCAACCCGGTTGTCGGCGACATTGCCGGTAACACCCGCAAAATCCTCGAGCTGGCCAGGACGGCCATGGCACAGGGTGCCGATGTGCTGGTCACGCCGGAGCTGGCGCTGACCGGCTACAGCCCGGAAGACCTGCTGCTGCGCGACCACTTCTACCGCGCCATCTACGCCGGCCTCGACGAACTGGAAATGCTGGACGGCATCACGCTGGTGATCGGCCACCCTGCCCGCCTCGGCAATGAGCGCTTCAACGCCGCCACCGTGCTGCGCGACGGCAACAGATTGGGCCAGTACCACAAGATGCTGCTGCCCAATAACGAAGTGTTCGACGAGTGCCGCTACTTCACCCCCGGCGCCGCGCCACTGGTGTTCGAGCAGAATGGCGTCAAGGTCGGCATCATCATCTGCGAGGACGGCTGGTCGGTGGAACCGGCCGCCGAAGCCGCCGATGCCGGCGCCGAGGTCATCGTGTCGCTGAACGCATCGCCGTTCCACCGCAACAAGATCGCCACCCGCCACGAGGTGATGCGCTACCGCGTGCAGGAAACCGGCCTGCCGATGGCCTACGTCAACCTCACCGGCGGCCAGGACGAACTGGTGTTCGACGGCGCCTCGTTCGCGCTGAACAAGGCCGGTGAAGTGGTGGCGCAGGCCGCCGCCTACGACGACGAACTGCTGCTGCTGGACGTGGTGGATGGCGACATCGTTGCGGCCAACCTTGCCGTGCTACCGGACGAACTGGAGAGCGCGTACCGCGCACTGGTGGTCGGCGTGCGCGACTACATCGGCAAGAACGGCTTCCCCGGCGTGCTGCTGGGCCTGTCCGGCGGCATCGACTCCGCGCTGACGCTGGCCATCGCGGTGGACGCGCTGGGCGCCGACAAGGTGCACGCGGTGATGATGCCGTCGCGCTACACTGCCGACATCAGCGTCGACGATAGCCGCGACATGGTGCAACGCGTCGGCGTGAAGTACGACGAAATCGAAATCTGGCCGATGTACGAAAGCTTCATGAACGCGCTGGCGCCGTCGTTTGCCGGCCTCCCCGCCGACACCACCGAGGAAAACCTGCAGGCGCGCATCCGCGGCACGCTGCTGATGGCACTGTCCAACAAGTCCGGCAAGCTGGTGCTGACCACCGGCAACAAGTCGGAGATGACCACCGGCTACTGCACGCTGTACGGCGACATGGCCGGCGGTTTCGCAGTGCTGAAGGACGTGGCCAAGACGCTGGTATTCGCGCTGTGCCGCTGGCGCAATACCCAGGGCGAGATCATTCCGGAGCGCATCATCACCCGGCCGCCGTCGGCGGAACTTCGCCCCGACCAGAAAGACCAAGACAGTCTGCCGCCGTACGACGTACTGGACGCCATCATGGAACGCTACGTCGAGCACAACCAGTCCGCCGCCGACATCGTCAAGGCCGGTTATGCCGAGGCCGACGTCAACCGCGTGGTGCGCCTGCTGAAGATCAACGAATACAAGCGCCGCCAGGCACCGGTCGGCCCGCGCATCACCCATCGCGGCTTCGGCAAGGACTGGCGCTACCCGATTACCAACCGCTTCAGCTGAACGCGGCCCAGGCGGGCGGGTCATAGCCACAGGGACAACCGCCCGCGCCAGTTAAGGATACGCATGAAACAAGCCCTACTCGGCCTGCTGCTGGCCGCCACGCTGCCGGTACACGCCGCCGCGCTGCCACAGTTCAAGGCCTTTATCGCCGGCACCAAGACCCTGGCCGCCGACTTCACCCAGACGGTGAGCGGCAAGCAGCGCCAGGAAACCGCACACGGCACCATGCAGATCCAGCGCCCCGGCAAGCTGCGCTGGACCTACGCCCAGCCGTTCGAGCAGCTGATCGTCGGCGACGGCAAGACGCTGTGGCTGTACGACAAGGAGCTGGCACAGGTTACCCGCCGCGACCAGGCCGGCGCGCTGGGCAATTCGCCGGCGGCGCTGCTGGCCGGCAGCAACGCCATCGAGCGCGACTACCAGCTGCGCGAAGTCGGCAAGACCGGCAAGGTGGAATGGCTGGCCGCCAGCCCGAAAAAGGCCGACAACACGTTTGAATCGATCAAGATGGGCTTCACCGCCAACCAGCTGGTGGAAATGGAGCTGGCCGACAGCTTCGGCAACATCACCCGCATCCAGTTCAAGAACCTGCAGCGCAACGCCAAGATCAACCCGGCACAGTTCCGCTTCACCCCGCCCGCCGGCGTCGACGTGGTCGGCGAGTAAAACGCCAGGCACAAAAAGCCGGACCTACGGGTCCGGCTTTTTTACGCCTGCGGCCAACGTTGGCCGCAAGGGCTTACAGCAGCGGCGTCGCCGACAGCAGCAGCCCGTCCTCGTCGACATACAGCCAGTGGCCGGGCACGAACTCGACCGCGCCGAAGGCCAGCACCAGGTCGCGCTGCCCTTCGTTGCGCTTCACCGTTTTCTTCGGGTTGGTATCCAGCGCGCGCACGCCGATGTCCAGCGCGTTGATGGCCACCGAGTCGCGGATGCAGCCGTAGATCACCACGCCCTCCCAGCCATTCTTCACCGCCAGCTCGGCGATCTGGTCACCCAGCAGCGCGCAGCGTCTGGAGCCGCCGCCATCGACCACCAGGATCCTGCCCTGCCCCGGCTCGGCCAGCACTTCGCGCACGCGGGTATTGTCCTCGTACACCTTCAGCGTCACCACCTGGCCGGCAAAACGGGCACGGCCGCCGTAGGCGCGGAACATCGGCTCCACCACCGCCACGCGGCCCTCGTTGGCGTCGTAGAGGTCGGTTGTCAGAAAACTCATCAATTTCTCCTTTTCTCGGTTGTGTTCAGACAATAAAAAGCCGCCTCTGCGGGCGGCTTGTTTCGAACGGATCACGACGGCAATCAGGCCGGTTGTACCGGCGTCAGCGACGCCAGCTCGGTCATCTGGTTGCGCTCGTCGACGAACACCAGCTTCGGCGTATGGTTGGCCAGTTCACTGTCCTCGTAAGCGGCGAACGAGGCGATGATCAGCAGGTCGCCGGGCGCGGCGCGGCGTGCGGCGGAACCGTTGACCGAGATCACGCCGGAGCCGCGCTCGGCGCGGATGGCGTAGGTGGCGAAACGCTCGCCGTTGGTCACGTTCCAGATCTGCACTTCTTCGTATTCCTTGATGTCGGCCGCTTCCAGCAGGTTTTCATCGATGGCGCAGGAGCCGATGTAGTGCAGTTCGGCGTGGGTGGTGGTGACGCGGTGAAGCTTGGATTTCAGCATGGAACGCTGCATGGTTCGGTCTTCCTGTTGTTGCTTGCGGCGCGGATCAGCGCGCCACTTCGATATTGTCAATCAGCCGGGTACGGCCCAGACGCGCCGCCGCCAGCACCACCAGCCGCGCCTCGCCGACGTGGGCGATCTCCAGCGTGTCGGCCTGGCGGATCTCGACGTAGTCCACGCGCCAGCCGTGGCTATCCAGCTCGTCGCAGGCGGCCTTTTCCAGCGCCGCATAATTGCTGTCGCCGGCCTGCAGCGCCGCGCGGATGGCGGACAGCTGGCGGTACAGCCGCGGCGCCTCGGCACGCTCATCGCTGCTGAGGTAGCCGTTGCGTGAGGACAGCGCCAGGCCGTCGTCGGCGCGACCGGTATCCACCGGCACGATCTCGATCGGCATGTTCAGGTCATCCACCATGGCGCGGATCACGTGCAACTGCTGGTAGTCCTTCTTGCCGAAACAGGCCACGTCCGGCTGCACGATGTTGAACAGCTTGCTCACCACAGTGGCCACGCCGCGGAAATGCCCTGGGCGGAAGGCGCCGCACAGCTCGTTCTGGATATGCGGCGGCTCGACGTTGAAATCCTGCCTGATGCGCGGATACAGCTCGCGTTCGTCGGGGAAGAACAGCACCGCGACACCGGCGGTGCGCAGCTTGTCGCAGTCGGCGTCGAAGGTGCGCGGGTAGGCGTCGAAGTCCTCGCCCTGGCCGAACTGCAGGCGGTTGACGAAGATGCTGACCACCACCTGTCCGGCGTGCTGATGCGCGGCGGCGACCAGTGCCAGATGACCTTCGTGCAGGTTGCCCATGGTCGGGACAAAGGCGATGCGGCCGGCGGTTTTGCGCCAGGCACGCAGCTCGGCGATGCTACGGATGATTTGCATGCTGACCTCAGAAACAGTGTTCGGGCGCCGGGAAGGAGCCATCCTTCACAGCCGCGACATAGCCGGCCACCGCACCCTGGATGCTCTGTGCCTCGGCCATGAAATTCTTGACGAAACGTGCCTTTCTGCCCGGATAAACGCCCAGCACGTCGTAGATCACCAGCACCTGGCCGGAGACATCGCGGCCGGCGCCGATACCGATGGTCGGCACGCCGCACTCCTGGCTGATGCGTGCGGCCAACGTTGCCGGTACGCACTCCATCAGCACCAGCGTGGCACCGGCTTCGGCCAGCACGCGGGCGTCGTCAAGCAGGCGCTCGGCATCGCTCTCGCTCTTGCCCTGTACCTTGTAACCGCCAAAGGTGTTCACGAACTGCGGGGTGAGGCCGATGTGCGCGCACACAGGCACGCCGCGCTGCACCAGGAAACGCACGGTTTCCGCCATGAAGGCGCCGCCTTCGATCTTGACCATGTGCGCGCCGGCCTGCATCAGGCGCGCGGCATTGGCAAACGCCTGGGCCGGGCTTTCCTGGTAGCTGCCGAACGGCATGTCGGCCAGCACCATGGCGCGCTTGGCGCCGCGTGCCACGCAACGGGTGTGATACTCCATTTCCGGCATGGACACCGGCAGGGTCGAGTCCTCACCCTGCATCACCATGCCCAGCGAATCCCCCACCAGCAGGATATCGACCCCGGCTTCGTCCAGCAGGGTGGCGAAGCTCGCGTCGTAGCAGGTCAACATGCCGATCTTGTGACCCTCGGCGGCCATGGCCTGCAAAGTATTAACGGTTATTTTCATATTCTGTCTTTCCTCGTTGCGTGCAGCTGCGGCCGGGGTGCGGGTAAGAACCCGGATACGCAGGGGCGGCCGTAGCGCGGAGCTGATGGCGCCGCCTTCCGGCCTGACAGGGCTCAGATACCCTTGTTGAAGTAACTGCGTTGGCCTCGCATCTCGCTGATGCAGCGCAACAATAGCCCGAAATCCTCATCACCTTCAACCAAATCAAGATGGTCGGTGTTGACGATCAGCAATGGCGCGCCCTCGTAGGCGTGGAAAAACGTGCTATAGGCAGCGTGTACGCGCTGGACATAGCCTTCCGGCAGCGGAGACATCGCACCGCTGGCCACCGCCTGCTCCAGCCGCTGCTGCACCGTTTCCGGCGACGCCTGCAGGTAGATCACCAGGTCCGGCACCGGGTGGGAGCGCAATACCAGCGGAGCCATGCGGCGGTACAGCGCCAGTTCGTCGTCTTCCAGCGTCAGCTCGGCAAACAGCGCATCCTTCTCGAACAGGAAGTCGGCCACCAGCGGTGCCGCCAGCAAATCACCATAAAGCATGTCATGGGCAGCGTCGGCACGCTGCAACAGGAAGGACAGCTGGGCAGCCAGGCCGTGCTGCGTGGGATTGCGATAGAAACGTTCGAGAAACGGGTTCTGCTCCGCAGCTTCCGTCAGCAGACGTACCGACCAGTGCTCCGCCAGCCGTCGCGCCAGGGCGGCCTTGCCGGAAGCGATGGGGCCTTCCACCACGACATAGCGCAGTTGCGTCATCAGGGTACTCCTCGGAGGGGCAGCCGCTGCTGCCGGGGTTAGTTACGGCGCGGCAGGCGGCTGACACCGCTGCCGTCGAGCGCGGCGGCGATGTCACCGACCCGGCCCTGCGGCAACTGCCGCTCGGGCGCCATTTCCGCCAGCGGCAGCATCACGAAGGCGCGCTCGTGCATGCGCGGGTGCGGCAGCGTCAAGAACTCGCCGTCGCGCGTGACGCCGTCCATCAGCAGCAGGTCGAGGTCCAGCACCCGCGGCGCATTGCGGAAGCTGCGCACGCGGCCGAAGTCCTGCTCCAGCTGCAGCAGCTGCGCCAGCAGCGCTTCGGCGTCCAGTTCGGTGTCCACTTCACACACCGCGTTGATGAAATCGGGTTGCTCGGCGTAGCCGACCGGGGCGGTGCGGTAGCAGGCGGAACGACGCACCAGCCGCGTGGCCGGCAATGCGGCCAACCTTTGCAGTGCCGCCTCCACCTGTTGCACCGGATTTTCCAGATTGCTGCCCAGCGCAATCACCGCCAGGGTCACGCCGGCTCCCCGCCACCGGCGGCGGCGGCAGGCTTGCGACGGCGACGGCGCTTCTTGCGCTCCGGATTGGCGGCTTCGCCACCGCTGTTGCGCGCGTCGTCGACCAGCTGCTGGCGCTCGGCGGTATCAGCGTTCTGGAAGTCTTCCCACCACTGCTGCAGCTCGCGCGGCACCTCGCCGGCATCGGCACGCAGGCAGAAGAAATCATAGGCGGCGCGGAAGCGCGGCTGCTCGACAAAGCGGAACGGGCGCTGCCCGGCACGGCTCTCGAAACGCGGCTGCAGGAACCAGATCTCGCGCATGGTGGCGGAAAAGCGCTTCGGAATGGCAAAGTCGTTGTCCTGCAGCGTTTCCACCTCCGCCATCGCCTCGACCAGTGCCGCGATGTCGCGCTCGCCCTGCTGCAGGCGCTGCTGCCAGCGGTTGCGCACCTGCGCCCACAGCATCGCCGCCAGCATGAAGCCGACCGACACCGGCTTGTCGGCGCGCACGCGCTCGTCGGTATTGGCCAGCGCGTTCTTGAGGAAGGTCTCGCCGCCCGGTTCGTCCATCACCGCGTCCAGCAGCGGGAAGGTGCCCTGCGACAGGCCCTCGTCGCGCAGCATTTTCAGACAGGCGTAGGCGTGGCCGGAGTGCAGCAGTTTCAGCAGCTCGTCGAACAGGCGCGCCGGCGGCTCGTTGCGCAGCAGCGCGGCGTTGGCCGCAATCGGCTTGCGGGTATGCTCGTCGATGGTGAAACCCAGCTTCGCGGCCAGGCGGACCGCGCGCAGCATGCGTACCGGGTCTTCCTGGTAGCGGCGCGCCGGCTGGCCGATCATCACCAGCTTCCTGGCGCGCAGGTCCTTCACGCCGTGGTGATAGTCGATGATGGTTTCGTCGGTCGGGTTGTAGAACAGCGCATTGACGGTGAAGTCGCGACGCAGCGCATCCTCGACCTGGTTGCCGTAGGTATTGTCCGCCATCACGCGACCGGTTTCGTTCTTGTTGGCGACTTCGCCGCCGCGGAAGGTGGTCACCTCGATGGTTTCCGGGCCCATCATCACATGCACGATGCGGAAGCGACGGCCGATGATGCGCGAGCGGCGAAACAGGTGGTGTACCTGCTCCGGTGTGGCATTGGTGGCCACGTCGAAATCCTTGGGCGTGACGCCCAACAGCAAATCCCGTACCGCGCCACCGACGACAAAGGCTGAGAAACCTGCATCCTGCAACCGCGATACCACACGCAGAGCGGCATGGCTGAGTGCATCGCGGCGCACGCCGTGCTGGGCCAGGGCAAGCACACGCGGCTTGCTCTTGCTGCCGGCCAGGCTGGCAGGCAAGTCGAAGATTCGACTGATGAGTTTACGGATCATCGGGGGCTACACTGAGTAAGAAAAAAGGGACACAACGTCCGTGTCCGGCGGCGGATTATAACGCGATTCGCCAGACAGGCTCCACCCGCCTGCCGGCGGCGGCCGCTTGACAGGCGGCAGCGGCTTGCCGTAAGGTTTTCCCTGCGCCGATTTGATATCAGCTTGCGGGCGCATTACAAATGCCAGCTAAAGCGTCAGATCAAGCGATCCGCTGTAGCCACTGGCCAGCGGATTTTTTGTTTTCTGCTGCCGCAAAGCCGTACCCCGCGTGAAAACGCATGGCGCCGAGTTAATCGACAACTTGCAGGGCGCCGTTAAACCAACTCTGCTAAAGCGTCGCTCGGACAATCCGGGCGACCGACAAGGAAGGCCAGGACCATGTACGACTGCGAACAAGACCGCTACACCGAATTTGCCACCACCCCTGCCCGTTCCGCCCCGCTACTGCGCGGCGAGTTGCGTGCCATCCACCTTGGCGACAACACCGGCGCCCGCCAGCTGACGGCATTGCTGGCCTGGGCCAGCGAACGCGGCCTGACCGCCAGCCTGCAACAGGGCAAGCTGCTGCTGCAGGATGTCGATGTCGACCAGGCGCTGCAGATCAACCGTCTGTTCGGCAACATGCTGATCATCAGCTGCCACCTGCGCCGGCCGGACGCTGCCTGATCCTGCAGCACGGAACAGGCGCCACACGGCCGATCCGGCTATAATCCGCGATTTGCTCCCGGGCTGGATCGACATGCTGTTTTATCTTGACAAGGCCGGCTGGCCGCGCATCCGCGAAGAAACCCGCGCCCTGAGCCATCTGGCACTGCCGATGATGGTGGCGCAGATCGCCCAGGTCGCGACCGGCTTTGTCGATACGGTGATGGCCGGCCGCGTCAGCACCGACGACCTGGCGGCGGTATCGCTGGGTGCCAGCATCTTCGTCACTGTCTATGTCACGCTGATGGGCATCGTCAGTGCGCTGAACCCCATCCTGTCGCATCAGTTCGGAGCCGGCGAAACCCGCCGCATCGGCGAAACCGCACGCCAGGGGCTGTGGTTCGGGCTGCTGCTCGGCTGCCTCGGCATCATGCTGATGCTGGCGATCCAGCCGCTGCTGCGCCAGTGGCTGAGCCTGCCGGATGCGGTGGAAGACAAGGTGATGCTGTACATCGACGGTGCCGCCTTCGGCATGCCGGCGGCGATGATGCACCGTGCGCTGCATGCCTTTGCCTCCAGTCTCAACCGCCCGCGCCCGATCATGGTAGTGAGCCTGATCGCGCTGCTGTTGAATATTCCGCTCAACTACATGCTGATCCACGGCCTGTTCGGCCTGCCGCAACTGGGCGGTGCCGGCTGCGGCTGGGCCACCGGCATGGTGATGTGGTTCAACGCCATCACGCTGTTCGTCTACCTGGCCCGCAACCGGGCGCTGGCCGGCTACGGCCTGACGCAGCAATTCAGCTGGCCGCAGTGGTCGCGTTTTCCGGCGATACTGAAGCTTGGGCTGCCGATCGGGCTGTCGTTTTTCGTCGAGGTCAGCCTGTTCTCCTTCATCGCACTCTTGATCGCACAACTGGGCACCCTGGTGGTGGCCAGCCACCAGGCGGTGCTGAATTTCTCCAGCCTGATCTACATGATCCCGCAGAGCATCGCCACCGCACTGACCATCCGTGTCGGCCAGAGCATCGGCCGTGGCGACTACCTGCAGGCACGGCTGATCAGCGGCATCGGCATCGCCCTCAGCATCGCCGCCGCGGCACTGACCATGCTGCTGGTGCTGCTGTTCCGTCACCGGATCATCGCCATGTACAGCCAGGACCCGGCGGTGGTAGCGCTGGGCAGCAGCCTGATGCTGTTCGCCGCCTTCTACCAGCTGACCGACGCGATGCAGACGGTGGCCTCCGGTGCGCTGCGCGGCTACAAGATCACCACCCTGCCGATGATGATCCATATCGTGTCGTTCTGGGGTCTCGGCCTCGGGCTGGGCATGGTGCTGGGGCTGACCGACTGGCTGCTGCCGCGCCTGGGCGTGCACGGCTTCTGGGCGGCGCTGGTGGTCAGCCTCAGCGTGGCCGGGCTGACCCTGGTCGGCTACCTTTCCTATATCAGCAGGCAGCGTCTGCATCGTCAAACCTCGTGAGGCCCGCTTCGTGACCATCACCTTCCAGCAGCACGTTTCGCTGCAAGCGCTCAACACCTTCGGCATTGCCGCCAGTGCACGCCGCTATACCGAACTGCAGCAACTGAGTCAGCTGCCGGCCCTGCTGGCCGAGCTGGACGGCCCGGTGCTGTGGCTGGGCGGCGGCAGCAACCTGCTGCTGCGCGACGACTATCCCGGCACCGTGGTGCGCATCCTGCTCAAGGGCATCCGCCTGCTGGCCGATGACGGCGACAGCGTGATCATTGAGGCCGCCGCCGGCGAAAACTGGCACGACTTCGTCTGCCACACCCTGCAGCAGGGCTGGTGCGGGCTGGAAAACCTCAGCCTGATCCCCGGCACCGTCGGCGCCAGCCCGATCCAGAACATCGGCGCCTACGGCGTGGAGGTGAAGGACTGCATCACGGAAGTGGTGTGCGCCGACCTGCAGCACGGCGGCGCGCCGGTGACGCTGGCCAATGCCGACTGCCGCTTTGCCTACCGCGACAGCGTGTTCAAGCAGCACGCCGGCCGCTATCTGGTGACTGCGGTGCGCTTCCGCCTGTCGCGTCACGCGCACTGCAAGACCGGCTACGGCGACATCGCCCAGCAACTGCAAGCGATGGGCATCAGCGGCACGCCGAGTGCGCAGGATGTCAGCCGCGCGGTGATCGCCATCCGCCAGAGCAAGCTGCCGGACCCGGCTCAACTGGGTAACGCCGGCAGCTTCTTCAAGAATCCGATCGTCGACAGCGAACAGGCCGCCGCGCTGCTGGCACGCTTCCCGGCGCTGCCGCACTACCCGGCCGGCGAAGGGGTGAAGCTGGCCGCCGGCTGGCTGATCGACCAGGCCGGACTGAAGGGCTACCGCGACGGCGACGCCGGCGTGCACGCCAGGCAAGCGCTGGTGCTGGTCAACTACGGCCACGCCAGCGGCCGGCAGATCGCCGCGCTGGCGGCCAAGGTGCAGGACACGGTGCTGGCGCGCTACGGCGTGGCGCTGGAAGCCGAACCGGTCATGCTGTAATCGCGGGATAGGCAGGCAGCAACGCCATGCGGCCAACCTTGCCCAAGGTTGGCCGCATGACTTTTTGGCAACGGCGTCACAGCAGATGCGCCGCCGCCAGGAACAGATACACCACCGCGCCAAAGCCCAGCGTCCAGCACAGTGAGCGCAGCGTGGCCCAGTCGGCGACATAGCACACGCCGTAGCCGAGGCGCGCCACAATGAACACCGCGGCCGCCGCATCCAGCTGCTGCGGCGTCACCATCATCAGGTAGGCGACAATGACGGCGGCGGCAAACGGCGCGAACGCCTCCCAGGAATTCTGCTGCGCCCACTGCGCGCGCTGGCGCCAGCCGTGCAGGCCGGCGAGATAAAGCCGCGGCTGGTGATTGTCAAAACCCGGCCCGCTTTTGGCCAGCACCGCCCACAATAGCGGCATCGCCGCGGCCAGCAGGATGGCCCAGAACGCAAACTGCATCACACTCCCCTTTCAGTCAGCGCGCCAGATAGCGCGCGTCATCGAAACTGCGCACCCACTGCGGCCGGTACACCACCATGATCGACAGCACCAGCCCGCTGGTAAACGCCTCCGACCACGACAGCAAGAAATAGAACGGCAGCGCGTTGTCCAGCAGGTAGGGCCAGTCGTACACCCCCTGTAGCCACAGCAGCGCCATGCCGCTGGCGGCGGCGACAATCAGGCTCAGGCCGCCGGCGAGAAAGGCGTTGACGAACACGTAGACGAATAGGTGTGCCGGCAGATAACGCTGCGCCAGACGCAATGCGAGCGCGGTCACCGCCACCGCTGGCAACAGCGTGACACAGAAATTCAGCCCCAACGCCAGCCAGCCCAGCTGCCCCGCCGCCGCCTGCAACAGCAGCACCAGCGCCAATGCCAGCAGCGCCAGTGCCGGCCCCATCAGCAGGGTGAAGATCGCCGCGCCCAGCAGGTGAAACGACAGCCCCGGCTGCAGGCCGGCCTTGACCAGCCACATCGCCGCCAGCAGCACGCAGGCCGCCGACCAGGCGCTGACCGCGCCGTGCGGCAGCGTGCGCCACGGCACGCGCCACGCCGCCAGCGACAGCAGCAGCAAGGTCAGGCCGATGGCGGCCCACAACAGCGGCGGGGAAAAAAGCGTATCGGGAAAATTCATCGGCGGATCAGCACGGGCGACAGAATTGCATCATAGCAGAGCGCCCCACCGCCACGCCAAAGCGGGGTAAAATCGCGCTCTTTGCCCCGGACCCAGACCATCATGCCGACCTTGCCCGCCCAGCACCTGATCGCCCACTCCGTCAGCCTTGCCCTAGCCGAAGACATCGGCGACAAGGACTGGACTGCCGCCCTGTGCCCGAACCTGCCGGGCGAGGCGCGCATCATGGCGCGCGAAACGGCGGTGCTGTGCGGCCAGGCGTGGCTGGAAGAGTGCTATCGCCAGATCGACGCGCGCTGTCGGGTGCAGTGGCACGTCGCAGAGGGCGCCGGCATCGCCAATGGCGATGTGGTGTGCACCCTCAGCGGCCCGGCGCAGGCGCTGCTCACCGCCGAACGCAGCGGCCTGAACTTCCTGCAGACGCTGTCCGGCGTCGCCACCGAAACGCGCCGCTACGTCGATGCCGTTGCCGGCACCCGCGCCGTGATCCACGACACCCGCAAAACGGTGCCCGGCCTGCGCCTGGCGCAGAAGTACGCCGTCACCGTCGGCGGCGGCGCCAACCAGCGCGTCGGCCTCTACGACGGCATCCTGATCAAGGAAAACCACATCATCGCCAACGGCAGCATCACCGCGGCGCTCAAGGTCGCGCGCGCCATCGCCCCGTCGCACGTGACACTGCAGGTGGAAGTGGAAAACCTGGCCGAGCTGGACGAAGCGCTGGCCGCCGCCTGCCCGCTGATCCTGCTCGACAACATGTCGCTGGACGAGATGCGCGAAGCGGTACGCCGCAATGCCGGCCGCGCCCAGCTGGAAGCCTCCGGCGGTGTCGATCTGGACAGCGTGCGCGCCATCGCCGAGACCGGGGTCGACCGCATTTCCGTCGGCAAGCTGACCAAGGACGTGTGCGCCATCGACTTCTCGATGCGCTTCGTCAACTAGGCGCTGGCCGCCGGCGCTGTCCGGCCAGGCCGCGCTCAAGCACAAAAGGTTGGCCGCAAGCAGCACTGCTTGCGGCCAACCTTTTGTCTGTACGGATGCGGGTGATTACGCTGCCGGCTTGATGCGGGTGATTACGCTGCCGGCTTGTCGCGCACCTCGTAGCCCTTGGCCAGCAGCGCCTTGCGCCACTCCGCCAGCGCGATCGCCACCAGCGCCGGCTGGCCGCTGAAGCCGAACTCGATGTGCATCTGCGGGATGGCGTCGTTGCCGAAGTTGGGCAGGCTGGAGAAACGCAGCGCCGGATAACGCGCGACGAATTCCTGCATCAGCGTGATCAGGTCGCCTTCGCGCGCATCGATGGCGATGCAGCCCTGCTCCACGTCCGGATGATCGGAAAACAGCGCCCGGTACTGCGTATCCAGCACCCACGCCACCATCGGCCACGCCATATTCGGGAAGCCCGGCACGAAGTGCACGTCGCCACAGGAAAAGCCCGGCATCTGGTTGACCGGATTGGGGATCAGCCGCGCGCTGGCCGGCAGCCGGCCCATATTGATGCGGTGCGGATAGGCGTCGGCGCCAAAGCGCTCCTCGATCAGCACCTTGGCCTCGGGATGCACCTGCAGCGCCTCGTCCAGCGCCTGCGCGGCACAGGCGCGGGTGTAGTCGTCCGGCGTGGCGCCGATGCCGCCGAAGCTGAACACCAGATCGCCGCTGGCGAAGGCGCGCCGCAGCGCCGCCTCGATGCGCGCCGGATCGTCACCCAGGTACTCGACCCAGGCCAGTTTCATGCCGCGCTCCGTCAGCAGGCGGATCAGCGCCGTCATGTGCTTGTCCTGGCGTTTGCCGGACAACAGTTCGTCTCCGATGATCAGTGCGCCGGTATTCATGTTGTCAATCCTGTACTGAGGGAACGCAAGCGATAATACAGCAGCCCCAGCCATTCGCGCTCCGCCTGATACACCTCCTGCATCGCGCGCCCGCTCGGCAGCCAGTGCTGCAGCCAGATACCGTCATAACGACTATAGCCGGTCGGGGCCGCCACCACCTGCAGGCCGGCGGCACGGAACGACGCCAACGCACGCGGCATGTGCCAGGCCTGCGTCACCAGCGTGATGCGGCCAACCTTGGCCTCGCGCAGCAGCACGGCAGTCAGGCGCGCGTTGTCGGCGGTGGTTTCCGCGGCGGCTTCCACCCAGCGCGCGGTGATGCCGTAATCCTGCTGCAGCACGCGCGCCATCACCACCGCCTCGGCCTCGCCGCCATTGGGGGCACCTCCGGTCAGCAGCAGCGGCAGGCCGCTGGCCCGCGCCAGATGGGCGCCATAACGCAAGCGCGCCAGGCTGTCGCCGGACGGCACGTTGGCCGCATACTCCGGCGCCGGTCGCTGGCCGCCACCGGGCACCACGATGGCGCCGGTGGTGCGCACCTGCGCCAGCGTGGCCGGCGCAGATGTTTCCAGCGCGCCGTTAAGCCGCATTGCCAGCCACGGCGTCGCCTGTAGATAACTCAAGAGCAGCGCCAGCAGCAACAGCAAGCGACCGGCTGTTGGCACCCGCCGCTGCCAGCAGCAGCCGGCCAGCAACAGCAGCAGCCCGTTGAGTGGCGGAAAAAACAAAGCCCCGAGTGCCTGGCGGAGCAGGACATCGGGGCTGAGGGTGTCAAGCATGGTTATTGTTCTCGCGACACGGCGGCAATATCCGCCTTGGGCAAGCGCACACGGGGCGACCGGCTGGCCGCGCCCGTGGCCGGGCGGAATTAACCGCCGAGGTAGGCGTTACGCACGCGCTCGTCGTCCAGCAGTTCCTTGGCCGGACCGCTCATGCTGATCTTGCCGCTTTCCATCACGTAGCCGCGCTGCGATACCTGCAGCGCCAGCTTGGCGTTCTGTTCCACCAGCAGCATGGTCACACCTTCGGCGGCCACCATCTGGATGATCTCGAAGATCTTTTCCACGATCAGCGGCGCCAGACCCATCGACGGCTCGTCCAGCAGCAGCAGCTTTGGCTTGGAGATGATGGCACGGCCCATCGCCACCATCTGCTGTTCGCCACCGGACAGGGTGCCGGCCAGCTGCTTGTAACGCTCTTTCAAGCGTGGAAACAGCTCGTAAACGTGGGCAATATCACGGGCAATACCGTCTCTGTCGTTACGATAGTAGCCACCCATTTGCAGATTTTCTTCCACCGTCAGCTTGGCGAACACTCCACGCCCTTCCGGCACCATCACCAGACCGTTACGCACGAAATCGTGGGTGGCGATGCTGGTGGTGTCCTTGCCATCGAAGTTGATGCTGCCGCCGGCGATCTTGACCATGCCGACCAGGGTTTTCAGCGTGGTGGTCTTGCCGGCGCCGTTGGCACCGATCAGGGTCACCAGCTCGCCCTTGTTGATATGGAAGTCGATACCCTTGACGGCCTGAATGCCGCCGTAGGAAACCTGCAGGTTCTTGACGTCTAGAATGCTCATTCGTGTGCCACTCCCAGATAAGCCTCGATCACTTTCGGATCTTTACGTACCACTTCGGGCACACCTTCTGCAATTTTCTTGCCATAGTCGAGTACGGCGATACGGTCGCACAGACCCATCATCAGCTTCACGTCGTGTTCGATCAGCAGTACGGTGACACCACCGTCACGGATCTTTTCCATCAATGCCTTCAGCGATTCGGTCTCGCTCGGGTTCATGCCGGCGGCCGGTTCGTCCAGTGCCAGCAGCTTCGGCTCGGTGGCCAGCGCGCGGGCGATTTCCAGACGACGTTGGTGGCCGTAGGACAGGTTCTTGGCACGCTCATGGGCGACATCCTCGATGCCGACATAGCGCAGCAGCTCCCAGGCCTTGGCCTCGATCGCGGCCTCCTCGTCGCGGGTGGCCTTGTTGCGCAGCACCGCGCCCAGCGCGTTGGCACGGGAGCGGATGTGGCGGCCGACCATCACGTTTTCCAGCGCCGTCATCTCGTGGAACAGACGGATGTTCTGGAAGGTACGGGCGATGCCACTTTTCACCACCACATGCGGTGGCGCACGGAACAGGTCGCAGCCATCAAAGGTGAAGCTGCCTTCGTCCGGGGTATACAGGCCGGTCAGCACGTTGAACATGGTGGTCTTGCCGGCGCCGTTGGGGCCGATCAGGCCGTAAATCTCGCCCTTGTTGATGTGCAGGCTGACATTACTCAGTGCGTGAAGGCCGCCAAAGCGTTTGTTGATGCCTTCTATTTTCAGCAAAACTTCAGACATGGCTTAACCTTTCTTCGCATCTTTGAATTCAGCCGCACGACGCTTGGACGGCCACATGCCTTCCGGACGGACCAGCATCATCACCACCATCGCTACGCCGAACAGCAGCATGCGTGCGTTTTCAGGGTCAACCAGCATCTTGCCGAATGCCTTCATCTGCAGCGGGCCGATCACGTCACGCAGGATCTCCGGCGCAATGGTCAGCACCACGGCGCCCAGGATCACGCCCGGGATATGGCCCATGCCGCCCAGTACCACCATGGCCAGAATCATGATCGACTCCAGCAAGCCGAACGATTCCGGCGAGATGAAGCCCTGGAAAGTCGCGAACAGGCCACCGGCTACACCACCAGACAGTGCGCCCAGTGCAAAGGCCAGCAGCTTGATGTTGCGGATGTTGAGACCCATCGCTGCTGCGGCGATCGAGTCTTCACGCATCGCCACCCAGGCACGGCCGATACGGGAGTGCTGCAGGCGGTAGACCATGATCACCACCACCACGGTCAGGAACAGGAATACGTAGTAGTACATGTGCACCGGGTTCAGGTTGAAGCCGAACACCTCAATGGCCTTGCCCAGTGATACACCGCCAACCTGGATCGGGTCGATCAGGTTGATGCCCTGCGGCCCGTTGGTAATGTTCACCGGGGCGTTCAGGTTGTTCATGAAGATACGGATGATTTCACCGAAGCCCAGCGTCACGATCGCCAGGTAGTCGCCCTTCAGCTTCAGCACCGGGGTGCCCAGCAGCAGGCCGAACATCGCGGCCAGACCGGCCCCCAGCGGAATCGAGATGTAGAACGGCAGGTGGATGTCGAAGTGCGGCGACCCCAGCAAGGCAAAGGAGTAGGCACCGACGGCATAGAAGGCGATGAAGCCCAGGTCCAGCAGACCGGCAAAGCCGACCACGATGTTCAGGCCCAGCGCCAGCATCACGTACAGCAAGGCGAAGTCGATGGTGCGCACCCAGGAGTTGCCCAGGGTACTGCCGACCACGAATGGCAGCACGGCCAGCACGATGGCGGAGGCAATAAACACCGCCAGTTTTTTGTTGGTATCCATAGTCATGCTCACTTGTCTCTCCCTGTTAGGCGCGATCGGCCATTTTCTCGCCCAGCAGGCCAGAAGGACGGAAGATCAGAACGACGATCAGCACAGCGAAGGCAAAGATGTCCTGATAGTGCGAACCCAGGAAACCGCCGGTCAGGTCACCAATATAGCCGGCGCCCAGACTTTCGATAATGCCCAGCAGGATGCCACCGGCCACGGCACCACCCAGGTTGCCGATACCACCCAGCACCGCGGCGGTAAACGCCTTCAGGCCGATCATGAAGCCCATGTAGTAGTGCGCCTGGTCATAGTTGGTGGCAACCATCACGCCGGCGATGGCACCCAGCGCCGAGCCGATCACGAAGGTCGCGGAGATGATGGTGTTGACGTTGACACCCATCAGGCTGGCGACCGCAGGATTCTGGCTGGTGGCGCGCATGGCGCGGCCCAGCTTGGTCTTCTCGACCACGACCAGCAGGCCAACCATGATCAGCAGGCACAGGGCAACGATACCCAGTTGCAGCTTGGTGATGGTAGCGCCGAAGATCTCGATGGTTTCGTGATCCAGGATGGCCGGGAACGGGATGTAGTTACGGCCCCAGATCAGGATGGCCACCTGTTGCAGCACGATGGAGAGGCCGATGGCGGTGATAAGCGGTGCCAGGCGTTGTGCACCACGCAGCGGGCGGTATGCCACACGTTCGATGGCGTAGCCCAGCAACATGCAGGCGGGGATGGCGACCAGCAGGCCGACCAGCACCAGCATCGGGCCGGGCAGGCCGACACCGGCATTCATCAGGGAAGTAACGACGGTGATGGTAACCATGGCGCCGAACATCACGACTTCGCCGTGGGCGAAGTTGATGAGGCCCATGATCCCGTACACCATGGTGTAACCAAGTGCGATCAGGGCATAAATGCTGCCCAGCACGAGGCCGTTCAGGATCTGTTGCAGAAAAATGTCCACGGTGGGATCTCCTAAGGATGATTGTCCCGACGATTTATACGGGGTTTGCCCTCTTTTACCGTCTTCTGTGCAAGTGTCGGCAGCTGGATTTCTGCCCGACAAGCCGAGCGGATTATGATAGCGTATCCAATCGACTGTCAATCTTAAAAACTTGAGAAATACGGGTTTTTCATGATTTTTTTCAACCAATTCAAGTATTTGATTTTATTGAACAAAACAAGGAAAAATCTTGACTGCGGCACAATGTTGCGTTGCAACCAAAGGTGCTTTTTGATGTTCTTTTCCGAGCGGACAAGTTTTAAAAATTATCCTTTATCTTCACAATCGAACAATCATTGTTTTAATTCGAACGGCAAATTCATCACCAACTCGCCAAATTCGCGCAAAAAGAAAAAACCGATTATGGATACAATCGATTTTATTTGTTTTTGCACTCACACAACGAAAAAGCCATCTGCGACATGATCGCAAATGGCTTTTATGCAATTGATGTTCCCGTACGGGTTTGATTAAACCAACTGGAAAGGATAAACCGAGCCCAGATCCAGGATGCCGGTCAGTTCATCCAGTGCGGTACGGCACTCCAGCAACAGCTGCGGGTCGCCCAGATCGGCCGGTGCGATACGATCACGATAATGCTTCCCCACCCAAGCATTGAGTGTGCCAAACAGCGCATCATTCATCATCACCTTCGGGTTCACTGCAGCGATCTCACGCCCGGACAGTGCCACACGCAGACGCAGGCAGGCCGGGCCGCCACCATTCTGCATGCTCTGCTTCAGGTCGAACACACGCACCTCGTCGATCGGGCCGCCCGAGCTGCTCATCTTCTGCAAGTAGGTCCACACGCGCTCGATGTTGCGGCACTCTTCCGGCACCACGATGATCATCTTGCCGTCCGGCTTGGACAGCAGCTGGCTGTTGAACAGGTAGCTCTTCACCGCCTCTTCAACGCTGACTTCCGCCAGCGGGACTTCAATGGCGATGAAGTTGCCGCCGGCCGCGGCCAGCTTGCGGTCCAGCTCGGCCAGCACCTCGGCCTGATGCAGGAAGGACTTCTCGTGGTGGAACAGCACGTTGCGGTTACCGACCGAGATCACGTCGTTGTGGAACACGCCGGCGTCGATGGTATCCGGATCCTGCTGCGCGTAGACCACACCCTCTTCCTTCAGGCCATGCAGGCGGGCAATCGCCTGGCTGGCTTCCAGCATCTGGCGTGCCGGGAAGCGTGCCGGCTTCGGATAGCGGCCGTCGAAGGCCGCGGCACCGAACACGAAGAACTCCACGCCGGCGCCATCGTATTCGTGGCAGAAGCGGGTATGGTTGGCCGCACCTTCGTCGCCGAAGTGCATCTGCGCCGGCAGCGCTTCATGTACCGCAAAGCACGACTCGTCGGCGAACATCGCCTGCAGGATGCGACGGGTGGTCGGATGCTCGATGGAGCGGTGGAACTTGTTGTTCAGGTTGGCCGGCGTGAAGTGCACGCGACCGTCGGCGGTGTCACCGGACGGGCTGACGGTGGCCGCGTTGGCGGTCCACATGCACGACGCCGAAGTGGCAGCCGCCAGAATGGCCGGCGCCTCTTTCGCGGCGCGGGCAATTACCTGCGCATCGGTTCCGCCAAAGCCCAGCAGGCGCAGCGAGGCCACATCCGGACGCTCGTGCGGGGCCAGCACGCCCTGCTTGAAGCCGAGGTCGTGCAGTGCCTTCATCTTGGCCAGGCCCTGTTTGGCGGCCAGACGCGGGTTGGAGGCGGCATTCTGGTTGCCGGTGGAGGCGACGTTGCCGTAGGACAGGCCGCTGTAGTTGTGCGTCGGGCCTACCAGGCCGTCGAAGTTCACTTCAAAAGCGTTGCTCACAGTACGATCCCCGGAGAAAGTTGAGACGGAACGGTCAGGCTGTCGCATTCCAGCGACGCGACCGGCCACGCGCAGTAGTCGGCGGCGTAATAGGCACTAGGACGGTGATTGCCGGAGGCGCCGATGCCACCAAATGGTGCAGCGCTGGAGGCGCCGGTCAGCGGCTTGTTCCAGTTCACTACCCCGGCACGGCTTTCCAGCAGGTACTGCTCGTACTGGCCGCGATCGTCGGACAGCACGCCGCCGGCCAGGCCGAAGCGGGTGTCGTTGGCCAGTTCGATGGCCTCATCAAAATCACGGTAGCGGATGATCTGCAGCAGCGGGCCGAAGAACTCGTCGTCCGGACGCTGCGCGTGGGTGGTGTCGATGATGCCCGGCGACAGGATGGCGCCGACCTCGGACAAGCGCTTCATCTCCAGCAGCACCTTGCCGCCACTTGCGGCCAACGTTGCCTGCGCCGCCAGCAGCGCATCGGCGGCGGCATTGGAAATCACCGAACCCATGAACGGCTGCGGTTCGTCGTTGTAGAGACCAACCTTAAGGTTGGCCGCAACCTGGACCAGGCGCGCAATGAAGGCATCGCCGGCGGCACCCTCCGCCACCAGCAGGCGGCGGGCGCAAGTGCAACGCTGGCCGGCGGAGACGAAGGCGGACTGGATCACGTGATGCACGGCGGCGTCGACATCGGCAACATTGCCGACGATCAGCGGATTGTTGCCGCCCATTTCCAGCGCCAGGATTTTCTCCGGGCGGCCGGCGAAATTCTTGTGCAGCAGGTTGCCGGTGCCGGAACTGCCGGTAAAGAACAGGCCGTCGATACCGTCGTGATTGGCCAGCGCGATGCCGGTTTCCTTGGCACCCTGAGTCAGGTTGATCACCCCTGCCGGCAGGCCGGCCTCGTGCCACAGGCGCACGGTTTCCTGCGCCGTCCACGGTGTCAGCTCGGACGGCTTGAAGATCACGGTGTTACCCGCGATCAGCGCCGGCACGATATGGCCATTCGGCAGGTGGCCGGGGAAGTTGTACGGCCCGAACACCGCCACCACGCCGTGCGGCTTGTGGCGCAATACCGCCTGTGCGTCGCCCATCGGCGCGGCGCGTTCGCCGGTGCGCTCGTTATAGGCTTTGATCGAGATCTCGACCTTGTTCACCATGGCGGTGACCTCGGTCTGCGCTTCCCACATCGGCTTGCCGGTTTCCTTGGCGATGATCTCCGCCAGCACGGCCTTGTTGCTGTTCAGCAGTTCGCCGAAGCGGCGGATGACGGCCAGACGCTCGTCCAGCGCGGTGCGTGCCCAGCCCTTGAACGCGGCGCGCGCGGCGCGCACGGCGGCGTCGACCTGCTGCGCATCGGCGGCCTGGCCTTGCCAGATCAAGATGCCGGTGGCCGGATTGTTCTTGTTCAGCTGCTCGCCGCTACCGGACAACCAGCTGCCGTTGATGAATTGCGTTGCCATTTATGCAGTCTCCTTCGGCGACAGTGCCACCACGCGCACCACATCGCCCTGCTTGATATTCAGTGTTGACGCCTGTTCCGCGCTCAGCGTGACGCTGTCCGCGCCCGGCGCCAGCTCGGCCAGCAGCACGCGGAAACCGTCGAAGCCGGTGTTGGACACCAGATAGAAGCCGGTCGCACCGGTCGCGCTGTCGCCAACGTTGGCCGCAAGCAGGCGGCTGTCGCGCACCGCGCGGATGTCGCGGGTGTAGGCCTGTACCGTCGGACCGGCGTCGAAGATGTCGACGTAGCCTTCGTAGCGGAAGCCTTCGCTGTGCAGCATCGCCACTGCCGGGCGGGTGTTGTCGTGGGTCTGGCCGATCACCGCCTGCGCGTCCTGTGGCAGGAAGTCGATGTAGACCGGGAATTTCGGCATCAGCTCGGCGACGAAAGCCTTCTGTCCGACGCCGGTCAGGTAGTCGGCCTGTGCGAATTCCATTGAGAAGAAGTGGCGACCGAGCGCTTCCCAGAACGGCGAGTTGCCGGCGGCGTCGGATACGCCGCGCATCTCTGCCACCACCACCTTGCCGAACATTTCCGGGAACTGCGCCAGGAACAGGAAGCGGCTCTTGGACAGCAGGCCACCGTTCTTGTTGACGCGGAAATCCGGGTGCAGGAACAGCGTGCACAGCTCGGAGTAGCCGGTGTGGTCGTTGGACAGGAACAGCGTTTCGTGACGGGTGTAGACGTCCAGCTCTTCCGAGGCATGGACGATGGTACCGACACGGTAGTTGTACCACGGCTCTTTCAGGCCGACCGCCGCTTCCAGCGCGCAGATGCCGCCGACACGGCCGCTGGCGGTGTCTTCCAGCACGAACACATAGCCGCGTTCGGCCAGATCGGCCTCGCCACTGAAGCTCTTCTCGGAGCGAGCGATACGGGCGCTAAGGCGCTCTTCGTTCACCGGCAACGAGGTCAGACCCACGCCGGCGCTGCGCGCCAGCTCCATCAGGCCGTCCAGGTCGGACGCCTTGACCGGGCGAATCACCATCATGCTGCAACCCTCCCTTGTTCTGCTTGCAATAGCGGCGCGACACAGGCGATCTGGCCGCTGGCGAGCGACAGCGCGCGCGCGGTATCCGGTGTGATGAACAGCACGTCGTCCACCAGGCTGGCGTGAGCCTGCGCCAGCGCGAACTGGTCGCTGCGATGGTTGGAAATCACCATCTCTTCGGCGCCTTCCGGCAGCACCGGCGCCACCTCGACCTGCGCCCGCTGCTGCTGGCGCAGACTGAACAGCTGGTCGACCTCGGCGGTCAGCACCGCGCCGCCGTCAAAGATGTCGATGTAGTTGTCGGCCTCGAAACCTTCGCGGCTGAGGATGTTGAACGGACGCTCGAAATCGGGGTGGATCTGGCCGATGGCGTTTTGCGCCTGATCCGGCAGCAGCGGCACGTAGATCGGGTAGGTCGGCATCAGTTCGGCGATAAAGGTCTTGCTGCGCTGGGCGAAGGCCTGCTCCACCTGCGGAAAGTCCATATTGAAGAAGCGGCGACCGATGGCGTCCCAGAACGGCGACTGTGCGTTGGCGTCGAGAATGCCCTGCATCTCGACCAGAATGCGGCGGCCGAAACGCTCGCGCGCGGCCGCCATATAGAGGAGTCGGGCACGTGACAGCAATTCCAGCGCGCGCAGCGACAGGTTGGGCCGGCAGTAGAAACCGAGCAGCTGCACCATGCCGGTCAGATCGTGGCACATGTTCAGCACGTGGATGCGGTTGTTCACCTTCAGTGCGCGCGAGGCGTGCACCATGGTTTCGCTGCGGTAGCTGTAGAACGGCTCTTCAAAGCCGGCGGAGGCGCTGATCGACGCGGTGCCGACCACCTGGCCATCGTCTTCCAGCACGAACATATAGTATTCGCGGCCGGTGCCGGCCACGGCCTCGTGCTCGAAGGCGCCGAGCGAGGTCTGGATTTTTTCGTAGAGCTTTTCCCGATTGTTCGGCAAGCTGGTGACGCCAATCCCGCTGTCCACCGCCATTGTTTCAATGACGGGCAGATCGGAAATGCGTACTGGACGCACGATCAACATGGTTACTTCTCCCTCGTGGCGTTCCGGAACCGGGCGCAGCAAGCCCCGCTCCGCTGCCGTAGCGGCAGCGGAGTTCCCCAGAATGCGGATTTAATTAGGTTCCGGAAACGGAAATCAGGTACGGTTGGCGGCAACCAGTTCGGCGATGGCGGCATCGAAACGTGCCAGACCCTCGTCGATGTCTTTGTCTTCGATCACCAGCGACGGCGCAAAGCGCACCACCGACAGGCCGGCGACCAGCACCATCAGCTGTTTGGCTTCGGCGGCTTTCAGGAATTCACGGGCGCGGCCGGCAAACTCGTCGGACACCACGGCGCCGATCAGCAGGCCCATGCCGCGGATTTCCTTGAACACGTTGTACTTGGCATTGATCGCGTTCAGGCCGTCGACGAAACGCTGATGCTTGGCGCGCACGCCGGCCAGCACTTCCGGACGGCTGACGATCTCGATCACTTTTTTGGCCACCGCCGATGCCAGCGGGTTGCCGCCGTAGGTGGTGCCGTGGGTGCCGACGCCAAAGCTCTTGGCAATGGCAGTGGTAGTCAGGATGGCACCGGCAGGGAAACCGCCGCCCAGGCCCTTGGCTGATGACAGGATGTCCGGCGTTACACCATAAGCCTGATAGGCATACAGGGTGCCGCAGCGGCCGACACCGGTCTGCACTTCGTCGAATACCAGCAGCGCATTGTGCTGGTTGCACAGCTCGCGCGCGGCATTCAGATAGGCCTGGGTAGCCGGCAGCACACCGCCCTCACCCTGTACCGGCTCGATCACCACCGCGCTGGTCTTGCCGGAAATGGCGGCCTTCAGTGCGTCGATATCGTTGAAGGGCACGTGGGTGATGCCGGCCGGGTTCGGGCCGAAGCCTTCGGTGTACTTCGGCTGACCGCCGACGTTGACGGTAAACACGGTGCGACCATGGAAGGAGTTGGTGCAGGAGATGATCTCGTGCTTGTCGGCACCGTAGTGATCGGCAGCATACTTGCGTGCCAGCTTGAATGCGGCCTCGTTGGCCTCGGCACCGGAGTTGCACAGGAACACGCGCTCGGCAAAGGTGGTTTCGGTCAGCAGCGTAGCCAGCTCCAGCGCCGGCTCGTTGGTGAACACGTTGGACAGGTGCCAGACCTTGTTGGCCTGTTCGGTCAACGCAGCAACCAGCTCCGGATGGCAGTGCCCCAGCGAATTAACCGCAATGCCGCCAGCAAAATCGATGAACTCACGATCTTGCTGATCCCATACGCGGGAGCCGGCAGCCCGGACCGGGATGAAACCTGCCGGCGCGTAGTTCGGGACCATGACCTGATCAAAGGTATTGCGGGTAACGTTGGTGCTCATTGAGATAGTTCCTTATTGCAATCTGTACTGGATTTATTGTGTGAACAGCGTCTGCCGACGATTCTAATCCAATCATGGAAACAGGCCATATCCTCTTTGCGACATCCACTTACACATTTCCCTGAAATGTCCAACAATGTGCAAGCGCAATAAAATCAGTTAAAATCATACAGTTAGTGAAATTCTTACAAATAGGCGCCGGTTTTTTCCGGAATTTCACCGTACCCGCCACGGCCGCCGCTCCGCCGGCGCCACCTGCGTGCTTGACTCGCGTCATGGGCAGGGGCGCCAAGTTTGCCGACACTTCGGTTTTGTACCAAATCAGGATATCCCCGCATGTCGCTTCACCCCGTATTGCAAAGGTTGGCCTCCACCCCCCACCGCACTGCATTCCTGCCCGGCCTGTTCGCCGCACTGCTGTTACTGGCGGTATGGAGCAGCGAACTGCTGATGCGCCAGCAAGGAGCCAGCCTGCATCGTGAACTCAGCCCGATGCAGGCGCACGCAGCACTGATGCTGTATGGCCTGTTCCCGTTCTTCATGACCGGTTTCATCCTCACCGCGGCACCACGCTGGCTGAATGCCGCGGCACCGGCTCGCTGGCGCTGTGTACTGATTCCGCTCCTGCTGTTTGCCGCCCTGCTTTGCGCGCTGGCAGCGGTGCCCGGATCACACTACTGGCTGGCCGCCGCCGCGCTGCTGTGGCTGGTAGCGCTGGCACTACTGGCACAGACCATGCAGCAACTGCTGCATCAAAGCGCCGTTACCGACCGCCTGCACGCACAGACGGTACTGGCTGCACTACTGGCCGGATGCTGCGGTCTGGTGGCGATGCTGTACTGGCTGCTGACCGGCGAGGCCGCAGCATGGTGGTGGATGCGCAATCTGGCACTGTGGGGCTTCCTGCTGCCGGTCTTCCTCGCCGTCAGCCATCGCATGCTGCCATTCTTTACCCAGAGCGTGATTCCGCAATACCAGATATGGCGACCGCGCTGGCTGCTACTGGCACTGGTCGGCGGCAGCTGGCTGTACGGCCTGCTCGCCATTGCGCAGCTGCCGCTGTGGCCGGCCAGCCTGCTGCTATGCGGCATCAGCACTGCCTGCCTCTATCGCTGGCAGTCATGGCGCAGTCGCAGCGTGCCGTTGCTGGCCATGCTGCACCTCGCCTTTGCCTGGCTGCCACTGGCCTTCCTGCTGCTGACACTGGCCGGTTTCGGCCTGGTGTCATCGCTGGCCGGGCTGCATGCGGTAACGGTCGGTTTCTTCATTACCATGCTGGTCGGCTTTGCCTCGCGGGTAATGCTGGGCCACGCCGGCCATCCGTTGCAGGCCAGCCGCGGCCTGTGGTGGCTGTACCTGCTGCTGCACGGCGTGGCACTGCTGCGTGTCAGTGCCGACCTGCTGCCGGCATTCGCCCTGCGCGGCTATGTGCTGGCCGCACTGAGCCTGCTGGTAGGACTGCTCGGCTGGGCCTGGTTCGGCCTGCCGCTGCTGGCACGAAAACGTGCCGACGGCAAACCGGGCTAAGGCTGTCAAGGCAAGCCCCAAGGCCGGCCTGCGCAAGGGGACTCCTCGCATTTGAAAGCACTGCGCCAAACGCCGAAACCGCCACCCGGCTCTGTTTCGGCGCCTCCCCGCCCGCAGGGGCAATGGCCGCGCCGGACGACATCCCGGCCATTTGGCTGTTATCACGCCCTGCCGATGGCACGAATCCGGCAGGATTACAAGTTCCCCCACTCAAAATTGCGCCAAAAGCGGCGGCATGAATTGAAAATACCTCTTCCGGCCGACTTTGCAAATGCAGCAACACAGGGTACATTCCGCGGATACAGACAGAAATGATTATCAGATGAATCATGCCCGCAATACCATCACGGCCGAACAGCTACTGGAGGTCATCGAACGACAGCGTATCGGTGCCGAATATCAGCCAATCAAGGCGGCCCATACCCTGGAAACCGTAGGCTACGAAGCACTGGCCCGTTTTTACAGCGCAACGCATCAGCCGCTGCCGCCACAGGCGGTATTCGACACGCTGCACGATTCACCGGTTACGCTGATACAGGTCGAGCTGATGAGCAAACGCTGGCAGGTCGAGCACGCGCCACGCCACGGCATGCTGTTCCTCAATCTCGACCCGCACGCCGTTGGCGGGCTGTCACTGACGACACCGGAACACCCGCTGCTCGACCTGCTGCAGGAGCCGCAGCGTACCGTGATCGAACTGATCGAAAACACCAATGTGCAGGAGGCGGATCACAGCATGCTGCTGGCGGAACTGCTGGCACAGCGCGGCATCCGCACCGCTCTGGACGACATCGGCGGACCGGCAACGATGGTATCGATCCCCATCCTGTGCACGGTGGACATCTACAAGTTCGACCGCCAGTGGCTGCGGCAACTGCAGCAGCCATGCCAATTGCGCATGCTGCAGATGCTGCTGGCGTTTGCCCGTGCCGAAGGCAAGCAGACAGTACTGGAAGGCGTCGAAAGCGAGGCCGACCTGCGCCAGGCACAGGCACTGGGTGTCGACTTCGTGCAGGGCTATCTGTTCCGTTCCGAGTTCATCAACCGGAACGCGCTCTGAAACAGCTTGCCCAAGGTTGGCCGCAACGTTGCGGCCAACCTTGGGCAGCAAAGACCGGTCGCAACCGGCTCAGGCACGCTTCAGCTTGAGCTTGCCCGTCAGCCAGGTATGGTCATAGCTGACGATTTCGTAGGGATTACCGAACGGATCAACAAACGGCACCGAGCAGAAGAAGCCATGATCATGCACCGAGTCACGGGCGATGGTCTGCCCGTCGCGGCTCATCACCCGCTCCACCGCCAGCCGGTCCAGCCACTCCAGAAAATCGTGACCACTGACCCCGAACGCCACCGCACCGGTTGGCACGATGGTCGCCTCGTCCTGGCTTAACGCCAGCCGCACGCTGGCACTGGGATTGGTCAGCATCAACACCCCGTGCGGACCATCCTGCAGATGCCTGTAGCGCACATCCGGCACCATGCCCAGCACCCGCTGGTACCAGTCCAGCGCCTTGACTGCATCATTTACCTTGATGTGCAGATGGTCAATCTTGGCCAGCGTCAGCATGCATACCCCAAAATAATAAATTCACGATGTAGTTATGATCAGCCACGGTTTTTCAGCAAGGGTGCCAGATAACGCCCGGTGTGGCTGCCGGGGTTGGCCGCAACATCTTCCGGTGTGCCGGTGGCGATGATCTGGCCGCCGCCGGCACCACCTTCCGGCCCTAGGTCGATCAGCCAGTCCGCGGTTTTGATTACGTCCAGATTATGCTCGATCACCACCACAGTATTACCGTTCTCGCGCAAGCGGTACAACACGCTCAGCAATAGCTCGATATCGTGAAAGTGCAGGCCGGTGGTCGGTTCATCCAGAATATACAAGGTGCGGCCGGTATCGCGCTTGGATAACTCCAGCCCCAGCTTCACCCGCTGCGCCTCGCCGCCGGACAAGGTAGTGGCGCTCTGCCCCAGGCGGATGTAGCCCAGGCCGACGTCCATCAGCGTATTCAGTTTGCGTGCCACGGCGGGCACCGCGCTGAAGAATTCCTGCGCCTGCTCCACCGTCATTTCCAGCACTTCGGTAATGTTCTTGCCCTTGTACTGCACTTCCAGCGTTTCGCGGTTGTAACGCTTGCCGTGGCACACGTCGCACGGCACGTACACGTCCGGCAGGAAGTGCATTTCCACCTTGATCACGCCGTCACCCTGGCAGGCTTCGCAGCGGCCGCCCTTGACGTTGAAGGAGAAGCGCCCCGGTCCATAGCCACGCTCGCGCGACAGCGGCACGCCGGCGAACAGCTCGCGGATCGGCGTGAACAGGCCGGTATAGGTGGCCGGGTTGGAGCGCGGCGTGCGGCCGATCGGGCTCTGGTCGACGTTGATCACCTTGTCCAGCTGCTCCAGGCCGCTGATATCGCGGTACGGCGACGGCTGCTCACTGGCACCGTTCAGGTCGCGGGCGGCGATCTTGTACAGCGTGTCGTTGATCAGCGTCGACTTGCCGGAACCGGAGACACCGGTGACGCACACCAGCATGCCCAGCGGCAGCTGCAGCGTCACGTCCTTCAGATTGTTGCCGCTGACGCCGGCCAGATGCAGCAGGCGCTCGGGATTGACCTCGCGCCGGCTCGCCGGTACCGCGATGCCGCGGCGGCCGGACAGATAAGCGCCGGTCACCGATTTTTCGCTGGCGGCGACCTCGGCCGGCGTGCCGGCCACCAGCACCTCGCCACCGTGTTCGCCGGCACCCGGCCCCATGTCGACCAGGTAGTCGGCGGCGCGGATGGCGTCTTCGTCGTGCTCGACCACGATCACGCTGTTGCCCAGGTCGCGCAGTCGCCGCAGCGTCGCCAACAGGCGGTCGTTGTCGCGCTGGTGCAGGCCGATCGACGGCTCGTCCAGCACGTACATCACGCCGGTCAGGCCGGAGCCGATCTGGCTGGCCAGCCGGATGCGCTGCGCTTCGCCGCCGGACAGGGTGTCGGCGGAGCGCGCCAGACACAGGTAGTCGAGACCGACGTTATTCAGGAAGGACACGCGGTCGCTGATTTCCTTGACGATCTTTTCCGCCACCGCCTGCTTCTGGCCGGAGAACTGCAGCCCGCCGAAGAAGGCCGAGGCATCCTTCAGCGCCATCTGGTTGATCTGGTGCAGCGTCTTGCGGCCGATGTAGATATGGCGCGCCTCCAGCCGCAGGCGCGAACCGCCGCAGCTCGGGCAGCACTGGTTGTTCTGGTACTTGGCCAGCTCCTCGCGCACGGTACTGGAATCGGTCTCGCGATAGCGGCGTTCCAGGTTGGGGATGATGCCTTCGAAGGCGTGCGCGCGCTGGAATTTGGTGCCGCGCTCGGACACATAGGTGAACTCGATTTCCTCGCGTCCGGAGCCGTGCAGCACCACCTTCTGCACTTCGTCCGGCAGATCCTCGAACGCGGTCTCCAGCGAGAAGCCGTAGTGCTCGGCCAGTGCCAACAGCATCTGGAAGTAGAACTGGTTGCGCTTGTCCCAACCCTTGATCGCGCCGGCGGCCAGGGTCAGCTCCGGATGCGCCACCACCCGTGACGGGTCGAAATAGGTGATCTCGCCGAGACCGTCGCACTTGGGGCAGGCGCCCATCGGATTGTTGAACGAGAACAGGCGCGGCTCCAGCTCCGGCAGGCTGTAGCTGCACACCGGGCAGGCGAACTTGGCGGAGAACCAGTGCTCCTTGCCGCTATCCATTTCCACCGCGATGGCGCGGCCTTCGGCGTGGCGCAATGCGGTCTCGAAGCTTTCCGCCAGCCGCTGCTGCATGTCGGCGCGCACCTTGACGCGGTCGATCACCACCTCCACCGAGTGCTTCTTGTTCTTGTCCAGCTTCGGCACCGCGTCCAGCTCGTACACTTCGCCGTCGACGCGCACGCGCACGAAGCCCTGCGCGCGCAGATCCTCGAACAGCTCGACGTTCTCGCCCTTGCGGCCAACGATGACCGGCGCCAGGATCATGATCCGTGTCTCTTCCGGCAGTGCCAGCACGTGGTCGACCATCTGGCTGACGGTCTGCGACGCCAGCGCCACGTCGTGCTCCGGGCAGTGCGGATCGCCGACGCGGGCGTACAAGAGGCGCAGGTAGTCGTGGATCTCGGTGACGGTGCCCACGGTGGAGCGCGGGTTGTGGCTGGTGGCCTTCTGCTCGATGGAGATCGCCGGGCTCAGGCCCTCGATCAGGTCGACATCGGGCTTTTCCATCAGCTGCAGGAACTGCCGCGCGTAGGCCGACAGGCTCTCGACGTAACGGCGCTGCCCCTCGGCATACAGCGTGTCGAAGGCCAGCGACGACTTGCCGGAGCCGGACAAGCCGGTAATCACCACCAGCTGGTGGCGTGGCAGGTCAAGATTGATGTTCTTCAGATTGTGCGTACGTGCGCCGCGAATGCGGATGGAATCCATGCCTGTCTCACCGTCGGTCGGGGAACCTGCTACTATACCGGACTTGCGCGCAGCCGCTCCATAGCACGATGGATTTCCTGACAGAGAAATCCGCTGCCGCTGCCCGCCCACTGTGACGACGCCCTCCAACACCCGTACCGATGACTGCACTTGAGCTACGCGCCAGCCTTGGCCTGGCCGGAATCTACGCCCTGCGCATGCTGGGCATGTTCCTTATCCTCCCCGTCTTTGCGCTCTACGCCGAAACCCTGCACGGCGCCGACAACCACACCCTGATCGGCATCGCGCTGGGCAGCTACGGCCTGGTGCAGGCGCTGCTGCAGCTGCCGCTGGGCATGCTGTCCGACAAGGTTGGCCGCAAGAAGATCATCTACGGCGGCCTGCTGCTGTTCGCCGCCGGCAGCTTCATCGCCGCCGGCGCCGACGATATCATGATGCTGACCGTGGGTCGCATCATCCAGGGCGCCGGCGCCATCTCGGCGGTGATCACCGCCCTGCTTGCCGACCTCACCCGCGAAGAAGTACGCACCCGCGCCATGGCCATCATCGGCATGAGCATCGGCACCACCTTTGCCGTCAGCCTGGTGCTGGGGCCGCTGCTGGCCAAATATATCGGTGTGAACGGCATCTTCGTGCTCACCGGCGTGCTGTCGCTACTGGCGCTGCTGGGCGTGTGGCGCATCATTCCCGACCCGGTACACTCCAGCTTCCACTCCGACACCGGCACCAACACCGCGCGCCTGCCGGCGGTGCTGCGCAACCGCGAATTGCAGCGGCTCAACTTCGGCATCTTCGCGCTGCACGCGGCGCAGATGGCGATGTTCGTCACCATCCCGTTCGCACTGACCAGCACCGGCGACCTCGACAAGTCGCAGCACTGGCTGGTGTACCTGCCGGTGGTGGTCGCCGGCTTCGTGCTGATGGTGCCGGCGATCATCTACGGCGAGAAAAAGGCCAGGCTGAAGCAGGTGTTCGTCGCTGCCGTGGCGCTGATGACCACCGCGCAGATCGGTATGGCGCTGGCGCTGTCCAGCTTCTGGCTGATCGTGCTGTGGCTGGCGCTGTACTTCGTCGCCTTCAACATCCTGGAAGCCACGCTGCCGTCGCTGATCTCGAAAATAGCCCCGGCCGATGCCAAGGGAACCGCAATCGGCGTGTATAATACCGCCCAATCTTTCGGCCTGTTTGCCGGTGCCGTTGCCGGCGGCTGGCTGTACAGCCACCACGGCGCGCTGGGCGTGTTTGCCTTCACCAGCGTACTGATGCTGGCCTGGCTGCTGCTGTCGCTGACCATGACGCCACCCAAGGCGGTGAAGAGCCAGATGTTCCACATCGGCGAGCACTGGCAGGGCGATGCCGACGCGCTGTCGCGGCAGCTGGCCAGCCAGCGCGGCGTCAGCGAAGTGGTGGTGTTGCTCGGCGAACGGGTGGCCTACCTGAAGGTCTCCCAGCAAGACTGGGACGAAGCCGCGGTCAAGCAGCTGATCCAGGCAACGTACTGAGTGGCCGCACCGCCGTCACCTCAGCCCGTGACGGCACCGAATCCCTCCTTGAACTGAAATGAAACGGAGCCCCAATGAACAGCATTACTTTTGATGGCCGTCTGGCCGCCGACGCCGAACTGCGTTACACCCCGAGCGGCGAAGCCGTACTCAGCTTCCGCGTAGCCAGCGACATCGGCTTTGGTGAGCGCAAGACCACCAACTGGTTCAGCTGCCAAGTATGGGGCAAGCGTGGCGAATCACTGAAGAACTACCTCGGCAAGGGCCAGCAGGTGACCGTCTACGGCCAGCTGACGCTGCGCGAATGGCAGGACAAGGAAGGCCAGAAGCGCGTATCGCCGGACGTGCGCGTCAATGAGATCAGCCTGCAAGGCGGCAAGCGCGACGGCGGCATGGGCGGCGCGGACGAAGACTACAGCTACGGTGGCGGCACCCAGCGCTACGACGCCCCGGCCGCGGCACCCGCCGCCGCCCCGGCGGCCCCCCGTCGCATGGAGCCGAAACCGGCCCCGAAAATGGACGACATGGACGACGACATCCCGTTCTAGTGTAGTGCTGCGTTCTTGATGGAACTTGAAATCAGCTTGAAACCCGCATGGATATT
>NZ_BMYP01000030.1 GCF_014652335.1 Vogesella fluminis | reverse complement strand
CCTGGAAAACCGGACCGGAGTTCGGCCCTGAAATTTACACCACCTTGACGGACGCTATCAATCGGGTTTGTTGTAGAACGCGGGCTGACGCTGGATCTTTTCCGGCTTCAATCAAGGTTCCGAGCATCAGTCGGGGCATCGTAAACCTGCAGAAAATTGGTGTAGCAACCTTGATTTGCAGGTTTGCGCGCCTTCCTTCACGCTTTGGCTTCCGAGCGTTAACAGCCCCCTGTCAATCTTGATTTATGGCAAGAAGCGGTCATGGTATTCCTGTACCGCCATGAAGTGGCCAATGATGTCTACCTCGGGCATGTTCTGCTGGATACGCCCCAACCAGTGTGCATAGCCGACACTGTCTGGTTCGCGGTTCAACAGCCCCAGATAGTCGATACCCAGATTCACCTGCTGGTCGGATAGCGCACGATATTCTGTTGATTCGGTAAAGCCCAGCAGCGCCTGACTGCGGGCCATGCCGGCATCCAGCTGTGCTTTCCAGGCTTGTACGCCGGCTGACTCGCCAGTCCGGTCTAGAATCTGGTTGTACATCAGGTCGATAAAGGCGGCATTGTCTGTGCCGGTATGGCGATCCTTGAATTCCATACTGTCCAGAAAACTGGCGGAGATTTGCTGCAGAGACGTGCCGTCTTGCCACTGTGCTACCCAGTAGTCCAGTCTGGCCTGATCCGGCTGACGGTCCAGTGCGCCCAGATAGAGACGGGTAATGGCTCCGGCTCCGGCCTGGAACTCGGCCGAGTCCAGGAAAGCGCTGGTAATTTGTGCGCGATTCATTGCGCCGCTATCGAGCTGTTTTTGCCACGCAACCAGTCCGTCCGGATCGGCTTCACGGAACAGCGTGTCGCGGTATAGCTGCATTACGAATAATCTGCTACTGCCGAATACGTCGTTGTCTTTTACGCCAACCTGTAGCCCATTGGCCGCTTCGAGTGCATCCGGGAACTGGTCATTGTCGCTGTCGCTACTGCTACCCGCGCGGAAGCCGATGGCGCCCGGATCGGTAATCACGCCGTCGGCTTTGCCGTCATTGTCGAATTGGCCGCCATCTTCAATGCTGAAGTCGAGCCGGGTCTTGCCGCCTTCGGTGATGAGCTTGCCGCCGTATTGCTCACTGGCCAGGTTGACCCAGTCGCTGCCAAGCTTTTTCCAGTAGCCGTTGACGCTGATGCTGCTGTCGACATACAGGCTGAAGTTCTTGCTGGCACCGGCGGAGCCGGCATCGGCCTTGAAGGCAATCAGGCCCAGCGGCATGGTCAGGTCTGCAGGGGCATCTGCAGGCTTGTCCAGCTGCTTGACGTCAGACAGCGCGGCCGTGGCCGTTGCCCCGGTCTTGCCGCTGTCCGAATCGGCCACCAGGGTGACATAAACCGGCTTGGCCGCTCCGGGGTTGCTTTGTGCGGTAGTGGTATTGAGGAAGGCTACCGAACTGACATTCGCCTGGGTGCTATCTGTATGGCCATCGCCATTGCCGTCACCAATGACAGTATTGCCCTTGCTGTCAGGCACGGCCGGTACGGCATTTTCTACCATCTCGCTGACGCCATCCTTGTCATCCGGACTGGTAGTGGGTGGCGGTAGTGGTGGTGCCGGGGGCGTGAGGGTTACGGTAATACCGTTGCCGGTCAGGTCTGCGACGGTGACGGCGGCATCTGCACCTTGCGCCCAGTCCTCGACTGCTGCCAGGTTGTAAGTGGCATTGCTGGTCGAGCTGGTACCATCCTTGTTCAGGCGGCTGGCCAGAGCGGTTTTATCGGTGGCATTTAGTGTGATGCTGAAGCTGGTGGCACTGGTGATGTCGACGTTGGCCGAGGTCAGAGTATATTCGGTGCTGTCTCCGGAGATTTTCAGCTTGCCGACATCGATGTCATTGGCTGCACCATCCCGTTTCAGGAAGCCGGTACCGGTTACGGTCAGCACTCCGCTGCTTTCGTTGTAGGTCGCGCTGGAGATGGCTGGGGCGGTAACGTTGCTGACGGTGATGCCATTACCGCTAAGATCGGCAATCACGACCGCCGCATCCGCACCGGCGGCCCAGTCTTCGGCTGCGGCGAGGTTGAAGGTGGTGCCACTGGTCGAGCTGGTACCGTTCTTGTTGAGGATCAGGTTGGCCGCAGCCTTGTCGGTGGCGCTGAGGGTCAGCGTAAAGCCGGTACCTGAACTGATTTCGACATTGGCGCTGTCGGTCAAGGTGTAGGTACTGCCGCCTTCACCGGTGAGGGTGAACTTGCTGGCGACAATGTCGTTGGTGCTGCCATCACGCTTCAGCAGTCCGGTGCCGGTGACGACCAGGGTGCCGGTCGCGGCGTGGTAGGTGGCGCTGGTGATGGCCGGGACGGCAACGTTGCTGACAGTTAGGCCATTGGTGCTGTCCGCCGTATCGCCGGCGGTGATTTGGGTGTTCCAGTCATCGGCCGCGGCGAGGTTGAAGGTAGTGCCACCAGTCGAGCTGGTGCCGTTCTTGTTGAGAATAAGGTTGGCCGCAGCCCTGTCGGTGGCACTGAGGGTCAGGGTAAAGCCGGTGGCCGAAGTGATTTCTACATCACTGGTGTCGGTCAGGGTGTAGGTCACGCCACCTTCGCCGGTCAGGGTCAGCTTGCTGGTGTCGATGTCCGCGCCACTGCCATTGGCTTGCAGGCTGCTGCCGGTCACCACCAGTGTGCCGGTGCTGGCATCGTAGCTGGCCGAACTCAGCTTGGGGTTGACGCTGACGGTGACAGCATTGGTGGCATCGTTGATATCCGTGGCACTGTCGGCGCCGGCCAACCAGTTGTCAGCGGCAGCCAGGTTGTAAATGGAGCCGCCGGTAGACTGGGTGCCCAGTTGGTCGAGCAGGGTATCGACCGCGGCCTTGTCGGCACCGCTGAGGGTGATGCTGAAGCTGGTGGCCGAGGTGATTTCGACATCGCTGGCGCTAGTCAGCGTGTAAGTGGCATTGGCTGTGCCGCCGGTCAGGGTCAGTGTGGAAATATCCACATCGTTGCCGGCCCCGGTTTTGCGGAACAGGTTGCTGCTGGTCACGCTCAGGATGCCTGTATCGGCGTCATAGCTGGCATCAGTGATGGATGGGGTGCCGACATTGCTGACGGTAATGCCGGTACTGGCATCGGCAATGTTCCCGGTCGCCGGGCTGGCGGCCATCCAGTCATCGGCCGCTGACAGATTGTATGTGGTGCTATCGGCAGATAGTGCACCGTTCTTGCTTAGCAGGCCACGTACGGCCATCAGGTCGGTCGCCGACAGCGTCAGGGTGGCGCTGCTATCGCTGCCGATCTCGATATTGCTGCTGTCGCTCAGGGTGTAAGTGTTGCCACCTTCGCCGGTAAAAGTGAATTTGCTGGCGATCACATCATTCGCGGTACCACTGGCCGGGACAAAGTCGCTGCCTGTCAGTACCAGCTGGCCAGTGGCCCAGTCGAAGCTGGTACTGCTGATTACCGGTGCCGCCCAGTTGGTGACGGTAATGCCGTTACCGGTGGTATCGGCAATCACTATGGCCGCATCCGCACCGGCCGCCCAGTCTTCGGCCACGGCGAGGTTGAAAGAGGTGCTGTCATGCGCCGTGGTGCCATTTTTGTTCAGCAAGGCTTTCACATTGACAAGGTCGCTGCCGGACAAGGTGATGCTGAAGCTGGTACCAGACGTGATTTCAACGTCGCTGGCACTGGTCAGGGTATAGCTGGCACCGCCCTGGCCGGTAATGGTCAGTTTGCTGATATCGATGTCGTTGCTGGCACCGGCTTTGCTGACAAAGCCGGTGCCGGTCACGACCAGGGTATTGCTGGCGTAGTCATAGGTAGCGCTGGTGATGGCGGGGGTGGCCACATTGCTGGCGGTTACGTCATTGCCGGTGAGATCGGCGACCACCAGGCTGGCATCCGCACCTGCGGCCCAGTCTTCGGCCGCGGCGAGGTTGAAGGTGGTGCCACTGGCTGAACTGGTACCGTTCTTGTTGAGGATAAGGTTGGCCGCAGCCTTGTCGGTGGCACTGAGGGTCAGCGTAAAGCTGGTGGCCGAGCTGATCTCGACATTGGCCGTGTCGGTCAGGGTATAGGTGTTGCCGCCTTCGCCGGTGAGGGTAAACTTGTTGGTGACAATGTCGTTGGCGGCACCACTGGCGGCGATCAGGCCGACCGCCGTTACTACCAGCTCGCCGCTATCGGCATCGTAAGTGGCACTGGTAATGGTGGGCGGCGGATTGATCAATAGTGCCTTGTTGGCTCCCAGCGAGCCCGCCGCGCCGGGCGATGCCAGCGTCAGCGTGGCATGGTTGCCGGCAGCATCCCGGATGGTGCCGCTATTGAGTTCCAGCGCGTTCGTGGCCGTGTAATCGAGGTCTGTCGACGTATCCCCGGCCTGCACGGTGTAGCTGAAGGTCAGCGTGTTGCTGCCGGAGCCGCTGACGTAGCCGGCATATTGGTCGGTGGTGCCGGTTTCCAGCTTTAGTCGCGGCGTGCCGCCCGAGGTGTCCACGGTCACCGCTTCGTTGAAGGTGACGGTGATGGTGACGGTGTCGCCGGTGTGGTAAGCACCGTCAGCGGTCGAGGCCGAGACCGACGTCACCGTCGGTGCCACGCCATCGATCACGATGGCCTTGTTGGCGCCCAGCGAGTCCGCCGCACCGGGCGTTGCCAGGGTCAGCGTGGCGTTATTGCCGGCGGCATCCTTGATGGTGCCGCCGTTCAGGGCTAGTGCTGCGGTCGAGGCATAGTCGAGATCGGCCGACGTGTCGCCAGCCTGCACGGTGTAGTTGAAAGTCAGCGTGCTGGTACCGGAGCCGCTGGCGTAGTTGACGACACGGTCGGTGCTGCCGGTTTCCAGGGTCAGCTGCGGCGTGCCGGTGACGGTCACGGCCTCACTGAATTGCACGGTGATGGCGATGACATCGCCGGTTTTGTAACTGCCATTGGCTGTGGCGGACGACACCGAAGTCACCGTCGGGGCGGTGTTATCGATGCTCACTGCCAGAGAGGCGGAGGCATTGCTGGTATTGCCGGCGCTATCAGTCGCCTTGGCCGTCAGGGTATGACTGCCCTCGCTCAGGGTGCTGGCGGTGATGCTCCAGTTGCCGCTGCCATCGGCAGTGACGTTGCCGAGCGAAGTGCTGCCATCGCTATCGTACAAGGTCACGCTGGCACCCGCTTCGGCGGTGCCGGTGAAGGTCGGCGTGTTATCGCTGGTCAGATTGTCGCTACTTGAGCTGCCGCTGTCTGTGCCGGATGTCATGTCCGGGGCAGAAATCGCCGGTGCACTCGAATCCAGCACATAGGCTTTGCTATAGGCGGTACTGCTGCCGCCGGAGTTGGTCACTCGTGCCTGAAAGGTATTGCTGCCGCTCAGCGTGGTCGTGGTGCTCCATGACGATGAACCTACGCTAAAGCTGCTGGCATCGCTCCAGCTGCTGCCATTGTCAAACGAGACCTCAACCTTTTCACCCGTTGCCAGATTGGTTGACAGCGTACCGCTGATGGTCTGGCTGGCGGTTTGGGTAATGAAATCGCTGCTGCTGCTGCCGGTATCGGCAGACAGGCTTGTGCTGCTGACGGTGGTCGTCGGGGCCGAAGCCGGGGTGATGATATTGGTCAGCTCGATATCATCCAGCTCCATGAAGGCACCGCCATTCGGCGCCGTGATGGTAAACCAGGTGATGCCCTTGAAGTCGTCGGTATCTGGCAGGGTGATCTTGTCGGTATCAATTGGGCCGCTAAAGCCCGCGGTACCGGTAGTCGAGCCGCCTTTGCTGGTGGTAACGGTAAATGTCTGGTCACCAGTAGCGTTCTGGTTGCTCAGATAAAACGAGATCAGGTCAAATACCTTGCCACCGCCGATGGTGACGGTTAACGAGGTTGCCTTGCCACTGGATTCTGTATAGATAGACTCATCGTCATGGCGACCTGTAGGGGCTCCATAACTAGAACCATTCTTTAAAATACCTGTGTTGTTGTTTACATCCTTGGTAGTAAACGTAAACGTGCTGTTCGAATCGGTGTGAGCATAGGTAATGGTGTCGGTACCGTCACCGGAGAGGCTGCCTGTTCCTGCTTCGAATGTCAGCGTGGCATTAACCAGTGCACCGCTGAAAAGCTCGGCTTTTTCAGGGATCAACGGAAACCGGGTGTTGATTACACTGCCGGTAGTGGCTTCCAGTAACCAGTTGCCACCGCTTGCGGCGTTGCCGGTCAGGTCGCTGGAGGCGGCAATATCGGTACTGGTCAGTTGTGCCAGATCGGCGATGAATGTTCGTGCGGCCTCGTCTGCTGCCAGCGAGCAGGCGTATAGCAGCAAGTCTCCTTCCGGGTCGAGTGCATCGCCCAGTGTGCGTAGTTGTGCCGACTGAGTGGAGTCATGCAGGCTGGCGGCCGAAATATTGTCACTTCCCAGGTTTAACTGGCCGGCACTACCATGGCTGAAGATATGAATGGCATCGTAACCGGAATGCGTGACACACCAAGCGGCCAGCTCAGCCAAGCCGTTGCCACCATCCGATAGCAGCAGGACCTGATAGCCCGGCGCGACGCTGTCTGCCAGCACTTCCCAGTTACTGATACTTCGGTCTATGACGACCAGCTCGAGTCGATCGGTTGCTTGTGGCAAGTCGTGTCGGACTGTTTCATTCATGATCTGATTTCCTGCGCAAAGGGGAACGAGTAGGCGTCATCAAGTGCAAATGTGCTTGCACTTGATGATTTGGCCGCTGCTTAAGGGCGCATGGGGTAGGTGCCGGCGGTAGCGATGCAGGCGGTCAAGCCGATTTGAGGATTGATAAGGGATACCGCCTGGCTTGCAGCCTGTCCGGCGGGGGCGACAGACAGATTTTGCGGCAACTGGAAGGCAAAATTGAATTGACCTTGTGCCGTACCATTTGCTTGTTGGCTGCTGGTTGTGCCCTGGAAGGTCTGTGTCGGGCCGATGTTGGTATTGGCCTGCGTGGTAGACGCAGGCGCGTAAATCGATGCTTGTCCACCCCCTTTGGCCAGAATGGCTCCGGCGGTTACTGTGCCTTGGCCGCTGGCCGTGTCATTGGCTATCTGCAGGTTGCCGTTAACAGATATGGCCTGTGCGGGCACGGTTACCGTAACAGGCAGATTGGCAGTCGCACTGGCGGTTATTGGTTGTGAGGTTGTTGATCCCAATGTATGGGCATGAAGGACGAGCGGAACTTGTGCCGGGTTGAGGACGGTTGTTTCCTGACCGCGAGTTTGTCCCGGTTGCATAGTGACGTTTGTTGCAGGCTGCTTACCTGTACCAACCACTGTACGCACTCTGAGGTCTGGCAGCGCGAATGTTGCAGGTGCGGTGCCGCCATACATATTGCCCAGCAGTGAATACAGTGCTTGGTAACCTGAGACATTCAGGGTTCTGCCATCAGCTGGTAGATATCCGGGTGCCGGACAAAAATTGGCTGCCGTATAGCAAACCGAGCCTATGTAAGGATCTGTTGAGCAAGTTGCCAGGGCCTGGGCTGATAACAGCATCAGCGAAGAGACGGCCGCCAGCCGAAGCGCGGGCAGGGTGAGTTTGTCGTGACTCATGGTTTGTGATCTCCTGGTCGGTTGCACAGTGAATGCGTTATGCATAGCATGGCATTGGCTTGCAATCAACATATTATGTTGTTTTGATTCATGCTTTTCGACCCGAATGGTATGGCTGTTGCCGAAGTGTCTTTTCCTGTCACACAGGTGTGTTGACGATGCGGCGTATTGGATGAGGCGTAGGTGGTTGCGACGGTGCAGTCTTAATTTAACGGAAAGAAACCGGGCTCTTGTCGGCGAGGGCCGGAATGGCGTGGCCCCGAAGGGCTGGCCCGGCAAACGACCAGCTGTGGCGTTGGCCGGTTTGACCTTGCAAGACCCGCGCCTGCGCCGTCCGCCTTGCATCTGGCCATTTGCCGGGCCAGCACAGCCGCAAAAAGACCTTGAACAGGTTCTAAGGTGCTGGCGGGGCTTGCCGCAGGCAGGTTCCGGGCGGGTGGCCGAAGCGGCGGCGGAAGGCGGTGGCAAAGTTGGCCGCAGAGCTGTAGCCCGCGGTCAGGGCCGCATCGGTAATGCTGTGCCGGCCGCTCAGCAGTGCCTGGCGGGCGTTTTCCAGCCGCTGGCCACGCAGGTAGTCCATCACGCTGCAATCAAAATGGCGGCGGAAGTGCCGCTGCAGTGTGCTGCTGCTCATGCAGGCGGTGTCTGCCAGCCGATGCAGGCTCCAGTCGCCGGCCTCGCCACTGTCGATCAGTTCTTTTACCCGCAGCAGTCGTCGCTGCAGCTGCGGGCCGGGGACTGGTGCCGGGCTGCCCAGTTCATCCAGTACCTGTCCCAGCAGCAGCATGCCCATGCCTTCGCGCTCGATGCTGCTTAGCAGGGGGCTGACCGCACGGTGCTGCACCATTTGCAGTGCAAGCCGGGTCAGTTGCGGGCCGGCTGCCCATTGCATGGCGGCGAGGTGACGGCTGGCCAGGCGTGCCAGTGGCGACTGGCTGCCGGTTTCCGGCAGGCCGTGCTGCTCCAGCCAGCCGTGTCCCAGCGCCATGCATACTTTCTGCTCCATGCTGCCGCTGCCGCAGTGGCGCTCGAACAGCTCCTGTTCGTTCAGGTTTACCAGCAGCACCTGGGCCTGGTGCCGTGGCTGCAGGCGGAAAGATTGCCGGCCGAAGCTCAGCTGGATGCTGCCCTGCAGGGCTACGATCAGGCGTAGTTCGGCATTGCTGTGGCTACTGTGGCTGTGCGGATTGGTGCGGCTGCAATTGGCGCTGATGCGCAGCTCAGGTGTCGTCTGCTGCACCCAGGCGTAATTGCCTGCCATCGGGCGGGTGCTGTCCTGCTGCTGCCCCTGCATGTCGTGTTCTCCGTGTTCCTGTCGCGCTTCTGGCGCAAATAACATTGCCCCTGTCGCAAAGGCGGCATGGCGTGCTATGGCGGATACTACCAGACTCTTGTCAATAGGAATAATTATCAATAAAGGGGGTGGTGATGATGTACGTTGTGCGGCTCCTGGGCGGCTGCCTGTTATGTCTTGGCCTGTTGCCGCTGGCGGTTGCCGGGCCGGTATTGCTGGATGATGCCAGCCAGTTTGCGCTGCATTCGCAGCACACCGGCCAGACCTACCGCATCTATCTGTCGGTGCCGGTGGTGCCGCCGCCGGCCGGCGGTTACCCGGTGCTGTACGCGCTGGATGGCGATTACAACTTTGCCCAGTTCCACCGCGACAACCCGCGTGAGGCCGGCGTGTTCGAGCGCCTGCGGCAGCACGGCCCGGCGGTGCCGCAGCCGGGTGTGGTGGTGGGCATCGGTTATGGCCGTCCGTTTGCACAGACGCTGGATCTGCGTGCGCAGGATTACACCCCGCCGGTGACCTGCCAGCCCTGCGACAAGCTGTCGCCGCACCACGGTGGTGCCGATGCCTTTGCCCGCTTCATCAACGAAGAGCTGAAGCCGGAGATTGCCCGCCGCCTGCCGGTGAATCCGGTACGGCAGAGCCTGTTCGGCCACTCCTACGGCGGGCTGTTTGCCCTGTACCAGCTGCTGCGGCAGCCTGCCGCATTCCAGCATTACTTCGCCATCAGCCCGTCGCTGTGGTTTGGCGAGCGTGTGCTGCTGTCGGCGCCGTTGCCGGCCATGCCGGCCGGTGAGCCGCGCCTGGTGGCGCTATGGGTGGGGCAGAGCGAACAGCCGGCTACCTACGCCATCACGGCCGATCGCACGCGGCAGCAGCGCCTGCAGCAGAACCGCATGGTGGATAACGCCGCGGCGATGATGGCGCGGCTGTACGGCCAGCCGGGCGTGGTGACCGATTACCGCGTGATTGCCGATCACGATCACGGCCAGATGCACGGCTTTGCCATCGACCGTGTGCTGGATATCGCCTTCAGCCCTGTCTGGCAAGCGGGGCGCTGATTTCATGTGACGGGGTGGCCTGCCACCCCTGTATTTCGGGAACATAATGATGAAGAAACGCAAATACGCCGACCGCAGTCTTGCGGCCAACCCGCTATATGCCATCCTCTGCGGCAGCATCCTGTTGCTGTCGGCAGCGGCCGTGCATGCCGCCGATGGCGAGGCGGTGCTGGATACGGTAACGGTGACCGGCGAGAAGATGAAGCGCAGCCTGGCCAGGACTACCACCGCAGTCAGCGTGCTGCAGGGCGAGCAGGTGGATAACGGCGACATCGGCTCGGTCAACGAGGTAGCAGCGCTGGTACCCAACATGACCATCAATGCCGTGGGTGGCGTGAACATCCGTGGCGTGGAAGGTGCCGGCCCCGGTGTCGGCTTCTACTCCTTCGTCGGCGGCGGCCGTCCGCGCATCAGCACCAGCATCGATGGCGTGGCCGACGTGTGGACCGGCCAGCAGTACCTGGACATGGACATGTGGGATGTGAAACAGGTGGAAGTGCTGCGCGGGCCGCAATCCACCACCCAGGGCCGCAACGCGCTGGGCGGTGCCGTACTGGTACAGACCAACGATCCCGCCTTCCACCAAGAGGGCGCATTGCGGCTGGGCCGGGAAAGCGAGGATGGCCGTACCAGCGTGGCCGGCATGCTGTCCGGTGCGCTGGTGGAGGACGAACTGGCCTATCGCCTGGCTGCAAACGCCGTGAAAGGCCACGGTTTCATCAACTACACCGGCGTCAGCGGCCAGGATGCTTCGGCACTGGAGCGCCTGAACGTGCGCGGCAAGCTGTTGTGGAAGCCGAAATCGCTGCCGCAGCTGCAGGCACGACTCACCGTATCGCACCGCGACTACCAGGGCGAATACCTGAACCTGATCAGCGGGCCGGACCTGGGTACCTATACCTATAACGCATCAGCCCGCAGCAATGTGCGCTTGCAGGACTCGCAGAACACCACCACCACCCTGGATACCGAGTACGACTTCCAGAACGGTGTGACCGGCCACCTGCAGTACAGCCTTGGCGACAACCATATCGCTTTCGAACAGCATCCGTCGCGCATGAGCCTGGCACTGGACGACCAGAACCACACACTGGAAGGCCGCCTGGTATTCAACCGGTCGCAAAGCGCCCTCAGCGGCGTGCTGGGCCTGTATGCCTACCGGCGCAACCAGGACCTGAATGCCAACACCGCTACCGCTAACGTGTTTCGCGGCACCGACAAGGTCGGCACGCTGGCGGCCTACGGCGACGGCGAACTGGCGCTGAACGAGCACTGGTCGCTGCTGGCCGGCCTGCGTGCCGAGCGCGAAACGCAGAACCGCGACATCACCTACTACGGCGCCCCGATCAAGGGCGACGTCGGCAACACGCTGCTGCTGCCCAAGGTCGGCATCAGCCACCAATGGTCTCCGGCCACGCGGATGAGCTTTGTCGTGCGCCAGGGCTACAACCCCGGTGGCGTGTCGGTGGACGAGAACAATGCGGTATTCGAATACGACAGCGAGAAGGTCAACGCCTACGAATATGCGCTGAAAACGCGGCAGGGCGGCATGCTGCTGGGCGCCAACCTGTTCTACAACGACTACACCGATTACCAGATGAGCTATGCCAGCCGCCTGCGCAACGTGCCGCAGGCGCACTCCGTGGGCCTGGAGCTGAGTGCCGCCGCCAGCATCGGTGGCGGGCTGGAAGTGAATGCCGGCCTGGGCCTGTTGCGCAGCAAGGTGGACAAGGCACCGGCAGGCGCAGCAGGCATTGCCGGCAAGGAGATGACCTACGCGCCGGAAATCACCGCCAATCTGGGCGTAAAGAAACAGTGGGGCAGCTGGACCGCTGCGGCCAACCTGCAATATGTCGGCGAGTACTACACCGATATCGCCAATACCGGTACCGGCATCGGCGGCGACTACAACCTGCTCAACCTCAACCTGGCCTATGCGCTGAACGACGACACCACCGTGCGTGCCTACGTGAAGAACGCGCTGAACGAGGACATCACCCTGGGCAAGCGCACCAACGGCTTCTACGTCGGTGCGCCGCGTACCGTGGGCATGAACGTCGATTACCGCTTCTGAACCGGGCCACGGCTGCCGCAACTGCGGCAGCCGTCCGTCTTGCAAGGACGCCGTCATTTGCCGGCGGCCATTCCCCGATTCCGGAGACCTCCCGCCACCTGCGCGACGTGCTGACGGCGCGCGGCGCCCGTGTGCAGTATGCCGGGTTTGCCGCCGGTCACGACCGCCTGCGCTGGCTGTCCACGCTGCCTTACGGGGTGCTGGCCTTGCAGTAGCCGGGCCGTTGTCCGGCCTGCAGATACAGCCCGTGCCGGTGACGATCGGTACGGGCTGTTTGGTATCTGCCGGTGCAACACTGATCAGCAAGCAAGCGAATTCAGACAAAATGTCTAACAATTGGCTTTGGACATTATTTTGCAACACGGCATTTGCCTGTTTATGGTGTTGTGTTTGACAGATTGTCGCCAAATTTGTATCGTGAACCCATAACAAGACAGGAGCAGCAGCATGCAATTGGACATCGAGCGTCTAATCGAGGATTTTGGTGGCCCCGGTACGCTCGCGGAAGCGTTGACGGCGGCCTTTCCCGATGAGCCGGTGTCCCGTGCTGCCATCTACAAATGGCGCGAGCGCGGTACCTTGCCGCTGGCACAGCTGAACAAGCTGGCCAAACTCGCCGTCGATCAGGGCAAGCGTTTCGATTTCAACGACTATCTGGCCGGGGCACAACCCGCGGCCCAATGGAGATCACCAGACATGGGCGACCGTCTTTACATTTTCGATACCACCCTGCGTGACGGCGAGCAATCGCCGGGCGCGGCCATGACCAAAGAAGAAAAAGTCCGTATCGCCCGCCAACTGGAGCGCCTGGGTGTGGACGTGATCGAGGCTGGTTTTGCTGCCGCCAGCCCGGGCGATGCCGACGCCATCCGCGCCATCGCCGAGGTGATCAAGGATTCCACCGTCTGTAGCCTGGCGCGTGCCAACGAGCGTGATATCCGCGCCGCCGGCGAAGCCATCGCCCCGGCCCCGAAAAAGCGCATCCATACCTTCATCGCCACCAGCCCGATCCACATGGAGAAAAAGCTGCGCATGACGCCGGATGAAGTGGTGGAAGCCGCCGTGAAGGCCGTCAAACTGGCGAGCGAATACACCGACGACGTGGAATTCTCCGCCGAAGACGCGCTGCGCTCCGACATCGACTTCCTCGCCCGCATCTTCGGCGAGGTGATCAAGGCCGGTGCCACCACCCTCAACGTACCGGACACCGTCGGCTACGCGGTGCCCAAGATCACCGAGGCCTTCTTCCGCGAGCTGATCGCCAAGACCCCGGGCGGCGACCAGGTGATCTGGTCGGCGCACTGCCACAACGACCTGGGCATGGCGGTGGCCAACAGCCTGGCGGCAGTACTGGGCGGTGCGCGCCAGGTAGAGTGCACCATCAACGGCCTGGGCGAACGCGCCGGCAACGCCGCGATGGAAGAGATCGTGATGGCGGTGAAAACCCGCAAGGACGTGTTCGGTGTGGAAACCGGCGTCGACGCCACCCAGATCGTGCCGGCGTCCAAGCTGGTGTCCACCATCACCGGCTACCCGGTGCAGCCGAACAAGGCCATCGTCGGCGCCAACGCCTTCGCCCATGAATCCGGCATCCACCAGGACGGCGTGCTCAAGCACCGCGAAACCTACGAGATCATGTCCGCCGAGTCGGTGGGCTGGACCGCCAACCGTCTGACGCTGGGCAAACTGTCCGGCCGCAACGCGTTCCGCACCAAGCTCACCGCGCTGGGCATCGTGCTGGACAGCGAAGAGGCACTGAACGCGGCGTTCGCCCGCTTCAAGGAGCTGGCCGACAAGAAGCGCGAGATCTTCGACGAAGACCTGCACGCGCTGGTGTCCGACCAGCTGGTTACCGCCGAGCAGGAAGACTACAAGTTCGTGTCGCTGAAAGTGGCGACCGAGACCGGCGAGGCGCCGCAGGCGCAGATCGTGTTCGTCGAGCACGGCAACGAGCAGCGTGCCGAATCCACCGGCTCCGGCCCGGTCGATGCCGCCTTCAAGGCCATCGAGAGCGTGGTGAAGAGCGAGGCCGAGCTGGAGCTGTACTCGGTCAATGCCATCACCAAGGGCACCGAATCGCAGGGCGAAGTGACCGTGCGCCTGGCCAAGGACGGCCGCATCGCCAACGGTCAGGGTTCCGACACCGACATCATTGTCGCCAGCGCCAAGGCCTACCTGGCGGCATTGAATAAGCTGTCCAGCAAGACCGAGCGCGTGCACGCGCAAGGCCCGGTGTAACAGCAAAGAGCGCGCACGCGTTGCGGCTGGCCACCCTACCGGGCCAGGTTGGCCGCAGCGCGAAAGATCAAAGGCTCACAAGGCCGCCCCATTTGGCCCTTGCCCCCACCACGGCAGGTGCAGACAGCCGACCCACGAGGTCGGCCTTGTCGCGTCTGTCTTTTCATTTGCCGGCTTGGCCGCATCTGCAGGCGGAGCTTTCCACAAGGACACTGCCCATGGCACAAGGCTATTTCATTACCGGCACCGATACCGAGATCGGCAAGACCCACAGCGCGGTGCAGCTGATCCGCCACTGGCAGGCGCAGGGTAAGCGCGTGCTGGCGATGAAGCCGGTGGCCTCCGGCTGCGACATCCTGCCGGACGGCAGCTGGCACAACGACGACGTGGCGCGGCTGGTGGCGGCCACCGGGCAGACCGATCTGGCACTGATGAACCCGTACCGCTTCCTGCCGCCGGTGTCGCCGCACATCGCCGCGCGCGACGCCGGGGTGACGATAGACCCGGCGCTGATCGTCGCACACTACCAAAGGTTGGCCGCAGACGCCGACGTGGTGCTGGTGGAGGGTGCCGGCGGCTGGCTGGCGCCGCTGTCGGACACGCTGGACATGCAGGGCCTGGCGCAGGCGCTGGGGCTGCCGGTGATCCTGGTGGTGGGCATGAAGCTGGGCTGCATCAACCACGCGCTGCTGACGGCGCAGGCGATCCGCGCCGGCGGCTGCACGCTTGCCGGCTGGATCGCCAACCGCGTGGTGCCGGCGCAGCTGGCCTTTGAAGACAATCTGGCGACGCTCACGCGCGCGTTGGGCGAGCCGCTGCTGAGCCTGCCTTACGAGGCGGCGGCGACCTGAGCAGCGGCGCCGGTTTGCGGCGGCGCACCATGATGGCTACTTGTTTTATCGGCTGATCTTCCTATTCTCGATAAAGCGCTGCGGCACGGGCCGCGGCAGCGACCGGTTTTCCGGCCAATACGGGATTTTACCTGGGGAAGACGCCATGGCCTGTCGTCGTGTCCTGTTACTGCTTGCCGGCTGGCCGCCTGTTGTGCCGGCGGCCGGGGTCAATCTGCCGCTACCGGTCACCGCCATTGCCCGGGATATCTACGACCTGCACATGCTGTTGCTGTACATCACCGGCAGCATCTTCGTGCTGGTGTTCGGCGTGATGTTCTGGGCCATCCTGCACCACCGCAAATCCGCAGGCCATCAGGCAAAACACTTCCATGAAAACACCACCGTCGAGATCGTCTGGACGCTGATTCCGCTGTTGATCCTGGTGGCGATGGCGTGGCCGGCGACGCGGCTGATCCTGCTGCAGAAGAGCAGCGCCGGCGCCGAGCTGACCATCAAGGTCACCGGCTACCAGTGGAAGTGGCACTACGACTACCTCGATGACGGCGTGGCCTTCATGAGCCATCTGTCCACGCCGCAAAGTGCCATCCGCCAGGTGGCCGATCGCGGCGAGCACTACCTGCTGGAGGTGGACCAGCCGCTGGTGGTGCCGACCGGCACCAAGGTGCGGCTGCTGCTGACTGCCAATGACGTGATTCATTCCTGGTGGGTGCCGCAGCTGGGGGTGAAACAGGATGCGATACCCGGCTTCGTGCGCGATGCCTGGTTCAAGGTCGACCGCCCCGGCACCTATCGCGGCCAGTGCGCCGAGCTGTGCGGCAAGGATCACGGCTTCATGCCCATCGTGGTTGTGGCCAAGGCGCCGGCCGATTACCAGGCATGGTTGGCCGCAAGACAAAAAACCGCTGCGGCCAACCTTGAAGATCCGAACAAGGTCTGGCCACTGGCCGAGCTGATGGCGCGCGGCGAGAAGGTGTACACGCAGAACTGCGTCGCCTGCCACCAGGCGGGCGGCAAGGGCATCCCCGGCGCCTTCCCGGCGCTGGACGGCTCGGCGATGGCGACCAAGGACAAGCCCGGCCACATCGACATCGTGCTTAACGGCAGCAAGAAGAATGCCGCGATGGCGGCGTGGGGCAAGCAGTTGTCGGATACCGATATTGCGGCGGTGATCACCTACGAGCGCAACGCGTGGGGCAATCACACCGGCGACGTGGTGCAGCCGAAGGACATCAAGGCTGCCCGCGGCGGTAAAGCGTAAGGGGGAGAGGGCATGACTGCGATCGACAGTGCACTGCAGCCGGCGCACGGCACCGCGCCCGATCACCACGCCAAGCCGCAGGGCATTGGCCGCTGGCTGTTCGCCACCAACCACAAGGACATCGGCTCGCTGTACCTGTGGTTCGCGTTCAGCATGTTCATCTTCGGCGGCGTGCTGGCGCTGTGCATCCGCGCCGAGCTGTTCCGGCCCGGGCTGCAGTTCTGGCAGCCGGAGTTGTTCAACCAGTTCACCACCCTGCACGGGCTGATCATGGTGTTCGGCGCCATCATGCCGGCGTTCACCGGGCTGGCCAACTGGATGCTGCCGCTGATGATCGGCGCGCCGGACATGGCGTTTGCGCGGATGAACAACTGGAGCTTCTGGCTGCTGCCGCCGGCGGCGCTGCTGCTGCTGCTGATCTCGTTCGCGGTGCCCGGCGGGGCGGCGGCGGCGGGCTGGACGCTGTACGCGCCCTTGTCCACCCAGATGGGCATGGGCATGGACCTGACCATCTTCGCCATCCACATCATGGGCGTCAGCTCGATCATGGGCTCGATCAACATCATCGTCACCATCCTCAACCTGCGCGCGCCGGGGATGACGATGATGAAGATGCCGATGTTCGCCTGGGCCAGCCTGATTACCGCCTACCTGATCATCGCGGTGATGCCGGTGCTGGCCGGGGTGGTGACCATGGTGCTGACCGACCGCCACTTCGGCACCCACTTCTTCAATGCCGCCGGCGGCGGCGATCCGGTGCTGTACCAGCACATCTTCTGGTTCTTCGGCCACCCCGAGGTCTACATCATGGCGCTGCCGGCGTTCGGCATCGTCAGCCACATCATTCCCACCTTTAGCCGCAAGCCGCTGTTCGGCTACACCTCGATGGTGTACGCCACCAGCTCCATCGCCATCCTCAGCTTCATGGTGTGGGCGCACCACATGTTCACCACCGGCATGCCGGCCACCGCGCAGCTGTTCTTCATGTACGCGACCATGCTGATCGCGGTGCCGACCGGGGTGAAGGTGTTCAACTGGATCGGCACCATGTGGCAGGGCAGCATGAGCTTCGAGACGCCGATGCTGTTCGCCATCGGCTTCATCTGCCTGTTTACCGTCGGCGGCCTGTCCGGGGTGACGCTGAGCATCGCCGCCATCGACATCCAGCTGCAGGACACCTACTACGTGGTGGCGCACTTCCACTACGTGTTGGTAGCCGGCGCGCTGTTCAGCCTGTTCGCCGCGGTGTACTACTGGTTTCCGAAGATGACCGGGCGCATGTACTCGGAGTTCTGGGGCCGGTTCCACTTCTGGTGGTCGCTGCTGTGGTTCAACGTCACCTTCTTCCCGATGCACTTCCTCGGCCTCGCCGGCATGCCGCGGCGCATTCCCGACTACAACATGCAGTTCACCGACTTCAACACCCTGGCCAGCGTCGGCGCCTTCTGCTTCGGGTTGGGGCAGCTGATCTTCTTCGCCAACATGCTGCACAGCCTGCGCCACGGCCGGCCGGCCGCGGCCAGGCCGTGGGAAGGCGCCGACACCCTGGAGTGGCAGATCGCCACCCCGGCGCCGTATCACAGCTTTGTCGAGGCGCCGGATCTGGAAGTCGGCGAAAACGGCCGCATCGACGCCATGCACGGCGGAAAGCACCACTGACATGGACAAGCCGCCCGCCACCCTGCACGACAACCGCCTGCTGCTGCTGAAGCTGCTGCTGCTGGCCTGCGTGATGTTCGTGTTCGCCTGGGGGCTGATCCCGGTCTACGACGCGCTGTGCCGCCTGACCGGGCTGGGCAGCCTGCAGCGGCCGGACGAGGTCGGCAGCCAAAGGTTGGCCGCAACGCCGCTGGCGCCGGTACTGCTGACCTTCGATGCCACGGTGCAGCCGGGGCTACCGTGGCAGGTGCGGCCGCTGACGCGCACGCTGCGCGCGGTGCCGGGCGAGTTCGTGCGAGTCGACTACGAGATCACCAATGCCAGCAACCGCCAGGTCGTCGGTCAGGCGATTCCGCGTTACCTGCCGGCGGCGGCGGCGGAGTACGTGAAGAAGCTGGACTGCTTCTGCTTTGCGCAGCAGGCGTTTGCACCGGGCGAGACCCGGCGCTTTCCGGTGGTGTTCGTGGTCGACAAGAACGTGCCGGCCGGCCTCGACAGCATCACGCTGGCCTACACCGTGTTCGATGTGCCGGGGCGATCATGAGGCCGCTGCGCGCCCTGGCTGCTGTGCTGGCCGCCTTCTTCGGCGTGCGGCGCGGCCGTGCGGCCAACGTTGACCGCCAGTTGCGCTTCGCCGACCTCATCGCGGCGGCGATCATTCTGGTGGCGCTGTTTGTCGGCGGCCTGCTGTTGCTGGTCAGCTGGCTGACGGCGCCCTGAGCGGACGGAGGAATCATGCATAACGACACGTCGCACCACTATTTCGTGCCCGATCCGTCGCGCTGGCCGATCATCGGCGCGGTGGCGCTGTTTGCGCTGGGGCTGGGGGCATCCTTCACCGTCAACGGCATCGCCGCCGGCAAGTTCGGCCTGCTGCTGGGGGTACTGATCCTGCTGTGGATGCTGTTCGGCTGGTTTGGGGACGTGATCCGCGAAAGCCTGGCCGGCCGTTACCAGCGGCGCGAGGATGCCTCGTTCCGCTGGGGCATGAGCTGGTTCATTTTTTCCGAGGTGATGTTCTTCGCCGCCTTCTTCGGCGCGCTGTTCTACGTGCGGACCATCTCGGTGCCGGAGCTGGGCAACGAGCAGCACCAGCTGCTGTACCCCGGCTTTGCCGCCAGCTGGCCGCTGGCCACCGGCCCCGGCATCAGCGCCCCTTACCAGGCGATGGGGCCGTGGGGGCTGCCGGCGGTCAATACCCTGATCCTGCTGTCGTCCGGCGCCACGCTGACCTGGGCGCACTGGGGGCTGCTGTCCGGCCAGCGGTGGCGGCTGGTGTTCGGTCTCGGGCTGACGGTGGTGCTGGGCGCGCTGTTTCTCGGGCTGCAGATCTACGAGTACGCGCACGCGATGAACGAGCTGGGCCTGTCGCTGGCCTCCGGCGCCTACGGCATGACCTTCTTCATGCTCACCGGCTTTCACGGCCTGCACGTGCTGCTGGGTGCCATCATGCTGGCGGTGGTGTGGCTGCGGGTGCTGCGCGGGCATTTCAATGCCGAGCACCACTTCGCCTTCGAGGCCGCGGCGTGGTACTGGCACTTTGTCGACGTGGTGTGGCTGATCCTGTTCGTGTTCGTGTACTGGCTGTAGCGACGGCGGGGTGGACGTCAGTGCCCGTGCGGCAGCCACCAGCCAAGCATGCCGCCGGCCATCAGCAGCAGGAACCGCCCCAGCGACAGCGCCACGCGCAGGGTCAGCGCCTTGACGGTCCGGCGCGGTGCGTCGCCGCGGCTGATGCTGCAGAGGGCAAGGGCCAGCGTCAGCATGATCAGCAACAACAGGGCAATGGCGGCAATCTTCATGACACGTCCTCCGGTGGGTGTAATCCAGTCTGGCAGCCGTGCCGGTTTTTGCTACCGGCATGGCCGCTCGTGTCTGGTGTGGCTGCTGTGGTTGCTGGTGCTGCTGCCTTTCCTGCTGGCGTTGTGGCAGTGGCAGCGCGGCCAGCAACGGCAGGCGCAGCTGGCGCACCATGAATTCAACCTGCGGCAGGCGCCGCAAGCGTTGGCCGCACTGGCTGCCAGCACGGCGCCGGCCGGCCAGCGTGCCTGGCTGCAGGTGCGCGGCAGCGAGCCGGAGATCCGGGTGGCCAATGCCCTGCTCGGCGGTGCCAGCGGCATCCGCATCTGGCAGCCGGTGCAGCTGTCCGACGGCAGCTGGGTGGTGGTCGATCGCGGCTGGCTGCGCGGGCCGGCGGCCTATGTGCGCATCCCGCTGCCGCCGTTGCGGCTGCAGGGCTACTGGTTGCCGCGACCGCAGCCCTACCTGCTGTCCGGCGCGCGGGTCGCGGATCGCGGCGAGGTCGATGCGCTGGACTGGGCGGCCTTGGCGCGGCGTCTGCCTGGCCGGCTGCATGACGGCCTGCTGGTGCTGGATGTCACCCTGCCGCCGCTAGCACCGTGGCCGGTGCGGCCGCCGTTCGATCCGCAGCGCCACTATGCCTATGCCTTGCAATGGCTGCTGCTTGGGCTATGCCTGATTACAGGAGCATGGATGGTACAGAGGAGGGGACGGCATGGGCACTCGGGATCGCGGACGGATTAAGTTGCTGCTGATTGCGCTGCTGTGCGCGCTGCCGGTGCTGGCGTCGTGGCTGTCGTACCGCTGGCTGCCGCCGGCCGGCGGCAAGAGCTACGGCCAGCTGCTGGCGACACCGCTGCCGCAGGCGCGGCAGCCAGGTTGGCCGCAAGGGCGCTGGGTACTGCTCGACGCCGCCGCAAACTGCAACCCGGCCTGCGCGCAGCGCCGCTTTGCGATGCGCCAGATCCACACCGCGCAGGGCGAGGCTGCCGCGCGGCTGGTGCGGCGCCAGCAGGCCGATGCCACGCTGCGGCAGGACGGTTTCTACCTGGTGGACCCGCACGGCAACGGTGTGCTGTTCTACCCGGATGGCGCCGCGCCGGCGGCGGTGATCAGGGAAATCCGCAGTGTGCTGAAAAACAATAACAGCCTCGGCTAAGTCGCCGCGGCAACGGCTGTCCGTGCCGGCACGGGCAGGGAAGGGGGCAGGATGAGACGCGTGCTGTGGCTGGCCTTGTTGCTGGTGTGCATTGTGGTGCCACTGGGGGCGTACGTGCGGCTGTCGGATGCCGGTCTTGGTTGTCCGGACTGGCCGGGCTGCTACGGCCGGTTGTCGCCGCTGCACGCGGCGCCGCTGATCCAGGAGCAGCATGCGGCCAACCCTGACGGCCCGGTGAGCATGGCCAAGGCGTGGAAGGAGATGAGCCATCGTTACCTCGCCGCTAGTCTCGGCCTGCTGCTGCTGGCGCTGAACGTGCTGGCCTGGCGCCAGCGCCGTCTGCGCGGCTGGGCGGCGCTGCTGCTGTTGCTGGTGTGCGTGCAGGGTGCGCTGGGAATGTGGACCGTCACCCTGTTGCTGAAACCGGCCATCGTCAGCGCCCACCTGCTGGGTGGCATGACGCTGGCAGCGCTGCTGGCCGCCTGTTGCTGGTGGCAGCGGCGCCTGCCGCAGCGTCATGCGGTGGGGGCGACCAGCTTCGCGCTGGCGCTGTTGCTGCCCTTACTGCTGCTGCTGCAGATCGTGCTCGGTGGCTGGGTATCGAGCAATTACGCGGCGCTGGCCTGCCAGGGCTTCCCGGCCTGCAACGGCGCGTGGTGGCCGGATGCGCAGTGGCACGGCGCCTTCCATCTGCTGCGCGAGCTGGGCGAAGGCCCGGACGGCGCGCCGTTGCTGGGCAGCCACCTGCTGGCCATGCACTGGGCGCACCGGCTGGGCGCCGCGCTGGTGTCGCTGCTGCTGCTGTGGCTGGTGCTGCGGCTGTGGCGCCAGCCGTTATTGCGGCCGCTGCTGTGCCTGCTGCTGGGCAGCTGGCTGCTGCAGCTGGGGCTCGGCGTCGGCAATGTGCTGTTGCAACTGCCGCTGGCGCTGGCGGTGGCACACAACGCCGGTGCCATGCTGCTGCTGATCATCGCCACGCTGCTGTTGCTGTCGCTGGACCCCGCCCCGAGGAAAACACGATGACTGCCCTGACCGCCCCCTCCCTGCGTCGTCATGCCGGTGCCCTGTGGCAGCTGGCGAAACCGAAAGTGGTGGCGCTGATCGTGTTCTGCGCCGTGATCGGCATGGTGCTGGCGGTGCCGGGCTGGCCCGACCCCGGCCGCATGCTGGCCGCCACGCTCGGCATCGCGCTGGTGGCCGGTGCCGCGGCGATGATCAACTGCCTGGTGGAACGCACCATCGACGCGCGCATGCGCCGCACCGCGCGCCGCGCCACCGCCAGCGGCGAGCTGGGGGCGGCCGAGACGCTGCTGGTGGCGCTGAGCGCGCTGGGGCTGGGCATGGCGCTGCTGATCGCGCTGGTCAACGCGCTGACCGCGTGGCTGACCCTGGCTACCTTTGCCGGCTACGCCATCGTCTACACCCTGCTGCTGAAACCGAACACGCCGCAGAACATCGTGATCGGCGGCGCCAGCGGCGCGATGCCGCCCATCCTCGGCTGGGCGGCGATGACCGGGGAGGTCAGCGCGATGGCGATGGTGCTGTTCCTGATCATCTACACCTGGACGCCGCCGCACTTCTGGGCGCTGGCGCTGTACCGCCGCGACGACTACGCCCGCGCCGGCCTGCCAATGCTGCCGCTGACCCACGGCCAGCCGTTCACCACGCTGTCCATCCTGCTCTACACCGTGCTGCTGGCGGCGGTGACCCTGCTGCCGCTGGCGCTGCAGGCGGCGGGGGCGGTGTATCTGCTGGCCATCCTGCCGCTCAATGCGCGCTTTGTGCAGCTTGCCGCCCGCCTGCACCGTCATTATGCTGACGACTCCGCGCGGCGCTGCTTCCGCTGGTCGATCCAGTTCCTGACCTGGCTGTTCGCTGCCCTGCTGCTTGACCGCGTCTTTTTCCTGCCCCTGAGTGGATGACACCATGTTCCTGCTTGTACGTTTGCTGCTGCTTGTTGCCGTGATGACCGGATTGGCCGCCTGCAATGGCGCGCCGCCGCCACCGGCATTCAAGGGTACCGACATCAGCGGCGCCAGCTTCGGCCAGCCGTTCACCCTTACCGGCCATGACGGCAAGCGCCACGCGCTGGATGAATTCAGGGGCAAGGTGGTGGCACTGTTCTTCGGCTATACCCACTGCCCGGACGTATGCCCGACCACCATGCTGGAGTTCGCCCAGGTGGCGAAGCAGCTGGGCGCCGATGGCGAACGGCTGCAGGTGCTGTTCGTCAGCGTCGACCCGCAGCGCGACACGCCGGCGGTGCTGGCCGGCTACGTCCCGCATTTCGACCGGCGCTTTCTCGGCCTGACCGGCAGCGAGGCGGAAATCGCCGCTGTAAGCCGCCAGTTCAAGATCATCGCCCAGCGCCAGCCGGCCGCCGGTGGCGGCTACACCGTGGATCACAGCGCCGGCAGCTATCTGTTCGACCGGGACGGCAAGTTGCGGGTGTATTTGCCCTATGCCACACCGGCCGGCGATATCGCCCATGATGTAAAGGCCTTATTGGGTTAAACTGCGTAGTGACCGTTGTATCCCTTACTACTGCATTCCGGACGTCGTAACCGTGACCGATGACCTCACGCCTGGTGCCGCCAGTGGCAGCACCCCGCCTAGCATAGACCTGAGCAAATACACGCTGACCAGTACGGCTGAAGTGGTGCATCACCTGCGCGGCATCTTGCAGCAGGGGCAGATGGTGACGGTGTTTTCCAACAAGGGAAAATCCTTCATCCTGACCCGCATCCTGGACCTGGATAGCGCCGCCCATACCATGGTGCTGGACTGGGGTGCCAACGAGCATGCCAACAAGCTGTTCCTGGAGAGCGGGCGCAACATCTATGTCTGTTCGCCGGCCGGGGTCAAGACCCAGTTCACCACCGGCCAGCCGCGCCGCATTCGCTACCAGGGCGGCGACGCCTTCGAGGTGGATTTGCCGGAGCAGGTGATTAAGCTGCAGCGCCGCGAGTTCTTCCGCATTCCGACCCCGATCGCCAGCCCGGTGCTGTGCCAGTTCCTGGATCATCCTGTTGGCGAACTGGCGTTGCCGCTGGCCGACATCAGCCTCGGCGGTGCCGCGCTGATGCTGTCGCCGGTGCAGGCGGCCAAGTTCCATTCCGGTGACCAATACCAGGTGTCGATCGAGCTGAAGCCGTTCGGCGTGCTGCAGGTGCAGCTGGAAATCCGTCACCTGATTCCGGTGCAGCACAAGAATGGCCAGGATAGCGTTCGTGCCGGATGCTGCTTCGCCAATATGAACACTCCGCGCGAGACCATGGTGCAACGTTATGTGGCCAACCTTGAGCGCGAACGCCGTGCTCTGGTACGCTGACCCCAATTATTGCAACGCATCAATACCATGACCCTGACCATCGCCCTCTCGAAGGGCCGCATTTTTGAAGAAACCCTGCCCTTGCTGGCCGCCGCCGGCATCGAGCCCGCCGAAGCGCCGGAAGCATCGCGCAAGCTGATCATCGGCACCAACCGTCCCGACGTGCGGCTGGTGATCGTGCGCGCGTCCGATGTGCCCACCTACGTGCAGTACGGCGCCGCCGATCTCGGCATTGCCGGGCGCGACGTGCTGATCGAGCACGGCGGTGCCGGCCTGTACCAGCCGCTGGACCTCAACATCGCCAAGTGCAAGATGATGGTGGCGGTGGAAAACGGCTTCGACTACGACGCCGCGGTCAAGCACGGCGCGCGCCTGAAAATCGCCACCAAGTACCCGCAGATCGCGCGCGAGCATTTCGCCGCCAAGGGCGTGCACGTCGACATCATCAAGCTGTACGGCTCGATGGAACTGGCGCCGCTGGTCGGCCTTGCTGACGCCATCGTCGATCTGGTGTCCACCGGCAGCACGCTGAAAGCCAACAACCTGCAGGCGGTGGAACAGATCATCGACATCAGCTCGCGACTGGTGGTGAATCAGGCCGCACTCAAACTCAAGTACGACACCATCCAGCCGGTGCTGGACGCCTTCGCCGGCGCGGTGTCGCAGTAAGCCTATGCCCGTTGCGGCCAACCTTGAGGTTGGCCGCAAGCCTATGGAGCCGTAACCATGCAACGCCTGTCTTCCTCCCAAGCCGATTTCGATGCCCGCCTCAAGGCGCTGCTGGCCTTTGAAACCGCGCAGGACCCGGCGGTCGATGCCGCCGTGGCCGCCATCTGCGACGACGTGAAAGCCCGTGGCGATGCGGCGGTGGTGGAGTACACCAACCGTTTCGACCGCATGAGCGTGGCCGACATGGCGGCGCTGACGCTGAGCCGCGAGCAGCTGCAGGCCGCGCACGCCCGCCTGCCGGCGCACGTGCGCACCGCGCTGGAAGCCGCCGCCGAGCGCGTGCGCCGCTATCACGAGAAGCAGCTGGCGCACTCGTGGAGCTACGAGGACGAGGACGGCACCCTGCTTGGCCAGCAGGTGACGCCGCTGGACCGCGTCGGCATCTACGTGCCGGGTGGCAAGGCTGCCTATCCCAGCTCGGTACTGATGAATGCGCTGCCGGCCAAGGTGGCCGGCGTCGGCGAGATCATCATGGTGGTGCCGACGCCGAACGGCGAGCGCAACGACCTGGTGCTGGCCGCCGCCTTCATTGCCGGTGTCGACAAGGTGTTCACCTGTGGCGGTGCGCAGGCCGTCGCCGCGCTGGCCTACGGCACCGAGAGCGTGCCGCAGGTGGACAAGATCACCGGCCCCGGCAATGCCTACGTCGCCGCCGCCAAGCGCCGCGTGTTCGGTGTGGTCGGCATCGACATGGTGGCCGGCCCGTCCGAGATCCTGGTGATCTGCGACGGCGACACCGATCCGGACTGGATCGCGATGGACCTGTTCAGCCAAGCCGAGCACGACGAGATCGCGCAGGCCATCCTGTTGTGTCTGTCGGCCGACTACCTCGCCCGCGTCGAGGCCAGCATAGCGAAGCTGCTGCCGGCCATGCCGCGCCGCGCCATCATCGAGCAGAGCCTTGCCAACCGTGGCGCGCTGATTGAGGTGCGCGACCTGGACGAGGCCTGCGCCATCTCCAACTACATCGCGCCGGAACATCTGGAACTGTCGGTGGCCGAGCCGGAGGCGTGGCTGGACAAGCTGCGCCACGCCGGTGCCATCTTCATGGGCCGCTTCACCTCGGAGAGCCTGGGCGACTACTGCGCCGGCCCCAACCACGTGCTGCCGACCAGCCGCACCGCGCGCTTCGCCAGCCCGCTGGGGGTGTATGACTTCCAGAAGCGCAGCAGCCTGATCCGCGTGTCGCACGCCGGCGCGCAGAAGCTGGGCCAGATCGCCAGCATCCTGGCGCATGGCGAGGGCCTGACCGCCCACGCCCGCGCCGCCGAACTGCGACTGGACCCGGCCGCCGACTGAGTGCGCGGCGACCCTGTCTTGTCATGGCCGGCACTGCTGGCCATTTTCATGTCATGGTGCAGCGGCGTCACGCTGCTGCGCTGCCGCAGAAAAGCCGTCGCGGCGCTAGGCGCCCCCTGCCAAAACAGGTAGGATGAAAGTCTTGTGAATTGATTGTGTCGGGCTTTGCCGGCAGTTCCATCCGGCACCGCCGGTAACGAAATGTCGAATAAAATGTCTATACAGCAGCTGTTCCGCCCCGACGTGCTGGCCATGCAGGCCTACCACGTTGCCGATGCCGCCGGCTTTATCAAGCTGGACGCCATGGAAAACCCGTACCGCCTGCCGGAATCGCTGCGCAGCGAACTGGGCCTGACCCTGGCCGATGTCGCCCTCAACCGTTACCCCGACCCGCACGGCGATGGGTTGAAGGAGCAGCTCAAGGCGGCCTTTGCCATCCCCGCCGCCGCCGATGTCATCCTCGGCAACGGCTCCGACGAAATCATCACCCTGATCACCCAGGCACTGGCCGCCTCCGACACCGTGGTGCTGGCGCTGGAGCCATCCTTCGTGATGTACCGGCTCAATGCGCAGTTCTCGCGCGTGCGCTACGTCGGCGTGCCGCTGGCCGCCGATTTCAGCCTCGACCTGCCGGCCACGCTGGCCGCCATCGCCAGCGAACAGCCGGCGGTGGTGTTCGTGTCCTACCCCAACAACCCGACCGGGCCGCGCTTTGCCCGCGCCGAGGTGCAGGCGATTCTCGATGCCGCCCCGGGGCTGGTGGTGGTCGACGAGGCCTACCAGGCGTTTGCCGACGACAGCTTCATGGATCTGGCCGGCAGCCACGAGCGCCTGATCGTGATGCGCACGCTGTCCAAGCTGGGTCTGGCCGGGCTGCGTCTGGGCTACGCCGCCGGTCACCCGGAGGTGATCGCGCAGCTGGACAAGGTGCGCCCGCCGTACAACATCAACGTGCTGACCCAGGCCGCCGCCAAGTTCGCGCTGCGCCACATCGCGGTATTCGACGCGCAGGCGGCGGAATTGCGTCGCGAACGCGAAAGGTTGGCCGCAGCACTGAGTGCGCTGCCGCAGCTGAAGGTGTTCCCGTCGGAGGCCAACTTCCTCACCGTGCGCGTGCCGGATGCGCCGGCGCTGTTTGCCGCGCTGAAAGAGGCGCGCATTCTGGTGAAAAACCTGCACGGCTACCATCCGCTGCTGGCCAACTGCCTGCGCCTGACCATCGGCAGCCCGGACGAAAACACCGCGGTCCTGGCCGCGATCACCACCTACTTTGCCTGAGCCACCATGCGCACCGCTACCGTTACCCGCAACACCCTGGAAACCCAGATCACCGCCACCGTCAATCTCGACGGCAGCGGCGTCGGCCGCTTCGACACCGGGGTGCCGTTTCTCGATCACATGCTGGACCAGATCGCCCGCCACGGCCTGATCGACCTCGACATCAGCGCGCGCGGCGACCTGCACATCGACGCCCACCATACCGTCGAAGACATCGGCATCACGCTGGGCCAGGCCTTTGCCCGGGCCATCGGCGACAAGAAGGGCATTCGCCGCTACGGCCACGCCTACGTGCCGCTGGACGAGGCGCTGAGCCGGGTGGTGATCGACCTGTCCGGCCGCCCCGGCCTGCAGTACCACATTCCGTTTACCCGCGCCTGTATAGGCGGTTTCGACGTCGACCTGTTCAGCGAATTCTTCCACGGCTTCGTCAACCACAGCATGGTGACGCTGCACATTGACAACCTGCGTGGCGTGAACAGCCATCACCAGGCGGAGACGGTATTCAAGGCCTTCGGCCGTGCGCTGCGCATGGCGGTGGAGTTCGACGAGCGCATGGCCGGCATCACGCCATCGACCAAAGGGACGCTGACTGCATGAAAGTAGCTGTCATCGATTACGGCATGGGCAATCTGCACTCGGTGCTGAAATCCGTGCAGAGTGTTAACGACATCGGCGCCGACATTTTCCTGACCTCCGATCCGGAGCGGGTGGTGAAAGCGGACAAGGTGGTGTTTCCCGGCCAGGGCGCGATGCCCGACTGCATGCGCGAGTTGAACGCGTACGGGCTGGCTGACGCGGTGCGCGAGACCACGCAAAGCAAACCGTTCTTCGGCATCTGCGTCGGCGCGCAGCTGCTGTTCGAATACAGCGAGGAGGGCGACACCCCCGGCCTTGGCATTTTCAAGGGCGAGGTCAAACGCTTTGCGGCCAACCTGCGCGACGCGCACGGCGAGCGCCTGAAAGTGCCGCACATGGGCTGGAACCGCGTGTTCCAGACCCGGCCGCATCCGCTGTTTGCCGGCATTGAGGACGGTGAACGTTTCTATTTTGTGCACAGTTACCACTTTGTACCGCAAGAGCCGCAGCTGACGCTGGCACAAAGCGAGTACCCCGAACGGTTTTCCTGTATCGTCGGACGTGGCAATATCTTTGCCACCCAATTTCACACCGAAAAGAGCCATCGTGCCGGGCTTCAGATGATGAAGAACTTCCTGGTCTGGGATGGCGCTGTTTAACTTACCGAAGATTCTGTTCGCACCATGTTGCTGATACCTGCTATCGACCTCAAGGATGGCCAATGCGTACGCCTGAAACAGGGCGTGATGGACGATGCCACCGTATTCTCCGACGACCCCGTGAAAGTTGCGCTGCACTGGCGCGATCGGGGCGCACGCCGCCTGCATCTGGTGGATCTGAACGGCGCCTTCGCCGGCAAACCGAAGAACCTGTCGGTGATCCGCGACATTCTCGGTGCGGTCGGTGACGACATGCCGGTACAGCTCGGCGGCGGCATCCGTGACCTGGATACCATCGAGAAATACTTCGACCTGGGTCTGAAATACGTGATCATCGGCACTGCTGCGGTGAAGAATCCGGGCTTTCTGCACGACGCCTGCGATGCCTTCCCCGGCCAGGTGATCGTCGGCCTGGACGCCAAGGACGGCATGGTCGCCATCGACGGCTGGGCCAAGGTCACCACCCACAACGTGATCGACCTTGCCAGGCGCTTCGAGGATTACGGCGTGAACTCGGTGATCTACACCGACATCGGCCGCGACGGCATGATGAACGGCGTCAACATCGACGCCACTGTCAAGCTGGCGCAGGCACTGAGCGTGCCGGTGATCGCTTCCGGCGGCCTGACCAATCTCGACGATGTGCGCAACCTGTGCGCGGTGGAGAGCGAAGGCATCGAGGGCGCCATTACCGGTCGCGCCATCTACGAGGGCAGCATCGATTTCGCTGCCGCGCAGACGCTGGCGGACGAGTTGTCCGAAGCCTGACGCAGTTTGCAATCACCTTCAAGGTTGGCCGCAAGCGTTTGCGGCCAACCTTCAGTACAGAACATCATGTCCCTAGCCAAACGCATCATCCCCTGCCTGGACGTGACCGCCGGTCGCGTGGTCAAGGGCATCAATTTTGTCGGCCTGCGCGATGCCGGCGATCCGGTTGAAATCGCCAAACGCTATAACGAACAGGGCGCCGACGAGCTGACCTTCCTCGACATTACCGCCAGTTCCGACGACCGCGACCTGATCCTCAACGTGATCGAATCGGTGGCGGAGCAGGTGTTCATCCCGCTGACGGTGGGCGGCGGCGTGCGCCAGGTGGCCGATATCCGCCGCCTGCTGGGCGCCGGCGCCGACAAGGTCAGCATCAACACCGCGGCGATCACCAATCCCGAGCTGGTGCGCGAGGCCGCCGACAAGTTCGGCAGCCAGTGCATCGTGGTGGCGGTCGACGCCAAGGCGGTGAGCCCGGCCAACGACCGCTGGGAGATTTTCACCCACGGCGGGCGCAAGGCGACCGGGCTGGACGCAGTGGAGTGGGCGGTCAGGATGGCCGAATACGGCGCCGGCGAAATCCTGCTCACCAGCATGGACCGCGACGGTACCAAGATCGGCTTCAACCTGCCGCTAACCCGGGCGGTATCCGAGGCGGTGCCGGTGCCGGTGATCGCCTCCGGCGGCGTCGGCAATTTGCAACATCTGGTGGAAGGCGTGATCCAGGGCAAAGCAGATGCGGTGCTGGCTGCTAGTATCTTCCACTTCGGCGAGTACTCCGTGCGTCAGGCGAAAGAAGCGATGCGGGCCGCCGGCATCGAAGTCCGCTTGTAATTTTTTGCCGCGGAATCCACGGAAATATACAGAAACTGGCCAATAGCGCGGCTGGAGTAGGACGTGGCCCGATGTCGCATGACAAGGTTTTCTTTCCGTGTTTTCGGTGGGTTCTGTGGCGAATGAGGTTTGAAATCATGAACTGGCTGGATGAAGTGAAGTGGGACGACAAGGGGCTGGTGGTCGCCATCGCCCAGGATGCCAACACGGGTCGCGTGCTGATGGTGGCCTACATGAACCGCGAGGCACTGCAGCTGACCGCAGAAACCGGCATCGCCCACTACTGGACGCGCTCGCGCCAGAAGCTGTGGAAGAAGGGCGAGGAGTCCGGCCACCTGCAGACGGTGAAGGAACTGCGCCTCGACTGCGACGGCGACGTTATCACCATGCAGATCGAACAGGCCGGCGGCATCGCCTGCCACACCGGCCGCGAAAGCTGCTTCTATCGCGTGCTGCGCGACGGCGAGTGGCAAGTCGCCGATGCGGTGCTCAAGGATCCGCATGCCATCTACGGCGGGCATCAGCACTGAGTCGCAGGGCGAGGGTTGCCCCTGCTACGCCTTGTTATCGAATTGTCACAGAATCGACATATACTGGCCGCGCTGACGGTTTGAAAGGATGCACATGATTGCCGCTGACGTATTACAGCACATTGGTGACACGCTGGAAGCCCGCAAGGAATCCTGCCCCAGTTCGTCCTATGTGGCTTCGCTGTTCCACAAGGGCGAGGATGCGATCCTGAAGAAAGTGGCGGAAGAGGCAGCCGAAGTGCTGATGGCATCCAAGGACAAGGACCGCCTGCATCTGGTGCGCGAAGTGGCCGACCTGTGGTTCCACTCCATGGTGCTGCTGGCATATCACGGCCTGCGCCCGGAAGACGTGCTGGTAGAGCTGAAGCGCCGCGAAGGCATTTCCGGCCTCGATGAAAAGGCCGCGCGCACCCCGCAGGCTTGAGACATAGAGAGTGAACATGAGCGATTGTATTTTCTGTAAGATTGCGGCCGGCGACATCCCGGCCAACAAGGTATACGAAGACGACGACGTGGTGGCCTTCCACGACATCAAGCCGGCCGGCGATGTGCACTTCCTGCTGGTGCCGAAACGGCACGTCGAGTCGCTGGCACACTGCGGCGCCGACGACGCGGTGATGCTGGGCAAGCTGCTGCTGCTGGTGCCGAAGCTGGCCGCCGAACAGGGCCTGGAGCGCGGCTTCAAGACCGCGATCAACACCGGGCGCGGTGGCGGCCAGGAAGTGTTCCACCTGCACGTACACGTCTACGGCAACAAGTAACCATGCGACGCAGCGCGTCCGTTCAATATCGAGGTAGTAGTCATGGGTTCTTTTAGCATCTGGCACTGGCTGATCGTTTTGTTGGTGGTGGTACTGGTGTTCGGTACCAAGAAATTGCGCAATATCGGCCAGGACCTGGGCGGCGCCGTCAAGGGCTTCAAGGAAGGCATGAAGGGCGAGGAAGGCGATCGGCCGGAGCAGGGTGGTCGCGTGATTGATGTCGACCAAGACAACAAGAAGTAAGCCGCGTGTTTGATATCAGCTTCGGCGAACTGCTGATTGTCGGCGTGGTGGCCCTGATCGTGCTGGGGCCGGAACGGCTGCCGACCGTCGCCCGTACCATCGGTGCGCTGGTCGGCCGCGCGCAGCGCTTTGTCGCCAGCGTCAAGTCCGACATCCATCAGCACAGCCAGATGGCCGGTTTCGACGACCTGAAGCAGGACGTGCAGCAGGCGGCCGACGCCTTCCGCAGCCAGATCGAGAGCGAGGTCGCCGGCGTGCGCGAGCTGTCGCAGCAGATCGGGCAGACGGCGCAGACAGTGGAGCAGGAAGCCGGCCAGCTGCTGGACGAGGCGGCACGGCAGATCGCCCCGCCGGCCGAATCCGCGGACGACAGCCACGGCACGCCCGCCGCGTCGCCGGCCGCGGTGCCGGACGATAATCAGCTGGATCTTTTCGAGGCGGCGCCGTCTGCGGCACCGCCGGACAACCCTGTGGTCAAAGTGCGCGAATGAGCGATCAACAACCTTTGCTCGCGCACCTGATCGAGCTGCGCAGCCGTGTGGTGCGCATTACGCTTGGCATCGTGGCGTGCTTCCTGGCGCTGTTCCACTGGTCCGGCGACATCTACCACCTGCTGGCCAAGCCGATGCTGGATGCGCTGCCGGCCGGCACCAACATGATTGCCACCGACGTGACCGCGCCGTTCTTCGTGCCGGTCAAGGTCACCATGCTGGTCGCCTTCCTGCTGTCGCTGCCCAATACCATGTACCAGATCTGGGCCTTTGTCGCGCCCGGGCTGTACAACCACGAGAAACGGCTGGTGCTGCCGCTGGTGATCTCCAGCGTGCTGCTGTTCTTCGTCGGCATGGCCTTTGCCTACTTCGCGGTGTTCCCGGTGGTGTTCGGCTTCATGAGCGCGGTGACGCCGGAGGGGGTGTCGATGATGACCGACATTGACAAATACCTGTCCTTCGTGCTCGGCATGTTTGTCGCCTTCGGCGTGACCTTCGAGGTGCCGATCGTGGTGATCGTGCTGCATCGCATGGGGGTGGTCAGCTTGGCGCAGCTGCGCGAAGGCCGCCCTTATGTCATTGTCGGTGCCTTCGTCATCGCCGCGGTGGTGACGCCACCGGACGTGCTGTCGCAGGTCATGATGGCGGTGCCGTTGTGGCTGCTGTACGAAGCCGGCATCCTGATGGCGGTATTGACCGGCCGCCAGACTCGGGTGCCTCATGACTGATGCCCGCCTGTTCCACTGGGGGGCGGTGTGCAGCCTGATCACGCTGATCCTGCTCTGCCTGGCGTGGGAGCTGGTGCTGGCGCCGCTGCGCCCCGGCGGCTCCTTCCTGGTGTTGAAGGCGGTGTTGCTGCTGCTGCCGCTGATGGGGGTGCTGCGCCAGCGGGTCTACACTTACCAGTGGTCCAGCATGTTCATCCTCGCCTTTTTTGCCGAGGGCGTGATGCGTGCCTGGTCGGACAGCGGGCTGTCGCAAACGCTGGCACTGGTCGAGGTGCTGCTGACGGTGTGCTACTTCGGCAGTGTCGTGCTTTTTGTCAGGGCCGTCCGTTTACGACAAGCCTGAATCCGGGTTTCGTGCAGCAAAAAGCCAGCTTCCTGTAAGCTGGCTTTTGTTATGGCGCTGTGCCAGCGGTACAATTAAAAACTATTGATTTATAATCAATCAAAATATATTTGCAAGTTGGTCATGCCCTGCTAATAATGATGCCGGTTGCCAATGCCGGCCGCAGCTTTCGTTGCCCACGAAGACCCAAAGGCACAGCCTTGACGAAGACCGCATATGAATAATCAGGAACACAAAGGCGCACAGGCGGATATTTCGCAACGTGCCACCCATATGGATCCCCTGCTGGATTGCCTGTTCGAACTGACACGGCAGCACGGCATCACCACCACCCGCGACTCGCTGATTGCCGGCATCCCGCTGGAAGAGCAGCGGCTGACCCCGGCGATGTTCTCGCGCGCGGCGCGGCGTGCCGGCCTGGTGTCGCGGGTGCTGCGCAAGCCGCTGCACGAGCTGCCGGCGGCGCTGTTGCCGGCAGTGCTGCTGCTCAACGGCAATGACGCCTGCCTGCTGCGCAAGATCGACGCCGACGGCAACTACTACATCAGCCCGGCCGAGCTGCCGGAAGCGGTGCAGGTGCTCAGCGGTAGCGAGCTGGCCGCGCGCTACAGCGGGCTGGCCATCGTGGTCAAACCGCGCTTCCGCTTCGACAAGCGGGTGCCGGAGCTGAACAAGGCGCGCACCCGGCACTGGTTCTGGCACGCCATCCTGCAGGGGCGCCCGCTGTACCGCGACGCGCTGATCGCCGCCTTCTTCGTCAACGTGTTCGCGCTGGTCTTCCCGCTGTTCTCGATGAACGTGTACGACCGCGTGGTGCCCAATATGGCGTTCGACACGCTGTGGGTGCTGGGGCTGGGCGTACTGCTGATCCTGGTGTTCGACTTCATCCTCAAGCTGACCCGCGGCTACCTGATCGACCTGGCCAGCAAGCGGGTGGACGTGATGCTGTCGGCGCTGATCATGGAGCGCGTGCTCGGCATCCGCATGGAGGCGCGTCCGGCCTCGGTCGGCGCCTTTGCGGCCAACCTTCGCGCCTTCGAGACGGTGCGCGACTTCATCGCCTCCGCCACGGTGACCACGCTGGTGGATGTGCCGTTCGCGCTGCTGTTCGTGTTCGTGATCTTCTGGATCTCGCCGTGGATGGTGCTGCCGCCGCTGGTGGCGATCCTGCTGATGCTGCTGCTGGCGTTCACGGTACAGGGCCAGATGCAGGAACTGACCGAGACCACCTTCCGCGCCTCGTCGCAGCGCAATGCCCATCTGGTGGAAAGCCTGGTCGGCCTGGAAACCATCAAGACCCTCGGCGCCGAAGGCGTGCTGCAGGGGCGCTGGGAGAAGGCGACGCTGTTCCTGGCGCAGGTCGGCAGCCGCCTCAAGTTCCTGTCGGGCGTGACCATGAACTTCGCCGGTTTCATCCAGCAGCTGATGTCGGTGTCGATCATCATCATCGGCGTCTATCTGATCAAGGAGGGGCAGACCTCGGTCGGCGGCCTGATCGCCTGCACCATGCTGGCCGGTCGCGCCATCGCGCCGATGGGGGCGGTGGCCGGGCTGATGACGCAGTTCAACAACGCCAAGTCGTCGCTGGACTCGCTGGAAGGGCTGATGAAAATGCCGGTAGAGCGCGAGGAAGAGGCCACCTTCTTCCACCGCACCCACTTCAACGGCGACATCGAGTTCTCCAACGTGTCGTTCACCTATCCCAACAGCCCGCTGGGCGCGCTGCACAATGTGTCGTTCCGCATCCGTGCCGGCGAGAAGGTGGCCATCCTCGGCCGTGTCGGCTCCGGCAAGTCCACCATCCAGAAGCTGATCATGGGCCTGTACCAGCCGCAGCAGGGCTCGACCCGCATTGACGGGGTCGACCTGCGCCAGATCGATCCGGCCGAGTTGCGCCGCAACGTCGGCTACGTGTCGCAGGAACCGGTGCTGTTCTACGGCACGCTGCGCCAGAACATCAGCATGGGCCAGCCGCACGTGCACGACGCCAGTATCGCCGCCGCCGCGGACCTGGCCGGGCTGAGCGAGTTCGTCAACAGCCATCCGGAAGGTTTCGACATGGTGATCGGCGAGCGCGGTGAGTCGCTGTCCGGCGGCCAGCGCAAGGCGATCACCATCGCCCGCGCACTGCTGAACGCTCCGCCCATCATGCTGCTGGACGAACCGACCAGCAATATGGACCACAGCACCGAGGCGGCGATGAAGCGCACCTTCGAGAAGATCATGCCGGGCAAGACCATGGTGCTGGTGACGCACCACACTTCACTGCTGGATCTGGCAGATCGCATTATCGTGATCGACCAGGGCCGCATCCTGGCGGATGGTCCGAAGGCAGAGGTGGTCCAGGCCCTGCAACAAGGCAAGATCGGAAGGGCACAAGTATGAAAAAACTGCTTAACAAGCTGTGGCAAACGTCGCAGGCCAAGCGCAGCCCGCTGGTGCGCCGCGTGCTGGACTGGACCACGGCGGAAGACCTGCAGGATCGCCAGGATTTTGCCGCCGACGCCGAGTGGGCGATTCTGGAGCAGAACCCGCAGCGGCCGCGCATGTTCATCTGGGTGATCGGCCTGTTCCTGATGTCGGCACTGCTGTGGTCGGCGTTCGCCACGCTAGACGAAGTGGCGCGCGGCGAGGGCAAGGTGGTGCCGACCAGCCAGATCCAGCATCTGCAGAGCCTGGATGGCGGCGTGGTGTCGAAGATCCTGGTGAAAGAGGGCGATATCGTCGAACGCGGCCAACTGTTGCTGCAGGTCGACAACACCCGTTTCGTGTCCTCGCTCAACGAGAACCAGTCGCAGGTGCTGTCGCTGCAGGCCAAGGCCTCGCGGCTGCGGGCACTGGCCGAAGGCAAGCCGTTCTCGCTGCCGCCGGAAGTGACCAGCCAGGCGCCGGAAATCGCGCGTCAGGAAATGGACCTCTACCAGTCCAAACGCATGGAATTGGACGCCAACGTCTCCATCGCCCGCCAGCAGCTGGCGCAGCGCACCGAAGAGCTGAACGAGGCACGCGCACGGCGCGAACAGGCCAACCAGGGGCTGGAGCTGACCATGCGCGAGCTGACGGTGACGCGGCCGCTGCTGAAGTCCGGCGCGGTGTCCGAGGTCGACGTGTTGCGGCTGGAGCGTGATGTGTCGCGCTATCGCGGCGAACGCGACATGTCCAATGCGCAGGTGCCGAAGATCCAGTCCGCGATCGGCGAGGCCAACCGCAAGATCCAGGAGGTGGAACTGGCGTTCCGCAACCAGGCCAGTACCGAGCTGTCGGAAACGCTGGCCAAGCTGAGCACGCTCGGCGCCGGCAGTGCCGCGCTGCAGGACAAGGTCAACCTCACCGAGATCCGCTCGCCGGTGCGCGGCGAGGTCAAGCGCCTGCTGGTCAACACCGTCGGTGGCGTGGTGCAGCCGGGCCGCGACATCCTCGAGATCGTGCCGCTGGACGATTCGCTGCTGATCGAGGCCAAGGTGTCGCCGCGCGATATCGCCTTCCTGCATCCGGGGCAGCCGGTGTTTGTCCGCTTTACCGCCTATGATTCCACCATCTACGGCGGCCTCAAGGGCAAGCTGCACCAGATCGGCGCCGACTCCATCACCGACGACAAGGGCAACACCTATTATGTGGTCAAGGTCAAGACCGATGCCGCACACCTGAGCGAGAAGAAACTGCCGATCATCCCCGGCATGGTGGCGGAAGTCGACATCATCACCGGGCACAAGAGCGTGCTGAACTACCTTCTGAAACCGGTACTTCGTGCCAAAGCCCAAGCCCTGAGCGAGCGCTGACATGCCGACCCTACTCATCACCAGCAGCCCCTCCTTGCAGCAACACTTGCAGGCAGCACTGGATCGCGAGCTGGAAGTGTACGACTCCCTGTCGGCCCTGGCCGAGCAGCCGCAGCGCGGTGTCCAGGGCGTGGTGTGGGTGGATGTCGACAATCAGGATGAAGCGCTGCTGGCGCGGCTGTGCCGCGGCGATTTCGGCCGCGCCCGCGTGATCGTGCTGAGCAGCACGCCATCCGACCGCCAGGCGGTGCAGTGGCTGGGTGCCGGGGCGGCGGGTTTCCTCCATGCTTTCTCGCAGCCGGCAACGCTGCGGCAGGCCGATGCGGTGGTAGCAGCGGATGGCATCTGGATCGGTATCGGCCTGATGCAGCAACTGTGTGCCCGTTTCGGGCAGGTGGCCCGCACCGACAGCCCGCTGCTGGCACAGCTGACCGAGCGCGAACGCGATGTGGTCGGCCACCTGCGCGAGGGCAAGAGCAACAAGCAGATCGCTCGCGACATGGACATCTCCGAACGCACGGTCAAGGCACACCTCACCGCCATTTTCGGCAAGCTGGGGGTGCCGGACCGGGTGCAGCTGCTGCTGAAACTGTCCGGCTGACGCGCCTGCCCTTTAGTACACCTCCCTTCGGTACCATAGCCGGCCCCCACGCTCCGCTCTACAACTAGAGCATCAACAATGAGTGTGGGGGTTTTATCATGGCTACCGCTACCAACATCGCCCAGGGCAAGGTCGTCGCCATCATCGGCAAGATCATCGCCATCGCGCCGGACGGCACCGAGCGCATCCTGAAACTGGGCGACATCGTGGCGACCGGCGAACGCCTGATCATCCCCGTCGACGGCGTGATCGAGCTGCAGTCGGGCAGCGGCAATATCGTGCGTATCGCCGAAGCCCGCGACCTCACCATCACCGATGACGTGTTCAACACCGCCTCCGGCGATGCCAGCGATGCGGCCATCGCCACGCTCAGTCCGGAAGCCGAACAGGCACTGGCGGCACTGGAACGCGGCCAGGACCTGTTGCAAGGGCTGGAGGCCACCGCAGCCGGCCTGGCGGCGGGCGGCGGCGAGGATGGCGGCAACTCCTTCACCCGCATCGGTCGCGTGGCCGAGGGCATCAGCCCGCTGTCGCTGGATTCTGGCCTGGATAGCGGCAACCCGCCGCTGCAACAGGCCTCGATTGGTGACGTGGTGCCCGTCCCGCCGACCCCGACCATCCAGGTTGGTCAACCTGGCATTGCAGTCGGCGACATCACCGTTACGGAAGGCGATAGCGCCGCATTCGGCGTCAGCATCACCGGGGCCGCCGCCGGCAGCAGCCTGGTGCTGGTCCTCAGCAATGGCTCTGCCGTATCGCCGGCCGACTACGCCGCCACTGGCTTCCAGTACAGTACCGATGGCGGGGTCAGCTGGAGTGATTACACCGGCACCATCCCGATCAGCGCCGGTGCCAGCCAGTTGCTGGTGCGTACAAGTACTGTGGATGACAGCGTGGATGAGGCCAACGAGACCTTTACCCTGAGTGCCACCCTGAGTAGCGGCGGCACCAGCTACAGTGACAGCGCTATTGCCACCATTATCGACAACGATACACCGGCAATCTTTTTTGGTGCCGCCGCCACGGAGAGCGGCGACATCACCGTGCAGGAAGGCGATCCGGCGACCTTCGAACTGCACGTCACCGCTGCCGCCGCCGGCAGCACCCTCGAACTCACCCTCGCCGACGGCAGCGCGCTGAGCCCGGACGACTACGCATCCGGCAGCTTCCAGTACAGCACCGACGGCGGCAGCAACTGGAACACCTATGGTGGCGCCATCACGTTGGTCGCAGGCAACACCGACCTGCTGATCCGCACCACCACGGTGAACGACAGCATTGACGAACCGAACGAAATCTTCAGCCTCGGCGCCAAGCTGAACAGCAACGGCAGCAGCTACGGGGATAGCGCCACGGCCACCATTATTGATGATGATGTTCCGGTCATTATTGATGCCGATACGCCGGCAATCTTCTTTGGTGCCGCTGCCACGGAGAGCGGCGACATCACCGTACCCGAAGGCAGTGCCGCCACCTTCGAACTGCACGTCACCGATGCCGCTGCCGGCAGCACCCTCGAACTCACCCTCGCCGACGGCAGCGCACTGAGCCCGGACGACTACGCATCCGGCAGCTTCCAGTACAGCACCGACGGCGGCAGCAACTGGAACACCTATGGCGGCGCCATCGCGTTGGCCGCAGGCAACACCGACCTGCTGATCCGCACCACCACCGTCGGCGACAACATCGACGAAACCGACGAAACCTTCAGCCTCGGCGCCAAGCTGAACAGCAATGGCAACGAATACAACGACAGCGCCACCGCCACCATCGTCGACGACGACACCCCGAAAATCTTCTTCGGCGACAGCGACACCGCCAGTGGCGACATCACCGTACCCGAAGGCAGTACCGCCACCTTCGAACTGCACGTCACCGCTGCCGCCGCCGGCAGCACCCTCGAACTCACCCTCGCCGACGGCAGCGCACTGAGCCCGGACGACTACGCATCCGGCAGCTTCCAGTACAGCACCGACGGCGGCAGCAACTGGAACACCTATGGCGGCGCCATCGCGTTGGCCGCAGGCAACACCGACCTGCTGATCCGCACCACCACCGTCGGCGACAACATCGACGAAACCGACGAAACCTTCAGCCTCGGCGCCAAGCTGAACAGCAACGGCAACGAATACAACGACAGCGCCACCGCCACCATCATCGATGACGACACCACCCGACTCTTCTTCGGCGACAGCGACACCGCCAGTGGCGACATCACCGTACCCGAAGGCAGTACCGCCACCTTCGAACTGCA
>NZ_BMYP01000029.1 GCF_014652335.1 Vogesella fluminis | reverse complement strand
TCCGGACAATTTGGCAGTTTCCCGCCAATGGTCCGTTTACACAAAATTCTGCACACCCTCAGTTATTCTTACGATGACTGGAACGCCCGCGCCTTCGACGCTTACCACGCCAAGCAATATGAAGATGCTGCGCTGTACTGGAAGCACGCGAGCAGTATCCCCAATGCCGGTGCGGTCAACTCAGCCCAAGCCCTTTTCAATCGTACGCTCACATTGCATCAGCTGAAACGGCACGCTGAAGCTTGTACCACTTACCAGCAACTGATTGATACCTATGCATCCAACAATACACCAGTAATCCGTGAGCTGGTTGCAGAGAGCATGCTCAATATGGGGGCCCTCCTCGGCGAGATGCAGAAGCAGGACGAGGCCATTGCTACCTTCGAAAAACTGATCGCCACTTACTCGTCCGACAACACACCCGCCATCCGCGAACAGGTCGCCAAGGCCATGCGCAACATGGGGGTTGCCTTCGGAAAAATGCAGAAGCCCACCGAGGCTATTAGTACCTACCAGCAGCTAATCGACACCTATTCGTCCGACACAACTCCCGCCATCCGCGAGCAGGTCGCCAAAGCCTTGAACGGCAAAGGCTTTGACCTACTGCTGAAAGCCAAGAAGACGTGGCAGAATCGGGAGCAAGCTCAATCCTTGCTGCGCGAAGCGCGCAACGATCTGCTTGCCGGCCTCGAACGACGTCCGGGTTGCGGCATGACCCGTGGCAATCTTGCCTACGTGCAGTGGCTGCTCGGCGAAGCGCAGGCAGCAGAGGACAGTTTCCGTAGTGCACTGGCCGCCGCCCAAAACGGCGGCGAGAAGCTTTACCACGGCACAGTGACCGACATCGAACAGCATACGATTGCGGAAGATGGAGGCTTCCGGGCAATGATCGAACGGCAGTGGGCCGAGCATCAGGCCGTGAAGTCCAGCAGGGACTAACGACGCCATCACACCCGGTTGGCAAGGGAGCAGAAAACCCGACACAGGAGCGCGTGAATCAGCCGCCGGTTCCTCTCTCCATCACAAAAACCCAAGCAATCCACCACACCACCCGCCCGATAACAAGGTTGGCCGCAAACCATGAGGGCTTGCGGCCAACCTTCGTTTATTGATCAGATCAACAGGGGTTATCCGGCCAGATTCAGGTACCGCAGAAGGTGCGGTAGCCGGCCGCCAGCTCCGGCGCCGCCGGTAGCGCGTAGCGCTCCAGCCCGTCGCGCTCGGTGAACGGGTCGGCCAGCACGTCCAGCAGCCGCAGCGTCAGGCTCATGTCGCCGTGCTCGCTGGCGGCGGCCAGCGCCTCTTCCACCAGATGATTGCGCGCGATGTACAGCGGATTGAGCGCGCGCATCGCGGCGGCGCATTCGGTGGCCGGCTGCGGCTCGGCGGCGAGGCGCTGCTGCCAGCGCGCCAGCCACGGCAACAGCGCGGCCGGATCGGCAAACAATGCGGCCAACCTTGTCCCATCGCCGTCCGCCGCGTCGGCAAGGTAGCGCCAGGCGAGGGTGAAGTCCGCCTGCTGCGTCTGCAGCAGCGCCAGCCAGTCGTCGGCCAGCTGCTGGTCGCCGTCCTCTGCCGTGTAGAGGCCGAGCTTGCGCCGCGCCTGCGCCAGCCACTGTTCGCGGTACTGGTCGGCAAAACGGTGGATGACCTCGGTGGCCTGCGCCACCGCCTGTTGCTGCGACTCGGCGTCCAGCAGCGGCAGCAGCGTTTCCGCCAGCCGCGCCAGGTTCCACTGCGCGATGGCCGGCTGGTTGCCGTAGGCGTAGCGGCCGCGCTCGTCGATGGAGCTGAACACGGTGGCCGGGTCATAGGCGTCCATGAAGGCGCACGGGCCGTAGTCTATGGTTTCGCCGCTGATGGTCATGTTGTCGGTGTTCATCACGCCGTGGATAAAGCCGGCGTGCATCCACTGCGCGATCAGCCGCGCCTGGCGCCGGCACACCGCGTCGAGGAAGGCAAGATAAGGGTTGGCCGCATCCCGCAGCGCCGGATCGTGGCGGCGGATGGCGTAGTCGGCCAGCTGGCGCAGCGCATCCCCGTCCTCGCCGTTGGCAAAGTACTCGAAGGTGCCGACGCGCAGGTGGCTGGCGGCGACGCGGGTCAGCACCGCGCCGGGCAACGGCCGCTCACGGGATACGGTCTCGCCGGTGGCCACCACCGCCAGCGCGCGGGTGGTGGGGATGGCCAGCGCCTGCATCGCCTCTCCGATGATCAACTCGCGCAGCATCGGCCCCACCGCCGCCTTGCCGTCGCCGCGGCGCGAGAACGGGGTACGGCCGCTACCCTTGAAGGCGAGGTCGCAACGCTGGCCGCGGCGGTCGATCACCTCGCCCAAGAGCAGCGCGCGACCGTCGCCCAGCGTCGGCGAATAACCGCCGAACTGGTGGCCGGCGTAGGCCTGCGCCACCGGCTGCGCACCGTCCGGCAGCTGCGCGCCGGAGAAGCATGCGGCCAACGTTTCCGCCGCCACATCGGCGCTGTCCAGCCCCAGCTCCGCCGCCAGCGCGGCATTCCAGTACAGCAGCCGCGGCTGCGGCGGGGTGGCCGGTTGCCATGGCACCGCGTGTTGCGGCAGCTCGCGGGCGTAACTGTTATCGAAGGCGATGAGGGGCATGATCTGGCTTTCCGCTACGAAGATTGATCCTGAAAACCGCAGTTATCGCCACGGAAACACTCGGAAGAACACGAAAAAGGTCAATGCAGACAGGTGGTCTCTCTCCCGATGGGTGATTCCCATGCCTATCTCTTTCTTGTGTTATTTCGTAGATTTACCGACAAAACAAAGACATTCATCGGTTTTGTCGGTGTTTTTCTGTGTGCTTCCGTGGCCAATCAAGGTTTTCAGCTTGATGGAGGTTCGACCGCGCCGCGGCGGCAAGGTGCGCCGCGCGCGGCAGCAAAAAGCCGCCCCGGGGGGCGGCTGCGGTAATGTGGCTTAACGGCTGCGGCCAACCTTGCTGCCCGGTTTGGCGCCGCCACCGCCACGGCCGGTGTTGGGCTTGGCGGTGCTCTTGCCGGCCGGGGCGCGGGCGGCGGCCGGTTTGCCGCTGGCGGCAAGGCTCTTGCCGCGCGGGCTGCCGGCCGGTGTGCGCTGGCCCTGCGGCTTGCCGCGAAGCAGCGGCTGCTGTCCAAGGCGGTGGCGCGCGGCGGCGGCCTTGTCGCCCGGCGGTGTCGGCGGAATCAGGCAATGCCTGGCGTGGCCGATCAGGTCGCCGCGGCCCATATCGATCAGCGCCTCGTAAATGATCTGCCAGTTGTCCGGGTGGTGGTAGCGCAGCAGCGCCTTGTGCAGCTTGCGGCGGTAGCCGTCGCGCACCACGTCCACCTTCTCCGAGCTGCGGGAGAGGCGCTTCAACGGGTTGCGGCGGGTGTGCCACATGGTGGTGGCCATCGCCATCGGCGTCGGGGTGAAGGTCTGCACCTGGTCGAGGCGGAAGTTGTTCCGCTTCAGCCACAGCGCCAGGTTGACCATGTCCTCATCGCTGGTACCCGGGTGGGCGGCAATGAAATACGGAATCAGGTACTGCTCCTTGCCGGCCTGGCGGGAAAAGCGCTCGAACAGTTCCTTGAACTTGTCGTAGGTGCCAATGCCCGGCTTCATCATCTTGGACAGCGGGCCTTCTTCGGTGTGTTCCGGCGCGATCTTGAGATAACCGCCGACGTGGTGCTGCACCAGTTCCTTGATGTACTCCGGCGATTTCACCGCCAGGTCGTAGCGCAGGCCGGACTGGATGTTGATCTTCTTCACCCCGGGTATTGCCCGCGCCTTGCGGTACAGCTGGATCAGGTGGCTGTGGTCGGTGCCCATGTTCTCGCAGATGTCCGGATAGACGCAGGACAGCTTGCGACAGGAGCGCTCGATATTCTTGTCCTTGCAGGCGAGACGGTACATGTTGGCCGTCGGCCCGCCCAGGTCGGAAATGTGGCCGGTGAAACCCGTCGTCTTGTCGCGGATCTCCTCAATCTCCTTGAGCACCGATTCTTCCGAGCGGCTCTGGATGATGCGGCCCTCGTGCTCGGTGATCGAGCAGAAGGTACAGCCGCCGAAGCAGCCGCGCATGATGTTGATCGAGAACTTGATCATCTCCCACGCCGGAATGTGCGCGTCGCCGTAAGCCGGGTGCGGATTGCGCGCGTACGGCAGGCCGAACACGAAATCCATCTCCTCGGTGGAAAGCGGAAGCGGCGGCGGGTTCAGCCACACGTCGCGCGTACCATGCAGCTGCACCAGCGCACGGGCGTTGCCGGGGTTGGATTCCAGGTGCAGGGTGCGGCTGGCGTGCGCGTACAGTACCGGATCGTGCGCCACCGCTTCATAGGACGGGATGCGGATCACGGTCTTGGCGCGCTCGGCGCGGCGTTTGGCGAGGCGCTCGTCGCGCGACTCGATGCGGATCACCTGCGGCGCCGCCGGATCGCGGCCAACGTTGGCCGCAGCCACCTGCTCCGGCGTCTCCTGATAGGGGTTGAGATGGACATCGACCTTGCCCGGCGCGTCCACCACACTGGAATCCGCCTCCTGCCATCCGGCATCCGGCCGCCAGCCGTGCGGTGCCATGAACGCGGTGCCGCGCACGTCGCGCATCTCGGACAGCTTCTCGCCGCGCGACGCGCGGTGGGCGATCTCCACTAGCGCGCGCTCGGCGTTGCCGAACAGCAGGATGTCGGCCTTGGAATTAAGCAGCACCGACGGGCGCACCTTCTCGCTCCAGTAGTCGTAGTGCGCGATGCGGCGCAAGGACGCCTCGATGGAACCGATCATCACGCCGACGCCCGGGTAGGCCTCGCGGCAGCGCTGCGCATATACCGTCACCGCGCGGTCCGGGCGCTTGCCCGCCGCCGCGTGCGGGGTGTAGGCGTCGTCGGAGCGCGGTTTGCGGTCGGCGGTGTAGCGGTTGATCATCGAATCCATGTTGCCGGCGGTGACGCCGAAGAACAGGTTGGGCCTGCCAAGCGTGCGGAAGGCGTCGGCGCTGTTCCAGTCCGGCTGCGCGATGATGCCGACGCGGAAGCCCTGCGCCTCCAGCAGCCGTCCGATCAGCGCCATGCCGAAGCTCGGATGGTCGATGTAGCAGTCGCCGCTGACGATGATGATGTCGCAGGAATCCCAGCCCAGCTCGTCCATCTCGGCGCGGCTCATCGGCAGGAAGGGCGCGGTGCCGAAGCGCTGCGCCCAGTATTTGCGGTAACTGTTGATCGGTTGTGGTGCGGCAGGAAGCGTCATCGTGGCAGGTATTCCGTGAAAGACCGCGCATTGTGCCAGAAAGCGGCGCGGCTTTCATCTGAAAAAGGCTTTTTTTTCATTGACATAGCGTTGCAATACCCACAGAAAAGTTACGGTCTTGCAGCACCGGAACAGGCTGTTCCGACGACGGCAGGCAAGGCCGGCAGTTCACCTTGCGTGCAGAAGGTGTAGCATGTGGCAAGGCGCGGCGATTGCCGCAGCCAATCGATCAGGCGAATGTCATTAATCCGCCCAGGACACCCCCATGAGCCGCCCTTACCGTCTGCTGCTGCCCGTCGTGCTGTTGAGCCTTTATCCAACATTGGCCGCAGCGCAGGTGCTGAACGTCGCCTTCGGCGAATCACTGGAGCCGTACGTGATGCCGCAGCAGGCCTCCGGCATCGAGGTGGAGACCGTGCGCGAGGCGCTGCGCGCCGCCGGGCTGGGCATGCAGCCGGTATTCATGGCACAGAAGCGGCTGCCGCTGGCACTGAAAAATCCACGCATCGACGCCATTGCCACCATCCGCCCCGATTCCGGGCTGCAGGCGGCCTATTCCGAGCCCTATGTCTACTACGAGGATGTCGCCATCACCCTGCGCAGCCGCAACCTGCGACTGCGCGAGATAGCCGAGCTGGGCAAGTACAGCATCTCCGCCTTTCCACTGGCAACGCAGTATCTGGGCACCGAATTCGCGCGCATGGCGGCAGGCAATCCGCGCTACGGCGAGACCAGCAACCAGGTCGACCAGAACCGGCTGCTGTACCGCCATCTGGTCGACGTGGTGGTCGCCGACCAGCGCATCTTCAAATACATGAACCGGCGCGTGGTCAGCGACTTCCGCGAGCCGGTGCAGCCGGTCAGCTATCACGACCTGTTCAAAAAACTGCCCTACCGCATGGCCTTCCGCTCTGCCGCACTGCGCGACCGCTTCAACCGCGGACTGGCCATCATCCAGGGCAACGGCCTGCACCAGCGCATCCTCCACCGCTACCAGGCCCCCGACGACATCGACTGAACGGCGGGCAGTTACGCTAGAATCTGCCCTTTGCCGATGAGCGGAACACCGAGCCATGAGATCGCTGTTTTTCCCCGTTGCCCTGCTGTCGCTGCTGGGCGGCTGCGCCAGCCACACCCCGCCCCCGCAGGCCACACCGTTCCCGCTGGCCAGCCAGCAGGACGGCCTGGCCGAACCGGCCCCGGCCGCCAGCACGCCGCTGCTCACCCCGAGCACCCCACCCAGCGTGGCGCCGCCGAAAAAGGCCGCCCTGCCGCCGGCACAACTGCTGGACAGGCTGCTGCCGGACTACGTCAAGCCGCGCAGCGGCTGGCGCGACGACATCGTCAATGCCTTCACCGCGCTGCAGCTGCCGCCGACAGCGGAGAATTTCTGCGCGGTGATCGCGGTGATCGAGCAGGAGTCGACCTTCCAGGCCGACCCGGTGGTGCCCGGCCTGCCGGCCATCGTGTGGAACAAGATCGGGGAAAAGGTCGCCGGCTACCATATCCCGCTGCCGCTGGTGAAGGCGGCGCTGCTGAAGCCGTCGCCGACCGGCGAGAGCTACAAGTCGCGCATCGACAGCCTGCGCACCGAGCGCGAGATGAATGACCTGTTCGAGGACATGGCGGCCGAGGCCGGCAAGCTGGACCTGCCGGTGGGCATGAAAAACCCGATCAACACCGTCGGCTCGATGCAGGTCAGCGTCGCCTTCGCCCAAAGCCACGTCCGCGCCTGGCCCTACCCTTACCGCTACCAGGGCAGCCTGCGCAACGAGGCATTCAGCCGCCGTGGCGGCATCTACTTCGGCACCGCCAACCTGCTGCACTACCCGGCCGGCTACCGCGACATGATCTACCGCTTCGCCGATTTCAACGCCGGCCGCTACTCCAGCCGCAATGCCGCCTTCCAGCTCGCGGTGGCGCAGCTGAGCGGGCGCAAGCTGGTACCGGATGGCGACCTGCTGCGCTATCGCGACGGCCTGCCCTCCGGCGAGGCCAGCAGCACCGAGCGTGCACTGTACCGGATGAGCCAGCGCCTGGGGCTGAGCGACAGCGCCATCCTGCACGACCTGAAACAGGAAAAGAACAGCAGCTTCAGCCAGAGCACGCTGTACCAGAAGGTGATGGCGCTGGCCGACCAGCAGCAGGGGCGCAAGGTGGCGCGCGAGGCGTTTCCGCAGATCCGGCTGAACAGCCCGAAGATCACGCGCAAGCTGACCACCGAGTGGTTCGCCAAGCGCGTCGGCTGGCGCTACGACAACTGCCTGAAGCGCAGCCCGCAGTAAACGAAAAGCCCACCGCGACACGGTGGGCTTTTTGCGGCCGGCACATGCCGGCGACGGACAAAACAAAAANCCGGCCGCCGCCGTGAAAGGGCAGTGTTCTAACCGCTAAACTATAGGGACTGTGGTGCACCCGGAGCGATTCGAACGCCCGACCCTTTGGTTCGTAGCCAAATACTCTATCCAACTGAGCTACGGGTGCGTAGCTGGCGGAGAAAGAGGGATTCGAACCCTCGATACAGGTTTAAGCCCGTATGCTTCCTTAGCAGGGAAGTGCCTTCGACCTCTCGGCCATTTCTCCGTCAAGCGAGGCGCCATAATACTAGCGAAGGCGCCTGCCGTCAAGCTTTAGCGCCAATTAATTGGCAATTGCCTGGTCCAGACCGAATGCCTTGTGCAACACGCGCACCGCCAGCTCCAGGTATTTCTCGTCGATCAGCACCGATACCTTGATCTCGGAAGTGGAGATCATCTGGATATTGATGCCCTCTTCCGCCAGGGTGCGGAACATGGTGGAGGCGATGCCGCAGTGCGAGCGCATGCCGACACCGACGATGGACACCTTGGCCACCTTGTCGTCGGCGTCGATCTTGGCGGCGCCGATGTGGGTCTGCACGTCGCGCAGCACGCCCATGGTGCGCGGGAACTCGCCGCGCGGCACGGTGAAGGAGAAATCGGTGGTGCCGTTTTCGCCGACATTCTGGATGATCATGTCGACTTCAACGTTGGCATCGGCGATCGGGCCCAGGATCTGGTAGGCGATGCCCGGCTTGTCCGGCACGCCCTTGACGTTGATGCGTGCTTCGTTACGGTCGAACGCGATACCGGCGACTACGGCCTTTTCCATATTCTCATCTTCCTCAAACGTAATCAGTGTGCCCTCGCCCTCGTCCTCGAAGCTGGAGAGCACGCGCAGGCGTACCTTGTACTTGCCGGCGAACTCCACCGAGCGTATCTGCAGGATCTTGGAGCCCAGCGACGCCATCTCGATCATCTCTTCGAAAGTGATGGTCTTCAGGCGGCGCGCCTCCGGCACCACGCGCGGATCGGTGGTGTAGACACCGTCCACGTCGGTGTAGATCTGGCATTCGTCGGCGCGCAAGGCCGCCGCCAGTGCCACGGCGGAGGTATCGGAACCGCCACGACCCAGCGTGGTGAGGTTGCCCTGCTCGTCGATGCCCTGGAAACCGGCGACGACGACCACGCGGCCTTCGCTGAGGTCGCCACGCATCGCGGCTTCGTCGATCGACTGGATGCGGGCCTTGTTGAAGGCGCTGTCGGTGACGACACGCACCTGCCAGCCGCAGTAGCTCTTGGCCTCGACGCCGATTTCCTTCAGCGCCATGGACAAGAGGCCGATGGTGACCTGTTCGCCGGTCGAGATGATGACATCGAGTTCGCGCGGATCGGGTTGATCCTGGATTTCCTTGGCCAATGCGATCAGGCGGTTGGTTTCCCCGCTCATGGCGGATACGACAACCACCACATCATGTCCCTGGGCTTTCCATTTGGCGACACGGCGGGCCACGTTCTTGATGCGCTCCGGGGAGCCCATCGAGGTACCGCCGTACTTTTGTACGATAAGTGCCATGTTATGTTTTCTTGATAGGGGTTTGGATGTCGAACGATGATTCTTGCCTGATCCGGCACAGAAATGCAAGCCGCCGCGCCGCAAAAAACACGCGCTGTCCCGCAGTGCAGCAAGCCGTGCCGCAACCGTGCGCGAGCACGGCCATTCCGGGGTCAAAAAAACCCGCCGGCGGGCGGGTTTAGAACGTGCTCACGATCTCGCACGCTCACGCGAGACAAGGCGAAAATGGCTGAGGAAGCGGCGTTTAGCTGGATATAAACAAGCATTCCGAAACCCTTTTCAACGCGGTATCGCCCCGTCGGGATCAGTCGCAGCAGATCGTGAACAGGTTCAGACGCAGAGCGGGGCCTCGCGCATCGCCTCTACCTGCTGTTGCAGTTCGACAATGCGCTCCTGCCAGTACTGCGCGGTATCGAACCACGGGAAGGCGACGACAAAGGCCGGATCGTCGCGCCGCCGCGTCAGCCACGCGCTGTAGTGCAGCAGGCGCAGCGTGCGCAGCGCTTCCAGCAGGTGCAGCTCGCGGCGGTCGAAATCGCAGAAGTCCTCGTAGGCGACAATCAGCTCCAGCAGCTGCGCCTGTTGCTGCGCGCGGTCGCCGCTGAGCAGCATCCACAGGTCCTGCAGCGCCGGCGCCATGCAGCTGTCGTCGAGATCGACGAAGTGCGGCCCGTCCTGCGTCCACAGGATGTTGCCGACGTGACAGTCGCCGTGCACGCGGCGCCAGCTGATGTCGCCGGCGCGGTCGAAGGCGCGCTGCACCTCGTCCAGCGCCTGCCGTGCCGCCTGCTCGTAGGGGGTGGCCAGGTCATAGGGCAGCCGCGCCTGTTCCTGCACGCAGCGCAGCGAGGCCTCGCCATAGCTGTCGAGGTCCATGGTTGGCCGCAAGTGGTAGGGCGCCACCGCGCCGTGTGCGTGCAGTCGGCCGAGGAAGCGCCCCAGCCAGGCGAGGGTGTCCGCATCGTCCAGCTCCGGCGCGTGGCCGCCGCGGCGCGGGAACAGCGCGAGGCGGAAGTCCTGGTAGTGGTGCAGCGTGCGGCCGCCGAAGGGCAGCGCCGTCACCACCGGGATGTCGCGCGCGGCCAGCCCGGCGGCGAAGTCGTGCTCCTCCTGGATCTGCGCGTCGCTCCAGCGCTCCGGGCGGTAGAACTTGGCCACCAGCGGCGTATCGTCCTCGATGCCGATCTGGTAGACGCGGTTTTCGTAGCTGTTCAGCGCCAGCAGGCGGCCGTCGCAGCGCAGGCCCAGGCTTTCCACCGCGTCGAGCAGGAAATCCGGGGTCAGCCGCGAAAAGGGGTGCAAAGAGTTGGCTGTCATGACCGGCATTATAAGACGCATGGCGCGATGCTTTGCGATTTGTCGGCCAGCCTTTACCATCCGCGGATGAGCTCAACTTCCTTCAGTTATTTCCAGTCCGAGGACCGCCTCTTGGTGGTGGTGCAGCCGGGCGATCACAAGCTGTGGCTGACGCGACGCCTGACCTGTTCCATCGTCGGCGACATTGCGCGCCTGTTCGCCGGCCAGGTGCCCGGCGACGGCATTCCCGGTGCCGGCAACGAAGGCGAACGCATCGCGCTGGAACACCGCATGGCGATGGACGGGGAAGACCTCAACGGTCATGACCAGCCCCACCACCCGCTGCAGTTCAGCGATAGCGCACCGGCGCGGCCGGGCGACAGCGACATCCTGCTGTGTACCGGGCTGGATGCGCAGCTGGGCCGCGATTACGCCAGCCTCAGCTTCGTCTGCGGCGACAAGACGCTGAGCCTGCGCCAGAGCCGTCCCGGTTTTCACCGTTTCCTGCGCACGCTGCTGCTGTGCGCCGACAAGGCCGATTGGCAGCTGCCGGCCATCCCGCCGTGGCTGACACAGAGCCTGCTTGGCGAGCTGCTGGCCAACCTGCCGCCGCTGGACGACGACGACGGGCAGGATCTGCCATGAGCCACCGGCGCGCGTTAAGGCCGGCGTCAGCCGCCGCTGCCAGCATCCCCTGTTTTTTCCGGAGCCCGGCATGAACCCGCATCCCTCTCTGCAGCAAGCCGCGCAGCGTAGCCTGTGGCTCAGCGTCGCCGTCAACGTCGTGCTCACCCTGCTGCAGGTCGCCGCCGGGCTGTGGGCCGGCTCGCAGGCGCTGGTGGCCGACGCGCTGCACTCGCTGTCCGACCTGGTTGCCGATTTTGTTGCACTGCTGGCGCGCCGCCACAGCCACAAGGCGCCGGACGACGACCACCACTACGGCCACCAGCGCTTTGAAACCGCCGCCTCGCTGGCGCTGGGCCTGCTGCTGCTGGCCGCCGGTGCCGGCATGCTGCTGGGCGCCGGCAGCAAGATCACCAGCGCCACGCCGCTGGCGCCAGTGCACCAGGCGGCGCTGTGGGTCGCGCTGCTGACGCTGCTGAGCAAGGAACTGCTGTTCCGCTACATGCTGAAGATCGCCAGCGAGGTACGCTCCAGCATGCTGGTGGCCAACGCCTGGCATGCGCACGCCGACGCCGCCTCGTCGCTGGTGGTGGCGCTGGGCATCGCCGGCAACCTCGCCGGCTACACCTGGCTCGATCCGCTGGCGGCGGCGCTGGTCGGTTTCATGGTCGGCAAGACCGGCTGGGGCTTTGCCTGGGACGCGCTGCACGACCTGATGGACCGCGCCGCCGACGCGGACACCGTGGCCGCCATCCGCGCCACGCTGCTGGCGACGCCGGGGGTGCGGGGTGTGCACGACCTGCGCACGCGGCGCATGGCCGACCAGATCCAGGTCGACGTCCACCTTGAGATCGACGGCAATCTGACCGTGCACCAGGGCCACGACATCGCCGCCGCGGCGCGGCTGCGGGTGATGAGCAGCCAGCCGGTACTGGACGTGATGACCCACATCGACCCGGTGTGAGCGCCTGCGGCCAACCTTGGAACCCGTTCTCGATCCTGGCTGCGCGCAGGAAAACACCGTGACGCCGGCAAGCGTCACGGTGTCTTGGTACGGTGCCACCCCGCCACTAATGCCTGTCTTCTGCCGCCAGCGGCGCCCCGCCCAGCGCCTGGTACAGCGTGATCGTGGCCGCCAGCTGCGCCTGCCGCGCCGCCAGCCAGGCCGACTCCGCCGCCAAGGTATTCGCCTGCGTGTCCAGCAGCGTGCCGCGCTCCAGCGCCCCCAGCCGGTAACGCGCGCTGTCGATCTGTTCCGTGCGCCGTGCCGCGCCCAGCTTCGCCTGCTGCGCCTGCATCCCCTGCTCGCCGCTGGCCACCTCGTGCAGCGCGTCGTCGGCCTGCTGCAACGCGGCCAGCACCGTGCCGCGCCAGTTCTGCAACTGTTCCTGGTACTGCGCCTCGCTCAATGCCACGCCGGCCCGCAGCTTGCCGCCGTCGAACAGCGGCGCCGCCAGGCTGGCCAGTGCGCTGCCCAGCCACTGTGCCGGACCGCCGCCGGCGCTGCTGAGCACGCCCTGCAGCGTGAGCGTCAGCGTCGGGTACAGCGCCGCGCGCGCCGCCGTCACGTCGCCCTGCAGCGCCTGCAGCGTGGCGTCGGCGGCGCGGATGTCCGGCCGCCGCTGCAGCAGCTGCGCCGGCTGGATGTCGGCCGGCAGCGGCAGGGCCAGCGCCTGCAGCTTGCTGCCCTGCGGCCGGAAATCCTGCGGCGCCTTGCCGCACAGCACCGCCAGCGCGTTGTAGGCCTGCTGCAGCTCCAGGCGCTGCGCCGCCAGCGTCGCCTGCAGCATGGCGATCGTCTGCACCAGCTCCGCCTCGTCGCGCGGCGCCGTCTGCCCCAGCCGGATCTGCTGCTGCAACAGGCTCAGCCGCTGCGTCAGCAGCAACAGGCGCCGGCTGTCCAGCTGCTGCTGTTCATCCAGCAACAGCAGCGAGAAATACTGGCGCGCCACCTCGCCCTCCAGCGTCAGCGCCGCCGCGTCGCGACTGGCGACACTGGCCACCAGCCGTGCGCTGTCGCCGTCCAGCAGCGCCTGCTGCTGGCCCCACCAGTCGAGCTGGTAGCTCAGCGTCGGCGTCAGGCTGACGCTGTTGCTGCCCTGCTGCCGCTGCGCGCTGCCGGACAGGCTCAGCTGCGGCAGGCCGTCGGCGGCGGTCTGCGTCCGCACCGCCTGCGCCTTGGCGATCGCCGCCTGCGCCGCCAGCAGCTCCGGATTGGCGGCGCGGGCGTCGGCGATCAGCTGCACCAGCTCGGCACTGCCGAAGGCCTGCCACCACGCTGCATTGCTGCGCGGCGCGTGCCACTGCCCGGCCGGCGCACGCCAGCCGTCCTGCTGCAGCGGGATGTCGGCAATACCAGGCGTTGCGGCCAACGTTGCCGTACTGCAGGCCAGCGCCACGGCCAGCCCGCCCAGGCGCCGGCGCCAGGATGAGTGTTGTTGCATGCTTGTGTTCTCCTATTCCGCGGCCAGTGCCAGCACCGGGTCCAGCTGCGCCGCCTTGCGCGCCGGCAGGTAGCCGAACACGCAGCCGGTGGCAAATGCGCAGCCGAAGGCCAACAGCGGCGGCAGCCATGAAAACGCCACCGACACCCCGCCCAGGCGCAGGCCCCACACCAGCGCCAGCCCCAGCACGATGCCGATCACGCCGCCGAGGCCGCACACCAGCACCGCCTCGACATTGAACTGCAGCAGGATGGCCTGCATCCGCGCGCCGGTGGCCATGCGCAGCCCGATCTCGCGGGTGCGCTCGGTCACCGACACCAGCATGATGTTCATCACCCCGATGCCGCCGACCAGCAGCGACACCGCCGCCACCGAGCCCAGCAGCAGTGTCAGCGTGTTCTGCGTCGAGGTGATCATCTCCACCAGCGACGCGGTGTTGCGCAGCTGGAAGTCCTCGCTGCCGTGGCGGGCGCGCAGCAGCTGCTGCAGCATGGTTTCGGTGGCGCCGCTGACGCCGATGTCGGCGATCTTCACCGTGATCGAGTTGACGTACTGGCCGCCGAACAGCCGTGACTGCGCGGTGGACAGCGGCACGAAGGCGACGTCGTCCTGATCCTGGCCGAAGGTATTGGCGCCCTTGCTGCTCATCACCCCCACCACCTCGAACGGGATGTTGGACACCATCACGTACTGGCCGACCGGCTCCTGCCCGGCCGGGAACAGGCTGTCGACCACGGTCTGCCCCAGCACGATCACCGCCGCCTGCGCCCGTTCTTCCGCATCACCGAAGAAGGCGCCGCGGCTGACCGTCCAGTCCTTGACGCGGCCGTAGCTCGGCCACACGCCCTGCACCTGCTGCGTCTGGTAGTCGCGGTTGCCGACGCGCAGGGTGGCGCTGCCGCTGCGCATCGGCACCACGCCGTCGATATTGGGCAGCCCCTGCATCGCGCTGGCGTCGGCGGCGGTGAGGGTGGCAATCTCGCCCGTCGCGCGGATGCCGGCGGCGCCGGGGCGTACCAGCAGCAGGTTGGTGCCCATCGCCTCGATGCGCTGCAGCACGTCGGCCTTGCTGCCGTCGCCGATCGCCAGCATGGTCACCACCGCGGCGACGCCGATGATCACCCCCAGCAGCGTCAGCGCGGTGCGGAACAGCTTGGCGCGCAGGCTGCCCAGCGCCATGCGCAGCGTCTCCAGCCACGGCACCGTGGCGGCCGGCCGCAGCGGCGCCGGCGTTGCGGCTACGGTTGCGGCCAACGTTGGCCGCACGACCGCGCCGCTGTCGGACTCGATGCGGCCGTCGCGCAGGCGCACGATGCGCCCGGCGTGACGGGCGATGTCCAGATCATGGGTAATCAGCACGATGGTGCGCCCCTCGCGGTGCAGCTGCTGCAGCAGCGCCAGCACCTGCTGCCCGCTGTGGCTGTCCAGCGCGCCGGTCGGCTCGTCGGCGAGGATCACCGGCGCATCGTTGATCAGCGCGCGCGCGATCGACACCCGCTGCTGCTGACCGCCGGACAATTGCCCCGGCTTGTGCGCCAGCCGCGTGCCCAGCCCCAGCCGCGACAGCAGCTGCTGCGCCCGCTGGCGACGCTGCTGGCGGCCAACACCGGCGTAGATCGCCGGCAGCGCCACGTTGTCCTCGGCCGTCGCCGTCGCCAGCAGGTTGTAACGCTGGAACACGAAGCCGAAGCTGTCGCGGCGCAGTGCCGCCAGCGCGTCGCCGTCCAGCGTCGCCACGTCCTGGCCGTTGACCAGGTAGCGGCCGTAGCTGGGACGGTCGAGGCAGCCGAGGATGTTCATCAGCGTCGATTTGCCGCAGCCGGACGGCCCCAGCAGCGCGACGAACTCGCCCTCGGCGATGTCCAGCGTGATGTCGGTCAGCACCGGCACCGTCTCGTCGCCGCTGGGGTAGTGCTTGCCCAGTTGTTGCAGGCTTAACAATGCGCCCATGTCAGCCCCCCGGTGGTGGCGGCGGCATGCTGCCGGCCTTGCTTCTGTCATCGCTCTGCTGCGCCAGCACCAGCTGTTCGCCGGCACGCAGGCCGCTGCGGATCGCCGCCTGGCTGCGGGTGGTCAGCGCCACTTCCACCTCGCGCGTTTCCGGCTGGCCATCGCGGTTCAGCACCTGCGCGCGGTAGCGCTTGCTACCCGCCGCCAGCGGCTGCAGCGCGGTGAGCGGCACCACCGGCAGGCCGCTGACCTTGGCAAGGCTGAAAAACACCTGCGCCGTCATGTCGATCATCAGCTTGTGGCCGGGGTTGGCGACGTCCAGCAGCACGGTGTACAGCACCACGTCGTTGCTGGTGGTCGGCGTCGGCTTGATCTGGCGGATGCTGGCGGCGTGGCGGGTCTGGCTGTCGCCCAGCGTGGTGAAATAGGCGGCCATGCCGGGGCGCAGCAGCGGGATGTCGGCCTCGGCCACTTCCGCCTCCACCGTCATGGTGTCCAGCCGCGCCACGCGCAGCAGCGTCGGCGCCGACTGGCTGGCATTGATGGTCTGCCCCTGCAGCACCGTCTGCGACACCACGGTGCCGTCCAGCGGCGCATAGATGCGGGTGTAGCCAAGGTTGGCCGCATCGCCCTTCAGCGTCGCCTGCGCCTTGGCCAGCTGCGCCTGCAGCGAGCGCTCGCCGGCGCGGGCCTGGTCGAAGCCGGCCTGCGCCTGCTCCAGCGTCTCGCTGGTGGTGGCGTCCACCTTGGCCAGCGCCGTCTGCCGCGCCAGCAACTGGCGCGCACGCGCGGTGGCGACCTGTTGCTGCTCCAGCTGCGCCTGCAGGTCGGCGACCGCGGCCTCATCGGCGGCGACCTTGGTCTGGTACACCTCGGGGTCGATCTGCGCCAGCAGCTGGCCTTTTTTCACCTGTTCGCCGATGGCGACGTAGACGCGGCTGAGCTGGCCGGACACCTGGGCACCGACATCGACATAGTCGCGCGGTGCCAGCGCGCCCTGCGCGGTCACGGTCTGCTCCAGCTCGCCGATGCTGACCGGCTGCGTCAGCCATTTGGTGTTCGCCGCAGGCGTTGGCCACAGCGTGCAGGCGGCCAGCACCGCCGCCGCGAGCAGCAGCAGGCCGAGGCCGCGCCGGCGCCAGCGGCGCGCCGGGTTTGCTGCCGGATTTGCTGAGTGTTGCGTCATGACATCCTCCAGTACGGATGCCCATTTCAGCGCCGCAAGTTGTCGCCATCATCACCGCAATGTATCAGGCTGCTGACAATTGCCGGCGCAAGGGTAATTCCGCATTGGCAGCGGCGCCGGCACGGGCTTTAATCCAGAACGAGCCTGCCCGGGCATTGCGCTGGAGACCCTGCTTACGCCATGAACGTCGCCCTTTTCATTCCCTGTTTCGTCAACGAACTGTATCCGCACGTGGCGATGGCCACCGCCGAGCTGCTGGAAGGCTACGGCCTCAACGTTGACTACCCGCTGGCGCAGTCCTGTTGCGGCCAACCTTTGAGCAACAACGGCGACAGCCAGGGCGCCTGCGACGCCGCGCGCCGCTTCACCGGCGTGTTCAAGGACTACGACTACATCGTGTCGCCGTCCGGCAGCTGTACTGCCTATGTCAAACACCACTATCCGTGGTACATCGCCGACGATGCCGATTTCCAGGCCATGCAGCCGCGCGTGTACGAGATCGTCGAATTCCTGCAGGACGTGCTGAAGGTGGACAGGCTGCCCAAGCCGGTGTATTTCCCGCACCCGGTATCGATCCACCAGAGCTGCCACGGCCTGCGCGAGCTGGGCCACGCCGCGCCGTCGGAGCTGATGATCCCCTACCACTCGCGGCTGGAACGCATCCTGCAGTTGGTGGACGGCGTCGACGTGCGCCTGCCGGAGCGGCGCGACGAATGCTGCGGCTTCGGCGGCACCTTCAGCGTCGACGAGCCGGAAGTGTCGGTGGCGATGGGCGAAGACCGCGTCGCGCAGCACGAGGCCACCGGCGCCGAATACATCGTCGGCGCCGACCCATCCTGTCTGATGCACATGGGCGGCATCATCCGCCATCACGGCAAAGCCATCCGCCCGCTGCACATCGTCGAGATCCTCACCGGACGCGGGGGCGCGGCATGAAGAACGACAACATCAAGCACGCCGCAGCGGCGGCCGCCTTTTTGCAGGACCGCGAACAGGCGCGCTGGCACGATTCCGCCATCTGGTGGGTGCGGCAGAAGCGCGACGCGCAGGCCAAGCAGCTGCCGGAGTGGGAACAGCTGCGCGCACTGGCGCAGCAGATCAAGGCGCACACGCTGTCGCGGCTGGACGAGTATCTGGAACAGTTCCAGCGCAACGCCGAGGCCAACGGCGTCACCGTGCACTGGGCGGCCGACGCCGCCGAGCACAACCGCATCGTGCACGGCATCCTGGCTGCGGCGGGCGTCAAGAAGCTGGTGAAGTCGAAGTCGATGCTGACCGAGGAATGCGGGCTCAACCCGTATCTGGAACAACGCGGCATCGCAGTGATCGACACCGATCTGGGCGAGCGCATCGTGCAGCTGCGCCACGAGCCGCCGAGCCACATCGTGATGCCGGCGATCCACCTGAAGAAGGAACATATCTCCGAGCTGTTTCACAAGGAGCTGGGCACCGAGGCCGGCAACAACGACCCGACCTATTTGACCCACGCCGCACGCGCCAACCTGCGCGAGCATTTCCTGAGCGCCGGCGCCGGCCTCACCGGCGTCAACTTCGCCATCGCCGAAACCGGCGGCGTGGTGGTGTGCACCAACGAAGGCAATGCCGACCTCGGCACCGCACTGCCGGCTATCCACATCGCCAGCATGGGGCTGGAAAAGATCGTGCCGCGGCTGGAGCACCTGGGCGTGTTCACCCGCCTGTTGGCGCGTTCGGCCATCGGCTCGCCGATTACGACTTATACATCGCACTTCCAGCAGGCGCGTCCCGGCGGGCAGATGCACATCGTGATCGTCGACAACGGCCGCAGCGACATCCTCGGCAGCGACGACTTCTACCAGAGCCTGCGCTGCATCCGCTGCGGCGCCTGCATGAATACCTGCCCGGTGTACCGCCGCTCCACCGGCCACAGCTACAGCTACATCATTCCCGGGCCGATCGGCTCCACGCTGGGCCCCAGCCGCGACATCAAAAAACACGGCAGCATGGCCTTTGCCTGCACCACCTGCGGCTCGTGCAGCAATGTGTGCCCGGTAAAGATCAACCTGCACGAGCAGCTGATCCTGCAGCGCAAGCGCGCCTTCGACGCCGGCACGCTGAAGGCGGCCAAGAAGATGGGCCTGCTGGCGATGCGCTTCCTCACCCGGCATCCCAGCCTGATGGACGCCGGCGGCAAGCTGATGCGCAAGGTGGTGCCCATCGTGCCGCAGGCACTGACGCAGCACAGCGCGTGGAGCCGGCCGGGGCGCGAGCTGCCGCAGATGCCGGCGCAGAGCTTCAAGGAAATGTGGCAGGCCAGAAAGGAAAACAAGCAATGAGCAGCCGCGAAACCATCCTCGCCCGCCTGCGCCAGAACCGCCCGCAAGGCCCGGCGCTGCCGGACATCGACGCCGTACCGTTCATCACCTTTGAAGACAAGTTCGACGCTTTTCGCACGCTGGTGCGCAACCTCGGCGGCGACGCAGTGCAACTGCAGCCGGGCGAAACCGTCGCCGGCATCGTCGCGCAACGTTGGCCGCAACACGGCCGCGTGGCCGATGTCACCGCCGCCAAGCCGGAACAGGTGGCGGCGCCGCACGACTGGCACGACGTGGACATCGCCATCGTGCCCGGCGAGCTGGCGGTGGCGGAAAGCGCGGCGGTGTGGGTCAGCCACGCCGGCAACAGCCAGCGCGCGCTGTACTTCCTGACCCAGAAACTGGTGCTGGTGGTGCCGAAAGACGCCATCGTCGACACCATGCGCGACGCCTACGCCCGCGTCAGCATCCGCGAGCACGGCTTCGGCGGCTTCATCAGCGGCAGCTCGCGCACCGCCGACATTGAACAGAGCCTGGTGATGGGCGCGCACGGCGCGATGGCGGCGCTGGTGATCTTCGTGTGAACCGAATCTGCGTTGTAGCTTCTCTTGATACGGCCTGCGGGCCGTTTTTTTACGCCTGCTCAGTCATTATCCTGCCAGATCAGGCGCGCGATGGCGGAGGAATCCAGCTCGCCCTCGCCATTGGCCACCAGCCGGTCGATCAGGCCGGCGACACGCGCGGCCTCCGGCAGCTTGATGCCCAGCGACGCCGCGGTGTCCAGCACGATGCCCATGTCCTTCTGGTGCAGCCTGGCCTTGAAACCCGGCGCGTAGTTGTCGTCGATCATGCGCTGGCCGTGCACGTCCAGCACCCGGCTGCTGGCAAAGCCGCCCAGCAGCGCCTCGCGCACCGGCGCCGGGTCCACGCCGCAAGCACGGGCCAGCTTCATCACTTCCGCCACCGCCGCCACGCCGACGCCGACCGCAATCTGGTTGCAGGCCTTGGCCACCTGGCCGGCACCGCTGTCGCCGATATGGGTGATGGTCTTGCCCATCGCCTGCAGCACCGGCCACGCGGTGGCCAGCGCCGCCGCCTTGCCGCCGACCATGATGGTCAGCGTGCCGTTGATGGCGCCGACTTCACCGCCGGACACCGGGCAATCGAGGAAGTCGATGCCGCTGGCAGCCAGCCTGGCGGCGATCTCGCGCGCGCCGATCGGCGAAATGGTGCTCATGTCGACGCAGACCAGCCCCGGTCGCGCGCCGTGCACCACGCCGTGCTCGCCCAATAGCACCGCCTCGACATCGGCAGTATCGGAGACATTGGTCACCAGCACCTCGACGTTGGCCGCCAGCGCCTGCGGGCTGTCCGCCCAGTGGGCGCCCTGCGCCAGCAGCGGCTCGGCGCTCTCGCGCCGCCGTGCCCAGACCCAGACCTCATGTCCGGCCTTGAGCAGGTTTTCCACGCACGGGCGCCCCATGATACCCAGACCGATATACGCAACTTTCATCATGTTCCTAAGCAGAGAAATGCAAGCCGGCCAGTCGCCGGCTCAGGATGGAGAGGGCTGGCGCTGCGCCAGCCACTGTTCGAAATTCATGTCCTTGCCGCCGGCATGATGTTCGAGGAAATACAGGAAGGCGAGTATCTCGGCCACCGCGCGATACAGCTCCGGCGGAATGTGGCTGTCCATGTCCACCTGCATCAGCAGGTTGACCAGCTCCGGCGAGTCGTGCACGAAAACACCGGCATCCTTTGCCTGCTCGATGATGCGCTCGGCCATGCGGCCATAGCCCTTGGCCACCACTTTTGGCGCCGCACTGTCCTCGCTGTAGCACAGCGCGACCGCAGAACGGCGATGCTCAGGCTTCATCGTCGGCCCCGTGCTTGACCAGCAGGCTGGCCAGCGCCAGGCCGGCGCCCTCCAGCGCCGAGCCCAGCCGGCTGCGATACTGTTCGATCAGCTGTGCGGTATCCGCATCATCGGCATCGAACACCACCTGCACCTGCCGGCCCACCATGCGCAGCCGCGCGCCGACGTCACCCAGTGCCGGCAGCGCCAGATTCAGCCGCGTTTGCCATACCGGCAGCTCCAGCTCGCCATCCGCTTCGCGCTCGGCGACTTCCTCGCGCCGGATGTCCCAGTCCACCGCCTGTCCCGGCCACGCCTGCCCCTGGAACACCAGCACTTTCTGCTCGTGCACTTCCAGCTGCTTCTGCACCAGCTGCCCCAGTTCCGGCGTCAACCCTGTCCTGCCCTCGTGCAGCAGCTTGGCCTGCGGCTCCAGCTTCAGCTCTTCCAGCGACAGGCGGCCATCGACCCACGCCCGCTGGTGCGATTCGTAAAAAACACCGCTTTTCTCCACGGTCTGCCGCAGCTGCTCGCCGGCACCCGGCGCCGCCGGATCGGACAGCAGGGTCAGGCTGCCGCGCGCCGCCGATTGCGTTGCCGCATCCAGCAGGCCGTTCAGATAGCGGCCGGCCGAGGTAAAGGCGACCGGCGCCGACTTTTCGTCCGGCAGCGCAGCGAGGCGCAACAGGTCGAACTGCAGCAACGGCGAGGTCGCGCCCACCCGCAACAGCATCGGCTCCTTGGTCAGCAGGCCGTCCGCCGGCGCCTTCAGGTTGAATACCGCGTTCTTGATCAGCACCATCGCGCTGCCGTCTGCCAGCCGCTCCGCCAGGCGGCCGGTGACTACTTCGCCACGGGCGAGGTCGGGCAGCCGCCCCGGTTGCGACAGGGTCTGCAATGCGACGCTGCTGTCGTCCTGCAACGCCGCCGATACCGCCCGTGCCAGCTCGCTGCTGCGCAGCGCCGTCGCCGGGTCCTGCAGCCCGTCCAGCAGGTTGAACGACAATGGCGGCCCCGTCACCACCCGTAGCGACAGCGCATTGCCATCGGCAATCATGCCCTTGGGCAGGGACAGCACAAAGGCCTCGCCCTTGATGGTGGCGGCCAGCTTGCCATCCGGCAGGCGCTCGGTAATGTTGGCAGTAACGGTCTCGCCGGATTGCAATGCCGGCAGGCGGGAAGGCGAAGAGGCGATCGCCACCAGGCTGCGCGCAGCCTCGCGGCTGGGGCGGCTGATGACGGCAGGCGATGCGTCGGCCGCACCGGCCGACTGTTTGCCCGGCGCGATAATCGGGGGCAGGGAAATCATGAAGTGGGGCTATTGCGGTATAGCGACAGGATCAGTTCGGCTTCGCTGCGGGAAATGCCGCAGCGCTCGGCGACATCGGCACTGCCAAGGCCACGCTTGAACATCTCGACCGCCTGATTGTAGGGGCTGATGCCCGCACTGCTGGCCGCCGGCAACTGCTGGCGCGGCCCGTTTCCCGATGCTGCCTGTTGTGCCAGCAGTGCAATATCCTGGATATTGCGCTGTGCGGCCGCCAGCTGCTTTTGCAGCTGCTCATGACTGACCGCCTCGACCGCACGCTCGGACTCGATGCGCAGCAGCCGCTGCCACAGGTAAAAAACAGCCATGGCCTGCGCGATCATCAGGCCAATCAGCAATACCAGATAAATGGTCATGATCACGACTCCGGTAACACGGACACACCTCACGCCCAGGCAAAGGGTGAATGTCCTCAAGCTTGTTGATGCTGGCAGGGTAACGATCACAAGCGATGCCGGCCTGCCCCTGTCATCCGGGAACACGGAGCGGTACGGCAACACTGTTTTTAATATGGCACGCAATCAGCAGGATAACAGTGCCGTTTACAGCTCGACCACCATGCACGAATCCACGGCCTGCATGGCAAAACGGCCCCTGTCAGGGGCTGCTCTTGTAGGCAGAAAGCAGGTTCTGTCGCGTTTTCAGCAATGCAAGTTCCGGTTGCAGCCGGCCCTTGCTGGTGGAGACCTGCTGCGCCAGATCCTGCAGCAGACGCTGGGCATCAAGCAGCTCGGGCAATACCCCGTCGCACGCATCGGCAGGCAATGCCGACAACGGCGACAGCGTCGCCTGTGCCGCCACCAGTTGCTCCGCCAGCACCACCGCCCGCTCCCAGTCCTGCGTCTCGACCGCGGCCGACAGCGCCCGCGCCAACAACAGCCAGTTGCGCCAGTCTTCCGTCAGCTCAGGCTGCGCCATAGATTTTCCCTGTTTCACCCGGCACACTACCCTGCGTGTTGGCGGGCACACCGATCTGCGCCCAGGCATCACGGATTTCATTCAACAGTGCGCACACCTGGTCCAGCAGCGCGGGATCATTATTGATGTTCGCCTGGAACAGCTGGCGGGTGCAGTATTCGTAGAGCTGGTCAAGATTGCTGGCGATGTCGCCACCCTTGTCGTGATCAAGCGCCAGGCGCAAGCCTTCGTCCACGATAGAGATCGCCTTGCCGATCAGCATGCCCTTGTCTGCGATTTGTCCGGCTTCCATTGCGATTTTTGCGCGCCGGATCGCCTGCAGCGCCCCATCCAGCAACATGAGCACCAGTTTATGGGGGGTTGCTGCCAAGACTTCGGTCTCAAGCGCGGAGCGGCCGTAAGCGGCCTGCATCTGCCGGGAAAGTGCCATGATCAAGCCTTAATTGATGTTATCTGCTTCAGGAACTACTTTGCATGCTGCTGATTTGCTGGCTCAGGAAGGTGCTGCTGGCATTCAGTTGCGCCAGCAGGCGGTCCATGGCATTGAACTGGGCCCTGTAGCGCGCCTCGGTCGCCGTCAGGCGCTTGGACACAACGTCCTGCTGCTTCTGCAAGTCTTTCAGCGATGCATTCAAACCCTTGTCAAACGAATCGAGCGTGCCGTTGGTGCTGAGCATCCCCTCCAGCTTCTTGTCCAGATTGAAGGAGAAACCCTGGGTGTAGGTCAGCGAGCCACGGTCACCGATGGTACCACCGCTGATATCGATGGTCAGGCCCTCCACCGGGGTACCGACTGCGCCGATCAGCTTGCTGCCGTCGCCCCGGGCCGCGTAGCCGCCGATGGTACCGGCCACACTCGCCGAGCCATCCACACCACTGCCAGCGGCAAAGCCGGCAAAATCCAGGCCGCTCAGCACATTGACCTTGGATTCGGCACCGGTCTTGACTGAAGAAATCAGCAATTTGCCGCTATCTTCATCGACCGAAACCGAAACCTGCCCCTTGGCCGCCGTCAGGCCGACATCGCTGTTGATTGCCGTCTCCAGCGCCTTGGCCAATTCGGTGGCACTGTTATAGGTGCCGGTTACCTGGGTATTGACCGTGGTGCTGTCAATCATGACAGAAAAGACATTGGTGCCGGATACCGGCAGCGTCGGCACGCTAGCGGCCTGATTGTAGCCATTGGTCAGGGCGCTGACGGAGACTTCGTAGCTGCCGGCCACGGTCTTGGCAGTACTCGACACATAGGACATGCCCTTGCCATCGATCTGGGCACCGGTGGCAAAAAACCTGGCCACGTCGTCCGGCGCGGCCTCGATCGCCTTGCTCAGCTTGGCCGAATCCAGGCTCAGGCTGCCATCTTTGGAAAAACTCAGCCCCAGCTGGCTGGCAACCTGGTAGCTGCCGCTATTGTTGCTCGCCGTACCGAAAGCGGCACGCAGTTGCGTTTCGATGCCGCGAATCGCCGAAACTCCGCTCAACGGCGACGACGAACCGGCCTCTCCCGGAGTCTTGCCCGGTGCCGATGCCGTCGTCTCTTTCAGGACCTTGGTAAAGTCGTTATACGACTTTACAAAATCCTCCAGTGTTTTCTTGATGCCGGCCGTATCGCGGCTGACATTCATCTTCAGCGCCGCATCGCCCGCTTCCTGCTCTTTCTTCAGCGTCAGCGTCACGCCATCGATGGCATCGCTGACGGTGTTGGACTGCTTGGTAATTCTCAGGCCGTCAACATAGAAAACGGAATCCTTGGCCGCCTGCAGCACCGTCATGGTCGTCCCTGCCGGATCGTGGGTCAGGTTCGCCAGCGGTGAAGTGGCACCACCCGCCGCCGTTACCTTCAGCGTGCTCTCGGTGCCGGTCTTGCCGGAGGAATAGATCAGCCGGTAGCCGCTGCCGTCATTCACGATACTGGCACTGACACCGATATTGGCCTTGTTGACTGCATCGCGCATCTGCTCCAGCGTGGCATTGGCCGGGATCTTGACATCTTTCTGGGTCGAGCCGGATAGCGGCGTGAAGGTGGCACCGGAGGTGGTGCCAAAGGAAAAGCTGAGCGTCTCCTCGGTCGCGCCATTGATGGCGGTCTTGCTGCTGGTGAAGATACCCGACGACAGCTTCTGCGCTGCGGCCAACGTTTCCACCTTCAGGCTGAAACCGCCTACCGGTGCCTTGGCGCCGGCACTGATCTCGGCCACGTCCTTGTCGGAAGATGTCGCCGCCAGCGTCTGGTACTTGGCCGGGTCCTGCAGCGCCTTCAGCGCAGACTGGAACGATGCCAGACCACTCTTGACCTGGCCGACCGCCGAGATCTTGCTTTCGAAAACCTGCTGTTTCTGCTGCAGCTGCAATAAAGGGCGGGTTTCAATATTCATCAGCTTGGAAACCAGGCCGTCAATATCCATCCCGGAACCAAGACCGCTCGAACTCAATGCCATGATATGCCTCCCGCCATTATTCCGTCGCGACACCCGCCGGCGCCACGCCTGCTGCCATCAAAATCACGCCTTGCTCTGATACAGAACACCGACCAGCTTGTCCAGGTTCTTGGACATTTCCAGCACTTCTTCGGTCGGAATCTGGCGGATCACCTTGTCGGTGTGCTTGTCGATCACCTTCACGACCGGCACGCCCAGATCTTCATCGATGGAAAAGTTCAGCTCGCTGGCAAAGGTGGCGACCAGCTTGCTGATCTTTTCCGTAGCCTGCGTCAGCTCTTCCTTGTCCGCCACGTTCTTGCCCTGGCTGCCGGCAGCGGTGCTGGAGAGCGCCTGTACCGCAGAGGCGGAAACCGGCACCGTCGGGGCGCTGGCCTGCTGGGCCGGCAACGGCGCCGTACGGCCCGCAGTGTCAGACAAGGGTGTGGCCGCCGGCGTGGCAACAGGCAACAGTGGCGATAATGACGACATAGTACACCTCCAAGACGAAAAGCCTGGCGTGGAGGCCACGCCAGGCACGCTGGGTTACAGGAGAGCCAGGCCCTCGCGCACCTCGATTAACGCAGCAGCGACAGTACGTTCTGCGGCAGCTGGTTGGCCTGTGCCAGCATGGCGGTACCCGCCTGCTGCAGCACCTGGTTACGGCTCAGTTTAGCCGTTTCTGAAGCAAAGTCGGTATCCTGAATACGGCTACGCGAGGCACTCAGGTTCTCCGACGATGTCTGCAGGTTGGAGATGGTGTTCTCGAAGCGGGACTGCAAGGCACCGAACTGGGCGCGCTGGCCGTTGATCGCCTGCAGGGCGGAGTCAACGATCTTGATCGCTTTCTGTGAATTGGCAAACGAAGTCACATCCAGCGAGGCCACGGTTTTCAGTGACGACGAACCACTCAACGCCAGACCGGAACCTGCATCAGTCACAACAAAGCTCTTGTCAGAGTCGAATGTTACGGTACCGACTGCAATCACACTCTTGGTGCTGGCAGTAGCACCACCGGAAGCTACCAGTGCAGGAGTCGTACCAGTGTTGTTATAAGTTGCCAACGTAATATCGGAAGAACCTGTTTTGTTGTCAATCTTGATATCGGCACCACTGGCATTGGTCAGCTTGATGCCACCCAACGAATCCGGATCATACTCGGCAGTAACGCCGGTTTTGCCGCTGGCAGCATTGATCGCATTGATTGCCTCGGCGTAGTCATCGGCATTGGCAACAGTGGCACCAGTACGGAACGATATGGTCTGCGCAGTGGCATTATCAGAAGTAATATCGATAGAGAAGGTGCCGCTGGCACCCAGCGCCAAGTTGGCTTCGGTTTTGGCTTCGGCCTTCACACCGGTTTGCGAAGTCAGCTGATTGATCCCTGCGGCAATGGTCTTGGCAGAATCACCTGTCTTCGTTGTGTAGGCTTTAGAACCAAGAGAACCAGCGACAGTAATAGCCTGTGTCGATACCAAGCTTGTAGCAGAGTTAGTCGTAGCTTGGGCTTTTGTGACATTATTATTGCCGTAGTTGCTGGTACGGAAGTTGGAGCCGGTTGCCGAAATAGTCTGGTTGGCGTTGGCACCGACCTGGAAGGTCAGGGTACCGGACGAACCGTCCAGCAGCTTCTGGCCGTTGAATTCGGTGGTCTGGGAAATGCGGTCCAGCTCGGAAGTCAGCTGCGTCACTTCGGACTGCAGGGCCTGGCGGTCGGATGCCGAGTTGCTGGAGTTGGACGACTGCACCGCCAGCTCGCGGATACGCTGCAGGATGTTACCAGCGGAAGACAGCGCGCCTTCGGCAGTCTGCGCCATCGATACGCCGTCGTTGGCGTTGCGACGTGCCTGGTCCATACCGCGGACCTGGCCGCTCATGCGCTCGGAAATGGCCAGACCAGCAGCATCGTCCTTGGCACTGTTGATGCGCAGACCGGAGGACAGGCGCTGCAGCGAGGTGGACAAGGCGCTTTGGGAACCGGACAGATTACGCTGCGAGTTCAGCGAAGCCACGTTGGTGTTGATGGTAAGCATGTTTAAGTCTCCTTGGGACATAAATCGGCAGTTCAGGGCCCGTCGTCAGAATCACTGCTTGCTCGCCGGTATCCTTGCCTCAGACAAGTTATCGTCCGTCACCAACAAGACTTTAGGATTTTTTCAGCAGAATTCTGCTTTCATGTCCGGCAGTGCTCTTGCTGCAACTGCCATATCACCAATGCTACCTGCTCAACCACCACAGACCATGGTTCATCCGGCTGTTTGCCAAACCGGGTCATCATCGGTACCCACGGGCTTTGCTGCTGCCCCAGCTGAAAACCATTCACCGCTACCGCTTCCAGTTCCAGTACTGGCACCCCTACTGCCGCAGCCAATGCCGCCGTTGCGGTGCAAGGGGCAATAACAACATCGCATGCTGCCATCAATGCCGCGGACGCATCCAGGTCATCAAAATGATCTACTTCTCTGAAGTTATAAAATGGCCGCCCCAGCATGCTCTCGATTTCGGCACACTCTTCCGCTGTGGCGCAATATTGCAGATTAATGAACTCGATTCCGTGTACTTGCAACAATGGTTTTAGCTCGGGCAGCGGTGGATAGTGAATGCCACGGCCACCAGTCAAATCCACACTGCGCCAAGCCAGGCCTACCTTCAAACCGGTTCCAAGCCGGGACAAACGCTGCCGCCAATGCTCTGCTCGCACAGGATCTGCAATCAGAAAGGATTCTGGCGTATGGGCGAAGTTACTACGATGAGGGCGCAGTATCGCACCAAGACTACCGATTGATAATTGGCTAGTGAATTGCTCGAATACCAGCGGATGTGAAGATGGGCGGTCTGCAACAAATACGATATCCGGAAAAGACCGGGAAAAGAGTGTCTGCAATTTTTCATGGCAAACACACAACACCGCATCAAAGTACTGGCTCACCTCCCCAAACATTGATGCCCAGAATATCTCATCACCCAGCCCTTGCTCTCGGTAAAGCAACAACCGTCCTTGTTGCTTGCCTCCCTGCCATTCCGGCCAGGGCAATACTGACTTGCAGCCGGTACGCGGATTAAACCAGCGGCCTTCATATAAGGCCCAAGCCTCTCGCAAGTCATCCCTGAGGGCAAAACAAGTGAATGCAGCAACAAACTGAAATTGACGGTTATCCGGAGATAACACCAAGGCCTTCTGGTGTGCGCGCCAAGACTCCGCCACATCTCCGTAGTCCAATAACAGCCCCCCCTGCAAACTGAACATGCCATCGAATTCCGGGTTATGCTGAATAGCTTCTTGTGCATAATCCATTGCCTGCCCATATAGGCCCTGGGTACGACATAGCTGTGCACGATAACCTAGCAGTTGCTCAGCGGCATAGCCATATTGTTCTGCCTTATTGCAATAGATGAGAGCATCCTCTATCCGGCTTAACTCAATACAAACTCCTGCAAGATTGGCATAAAGCTGGGCATACGTGCTATCAGCAACATCAGGATACTGTGGGAGATCAGCCAGTAACTTTAACCATAAATCATGCGCCTCGATGAACCGTGTCCGCCGATGTAATACTGTTGCATAATTCAGGCGCAAGGCAGGATGTGTTTTCGGATTTTCAATCCATTTCGCAAGGGGACCGGTATCAGCATCAAAAAGCTCATGCTCCAGAAAAAGATAGAGCAAATTTATATAGACTGATTCAGGACAACCCGGCAATACCAATGCCTGGCAAAAAGCCCTGTAGGCCTCCGGATATCTACCGATTTTTACATTTGCCTGCCCTAAGGCATCCCATAGTTCAGATCGATTATTCGAATGTGCCAATAGTTCATGCAAATGCTCAATTGCAATAACAGCATTATCAGTAGCCAGCCAGCAAGAGATACGATTCAGCTGCATAGGCTGATTATCAGGCTGCACTTTCAGTACCTGATTGAAAAAAGGAATTGCTTCAGAAAATCTTTCCTGACGCATCAATGCCGAGGCTAGAGTGCCAGCTGCAACTATATCTTGCGGATGTTTTTCCAGATGTTTCTTCGCCAACCGGATGGCCCTTGAATCATCCCCACCATTAAAAGCTTGCAGATATTTCCCAGAAATATGCTGATTCATAGTTGCATCCTAAAATCAATACTTGACATTAGTAATTAATCATCAGATAGAATATTGAATTTTATAAAATACTTTATTATCCAGCTGTTTTATCAAGAACTTCCCATGTCACTGGACAGCCATAAGTTACCGGCTGAACAAGACGACAGCCGAGGATACTGGCCAGATATTTCGGTGCTAACCCGAAGGCCGGACGGACCGAGCGAACAGCATCCGGAGTGATGAGGTCTCCTGGCTGCAAATCCTTAACAAAATACAATGAGCGGCGGAATTTAAGATTACCTTGCTCGCTGCTTTTAACCGCATAATCAACCTGACCCAGTGCCTGCCAAGCCGTTTTCACATCACGACATAAACTGGCAAATGCTGATGGATCCAGCGAAAAAGCTTCGTCAACACCTCCATCAAGGTGATCCAAAGTGAAGTGTTTTTCAATCAGCGCCGCCCCAAAAACCACACTGGCCACTGCAGTTGCCGATTCCAGGGTGTGATCAGACAGTCCGACTACATGGCCAAATCGCTGCTGCATATCCAGCAGGGTACGCAGGTTGTAATCTGTCGCTGGTGCCGGGTAACCGCTGACACAATGCAAAATAGCCAGCTGCCGGCAACCACCATCGTATGCCGCGGCAATCGCCTCATGAATGTCATCCACACTGGCCATGCCAGTAGAAATAATCAATGGCTTACCTGTCGAAGCGGCATAGCGGATCAAGCCGACATCAACAATTTCACAGGAAGCAATCTTGTAGGCCGGAGCATTAAGGTCTTCCAGCAGATCCACTGCACTTTCGGCAAATGGCGTACTGAATAGCGTAATGCCCAAGTTGGCCGCATACTCAAACAAAGGGGGATGCCACTCCAGAGGCATCTGTGCGGCACTGTACAAGTCATACAGATTCTGGCCATCCCACAGCCCACCCTGCACTGCAAAATCTTCAGTACGGATATCCAATGTCAGCATATCTGCAGTATACGTCTGCAGTTTGACGGCATCGGCACCGGCGGCTTTGGCCGCACGAATGGTCGCAAATGCTCGCTCCAGACTGCCATTATGGTTGGCCGACATTTCAGCCACCACATATGGTGGAAAGCCAGCACCAATTTTGCGGCCGCTGATTTCAATAACTGGTAACTTCATTGGTTTCCCCCGTCACATAGGCACGCGTTGCCGCTAGCCCCAAGTGCGCGATCTGATCGATGATTGACAGGTAAGAGACAAATTGCCCGTCCCCAATTTGTGGATAGGGAATCGGCTCGAATTGCTGGAAATGCAACCGGGCCCGGGCAAACTTGGTAAAACCATCCTGCCCCAGATATGCCGCAGAACCTTGCGGAGACAAATAATCAGTGGCTCCCAGCTTCCGGCAAATAGCATCCAGATGCTCGGAGCGTCGCCCGCCACAAGCCAGATCACGAGCCCGTACAAACCGGGTTGGCAGGGCCAGTGCAGTAGCAATATTCTTGATCAGGCTGATATTGATGTCGGCCAGATGCTGCTGCTCATCTTCCAGAAAAGCATCATCAAACAAGACCATGACCTGATCAATGTACGGGCTGATACGGTAGTTTTCCCAAACCAGATCGCGATGAGCTTTGCGCCACGCAGTGCCATCAACAAGAATGTCTTCAATTTTGGTGTTGAGTGGACTTTTGATAACAGGAAGACGCAAAAAAAATGCTGCTTTTTGCCTCAAAATCCGGTTTTGGCATTGCCAAGACTGCCTCTCATATTGCACATCATCCAAGAAAACAAAGTGCTTCACACGGGCAATCAAATTGAAATATCCACTCCATGGCAGATAAGTTGGCTGCATGATGGCACACCACAGCGGATCAGTTTGCTTGGCCGTACTGGTATCAAAAGCTTTCTGTAACATTCCGTTACTTATCCCTGCTTATAGGCATAAACCGCAAATTCAAATGGAATTGATCCCGCCTTAACCAGATAGTCATGACGTAAGGTTACAAATGGTGTCAACTCACGCTTCACAAAGGTGAACACCTGCTCCGGTGATACATAAAACAAGCCCTCGTCGAAATAATCGACATAGCTACTCAGCATGTTAAATGCCACGCCATGGCGAACACGGGCAAACAGTTCACGAAGGGTTTGCTGGTAAAAGGCAACATTGTCCGCCATGCGATTGTTGAACACGCCACTGACAAAAGCATAGTCAAACTGCTCAGCGGCAAACTCGTCCCAATAGCCGAAACGACCATGAGGATTGACCTTCTTTGCAAGCGGAAAAAAATCCTCTACACCATCGACACCGGTGTAATCGCACTGGATACCGGATTGGGTGAGATAGGTTAACAAGTGGCCGGCACCACAGCCGAAGTCCAGAATCTTGCAACCTTGCAATGGCGCGATCTGGCTCAGAATTTCATAGCGCCGCTCTTGAGATTCACGACTGGAATACTGTGCGGAAAGATAGGAGCTGCCATATTGCTGCGCCAGGGACTTGTAGTGTTCATACAGTGTCGGATCCACCAGTATTCTCCATGATCCATTCGGCAACGCGCTCCGCGCCACCATATTCAAACTGCCGGTACAGCCGGGGATGCTGGATAGGCAAACGCAACAGTTGCTGATGTAAACCAGCCGCTGACAGACACAGAGTAAAGTCCTCGACAAAGCAGGCCACGCCCGCCGCCTCCAGCGCCTTGGCCACCTTGACTTGGATGTCCGACACGGCAACCAGCAGACTAGGTACATACAAGCTGGCTAGTTCATAAGCCGTAAAACCGCAGCTGATGATGGCAAAGTCAGCCTGGCGCATCAAATTCGCCATCTGCGGTGTATTGCATGCAAATGACCAGCCTTTCTCATGACAGCGTTGTTCTATCTCGTCGCGTAATGGGTTATTGGCCCCTACCACAACCTGCAACGACGGCCATTCCAGCGCATTGACCAGTTGCCAAGTATAGCCACACGGATCAGCACCACCAAAGAATGCCAATCCACGCTGTAATATCTTGCCAGGCTCCAGAGTGGCAGGCTGCTGAAAACCCGCTCCTAACAATAGGTAATGCGGCCCTAACAGCTGTCGCGCTGTAGCAGGAAGTAATGCTTGGTAGCGAGAATGCTGGCCAAAATCAATATTCTGATCCAGTAGTGCATCGCAATCATGTGGACGGTCGGCCAAATCATCAATTACCAATATGCGCCGGACAACAGGACGTAGTCGCCGCTGCCAACGCGCATCCAGACCGTAATGATCCAGCACCAGACAATCAACCTCCTGCCCCTGTAATGCCACAACCGTTTGCTCGGCATCATCCTGCCAGCTACCACCGACCCATGCAGCATGCACAGGAAAATCATCGATAGCAAGCAAGGTATGGCATGTCAGTAAGATTATGCTGAAGCCACGCTCAATGATCAGATCAGCAAGATGTCCCGGATGTGCTTTGCACACAAAATGACATTTCGCCCCCTGCTCCCGTAACGCCTGCGCCAGCGTCAGGCAACGCATGATGTGGCCGGAACTGATGGCAAAAGAAGCATCAGCACGGAAGACGACATTCACCGGAATATCTCTGGAACGTCCCGCAAGGCGCGTTGCAGGTATTCGGCACGCACCCAATCCGCCGGAGTATCGATATCCTGCACACGATAATGCGGAATTTCCAGTGCGATCGCCGCTGGGCTGTATACGCTGACACCATCAAGCCATGCTTGAACTCGCCCCCAATAGAACTGACCAGCATCGTGATAGCAGGGCTCCAGATCCTGCGAACGGGTCTGGTAGTACTCTGGCTGCCTCGCCTCGACACTACCATCGGCCAGCTTGCGCAAGGCACGCTGGATCGGAAACGGGTACACGGTTACCGGAAAGGCAAAGGCTTTATCTGGCCTGTCACTTAGCTGCCGGTAACCGGCACGCAAGTCTTCAACACAAAGCAGTGGCGCGGTCGCATAAATGCAGCAGCACAGCGCCTCCGGGGGCAAGCCCAGCATGGCGATAGCATGTCGAATGACATCCAGTGTAGTGGTGTGATCATCGGCCAGGGCTCGCGGACGCCTGAATGGCACCTCGGCACCATGGGCCTTCGCAACCGCCATGATTTCCTCATCGTCAGTGCTGACCACGATACGGTCAAACAGCCCACTGGCCTTGGCTGCCGCGATAGTGTGGGCAATGACGGGAATACCGTTAAAAAGACGGATGTTCTTGTGCGGAATACGCTTGCTGCCCCCCCGCGCCGGAATCAGGGCAACCACTGGCACTATTGCAGTCACTGCCGCTTCTCCAGTAGAAACCAATTCATATCGTCTTGCGGAAACAGATGATCACGGTGATAAATAAAACCATAATCGCGCAGCATCAGGTCTGGATAACGGTCCAGCATTTCACCGGCAAAATCGCGCTTAAATAGTTTGCCATGCTCACCCCGATAAACTACTTCCACCGGGGTTGGGTTGTAATACTCGGCAATGAGGACATACCTGGCAGACAGGGCATGCAGCTTCGCGTACGCCTGTGGCAGCATCTCTGGATGTTGGTGTATCAGCACTCCCTTGATCAGGGCAAGATCAAACTGCTCATCCGTAGCCACGTCCAGCAAGGAGCCCAAACGGGCCTCAATCCCAGGCAGCTGTGCCAGAGTACGGTGCGCCTTGGCATTGATCTCCACTCCAACCCGCCGTACTGCCGGCAACAGCAAGCCCAAGGCCTGCAGGTTCAACCCGATATTGGCACCCAATTCAATAACTGAACCCAGCCCCTGCACCTGTTGCAGTGCGCGACTGAAAAATGCCAGGTTGGAAGCCAGCAAAGGTTGGCCGCAATTACGATCAACATAGGCATCACCAAAATTACCCTGCCAAAAACTCTCTTGCTCGGTCGGCACCCGTTGGCTCATGCAAATTCTCCAGAATTCAAAACACTAACAATCTGCTCAACATCCACCGTTCCCAGCCGGGTATGCAATGGTAGCGTCAGTGCCGTTGCGTAATACAACTCGGCCTGCAGACAATAACCTCGCTCAAAGCCCAAGGTACAGTAATACGGCTGCCAATACACTGGGATATAATGTACGTTGGCTGCAATGTCATTCACTCGCAATTGTTCAAAATAATAGCGGCGCTCCTCGGCATCGCGACAACGCACTACATAAAGGTGCCAAGCCGATGCTTCAGCTTCAGGTGTCTGCAACGGCGACACTGCACCCGAACCCAATAATGCAGTGTACTGTGCCACCAATTGGCGCCGCTGCTGCAAGAACTGCGGCAAGCGAGCCAACTGGCTGAGTCCGAGGGCAGCCTGCATCTCGGTCATCCGGTAATTGAAGCCCAACAGCTGCTGCTGATAGTACCATGGACCATCCCAGGCCTCGTCCGCACCATGCTCACGGGTAACTCCGTGACTGCGCAACAGGCGCATCCGTTCCACCAGTGCCGGGTCCTTACAGCACGCCATTCCTCCCTCTCCACACGCCACCAGTTTGACCGCATGGAAGCTGAATACGGTGATGTCGCTAAAGCGGCAGTTACCTACCGGCTCTCCCTGATAGCAGGCACCCAAGGCATGCGAGGCATCCTCAATCACCTTGAAGCCGTACTGCTGCGCCAACCGGGCAATCTCGGCCATCTCGCAGGCTTGACCGGCAAAATGCACCACAACCAATACCTGTGGCAAGGTACCATTCTGACTGGCAATCACCAGTTTGGTTGACAGCGATAACACGGAAAGATTGCCGGTCTCTGCATCGATATCGACAAAGTCGACCTCGGCACCGCAATAACGAGCGCAGTTGGCAGACGCCACAAAGGTGTTGGGTGAGGTCCACACCCGGCTCCCCGGCCCGACTTGCAGTGCCAGACATGCCAGATGCAATGCTGCAGTGGCACTAGAAACCGCTACTCCGAATCCGGCCTGACAATAATCAACAACGGCTCTCTCGAAACGGGGCACCACAGGCCCTTGTGTCAGCCAATCAGTCCGTAGCACCTCAATTACCGCGGAAATATCATCCTGATTAATATCCGGGCACGCGTAGGGAATCATAAATCTTGGTCCAGTATACGCAACTCTTCGACACTGAGAAAATGTGAGTTACTATCTGAAGTATATTTAAAACCCGGCTGCACGGCAACTCCTCGCTCGCCTAACGGGTTGCATTGATAATCAGGCATACTATTAAACTGTATAGATGGAACAATAACATAATGATCAATAAATTCGAGAGCATGCAAGCTATCATCTCTTGAAATCATCATTTCATGCAATTTCTCACCCGGTCGAATCCCGATAATTCTTTTTGGTAAAGATGGAGCAATAGCCTCAGCCAGATCAACAATCCTGACCGATGGGATCTTCGGTATAAATAGCTCCCCCCCCTGCATACGATAAAACCCTTGAAGAACAAACTTGACGCCTTGGTTTAAAGTAATCCAGAAACGGGTCATCCGCTCATCAGTAATTGGTAGGGACTCTACTCCGGCAGCCAGTAGTTTATGAAAAAATGGTACAACAGAACCCCGTGAACCAACTACATTACCATAGCGGACCACAGCAAACTGGATCGGATCACTTCCTGTAATGTTATTAGCTGCAACAAACAATTTGTCAGAAAGTAACTTGGTCGCACCATACAAATTTACAGGACTGGCCGCCTTATCTGTTGACAGTGCAATTACTTTCTTTACTCCATTAGCAATTGCTGCCGCAATTACATTTTCGGCACCATGTACGTTTGTCTTGATACACTCAGATGGATTATACTCGGCAGCTGGCACTTGCTTTAATGCTGCTGCATGAACCACATAATCAACACCCTGCATTGCCTGCATTAGCCGCTCTTTATCACGAACATCCCCAATAAAAAATCGCAAACAAGGGTTATTAAAATCCTGTTGCATTTCATATTGTTTCAGTTCATCACGAGAAAACACAATAACTCGCCGTGGATGATAGCTCTCCAGCAGACTAGTTATAAAACAACGACCAAACGAACCCGTACCACCAGTAATGAGAATACTTTGATCATTAAACATGGCCATACCCATTTACATGAATAGCGTTAATAGGATTTTTTCCACTTCCCTGACGTGCAAACCTATCCGGGCCTCATCAAAACGAACTATCTCAGAGCACCCCTTGCCGGCCGCCCAGTTCACCACCAGGCTGAGATTGGCATAAGGCAAGGCCAGCTCCCGTGCCAGTGCCGCCTCCGGCATGCCGGTCATGCCGACAATGTCGGCACCATCCCGCTCGATGCGGCGGATTTCCGCCGCACTCTCCAGCCTTGGCCCCTGGGTGCAGGCATAGACCGCGCCGTCGATCACGCTCAGGCCGGCCTTGCGGCTGGTTTGCAGCAGACGGGCCCGCAGCTCGCCATCAAACGGCCAGGTGAAATCGACGTGCACCACCGGCTTGTCCGGCCCCTCGAAAAAGGTGTGCTTGCGGCCCCAGCTGTAGTCGACGATGTTGTCGGGGATTACCAGACTGCCCGGCACCATGTCCGGGCGGATGCCGCCGACGCTGCCGATGGCAATCACCCCCTTGACGCCGACACTGTGCAAGGCCCAGATGTTGGCACGGTAGTTGATCTCGTGCGGGGCGATGGAATTGCCGTAGCCGTGGCGGGCAATGAACACCACGTTCTGCATGCCGATGCGGCCGAAGGTCAGCGCGCAGGATGGATCGCCATACGGGGTACGCACAACCTGGCGATGGGTGACTTCGAGAATGGGCAATTTGACGAGGCTGCTGCCTCCGATAATGGCGAGCATGACGTTCTCCTTGTTATGGCTGCTCTGTGCCGGATTCTAATGCGCAGGCATGAAAAAAGCCCGCAACATTTACGGTTGCGGGCTTGCCGGTTTCCAACTTGGTAAGCTGGTGTTTAATGAGCGCGCCGGGTAGTGCCTGGGAAAAGCCAGCCAGCTTAGACGTTAAAACCAAAATTTGGCCAGAAAGCGTTCATAGAAGCGGCATTGCCTCTGCTTTTACTCATATTGTAGTCACTTCCATATACACTTTGGCCGCTGCTACCTGGAGCGAGGCCCGCGCATCACTTGCCTGACCCGCATTGCTGCTGTCGGATTTTTTGCTGCAAAAATTCCCTTCCGGGAATCCGTGACCGCTGCCGGGTCGTCGCCTGAAACTTCCTGCATCGACTTTCAATGTGCAGGAGGTGGGGACGATGAAAATTCTACGCCGCAAGGCCGTCTGCGAAAAGCTTGGCGGCATCAATGACGTAACGCTCTGGCGGATCACACGCGATGATCCGACATTCCCGGTATGCATCCAGATCAACAAGCGGGTTGTCGGATGGCTGGAACACGAGATTGATACCTGGCTCGGACAGAAGGCCGCTGCTGCCCGCACCGCCAACAACAACGCTGTCCATCCCTGATCGCTGCGATCCCGCCGGCCAAGGGTCAGGATTTGACGATGCGCAGCATGGGCAATTTGCTGGAGCAGATCAGGCAGAAAGCCGCCGAGGTGACGAAGCAGGCGGAGCAGCACGACGCCGCCCGTGCATTGACTCCACGGGTGCGCCACCTGATCGACGAAGCCGTGGAGATGGAGATCGAGCAGGCCCGCAGCGCAGGTGCGACAGGCTACATCGCGCACTTTCTGGCGCAGGCTACGCTCCCCCACACAGACCCCAAGAGCAACTATTTTGAGCGAGGCACTGGCAAGCTGACCCTTTCCATCACAGCCAACCCCAAGTATGGCGTGCCCTATGGCGGTCTGCCGCGCCTGCTGTTGGCGTGGATGTGTACCGAGGCCGTCCGCACAGGCAGTCCGGAGCTATCGCTGGGGCGCTCACAGGCGGAATTTCTGGAAAAGCTCGACCTGTACAACGATGGCCGGTACATCGCCAGAGTGCGTGACCAGAGCTTGCGGCTAGTCCGCTCGCTGATCTCCGTCAGCGGCGCGGACGGGGATGCACTGGGTATCGAAAACATCCTGATCGCCAAACGGGCATTTCTCTTCTGGAACGCCCGCGACACTGAGCAGCCCGCACTGTGGGACAGCTCAATCACCCTCAGTACGGACTTCTTCGAGAGCCTGACCCATGCTCCGGTGCCGATCAGAATGGAGGCGCTTCAAGCGCTCAAGAAGTCGCCTCTGGCGATGGATATCTACACATGGCTGGTCTACCGCATGTTCAGTCTGAACGTGGCGACAATCAAGGGCGGCAAGCGGCTTGCTCAGGTGCCTTGGGCTGGCTTGATGAGGCAGTTCGGCTCTGGCTATGCGAATACTCCTAAGGGGCTGGCCAACTTCAAGACCAATTTCCGCCTCCGGCTAAATGAAGCGCTGCTGTTCTATCCCGAGGCTCGGAACCACATCGAGGAAACGAGAGACCACCTGATCCTCACCCCTGCACGCCTACATATCGCAGCGACCAAGAGGAGAGGATAAGCCTGTGGGCTTTTCGGGTTGTCCACGTGACATCACTAGTAAGGCTGAAACCCTTGCCAGAGCTGGCTTTGGTGCCATTTCTGCAAGTTGTCCACGTGACATTGCTAGTCATCGGTACGTGACATCGCTAGCCGTTTTACGTGACATCGCTAGTCACGGCCGACGTGCGGAATCGCCTGTAAACCCCACTGGGACTGGGATTCAGCGAAATGGAGAGACCGCCCCTAGTAGTTCTGCTTTTAGGCTTTTCTAGTATTTATAGAAAACCTAGTAGCTGCCGCTCTTCGGCTGTGGGCAATCCTTCGCACCCTCCGGTCGCTGCGCGGCTACTCGTTATTTAAAAATAGCAGGGCTACTTGGCGTCGGCTGTTTCCAATATGCCTTCGGTGGGCCTGCCCGGTGGTCTTGCCCACTCGCTCCTTTCAGACGACATCGTAACGTTACGATAACGTAGCGTTACGATGTTACGGTGCAGGCTCCTGTCCAGCAGCCGGCGCCTCCAGCAGTACTGAAGGCTCCACCCCCAGCGCCTCGGCCAGCTTGAAGATGTTGAGCAATGCGATGTTGCGCTGCCCACGCTCAACCCCCCCCAGATAGCTGCGTGCCAAGCCACTTTCCAGTGCTAGGCGTTCTTGCGACCACCCTCTGGTCTTTCTGATTTCTATCAGCTTCAGGCCGAAGCGTAGTCGGGGATCAAGGGCCATATTTCTCTCTTCTTTAAAGAGAAATGACTCTATGAGTACCCCCTCTATAGGGCTACGCCCGATAAGTACCCGCACTATGAGTGACAATTGAATGCAGGCGCCATAAAATGGTCTCTATGAGTAACAAAATGGAGGAAATGACGTATGGCAAGCGTCTGGAAGACTGCGGGGATGGGAGCGGCGGCGGCGCTGGCAGTTCCGGCGGCTGGGCTTTCAGGTCTTGCTGCCGCTGGTTTTACGCTGATTCTTGTACTGGCGATGGTCGGCGTGGGGCCTGCGCGCCTGTCACAGACATCGCTTTGGGGGCTGTTGACCAGTGAGCTGATGCTCTATCTGCTGATTTCGCTGGCGATCTTCACGCTGTCCTTCCGCTTTCTGGCACGTCTGCAGGCCCGCTGTCAGGCCCTTGTCGCCAGGATCAACGCCCAGCAGGGGCTGTCATTCGATGCTGGACATCTCCTGGGTTATCCCGCGCCGGCATTCCTTGTTTTTGACTCCAGGAATCGCAAGCTCGCGGCCTGCGATGTGGTCAATGACGCATACAAACTGCACGACTTCTCTTGGCTGCTCGGCTGGCAGATGACCTGGCGCGAGGTCGAGAGCATGGAGATGAACGGCGGTAGCCATCAGGTCAACCGCACAGGCATGAGCGTGCCGACCTTCGAGCGCACCGTACGCGCCAAAGACTTTGCCATCGAGCTGCAAACCGCCGATCCGCAACGACCAGTGCTCAGTTTCCCCATGAGCCGTCGGGCGGCGGAAACCTGGTGTGCCCGGCTCAATGCCCTCTTCAACGGATAAGCTCGCGAGGAACTGCGATGAAACACTACCGGAGCTTGCTGCTTCTGCCTTTTGTATTGACGGGCTGCGCCACAACCGACATGCAGGGGGCGCTGGATTCACTGAGCGGACTGGGACAATCCATTGGGACCAGTCTGTCGCAAGCGGCTACGCCCGCAAGCGCGGCAAACCGCAACAGCCTGCTGGGCACTCCACTGCATAACGCCTTGCACCAGAATCTTTCGTAAGCGTCCAGCCCGTCCACCTATCCACC
>NZ_BMYP01000028.1 GCF_014652335.1 Vogesella fluminis | reverse complement strand
TCAAAATTCTGCACACCCTCGTCCGCGGGAGTATCGCGCAGGTGAAGGAGAGACAGCAGCCTGTCGTAAGACATCATGTTCGGGTTTTCTGAAAACTGTTTGAATGACTGTGGGATGACAATAAGGACTTCCATGTAACCTCGACTATCTAATGGAGCACCACATTGAAGCTGGCAGGCGCGATTGCCAGTTGTCTCCAGGTCTCAAGCCTGTTGTTATTTATTGAGCTACGCCGTGATGGCGCGGCGTCCCGTCATCACATACAGGGTTGCCGCTCCCAGTAGCACGGCCAGAACCAGAAACGCCTGCCTTGTGGACTGCTGAACAGTTTGCTGTGCCAGCCACGGCCCAAGGCTGGCGCCGACGAATAGCACAAAGGTGTAGAACGCGACCGCTAATCCACGCACTGATGCGTCAGCCGTAGTGGCTACGCGGGCAATCAACCCCGGCACGCTGATGCCAACCCCGGCCACAAACACCACGCTGGCGACAAGTAGTCCATACAGCTGCACATCACCAGCCCAAGCACACAGGGCCAAGCCGCAGGTCGCGATCACCAGTCCAACCTTCACCACCCGCTCGGCTCCATAGCGTGGCATAACCAGTGCCACGGCCAAGGGGGCAAGAAAGGCGGGCAACGCCAGCTCACGTGCGATCAAGGGTGTAATGCCTTGTGCCAGCAGTGTCGACCCGAGATGAGTGTCCAATCCCATGTAGAAGGCAACGAAGCACATCAGCAGCAACAAGGCCGGACCATAGACACGGCGTAGTTGCGGACAGGCCAGAATCCGCCCGATCTGCCGATAGCCGGCCAGCAGCGAAGATGTTGGCGCACCAGCAGCATCAATCGGCGTCGTCCATAGGCACCAGGCGGTCAGGGCAAAAACTGCGGCCAAGGGTTGCAATGCAGAGCCTAGTCCCCAGCGTCCTGCTACCTCTGTGCCATAGATCTGCCCTAGCAGTCCGGCGGATAAGAAGGCTGTGCTCAGCCAGGCTACGCTCCATACCCGCTGCCTGGGCGTACCGCGTTCGGCAAGATAAGCGATGGCGACCGGCGGAAACGTGGCGGCAGCCAAGCCCTGTACCGCCCGGCCAGCAAGCAACAGTGGCATAGCTTCGACCGTTGATAGCCATACAGTGACGAGTGACAGTGTGGTCAATCCCCACATCATCACCGTGCGCCGCCCCAGTCGATCAGACAGTGGACCGAAGATCAGAAAGCCCGTCGCATAGGCGAAGCCAAAAGCGCTAATCACGCCCGCTGCCGTCGCAGTGCCCATGCCGTGGGCTTGCGCCAACTGCGGCAGGATGGGCAGTGGCAGATAAAGCAGCGATACCACTGCCAGTGCACAGAGCACCAACAAGGCTCGCAAGGGGAATGACGGAAAATGTGTAGATGACATTTCATGACTCCAAGTAATCAGCTAGCTACATAAATGGATAAAAAACAGCTGGCTACATAATTTCCCAAAAAATTAGCCAGCTTCCCCATGCCCGGCCAGTACGCCCGTCTGGGTGAGCTTGAGCATGAGTTGGTTGAGCATCCGACGTTCGTCAGCATTGAAATGGCTCATCAATTTAGCCACCCAGGCATAGTGGCTAGGTAGTGCTTTGTCCAGTATTTCATCGCCTGCCTGCGTCAGGCGCACCAGCCGGGCCCGTGCATCGACCGGATCGACATCACGACTGCAGAGGCCCGCACCCACCATGCGATCAATGATCCGCGTCATGGTCTGGGACGTAACTGACACGCCATCTGCCAACGTCCCCACACCTAGCCCGTCTGGGTTGCGCTTGAGCAACAGCAGCACAAAAAACTGGGTCTGCGACAGCCCGCAGCTATGCGCAAGGTTGGCTTCGAAAGCCGACAGCATTTCCTGGGTTGCCGATGCCCAGATCAGCCATGTCTGGAGACCTTGCACATCGGTATTGCCGTAGGTGGCGCCGAAACGTTCCAGAGTGTCGTAGCTGGGTAAGTCTTTGAGTTCGAACATCAGGGAAGCACCTCCTTTGCTTAAAATGTAGCTGGCTACATTTTTATTGTCAAGCGTCGTCTTCCTGTCATTCCTCAGACCGAATAATCACAGCGTCTGGCCGCGCTGCCTCCCAATCTCCCATGACATGCCATTGCCGCAAACGAAGCGGAACATCCGGCCAGCATCTGATAGTTACTGGTGTCATCGTGCGAGTTCAACAGCACGATTTCATTGACTGTCGTGCCGTTGATCTGGCTGCATGACGCAGCCGGATTATGTGCCTGGTACTCGTGCCTGCCTCCATGGCGCACACGGGGCTGTGTCACCATGAGAGGCGGCAAGCCCTTGTCAAAAACGGGAGCAGATCCGTGCGTCAGCGTGTCGCCAGCGCGCTGGCCTGTTGTGCCAGCGCGGTGATGCGTGCCCAGTCCTGGGCGGCGATGGCGTCGTCCGGGGTCAGCCAGCTGCCGCCGACGCACAGCACGTTGGGCAGCGCCAGGTAGTTCGGCGCGCTGTTGATGTCGATGCCGCCGGTGGGGCAGAAGCGCAGTTCCGGCAGCGGGCCGGCCAGCGCCTTCAGCAGCTTGATGCCGCCGACCGCCTCGGCCGGGAACAGCTTGAGGATGTTGAAGCCCTCGTCCTGCGCGTGCATCGCCTCGGACGGGGTGGCCACGCCGGGGATGAAGGGCACGCCGGACGCGCGCGCGGCGGCGGCCAGTTCCGGCGTCAGGCCGGGGCTGATGCCGAACTGGGCGCCGGCGTCGAGCGCGGCCTCCAGGTGGGCGCGGGTGCGCACGGTGCCGGCGCCGACGATGGCGTCCGGCACTTCGTCGCGGATGCGGCGCATCGCCGCCAGCGCGGCCTTGGTGCGCAGCGTGATTTCCAGCGTGCGGATGCCGCCGGCGACCAGCGCGCGGGCGAGGTCGACCGCGACCGCGGCGTCGTTGACCACGATCACCGGCATTACCGGGCCTTGGCGTAGCAGAGTCAGTGCGTCCATCTTTGTTTCCTCTTGATTGGCCACGGAAGCACACGGAAAACACGGAAAAAATCATGACCGGGCAGGGGGCGTTGTGATCGCGCGGGACAACCGTCATTCCGACGCCCTGTCCGTGTCTTCCGTGTGTTCCGTGGCTAAAAAAGGTGTTCGTGTTTTCCGTGGCGAAGGGTTGTTACTTGGCGTCCGTCCACAGCGGATGGGCGAAGGTCATCGCGCCTTCCTCGGCGGTGGTGGCCTGCTGGCGGAAGCCTGCGAACAGGTCGCGGCCGACGCCGTGCTGGTGCCCGTCAAGGTTGGCCGCAACGCGTTCGCGCGCCGCCCACTCGGTCGCTTCCACCAGGATGCTCAGCTCGCCGCGGTCGGCATCCAGCCGCACCAGGTCGCCGTTCTGCACCTTGCCGATGTCGCCGCCCAGCAGCGCCTCCGGCGACACGTGGATGGCGGCCGGCACCTTGCCGGACGCGCCGGACATGCGGCCGTCGGTGACCAGCGCCACCTTGAAGCCGCGCTCCTGCAGCACGCCCAGCGGCGGCGTCAGCTTGTGCAGCTCCGGCATGCCGCAGGCAGCCGGGCCCTGGAAGCGGATCACCGCGACGAAGTCCTTCTCCAGCTCGCCGCGCTTGAAGGCGGCCAAGAGTTCGTTCTGGTCGTGGAACACCACGGCCGGCGCTTCCACCACGCGGTGTTCCGGCTTCACGGCGGAGACCTTGATCACCGCGCGGCCGATGTTGCCGGTCAGCACCTTCAGGCCGCCGTCGGCGGAGAAAGGGTTGGCCGCAGTGCGCAGCACGCCGTCGTCGCCGCTGGCTGCCGGCGCCGCGCGCCAGGCCAGCTGGCCGTCGTTAAGCCACGCTTCGCTGCAGTGCGCGCGCAGGCCACGGCCCATCACGGTGGTCACGTCGTCGTGCAACAGGCCGGCGTCCAGCAGTTCGCGGATCACGAAGCCCATGCCGCCGGCGGCGTGGAAGTGATTCACGTCGGCCTTGCCGTTGGGGTAGGCGCGCACGATCAGCGGCACCACCGCCGACAGTTCGTCGAAGTCGTCCCAGTTGACATCGATGCCGGCGGCGCGGGCGATGGCATTGATGTGCAGGGTGTGGTTGGTGGAGCCGCCGGTGGCGAGCAGGCCGACGATGCCGTTGACGATGGCCTTCTCGTCGATCACGTCGCAGATCGGGGTGAAACGCGGGCCCTGGGCCGAGATCTCGGTGGCGACGCGGGCGGCGTGGCGGGTCAGCGCCTCGCGCAGCGGGGTGTTCGGGTTGACGAAGGCGGCGCCCGGCAGGTGCAGGCCCATGATCTCCATCAGCATCTGGTTGCTGTTGGCGGTGCCGTAGAAGGTGCAGGTGCCGGGGCCGTGGTAGGACGCCGATTCCGATTCCAGCAGCGCGTCGCGGCCAACCTTGCCCTCGGCGAACAGCTGGCGCACCTTGGCCTTGTCGTCGTTGGAGATGCCGGTGGTCATCGGGCCGGCCGGCACGAACAGCGCCGGCAGGTGGCCGAAGGACAGCGCGCCGATCAGCAGGCCGGGTACGATCTTGTCGCACACGCCGAGGTACAGCGCGGCGTCGAACATCTGGTGGGAGAGGGCGATGGCGGTGCTCATCGCGATCACGTCGCGCGAGAACAGCGACAGCTCCATGCCCTCGAAGCCCTGCGTCACGCCGTCGCACATCGCCGGCACGCCGCCGGCCACCTGCGCGGTGGCGCCGGCCTTCAGCGCCTCGTCCTTCAGCAGCGCCGGAAAGGTTTCCAGCGGCTGGTGCGCGGACAGCATGTCGTTGTAGGAGGTGACGATGGCCAGGTTAGGGCGTACCGACTCTTTCAGGTGAATCTTGATCCCGTCCGGCATCGCGGCGAACGCGTGCGCCTGGTTGGTACAGGACAGGTGGGCGCGCTCGACCTTGCCCTGGCGCACGGCGGCGCGGGCTTGGGCCAGATAAGTGGCGCGGGTGACGCGGCTACGCTCGATGATGCGCTGGGTCACGGCAGCAAGAACGGGATGCAGACTCATTGGTGTAGGCCCTGATTGGTGTGCCTGAATGGTAGTTTTACTACAGTATGTTGGCAAGGTGTTACGCGATAAAAAAGCGGATTCCGGCGCCGACGATGCCTTTAAGTCCATATAAATCAGCTGTTTGATGGCGTGTTGGTGATCGGCAACAGTGGGGTGTGCCGATTCGACCGGCTGCGTTTTCACGTAGACAAGTTGTTTTCGTTTGGTAATATAACTACATCACAACCCACTGTGCGAGAGAACACTCAGGATGGAGAACACAAACCTGCACACCCCGGCCTTCGACATGGTGCTGTTCGGGGGCACCGGCGATCTGGTGATGCGCAAGCTGCTGCCGTCGCTGTACCAGGCGCACGCCGCCGGCCTGCTGCACGACGACGGCCGCCTGCTGGCGCTGGGCCGCCGCGACATGAGCCGCGACGACTACCTGGCGATGGTGGAAAAGAGCGCGCGCGTCCACATCAAGGAGCATTTCTCCGACGCCGCCTGGCACAGCTTCCTCGCACGGGTGGAATACCTGAAGGTCGACGCCGCCACGCCGGAGCACTACCCGGCACTAGCCGACGCGCTGAACCGGCACGCCGGCCGCGTGGCGGTCTGTTATCTGGCCACCGCGCCGGACCTGTTCGAGGGCATCTGCGACAACCTCGCCGCCGTCGGCCTCAACCACGACAAGGTGCGCGTGGTGCTGGAGAAGCCGCTGGGCCACGACCTGGAGTCGTCGCACGAGATCAACGAAGCCGTCGCCCGCCACTTCCGCGAAGAGCAGCTGTACCGTATCGACCACTACCTGGGCAAGGAGTCGGTGCAGAACCTGCTGGCGATCCGTTTCGCCAACGCGCTGTTCGAGCCGCTGTGGCGCCGCGAGTGGATCCACGACGTGCAGATCACCATCGCCGAGGACCTCGGCGTCGGCACCCGTGGCGACTTCTACGACAGCACCGGCGCACTGCGCGACATGGTGCAGAACCACCTGCTGCAGCTGTTGTGCATCGTGACGATGGAGCCGCCGGCCAACCTCGGCGCCGACGCGGTGCGCGACGAGAAGCTGAAGGTGCTGAAGGCGCTGCGCCCGTTCGGCGAGCAGGACGTCGCCAACAAGACGGTGCGCGCGCAATACAAGGCCGGCGCCGTCGGCGGCCAGCCGGTGGTTGGCTACCTGCAGGAGCAGGGCATCCCCGCCGCCAGCCACACCGAGACCTTCGTCGCCATCAAGGCCGAGATCGACAACTGGCGCTGGGCCGGCGTGCCGTTCTTCCTGCGCACCGGCAAACGCATGCAGGAGCGCGTGGCCGAGATCGTGATCAATTTCCGCGACGTGCCGCACCAGCTGTTCCCGAGCCCGATGGGCCTGAACACCGCCAACCGCCTGGTGATCCGCCTGCAGCCGGAGGAGAGCATCCGCCTGTACTTCCTGTCCAAGGAGCCGGGCGACACCCAGCGCCTGCAGCCGGTACACCTGAACCTGGATTTCCACGAATCGTTCAAGGTGCGCCGCGCCGACGCCTACGAGCGCCTGCTGCTGGACGTGATCCGCGGCAAGCTGGCGCTGTTCATGCGCCGCGACGAGCTGGTGGAGGCCTGGCGCTGGGTGGAGCCGATCATGGACAACTGGGCGCGCAGCACCACGCCGCCCAAGCAGTACACCGCCGGCAGCTGGGGCCCGGCCGCGTCCAGCGCGCTGCTGAGCCGCGACGGCATCAGCTGGCACGAGGAGTGTTGAAAGCCGGCTCGCGGCCGGCCTTCAAGGTTGGCCGCATGACCGGCGGCGACACGCCGCCGGCGCATTGAGACAACAAGACGCGCGGCAACACAGCCGCGCGCATGGCAACGGAGACACAGAGATGATGTTCCACGCTTTCGAATCGCAAGCGGCGGCGGCCGAGGTGCTCGCCCGCCGCGTCGCCGCCGACCTCGCCGCCGTCATCGGCCGCCGCGGTCACGCGGTGCTGGCGGTGTCCGGCGGCCGCTCGCCGGTGCCCTTCCTGCAGGCGCTGTCCGCCGAGGTGCTGGACTGGTCGCGCGTCTGCGTCACCCTGGTCGACGAGCGCGTGGTCGCGCCCGATCACGCCGACAGCAACGCGGCGCTGGTGCGCGACCACCTGCTGCAGGGCGGCGGCGCCGACGCCGTGTTCCGGCCGCTGGTGAGCGTTGCGGCCAACGTCGACGCCGAGCTGGCGCAGGCCGCCGCACAGTGGCAGACCCCGGACGTGGTGGTGCTGGGCATGGGCGACGACGGCCATACCGCGTCGCTGTTCCCCGATGCGGCCAACCTCGCCGAGGGCCTGGACCCGGCCAATCCGGCCGCGCTGCTGGCGGTGGTGCCGCCCGAGGCGCCGCACACCCGCATCAGCATGACGCTGGCCGAGATCCTGCGCAGCGGCAAGCTGTATCTGGCGATTGCCGGTGACAACAAGCGGCGGGTGCTGGAACATGCCAGCCGCACGCTGAGCGCGGCGCAGCCGGTCAGCCATCTACTGCAACAAACGGAGAACCCGCTTCATGTCTACTGGGCAGCCTAATCCTTTCCCGCGCCTGCTGGCCGACATCGGCGGCACCAACGCCCGCTTCGCACTGGAAACCGCCCCCGGGGTGCTGGAAGACATCGACGTGTTGCCGTGCAAGGACTACCCGACGCTGGTCGACGCCATCCGCAGCTATCTGGAGCGCGCCGCCAGCCGCGCGGTGCACCATGCCGCTATCGGCATCGCCAACCCGGTGACCGGCGACTGGGTGCAGATGACCAACCATCACTGGGCGTTCTCGATCGAGGCCACCCGCCGCGAGCTGGGCTTTGCCACCCTGCTGCTGCTCAACGACTTCACCGCGCTGGCGATGTCGCTGCCCTTCCTGCCGGCCGGCGAGCTGGTGCAGGTCGGCGGCGGCGAGCCGCGCCACGGCGCCAAGGCGCTGATCGGCGCCGGCACCGGCCTCGGCGTCTCCGGCCTGCTGCCGCACGCCGGCGGCTGGGTGGCGATCGCCGGCGAGGGCGGCCACGTCGCCTTCGCCCCCGGCAACGAGGAAGAGGTGGCGCTGTGGCGCTACGCGCAGCGCCGTTTCGGCGAGCACGTGTCCGCCGAGCGCTTCCTGTCCGGCCCCGGGCTGGAGCTGATTTTTGACGCGCTGGCCGAGGCCGACGGCGAAGCCGCCGGCCAACTGCCGGCGGCGGCGATCAGCGAGCGCGGCCTGTCCGGCACCTGCCCGCGTTGCGTGAAGGTGCTGGCGCTGTTCTGCGGCATGCTCGGCAACGCCGCGGCCAACCTGGCGGTGACGCTGGGCGCCGTCGGCGGCGTCTACATCGGCGGCGGCATCGTGCCGCGCTTCGGCGAGCTGTTCGCGCGCTCGCCGTTCCGCGAGCGCTTCGAGGCCAAGGGCCGCTTCCGCGACTACACCCGCGCGCTGCCGGTGTACGTGATCCACAGCGCCTACCCGGCGCTGACCGGGGTGCAGGCCGCGCTGCGCGAACATCTGGGAGAACGTGATGCTTGAGAAAATCCGTGCCGAGCTGGATACCCTGTCCGGTGCCGAACGTCGCGTCGCCGAGCAGGTGCTGGCGCAGCCGTATACCGTGATGCAGTCGGCGGTGTCCGACATCGCCGCCAGCGCCGGCGTCAGCCAGCCGACGGTGATCCGCTTCTGCCGCAGCATGGGCTTCTCCGGCCTGTCCGACTTCAAGCTCAAGCTGGCCGGCACCCTGGTCGGCGGCGTGCCCTTTGTTCACTCCAGCGTGCGCCCGGAAGACCCGGTGTCGGAGATCACCGCCAAGGTGTTCGACAACACCGTCACCGCGCTGCTCAAGTGCCGCAACGAGGTCAACCCGCAGGCGGTGGACGAGGCGGTGGAGCTGCTGGCCCACGCCCGCCGCATCGAGTTCTACGGCCTCGGCAACTCCGGCATCATCGCCGCCGACGCGCAGCACAAGTTCTTCCGCTTCGGCATCCCCACCGTCGCCTACGCCGACAGCCACATCCAGATCATGGCCGCCTCGGTGCTGACCCCGGACGACGTGCTGGTGACCATCTCCAGCTCCGGCCGCTCGCGCGAGCTGATGGACGCGGTGGACGTGGCGCTGGCCAACGGCGCCAAGGTGATCGCCATCACCGTGCCGGACACGCCGCTGGCGGCGCGTGCCACGGTGACGCTGGCGGTGGATGCACCGGAAGACAGCGAGACCTACAGCCCGATGCTGTCGCGCATCCTGCACCTGGTGATCATCGACATCCTGACGGTCGGCGTCGCGCTCAAGCGCGGCCCCGGCCTGGTGACGCAACTGGAAAAAGCCAAGCGCAGCCTGAAGCAGAAGCGCCTGCGCGGTGACGAAGACCATGACTAGCGCTGCCGCCAACCGCCCGCGCGGCCGGCGCAAACCAGCCAGCCCGCCAGAGCTTGGCCGCAACAAGACGACAAAGAGACCCGGAGCCATCATGAGCAAACTGACCCAGCTTCCCGCCTGGCACGCCCTGTGGGACCACTTCAACGACGCCAAGAACCTGCACATGCGCGAGCTGTTCGACAGCGACCCTGCGCGTGCCGAACGCTACTCGCTGGAAGTCGGCGGCCTGTTCCTGGACTACTCCAAGAACCGCATCACCGACGCGTCGCTGCAGGGCTTGATGCAGCTTGCGCGCGAGGCCGGCCTGCCGGCACGCATCAAGGCGATGTTCAAGGGCGAGAAGATCAACAGCACCGAACACCGCGCCGCGCTGCACGTGGCGCTGCGCAACCGCACCAACTCGCCGATCCTGGTCGACGGCGAGGACGTGATGCCCAAGGTGAACTCGGTGCTGTCGCGCATGGGCAAGTTCGCGCACGCGGTGCGTTCCGGCGAGTGGCTGGGCTACACCCACCAGCCGATCACCGACATCGTCAACATCGGCATCGGCGGCTCCGACTTAGGCTCGCTGATGGTCTGTAGCGCGCTCAAGCCCTTTGGCCACCCGCGCATGAACATGTACTTCGTGTCCAACGTCGACGGTGCGCAGCTGAAGGAAACGCTGAAGAAGGTGCACCCGGAGACCACGCTGTTCGTGGTGGAATCCAAGACCTTCACCACCCAGGAAACGCTGACCAACGCGCTGACCGCGCGCGACTGGTTCGTGGCGCGCGCCCGCGACGAAAAAGCCGTGGCCAAGCACTTCGTCGCGGTGTCCACCAACAAGAAAGCCGTCGCCGACTTCGGCATCGACCCGGCCAATATGTTCGAGTTCTGGGACTGGGTCGGCGGCCGCTACAGCCTGTGGTCGGCCATCGGCCTGCCCATCATGCTGTACCTGGGCGAGGAGAACTTCACCGAGCTGCTCAACGGCGCCCACATCATGGACCAGCACTTCGCCAACGCGCCGTTCGAGCAGAACATGCCGGTGCTGCTGGCGATGATCGGCATCTGGTACATCAACTACTACGGCGGCGGCAGCCATGTCATTGCCCCGTACGACCAGTACCTGCACCGCCTGCCGGCCTTCATCCAGCAGCTGGACATGGAGTCCAACGGCAAGCAGACCATGCTCGACGGTGCGCCGGTGGACTTCGAGACCGCGCCCATCATCTGGGGCGAGACCGGCATCAACGGCCAGCACGCGTTCTTCCAGCTCTTGCACCAGGGCACCCACATCTCGCCGATCGACCTGATCTGCTCGCTGCAGAACAGCTCCAGCCTGCCCGGCCACCACGAGATCCTGCTCGCCAACGTGTTCGCGCAGGCCGAGGCCTTCATGCGCGGCAAGACCGCGGACGAGGCGCGCAGCGAACTGGAGGCGCAGGGGCTGACGGGCGAGGCACTGGAGGCGCTGGTGCCGCACAAGGTGTTCGCCGGCAACCGTCCGACCAACACCCTGCTGATGGACAGACTCGATCCGCGCAACCTGGGCAGCCTGATCGCCGCCTACGAACACAAGATCTTCGTGCAGGGCGTGATCTGGCACATCAACAGCTTCGACCAGTGGGGGGTGGAGCTGGGCAAGCAGCTGGCCAAGACCATCCACGCCGAGCTGGCCGGCAAGCTGAAATCGGCGCCGCACGACAGCTCGACCAAGGCGCTGATCGAGCGCTACCGCCGCGCCAACGCGCAGTAAGGCGTCGCCATTTCCAAGCCAACCGGAGCCTCGCGCTCCGGTTTTTTCATGGCCGCGGCTGCGGCAACTAGGGAAAGCCGCAATGCGGTACTCCCCAATGGTGGGGCGGCCAAGGGCGGCACTAGCATGCTCTTGCCGTCGCGGCCGCCATGGCGCCTTGTTTCATGACAATGGCTGGCTATGCTGTAGCAAGGTTATGACGTTGGCCGCAAGGGGCCGTGCGCGGCGGCCGGCAAGCCGCAATATTACCAAGCCGTTGTCAGCGCTTTGTAAGGCCGCGCTGCTAGTCTGGACCGCGAATTGTCTGCGCGGGCCGCTTGCCGGCCTGCCTCCCCCGTCTTTGTTTGCAAGGAAATCATCATGCGCGTTTCTACCCGGCTGGCCGTCATCATCCTGGCCAGCTTTATCGGATTGCTGCTGCTGGCCGGGCTGTCGCTGCACAGCATCCGCCAGTCGCTGTACGAGGAAAAACAGGCCTTCATCGTCAACCAGCTGCGCATGGCGGAAGGGGTGCTCGGCCACTACGCCGCCGCGGCACAGCAGGGGCGGCTGAGCCAGGCCGAGGCGCAGCAGCAGGCGCGGCAGGCGCTGGCGATGCTGACGGTGGACGACGTGTACTACTTCGCCCGCGACAAGGACAACGTGATGCAGGTGCACGTGAAGGCCGACCGCATCGGCAAGGTCGACCTCGGCTCCAGGCTGCCGGACGGGCGCACGGCAGTCGATGCCTACAATGAGGCACTGCGCACGGCCAAGTACGGCCTCACCGAGATCTACACCACACGCAAGGGCTCGGACCAGCAGGTACCCAAGCTCAACGGCGTGGTGCGCTTCGAGCCGTGGGGCTGGATGGTGGGCACCGGCATCTTCGTCGACGACATCGCCGCCACCTTCTGGCGCAATGCCTCGCTGCTGCTGGCGCTGGCGGCCGTGGTGGTGGTGGTGCTGGCGGCGCTGGCGCTGACCATGTCGCGCCGCATTATCGGCTCGCTCGGCGGCGAGCCGGCCTACGCGGTGGCGGTGGTGGAGGCGATCGCCGCCGGCGACCTCAACCAGAGCATCCGCCACAATGGCAAGCCGCACAGCCTGCTGTTCGTGATGGCGGCGATGCAGCAGAAGCTGCGCGAGATGATCGCGCAGATCAGCGACTCCGCCGCGCAGCTGGGCGACACCGCCGCGGCGCTGGGCGAGCAGATGCAGCGGCTGGATACGGTGTCCGCCACCGCCAACGATTCCACCACCGCGGCCGCGGCGGCGATCGAGCAGCTGTCGGTGAGCATCGATCACGTGTCCGACAGCGCGCGCCAGACCGAGGTCGATTCGCACGGCGTGGCACAGCTGGCACAGCAGGGGCTGGGGGTGGCGCAAGGCGTGGTGTCCAGCATCCGCGGCATTGCCGGCGAGGTCAGCGACGCCTCCGGCCGCGTGCTGTCGCTGAGCGAGCGCACGCGCAGCATCAGCGGCATCGCCGACACCATCCGCGACATCGCCGACCAGACCAACCTGCTGGCGCTGAACGCGGCGATCGAGGCGGCGCGGGCCGGCGAATTGGGACGCGGCTTCGCGGTGGTGGCGGACGAGGTGCGCAAGCTGGCGGAGCGCACCGCGCAGGCCACCAGCGAGATTTCCACCATCATCCACAGCGTGGTGCAGGAGACCGCCGGGGTATCCGGCGCGATGGAACAGATCGCGCCGCTGGTGGAGGACGGCGTGCAGCAGGTGACGCAGCTGGCCGGTGCGCTGGGCCAGATCGACGACAAGGCCGGCCACACGCTGGAACGCTTCCGCAACGTGGCGCTGGCGATGAGCGAGCAGAGCCAGGCCGGGGTCAGCATCGCCGGCAGCGTGGAGCAGGTGGTGCAGGTGGTGGAGGAAACGCAGTCCTCGGTGCGCTTCACCACCGGCGCCTCGGCGCGGCTGCAAACGTTGGCCGCAGGCCTGCAGCAGGCGGTGTCGCGCTTCCGCGTGTAGGCGTGAGCGTCCGGTGAGCGCCAGCACTCACCGGACGTATGACTCAGGGGGCGCTGCTGTCGCGCATACACTTCTTCACGAAGCTGTTCTTGGCGGCGCCGGCCAGTTTTTTCTCGGCGGCCTTGCCGTCGCACATGGCTTGCGCGTTGCCCGGCTGTTCGCGTTCGCACTTCTTCATGAAGCTGTTCTTGGCGGCGCCGGCGAGCTTCTTCTCGGCAGCCATTTTTTCGCAGGCCGGATTGGCGGCCAGCAGCGGGCCGGAGAACAGGGCGAGGGTAAGCAGCAGGATCAGTTGACGCATGGTGTGTCCTTTCGGGAGGGGGAGTCGGGGCCAGGCGCCGTCGCGGCGCCTGGCTTCACTATGGTTGCTGCCGGTCAAAAATGAAATGCCGCTTGTTGCGCTATGCTGGTCATGGCATTGTCACGCGGCAATGCCATCATCACTGCCAGGACAGATACGGGATGCGACAGGGAATGAGCGGGAGAGGGGTTGGCGTATGGCTGGGGCTGCTGTGCGCCCTGCCGCTGGTAGCGCTGGCGGCAAGCGAACGGCCGCAGCTGAGCATCGTCGCCATGGATCAGGCGTCGCCGCCCTATCTCATCGGCGAGGGCGACCGCTTCGCGCCGCAGCCCGGCCTTGCCGTCGAGCTGGCGCAGCGGGCGGCGAACGCCTGCGGCGTCGAGCTGCAATTGCTGCGTCAGCCGGGGCTGCGCATGCTGCAGAGCCTCAAGAGCGGCAGCGCCGACGCCGCGCTGCTGCTGTCCTACAACGAGGAACGCGCGCAGTTCGCGGTCTACCCGCTGCGCGACGGCCAACCCGACGGCCGCCAGCGCATGAGCACGCTGCGCTATGTACTGTTTGTGCGCCACGACAGCCAGCTTGTGTGGGATGGCACGCGGCTGACTCCGCCGCAGGCGGTGGTGGGCAGCAATATCGGCTGGTCGGTGATCAAGGATCTGGAGCGCTACCAGATCAGGGTCGAAACCGCGCTCAGTGTCGGCAGCAACTTCAACAAGCTGCAGGCCGGGCGCATCGATGCCTACGCCATCCAGGATCTGCTGGCCGAGGGCTATCTGGCGGCACAGCCGCAGCTCACGGTGCGCGCGCTGCCGCAGCAACTGGTCAGCAAGGACTACTTCATGCCGTTCAGCCGCCAGTTCGCCGCCCGCCAGCCGCAGCTGGTGCAGTGCATGTGGCAGCAGGTGGCGCGCCAGCGTGATGCGCTGCTGAAACAGCGCATGGCGGTCTATATCAATCACTGATGCGGCCAACGTTGGCCGCAAAAAAGCCGACGCACGGGCGTCGGCTTTTTGTCGGGCGGGATGGATGATCAGCCGGCCAGTCGCGCGCGGTGGCGGGCGATCTGCGCGCGCACCTGGTTCGGCGCGGTACCGCCGACGTGGTCGCGCTGCGCCAGGCTGCCTTCCGGCGTCAGCACGGTGAACACGTCCTGCTCGATCAGGGTGCTGAACTCGCGCAGTTTTTCCAGGCTCAGGTCGGCAATGTCCACGCCCTGCAGCTCGGCGTGGCGCACGGTCAGTGCCACCACTTCGTGGCTGTCGCGGAACGGCATGCCTTTTTTCACCAGGTAGTCGGCGAGGTCGGTGGCGGTGGCGAAGCCCTGCAGCACCGCGGCGCGCACCGCGTCCTTCTTCACGGTGATGCCGCGCATCATGTCGGCGTAGATGCGCAGGGTGTCGATCAGGGTGTCCGCGGTGTCGAACAACGGTTCCTTGTCTTCCTGGTTGTCCTTGTTGTAGGCCAGCGGCTGCGCCTTCATCAGGGTAACCAGCGCGATCAGGTGGCCCACCACGCGGCCGGATTTGCCGCGTACCAGCTCCGGCACGTCCGGGTTTTTCTTCTGCGGCATGATGGAGCTGCCGGTGCAGAAGCGGTCGGCGATGTCGATGAAGCCGACGCGCGGGCTCATCCACAGGATCAGCTCTTCCGACAGGCGGCTCAGATGCACCATCACCAGGCTGGCGGCGGCGGTGAATTCGATGGCGAAGTCACGGTCGGATACCGCGTCCAGCGAGTTGTGGCACACGTCGTCGAAGCCCAGCAGTTGCGCGGTGTAGTGGCGGTCGATGGGGAAGGTGGTGCCGGCCAGCGCGGCGGCGCCCAGCGGCAGGCGGTTCACCCGCTTGCGGCAGTCGGTCATGCGCTCGGCGTCGCGACCCAGCATTTCGACGTAGGCCAGCATGTGGTGGCCGAAGGTCACCGGCTGGGCGACTTGCAGGTGGGTGAAGCCCGGCATCACGGTGTCGGCATTGGCTTCGGCCAGGTCCAAGAGGCTGGTCTGCAGCTCGGCGATGAAACCGACGATGGTGTCGATCTGCGCGCGCAGCCACAGGCGGATGTCGGTGGCGACCTGATCGTTACGCGAGCGGCCGGTGTGCAGGCGCTTGCCGGCGTCGCCGATCTTGTCGGTGAGGCGGCGCTCGACGTTCATGTGCACGTCTTCCAGGTCCACGCTCCACTCGAAGTTGCCGGCGCGGATGTCGGCGATGATGGCGGCCATGCCGTCGCGGATGGCGGCGAGGTCGGCATCGGACAGCACGCCGCACTTGTTGAGCATCGCGGCGTGGGCCAGCGAGCCTTCGATGTCGAATTCGGCCAGACGGTTATCAAAGGTGACCGAAGCGGTGTATTTCTTGACCAGCTCGGAGACCGGCTCGGAGAAGCGGCCAGACCAGGCGTGCGTGTCTTGCATGGTGATGATGTCCCGGGTTTGTACGTGGAGGGCGTGTCTGGCCAACGATTATAAGGAAAGCCCGCCATCAGGGCGAGGGCGGGCTGGTTCCGTATGCAGACGGGATCAGCGTGGCAAAGTGCGCCGCGCCGCCATGCGCTTGCCGGCGTCGCGCAGCTCGTCCTCGCTGATCAGCTGGCCGGCGACCGGGAACAGCCAGTCTTCCTCGCGCTGCGCGTGCTCACGGTACAGGCGGGTGAACTCGGCGATGGCGGCGGTGTCCAGTTCCGCCAGCTCGCCGCGACCGAAGGTCTGCAGCTGCTCGTGGATCGCGTTCCAGCGCGCATGCAGGTAGCCGTGCTCGGCCAGCAGCTGCTCGATCTTGGCGGCGGCGTCCGGCTGCCGCGCCACGATCAGCGGAAACAGCTCACCTTCTTCGTCCTGATGATGCGCGGGGCCGGCAATCTCGAAATAGCGCACGATGCCGGCGATGGTATTCAGCACGGCATGGCTGTGGCCGTGCTCGGTGATATAGCCGGGCAGTGCGTCCAGCTGCTTGCAGAAGTGGCGCACCTTGTCGTGACAGGCATACAGCATGTCCAGCGGTTCGTCGAAGGAAGGCGCGGGGACCGCGCTGGTCAGGGCATCCAGGCTCAGCATGGCAGGCTCCAGAATTGATGGCGGGTTACTGCAGTATGGCGCATGGCGGCGCCGCTGCCCATGATCCGTCTCAAGCGGCGGGCGGAGATTTGCATTACAGTCTCGGCTGATATTTCTTGTTGCAGGCGAGTGATGACTGTCCCGTTCCTGATCCGTGAACTGTGCCGCGACGATGCGGCCAACCTTGGCGCCGCGCTGGTGCTGCACGACGCCGCCCACGCGCTGGAAGCGGCGTGGCTGGATGGCTACCCGCTGCCGCGGCTGTGGGATAGCGCCGCCGACATCGCCGCCAGCCCGCTGAACATCCTTGCCGGCTACGACGAAGCGATGCAGCTGTGTGCGCTGCTGGCCTGCGGCCGGGCCGACGACGGCGGCCTCGACATCGTGCGCCTGCTGGTGGCGCCGGCGCGGTTGGGCGAGGGCTGGGCCGGGCGCCTGCTCACCGCCGCGCTGGCCGGCGAAACCGCCGCCACGGCCGGCAGCGCGCAGGCCAACTGCGCTGCGCTGCGCTGCTATCACAAGGCGGGTTTCGTGCGCGTGCGCGACTTTGCCGCCGCGGACGGACTGGCGCTGACCATGCTGCGCTGGCAGCGCGACGACAGCGAGCTGCTGCTGACGCTGGATGCCGGCGGCTGGGTCAAGGAGGCCGAGCGGCTGCCGTCGCCCAATTGCGACAGTTATCCACAGCCAGAGGTGCCGCTGCTGGTTATCCACAATATCAGCCTGCCGCCCTACCGCTACGGTGGCGACGGCGTGGCACAGCTGTTCGGCAACAGCCTCGATCCGGCGGCCGATCCCTACTACGCCACCATCGCCCACTTGCGGGTGTCGGCGCACTTCTTCATCCGCCGCGACGGCAGCCTGCTGCAGTTCGTGTCCACCCGCCGGCGCGCCTGGCACGCCGGGGTGTCGCAGTGGCGCGGCCACGAGCGCTGCAACGACTTCGCGCTCGGCATCGAGCTGGAAGGTTGCGATTTCGAGCCGTTCTGCCACGCGCAGTACCGCACGCTGGCGGCGCTGGCGCGGCTGCTGCAGCGCGAGTGCGGTATCCGCGCCATTACCGGCCACCAGCACATCGCGCCGGGGCGCAAGACCGATCCGGGGCCGTACTTCGACTGGCCAAGGTTGGCCGCAGCGGTGGGGCGGGCATTGCCGGAGAACTGAGGCGGCGGCGTGGGCGGTAGCGGAGTCAGAAGTCGCGCCAGGAGGCGGTTTTCCTGGCGATGGTATATTCGGCGCCGGGGAGACCGGGCAAGGACCCGAATGACGGATTGCCCATATTGGGCCAGCCCGTGAATTTGGTATTGGCGGTGATGTCGGTCAGGTCGCCTTCGATTGCCAGCGTGCCGGTGAGGGTGGCGCCGCCCCAGCCGTTCTTGCTGCAGCTGTCGGCGTAGTAGACCAGGCCGTGGATCACCACGCCGCCGTTCATCTTCGGGCAGCCGGCGCCGCTGTCGAACACCAGGATCGCAGGCTGGCTCGGGCTGCCGACATTCCGGTGCCAGTTCTGGCTGCCGATGTCCCCGATATTGCTGGCGTCAAAGTAGTAGACGGTGCGCTGATAGCTGGTGCCGGCTTGCTGTGCCGCCAGTTCCGCTGCGGCCTGCGCCTCTGATTCCAGCCGCATCTGCTCCTTGCTGGTGTCCGGGAACACGAAATTCCACGCGCTGCCGCTGAAGGCATTGCCCTGGATCTGGCCGGTGACCGACAGGTGGCCCGGCTGGTTGGATGCGGCGGAGGCCGAGGTCATGATCGCCACGCCGCTGTCGCCGGCGCTCTCCGACGGATTGCCGGTGATGCAGCTTTTTTTCTTGCCGCAGTCGCCGAGGCTGCCCGCAACCACGATGGGCGCCATGCCGGCCAGATTTGGCGGCATTGTCAGCATTACCCGCTGCCGGATGCCGACAGGAATGTCGTTGCCGGTGATGGCACGGATTTCAAGCATGGTGTGGCCGGGGCCGGAGGCAATTTGCCACAGGCTGATGTCCACACTGATATCACCGATGCGTTGGCTGGCGATATTGGTGTCGAGCAGGCTGCCATTGGCTTGGCCGTCATCCCAGTTGCCGGCATGAACCAGTGCGCCGGGTCTTACTGCCCCGGATGAAAGCCAGGCCAGCGTGGTTTCGATGCCGCCTCGTGCGGCTTCCATCGCCCTGGCCTGGCTGATTCTATTACTGCCGGCCTTGATCTCAAACAGCATGGCGCTGCTGCTCTGGAATACCATCAGGCTGCTAAGAAACAACACCAGCAAGGCCATTGCCAGTGTTGCCATGCCTTGTTGCCGGCCGGTGGGCGTGCAGGGTAGGGCGGAATCCGTGCTGGAGATGGAATGCATGGCGGTACCGGCGGCGAATTGGAGGTGCCGTGGCCGGGAACCTTCAAGGTGACGGGTATTTGCGCAATCATTGCAAATGACATGCCATTTATCATATTCGAATGATGTGCATAGAGACAATATTCCTTATGCAAATAAACAAGGCTTGCACATTGCCTTTCAGGCCGCTGGCAGGATGCCGTCTCTTGGCGCGGACGGGCTGAAGGTCAGGGATTTATTCGGGTGCCGGGCGTATTGGTGCCGGGAGAGGGCGGAGGCTGGTGTCTTGTGACGCCAGCCTCCGTGGCGGCGCTGATGGTGCCGCCGTGGCAGTGCGGGATCAGGCTTGCTGGATGCCGGCGATCAGCCACTTGGCGCTGTTGCTGTCGTCCTTCACGTAGTGCCACACCTCGCTGAACGGTACCGGCGCAGTGCCGACGCTTTCGCTGACGGTGCCGCTGAAGCGGACGCTGGCGATCATGCGGCCGCCTTCGTTGACGGCCTCGATCACGCTGCAGTCCAGCTGCGGGAAGTCGGCCGCTTCGCTGTTGCCGCTGATATCGTCACGCAGCGCGTTGAACAGCTCCGGCGTCATGTACTTGCGCACTTCTTCGAGGCTCTCCGCCGAGTTCAGGTTCTGCAGGTGCAGGAAGGTGGCCTTGGCCTGGCGCAGGAAGTGCGGGATCTCGGTGCCGTCCGGCAGGCGCTGCAGGCTGGCCGGTGGCGGCGTCAGCCCGCTGCCGCCTTGTGGCTGCATGCCGGAGCCGATAGGCGGAATGGCACCGTTGGGACCGGCGGCGGCCGGTTCGAAGCGGCTGGCGTTCGGTACCGACATCGGACGCGGTGCCTGCTGGCGCTGACGGGCGGCGCGGTTGCGCAGGAAGGACAGCAGCGCGAGGCCGCCGAGGCCGCCGGCGAGGATGCCCAGCCACGGGAAGTCGCCATCGCCGCCAAAGGCGGAGCTCAGCATGTAACCGGCAGCGGCGCCGACGGCGCCGGCGGCCAGCATGCCACCGATGCCGGAGCCTTTTTGCTGGCCGGCTGCGGCTGGCGCCATCGGCGCGGCAGGCTGGGCCGGTGCGGCGCCAGGCTGCTGGTAGCTTTGTGTCGGGGTCGAGCGCTGCATGCCGGCGCTGCGGCCCTTGCCCAGCCGTGCGGCTTCGGCAAACGGGGCAGCAAGGATGCTGATGAGGGAGAGGGCCAGAAGGGCGGTCTTCGCTCGGGAAGTCATGTTGTCAATCTCCAGTGTAAGCGGCACGTCCGTGTTTCGGAGGGTCCGGACGCGGTTCGACCGGGTGCCACACGGATTAGTTCTGGGTGGGCGGGTTTATTTCAAGTACCGTCGCCACATTGTCGGCAATGTTGAACACGATGTTGCAGTCCGCCAGCCGCACGCCGTAGCGCCGTTGCGGGTCGTCCTGGTAGGCCGGGCGCGGGTCCTGCGCCAGTACCTCTGCGATCAGCTGCGGCAGCCACGCCGGCGCCTGCGGCCAAGCTTGCAGCTGCGCGCGCGCGGCCTCGCTCCAGCGCACCGCCAGCTGCGGCGGCGGGCCGTCGACGAAGCCGCCACGGGCGTCGGGCTTGGCCTCCACGAACGGGATGTAGGGCTTGATGTCCAGCACCGGCGTGCCGTCGAGCAGGTCGGCGCCGCTCAGCCGCAGCGTGACGCCGTGGCCGGTATCGATGCCCTGCAGCGCCACCAGCGACAGCCCGAGGCCGTTGGGACGGTGCGTGGCGCGGCTGGCGAACACGCCGACCTTGCTGTTGCCACCCAGCCGCGGTGGCCGCACCAGCGGCTGCCAGCCGCGTGCCAGCGTGTCGTGGAACACGAAGGTCAGCCACACGTGGGAGAAGTCTTCCAGCCCGCGCACGCAGTTGGGCTGGTTGTAGGGCGGCAGCAATTCCAGCGTTACCAGGGCGGACGGGGCCAGCGCCGGCTGACGCGGGATGCCGAATTTTTCCTGGTACGGCGAGTGGATGATGCCGACGGGGGTGACCGAATATTCCATCCCGCGATTGTAACAGCGCTCGCAAGGTTGGCCGCAAGGCGGTGCCTGCGGCCAAGCTTGCACCATGCCTCAGCTGGCGGCGAAGTGCTTCTGGTGGCGCAGGTCGAGGCGGTTCATCGGCAGCAGCATGAAGAAGTCGGCGCAGTTGAAATCCGGGTCCCACGCTGGCTCGCCGCACACCCAGGCGCCGGCGCGCAAATAGCCCTTGATCAGCGGCGGCAGCGGTGCCGGCGCGGCGTCGTCCTGTATCTGGTGCAGCGGCAGGGCCAGGTGCGGCGTCACCCGCCACTCCACCGGCGCCAGATGCTTGCCTTCCAGCTGGCGATAGAGGCTGACTGCCTGGTGGCCGCCGTCGGCGAGGCTGACGCTGGCGCAGCCGGCCAGATACTGGCCGCCCTGCTGCCGTACGTAGTCGGCGAGGCCGGCCCACAGCATGGCGATCACCGCGCCGCGACGGTAGTCCTTGTGCACGCAGGAGCGGCCGACCTCGATCACGTGGTCGCGGATGCCGGCCAGCCGCGACAGCTCGAATTCGTGCTCGGAATACAGCTGCGGCAGCTGCCGTGCCCGGTGCGGCGGCAGCATGCGGTAGGTGCCGACCACCTTGCCGCTGAGGTTGTCCTCCACCAGCAGGTGGTCGCAGAAGGCATCGTAGTCGTCGCGGTCGATGCCTTCGGCGGCGGAGGCCAGCTGTGCGCCCATCTCGGTGGCAAACACCTGGTAGCGCAGCTTCTGCGCGCGGCGGATGTCCTTGTCGCTGCGCGCCAGTCGCACGCTCAGCCGGGGGGCGGTGCTGACCGCCAGTTGTTCGCTCAATTGCATGCTGCATTCCTGTGCGGGGTCGATGGCTGCATGCTAAACGCCGATTCTGACAGCGCCGTGTCCAGTCCATGAACGGCGGGTGACCGGGCGGTGAAACCCTGATGACAGTCAGGGTGATGAAAATCAAGGACTTAACCTCGGTGGCGGATTTCGGTTACAATGTCCGGTTCTTTCCATAGCCGGGCAGGTGCTGCCGCTTGCGGCCAACCTTTAGACGGTGGCGGCACGGCGGCAACGGCTCACGGTCTTATTTAGCAGGCGGGCATTTCATGATTTATCCGACGACCTTTGACGTGATCGTGGTGGGTGGCGGCCATGCCGGTACCGAAGCCGCGCTGGCGGCCGCGCGCATGGGCTGCAGCACCTTGCTGCTGACCCACAATATCGAGACGCTGGGGCAGATGTCGTGCAACCCGTCGATCGGCGGCATCGGCAAGGGTCATCTGGTCAAGGAAGTGGACGCGCTGGGCGGCGCCATGGCGCTGGCCACCGACACCGGCGGCATCCAGTTCCGCACCCTGAACGCGTCCAAGGGTCCGGCGGTGCGCGCTACCCGCGCCCAGGCCGACCGCGTGCTGTACAAGGCCGCCATCCGCGAGATGCTGGAAAACCAGCCCAACCTGACGCTGTTCCAGCAGCCGGTGGACGACCTCTTGATCGAGGGCGACCGTGTCGCCGGCGCCATCACCGCCATCGGCATCACCTTTCGCGGCAAGAGCGTGGTGCTCACCGCCGGCACCTTCCTGTCCGGCAAGATCCACGTCGGCCTGGAAAACTACAGCGGCGGCCGCGCCGGCGATGCCGCAGCGTCGACCTTGGGCGAACGCCTGCGCGAGCTGAGCCTGCCGGTGGGCCGCCTGAAGACCGGCACCCCGCCGCGTATCGACGGCCGCAGCATCGATTTCAGCGTGATGGAAGCGCAGCCGGGCGACACCCCGGAGCCGGTGTTCTCCTATCGCGGCAGCCGCGCGATGCACCCGAAACAGCTGCCGTGCTGGATCACCCACACCAACGAGCGCACCCACGACATCATCCGCAGCGGTTTCGAACGCAGCCCGATGTTCACCGGCGTGATCGAAGGCGTCGGCCCGCGCTACTGCCCGTCGATCGAGGACAAGATCAACCGCTTCGCCGACAAGGACAGCCACCAGATTTTCCTGGAGCCGGAAGGCCTGACTACGCACGAATACTATCCGAACGGGATTTCCACCAGCCTGCCGTTCGACATCCAGCTGGCGGCGGTGCGCTCCATCCCCGGTCTGGAGAACGCGCACATCCTGCGCCCCGGCTACGCGATCGAATACGACTACTTCGACCCGCGCGGGCTGAAGTCGACACTGGAAACCAAGGCCATCCACGGCCTGTTCTTCGCCGGCCAGATCAACGGCACCACCGGCTATGAAGAGGCGGCGGCGCAGGGCCTGCTCGCCGGCCTCAACGCCGGCCTCTTCGCCCGTGAACAGGCCGGCTGGTGCCCGCGCCGCGACGAGGCCTACCTCGGTGTGCTGGTCGATGACCTGTCCACCATGGGCGTGTCCGAGCCGTACCGCATGTTCACCAGTCGCGCCGAGTTCCGCTTGCAGCTGCGCGAGGACAACGCCGACCTGCGCTTGACCGAGCTTGGCCGCAAGCTGGGTCTGGTCGGTGACGCACAGTGGGACGCGTTCTGCCGCAAGCGCGACGCGGTGGCGGCGGAGAAGCAGCGCCTGGCCACGCACTACGTGCACCCGGGCAAACTGCAGCCGGGCGAGGACGAGGCGATGTTCGGGCAGAAGCTGGCGCGCGAGTACAGCCTGCACGACCTGCTGAAGCGCCCCAACGTCAACTATCGCCAGCTGATGACGCTGTCGCAGGCGGGGGAGGGCGTCGCCGACGAGGTGGTGGCAGAGCAGGTGGAGATCCAGGTCAAGTACCAAGGCTATATCGACCGCCAGAACGAGGAAGTGGCCAGGCGCGAGCAGCTCGACGACGTGAAGCTGCCGCTGGACATCGACTACGCACTGGTGAAGGGCTTGTCGAAGGAAGTGTCGCAGAAGCTCAATGAGCACCGTCCGGAGACGCTGGGCCAGGCCTCGCGCATCCAGGGCATTACCCCGGCGGCGATCGCGCTGCTGCTGGTGCACCTCAAGCGCGGCTTCAGCGACGCCCGTCACGGCGCCTGAGCGCCAAATTGCTGCACTGCGCTCCGGAGTGCCGACTTCGGGGCGCATTTGTTTTTGATACCCGTTACAATCGGGCTATTCGTTTCCAATCATTGCCCAACTTCATCATGACGCACCACGCAGAACTTACCCAAGGGTTGGCCGCAATCGGCCTGGCACTGACGCCGGAACAGATCGCTCTGCTGGAAGGCTATCTGGGCCTGTTGGCCAAATGGAACCAGACCTACAACCTGACCGCCATCCGCGAACAAGAGCGCATGGTCAGCTACCACCTGCTCGACAGCCTGACGCTGGTGCCGCATCTGGCCGGCGGCACGCGCCTGCTCGACGTCGGCTCCGGTGGCGGCATGCCCGGCATCCCGGCAGCGATCGCACGCCCGGACCTGCAGGTGGTGGTGCTGGACGCCAACCACAAGAAAACCACCTTCCTGCGCCAGGCGGTGATCGAGCTGAAACTGCCGAACGTGGAGGTGATCACCGACCGCGTCGAGGCCTACCAGCCGGCGCAGAAGTTCGACCGTATCACCAGCCGCGCCTTCTCCGAGCTGGCCGAGTTCGTCAAGCTGTCCAGGCACCTGCTGGCTGACGGCGGCCAGTTCGTGGCGATGAAGGGGGTTTACCCGTATGAAGAAATCGCGCAGCTGCCGGAAGACTTCGCGGTGTCCGAAGTGCTGCCGCTTGTCGTGCCCGGCCTCGATGCCGAGCGTCACCTCGTGCGCGTCGTCGCCAAATGACGGCACGCATCATCGCGGTCGCCAACCAGAAGGGCGGCGTCGGCAAAACCACTACCGTGGTCAATCTGGCCGCCGGCCTGGCCGAGCAGGGGCGGCGGGTGCTGATCGTCGATCTCGACCCGCAGGGCAACGCCACCATGGGCAGCGGCATCGACAAGAGCGCGCTGCAGCGCTCGGTCTACCACGTGCTGCTGGCCGAGCACGAGGTGGCCGAGGTGGTGCAGCCGGCGAAGCAGGGCGGCTACGATGTGCTGCCGGCCAACCGCGACCTGTCGGCGGCCGAGGTCGAGCTGATGCAGGAGCTGGCGCGCGAGGCGCGGTTGAAGAACGCGCTGGAGCAGGTGGCGGCCAACTACGACTACATCCTGATCGACAGCCCGCCGTCGCTGAACCTGCTGACGCTGAACGGGCTGGTGGCGGCACAGGGCGTGCTGATCCCGATGGTGTGCGAATACTACGCGCTGGAAGGGCTGACCGATTTGGTCGGCACTTTGCGCAAGGTGCGACTGGCGGTCAATCCGAAAATCGAGATCATGGGCCTGCTGCGCACCATGTTTGATACCCGCAGCAACCTGTCGCAACAAGTGTCGGAACAGCTGGCGCGCCACTTCGGCGACAAGGTGTTCGAGACCGTCATCCCGCGCAACATCCGGTTGGCGGAGGCGCCCAGTCACGGCCTGCCGGCACTGATCTACGATCGCAACGCCCGCGGCGCCCAGGCATACCTCGCCCTCGCAGCGGAGCTGACTGCCCGCCTCGAGCCGCAAACAACCACAGCAGAGCAATGAAGATGGCCAAACTCAAAGGACTGGGCCGCGGTCTTGACGCGCTGCTCGCCACAGTCGAATCCGTTGATGACCGCCTGACCGCCGTGGCGATCGAGCGTATCCGCCCCGGCAAGTACCAGCCGCGCAGCCGGATCGATGACGCCGCACTGGAAGAACTGGCGGCCTCCATCCGTTCCCAGGGCGTGATCCAGCCGGTAGTGGTGCGCGAGGTCGGCCTCGGCGACTACGAGCTGATTGCCGGCGAACGCCGCTGGCGCGCCAGCCGCAAGGCCGGTCTGGCCGAAATTCCGGCCGTCATCCGCAGCGTCTCGGACGAGGCGGCACTGGCGATGGGGCTGATCGAGAACATCCAGCGCCAGGAGCTGGACCCGATCGAGGAAGCGCGCGGCCTGAAGCGGCTGATCGACGAGTTTGCCCTCACCCACGAGGCGGCCGCCGAGGCGGTCGGCCGTTCGCGCAGCGCAGTCAGCAACCTGCTGCGCCTGCTGGCACTGCCGGAGCCGGTGCAACAGATGCTGCATGATGGTCGCCTGGAAATGGGCCATGCGCGCGCGCTGCTGCCACTACCGGTGCTGGAGCAGATCAACCTGGCACAGCAGATCGCCGCCGACGGCCTCACCGTGCGCGAGGTGGAACAGAAAGCGCAACAGCAGGACGGCAAGGTTGGCCGCAAGCCGGCCGCGCCGGCGCGGCAGGATGCCGACGTGCGCCGGCTGGCGGAAACGCTGTCCGAGCAGCTGGGCATGAACATCAGTTTACGCAGTGCGGCGCGTGGCAGCGGCAAGCTGATCATCGAATATGCAAATCTGGATGAACTTGACCGGCTGCTGGAAAAACTGCAAGCAAAATCAAAGTCGTGAGCCGGATTCGGGTCATAAACAGCGGAACGAAGCAAAGTTGACGCTTTCGTCACGTCAAGCCTATAATCGTCCGATTTTTTACGATTCAGACATGATTAATCCAGACGCCAGACGCGTAGTCCGCATTCAGCTCAGACTGACGCTGCTTGCCATGCTGCTTGGCCTGGCGGTTGCCGATGCGCCACTGAATGCCGCCATGTCTGTCTTGTTGGGTGGTTTGTGCGCCATCATTCCGGCGCTGGTGTACATCCGCATCGCTGGTACGCTGCAGCGTGGCGATCCGGCGGCCATCATGCGCAGTCATTACCGCGCTGCCGCGGCAAAATTTATACTGACACTGCTCCTGTTTGGTGGTGTGCTTTTGTTTTTCAAGGATTTATCGGTGCCGGGATTGTTTGGGGGCTTCATCGCTGCCACTTCCGCGTACTGGTTCGGGCTTCTGATCAAAAATTGAGACCAAAGCAATGGCAAGCAACGCAACTGAATATATCCAGCACCACCTGACATTCTGGAAGTCGTCGCATGAAGGCGGCTTCTGGACCCTGCACCTTGATACCTTCTCGGTATCACTGGTTCTCGGCTTCATTTTCCTGGCCGTGTTTGCCTCCGTGGCACGCAATGCCAGGATGGAAAACCCGGGCCGCTTGCAGATGTTCATTGAAACCATCGTCGAGATGGTCGATACCCAGGTGAAGGAAATTTTCCATGCCAAGAGCAAGGTCATCGCCCCGCTGGCACTGACTATCTTTGTCTGGATTTTCCTGATGAACACCATGGACTTGCTGCCGGTTGACCTGATCCCGATGGTTGCCCAGTGGGTTGGCTACACCTTCTTCGGTGCCGATCCTCACCACACCTATTTCCGTGTCGTGCCGTCCGCCGACGTGAATGCCACTTTCGCCATGTCGTTGTCGGTGATGTTGTGCATCATCGGTTTCTCCATCTCCGCCAAGGGCCTGGGTGGTTGGATCAAGGAACTGTTCACCGCCCCGTTCCATGCCGAAGGCTTGGTGATGTCCATTATCCTGGCACCGGTCAACTTCGCATTCCAGCTGGTCGAACTGGCCGCCAAACCGATCTCTCTCGCACTTCGTTTGTTCGGTAACATGTACTCCGGCGAACTGATTTTCATCCTGATCGCATTGCTGCCAGTTGCGTTCCAGTGGATTCTGGGCGCGCCATGGGCGATCTTCCACATTCTGGTGATCACCCTGCAGGCCTTCGTGTTCATGATGCTGACCATCGTGTATCTCAGCCTCGCGGTCGAGAAGCACTGATTTAACGATTTTCTTAGTACCTTTTTTCAAACCATCCTTGCATTAGTCTTTAGGAGATTTAAATGGAAGCTCTCGTATCTCAGATCCAGTCGATGACCGCTCTGGCCGCAGCCCTGATCATTGGTCTTGGCGCGATCGGCACTGCTCTGGGTTTTGCCATCCTCGGCGGCAAATTCCTGGAATCGTCCGCTCGTCAGCCTGAGCTGATCCCGGTTCTGCAAACCAAGCTGTTCATCATCGCCGGTCTGCTCGACGCGATCTCCATGATCGGTGTGGGTGTTGCCATGCTGTACACCTTCAACAACCCGTTCCTGACCGCAGCTATCGCTGCCGTTAAAGCTGGCGCTTAATCTCAAGACGCAAGCGGTTGTTGTCGTAACCCCACTGGAGGAAAACAAGCGTGGAATTCAATGCAACACTACTGGGCCAGGCGATAACGTTCGCTATCCTGGTATGGTTCACCATGAAGTTTGTTTGGCCTCCGCTTACCAACATGATGGACGAGCGTGCCAAGCGTATTGCTGATGGCCTGGCCGCTGCAGAGCGTGGCAAACAGGATCTGGAAGCAGCCGAAAAGCGTGTTGCTGACGAACTTCGTCAGGCAAAACAACAAGCTACCGAGCTGATCCTGGCCGCTGAAAAGCGTGCCAGCCAGATCGTGGATGAAGCCAAGGACGCAGCTCGCACCGAAGGTGCAAAGCTGGTGGCGGACGCGAAGGCCCAGATCGATCAGGAAGTGTTGCGTGCCAAGGAGTCGCTGCGTGAGCAGGTGGCCTCCTTGGCCGTGAGCGGCGCGGAAAAGATCCTGCGCAAAGAGATCGATGCAGCCAAGCACGCTGATCTGTTAGCTTCCATCAAAGCGGAGTTTTAAACAACTCATGGCAGAACTTATTACCGTAGCAAGGCCCTATGCCGAAGCGGTATACAGCCTGGCCGCCGAGCAGCAGTCGCAGGCCAAATGGTCTGAAGCGCTCGCGTGGCTGGCTGCCATGGTGACAAACCCGGACGTGGCCCAGGTGGTCACCAACCCGAAACATACCGCGCAAGAGGTTGAGGCGCTGTTGTTGGACGTGTTGGGTGAACGTGGCAGTGATGACATCAAGCAATTTGTTGTCACCCTCATCGAAAACCGCCGTCTGACATTGTTACCGGAAATTGCTGGCCAGTTTGAACAGCTCCGAGCCAAGTCCGAGGGAGTCGTCGACGCAGTCGTCGAATCGGCTTTCCCGCTGACCGAAGCTCAGCAAACCGATCTGATCGCCGCGCTTACCAAGAAGTATGGCAAGACCGTACGAATTGAAGTGCGCGAAGCTGCCGAGCTTATCGGCGGCGTACGCATTCTGATCGGTGATGACGTGATTGATGCGTCTGTGAGCGGCAAACTGCACGCAATGGCGGCAAGCCTCAAGAATTAGGAGAGATCATGCAGTTGAACCCCTCTGAAATCAGTGACCTGATCAAGGCGAAGATTCAGAACCTGTCCGAAGGCGTAGAGACACGTACCAAAGGTACCGTGATCTCCGTAACCGACGGTATCGTTCGTATCCATGGCCTGGCAGACGTGATGCAGGGTGAAATGCTCGAGTTCTCGGGCAACACCTTTGGCTTGGCCATGAACCTGGAGCGTGACTCTGTCGGTGCCGTGGTGCTGGGCGAGTACGAGCACATCTCCGAAGGTCAGGAAGTAAAGTGTACCGGCCGCATTCTGGAAGTGCCGGTAGGCCGCGAACTGGTTGGCCGCGTGGTCAACGCGCTGGGTCAGTCTATCGATGGCAAGGGCCCGATCAATGCGTCCGCGACTTCCCCGATCGAAAAGATCGCTCCGGGCGTGATTGCCCGTAAATCGGTTGACCAGCCGATGCAGACCGGCCTGAAGTCGATCGACTCCATGGTACCGGTTGGTCGCGGCCAGCGTGAGCTGATCATTGGCGACCGTCAGACAGGCAAGACCGCTGTCGCACTGGACGCGATCGTCAACCAGAAAGGCACCGGCGTTGTCTGCATCTACGTAGCCGTAGGTCAGAAAGCATCGTCGATCGCCAACGTGGTTCGCAAACTGGAAGAGCACGGCGCACTGGCCCACACCATCGTGGTTGCCGCGACCGCTTCCGAAGCCGCCGCGCTGCAGTTCATTGCTCCGTACTCCGGTTGCGCAATGGGCGAATACTTCCGCGACATCGGTGAAGATGCACTGATCGTATACGACGACCTGTCCAAACAGGCCGTTGCCTACCGTCAGATCTCGCTGCTGCTGCGTCGTCCGCCGGGCCGTGAGGCCTATCCTGGTGACGTATTCTACCTGCACTCCCGTCTGCTGGAACGCGCGTCCCGCATCAACGAGGACGAGGTGGAGAAGCTGACCGCTGGCGTCGTCAAAGGTAAAACCGGTTCGCTGACCGCACTGCCGATCATCGAAACCCAGGCTGGCGACGTTTCCGCCTTCGTTCCGACCAACGTGATTTCGATTACCGACGGTCAGATCTTCCTGGAAACCGACCTGTTCAACGCCGGTATTCGTCCTGCGATCAACGCCGGTATCTCGGTGTCGCGCGTGGGTGGTGCAGCACAGACCAAAGTCATCAAGAAGCTGGGTGGCGGTATTCGTCTGGCTCTGGCCCAGTATCGCGAACTGGCTGCATTCTCGCAGTTTGCTTCCGACCTGGACGAAGCAACCCGCAAGCAGCTGCAGCACGGTGAAGTGGTTACCGAACTGATGAAACAGAAGCAGTTCTCGACCCTGTCGACCGCCGAAATGGCACTGACACTGTGGTCCGTGAACAAGGGTTACTACGAAGATGTGCCGGTGAAGAGCGCATTGGCTTTTGAAGCCGCCTTCCTGGCCTATGTTCGCGCCAACCATGCTGAAGTGCTGGCTGCAACGGATGCGAAGGGTGACCTGTCTGCCGACAACGAAAAAGTACTGGCCTCGGCGATCGCGTCGTTCAAGGCTGGCTACAGTTTCTAAACTGAGTCTTTCGGACAACCTCGAGTTTAAAGAAAGGTTCGGGATATGGCAGTCGGTAAAGAGATTCTCACCAAGATCCGAAGCGTGCAGAACACGCAGAAGATCACCCGCGCTATGCAAATGGTGTCAACCTCCAAGATGCGCAAAACGCAAGAGCGTATGCGCGCTGCCCGTCCTTACGCCGAGAAGGTGCGCTCCGTTATGGCGCACCTGGCTTCGGCCAATACGGATCTGGAGCACCCACTGCTTGCACGTCGTGACGTTATCAAGCGTGCCGGTATTCTGCTGATCACTTCGGACAAGGGCCTTTGCGGTGGTTTGAACGCCAATACCCTGAAGCGCTTTTATGCCAAAGTCAGCGAACTGCAAGCGCAGGATGTCGCAGTTGACGTCTGCGCCATTGGCCAGAAAGGCCTTGCAGCATGCCAGCGTGCCAGACTGAACGTTGTGGCAAGTGCGGTTCAGCTGGGCGATGTGCCCAAGCTGGAAAAATTGATCGGCCCGCTTACAGTACTGCTGAAACAGTATGCTGAAGGCGAACTGGATGCGGTTTATATCGTGTATTCCCGTTTCATCAACACGATGAAGCAGGAGCCAGCCCTGGAACAACTGTTGCCGTTGACCGACGAGCATATGGTATCGGAGCACACCCATTCGTGGGACTACCTCTACGAGCCGAATGCCACTGACGTGATGGAGTTCCTGGTGAAGCGTTATCTGGAGTCCGTGGTGTACCAGTCCGTGGCGGAAAACATTGCTTCCGAGCAAGCCGCCCGTATGGTCGCCATGAAGGCTGCAACCGATAACGCGGGTAATGCGATCAAGCAACTGCGTCTTGTGTATAACAAGTCGCGTCAGGCAGCAATTACCAAAGAGCTGTCCGAGATCGTGTCTGGTGCCGCTGCGGTATAACCGTCGCAGGACTGTAAAAGTTTATTGAGTTAGGAACCGATAATGAGCCAAGGCAAAATCGTACAAATCATTGGCCCGGTGGTTGACGTGGAATTCCCGCGCGACGCCATGCCAAAGATTTATGATGCCCTGAAGCTGGTTGACGCAGATCTGACGCTTGAAGTCCAGCAGCAGCTGGGCGACGGCGTCGTGCGTACCATCGCGATGGGTAGCTCTGACGGCCTGAAGCGTGGCATGGCGATCACCAATACCGGCGCACCGATTTCGGTACCGGTTGGCGCTGCCACCCTCGGTCGTATCATGGATGTACTGGGCAATCCGGTTGACGAAGCAGGTCCGGTGGCTAGCGAATCCGTTCGCGCCATTCACCAGACTGCGCCGAAGTTCGACGAACTGTCCTCCGCTACTGAACTGCTGGAAACTGGCATCAAGGTTATCGACCTGCTGTGCCCGTTTGCCAAAGGCGGTAAGGTGGGTCTGTTCGGTGGTGCCGGTGTCGGCAAGACCGTTAACATGATGGAACTGATCAACAACATTGCCAAGGCACACTCGGGTCTGTCCGTGTTTGCCGGCGTTGGTGAGCGCACTCGTGAAGGTAACGACTTCTACCACGAGATGAAAGACTCCAACGTTCTGGACAAAGTGGCAATGGTGTACGGCCAGATGAACGAGCCGCCAGGCAACCGTCTGCGCGTAGCGCTGACCGGTCTGACCATGGCTGAGCACTTCCGCGACGAGAAGGACGAAAACGGCAAGGGCCGCGACGTGCTGTTCTTCGTGGACAACATCTACCGCTACACTTTGGCCGGTACCGAGGTATCCGCACTGCTGGGCCGTATGCCTTCGGCAGTGGGTTACCAGCCGACGCTGGCCGAAGAAATGGGTCGTCTGCAGGAACGCATTACCTCGACCAAGGAAGGTTCCATCACCTCCATCCAGGCCGTTTACGTCCCTGCCGATGACTTGACCGACCCGTCTCCAGCCACAACGTTTGCCCACCTGGACGCAACCGTGGTGCTGTCGCGTGACATCGCTTCCCTTGGTATCTACCCTGCGGTAGACCCCCTGGATTCGACTTCCCGTCAGCTGGATCCGCTGGTTGTTGGCGACGAGCACTACAGCGTTGCCCGCGGCGTGCAGACTACCCTGCAGAAGTACAAGGAACTGCGTGACATCATCGCGATTCTGGGTATGGACGAACTGTCTGAAGAAGACAAGCTCACCGTATACCGTGCGCGTAAGATCCAGCGTTTCTTGTCCCAGCCGTTCCACGTGGCAGAAGTGTTTACCGGCTCGCCGGGCAAATACGTTCCGCTGAAGGAAACGATCAAGGGCTTCAAGGCAATTATCAGCGGCGAGTACGACCATCTGCCGGAACAGGCGTTCTACATGGTCGGCTCCATCGACGAAGCTGTCGAGAAAGCCAAGACCCTTTAATCAAGGAGAGGGCTAATGGCCAAGATGCATGTGGAAGTGGTCAGTACCGAACAGCAGATCTACTCCGGTGAAGCCGAATTTCTGGTGGCACCGGCTCAGGAAGGCGAGATCGGTATCTATCCACGTCACGTGCCGCTGTTGACCCGTATCAAACCGGGCCTGTTGCGTTTGACAGTGCCTGGTTCCAAGGAAGAAGTGCTGGTGGCAGTATCGGGTGGCATGATGGAAGTGCAACCTGACCACATCACGGTTCTTGCAGATACGGCGATTCGCGGCGAGGATCTCGACGAAGCGCGTGCGGCAGAAGCCAAACGTACTGCTGAGGATGCCCTCAAGCATGCGGCCAGTGATCAAGACACGGCGAAAGCACAAGCTGCTCTGGCTTCTGCGATTGCCCAGCTCAAGGCACTGGAGTATCTGCGCAAGCGCGTGCACTAAGCGCGTCAGCGTTTGCTGTATAGTTCAGGCTGTCACTCCGGTGACAGCCTTTTTCATTTCTGGATAGACAGGCACGCTCGCCGCCTGGCTATTGTCATTATCTGGACTGTTCATGGACTCACTCAGCGTTGTCATTCTGGCTGCCGGCAAAGGCAAGCGCATGTACTCGGCCTTGCCCAAGGTATTGCACCCGATCGGCGGCCAGCCGATGCTGGCGCGCGTGATCGCGACCGCCCGCCAGCTGCAGCCAGCCAGGATCGTGGTGGTCTACGGCCACGGCGGCGAACAGGTGCGCGAGCAGATCCAGGACCCGGACATCGCCTGGGCGCTGCAGGCCGAGCAGCTGGGCACCGGCCATGCGCTGAAGATGGCGCTGCCGCACCTGCCCAAGGTTGGCCGCACGCTGGTGCTGTACGGCGACGTGCCGCTGACCACGGTGATGACCCTGCAGCAATTGCTGGCGGCGGCGGAGCAGGGCATGGCCTTGCTGGTCGACGTGTTGCCGGATGCCAGCGGTTACGGTCGCATCGTGCGCAATGCCGCCGGCGACATCGTCGCTATCGTGGAAGACAAGGATTGCAACCCGCAGCAGAAGGCGATCCGCGAGATCAATACCGGCATGCTGGTGCTGCCCAACGAGCACCTTGACGGCTGGCTCAGCGCGCTGAAAAACGGCAATGCGCAGGGCGAATACTATCTGACCGACATCATCGGTCTGGCAGTGGCAGACGGTCTGGCGGTCGCCGGCGTCACCGTGGCCGCCTCGTGGGAGGCCGCCGGCGTCAACAACAAGTGGCAGCTGGCCGAGCTGGAGCGCCAGCTGCAGCTGAACCAGGCACAGGCGCTGCTCACTGCCGGCGTCACGCTCGCCGACCCGGCGCGCATCGACGTGCGCGGTGAGCTGCAGCACGGCATGGATGTCAGCATTGATGTCGGCTGCGTGTTCGAAGGCCGGGTCAGCCTGGGTGATAAGGTGCAGATCGGCGCCTATTGCGTGCTGAAGAACGTCACCGTCGCCGCCGGCAGCCGCATCGCGCCGTACTCGCACCTGGAAGACGCGGTGGTGGGCGAAGGCTGCCGCATCGGGCCGTATGCGCGGCTGCGCCCGGGTGCAAGGTTGGCCGCACACGTGCACGTCGGCAACTTTGTCGAGATCAAGAAGGCGACCGTGGGCGAAGGCTCCAAGGTCAATCACCTGAGCTATATCGGCGACGCCGACATCGGCAGCAAGGTCAATGTTGGCGCCGGCTCGGTGACCTGCAACTACGACGGCGTGAACAAGTACCGCACCGTGATCGGCGACGGCGTGTTCGTCGGCTCCGGCACGCTGATGGTGGCGCCGGTGACGCTGGAAGAGGGGGCCACCATTGGCGCCGGCTCGGTGCTCACCAGGACCGCCCCCGCCGGCCAGCTCACCGTGGCGCGTGCCAAGCAGCTGACGGTGCCGGGCTGGCAGCGTCCGCAGAAGAAACACTGACGCGTTTTCGTGCGGCAGAAAACCGCCTTGGCCATCCGGCAAGGCGGTTTTTTCATTCTGTCGAGGTGGCAAGGTTGGCCGCAAGCACGCGCCGTGAAGGTCATTGCCGTAAGGCGCTTGTTTTGTACTGGGTTCGCTGATATATTTCGAAAAACTTTCGAAACGAAACTTTGCATGAGCAAACGAAACACACAGCAACGCCGACACGCCATTGTTGCCCTAGTGCAGGAGCGCGGCGAAGTCAGCGTCGAAGAGCTGACCCGCAGCTTTGCCACCTCCGAAGTGACCATCCGCAAGGATCTGGCGCTGCTGGAAACCGGCGGCCTGTTGCTGCGTCGCTATGGCGGTGCGGTGTCGCTGCCGGCGGAGATGGTCAATGCCGGCGATCCGGCAAAAGTTTCGGAGCGAAAGCTCGCCATCGCCCGCGCGGCGGCGGAGCGCATCCGCGACCACAATCGCATCATCATCGACAGCGGCACCACCACCAGCGCCATGATTCCGCTTTTGGGTCACAAGCGCGGGCTGATCGTGATGACCAACTCGCTGAACGTGGCTGGCGCGCTGCGTGAGCTGGAAAATGAACCCACGCTGCTGATGACCGGCGGCACCTGGGACCCGCATTCCGAATCGTTCCAGGGGCAGGTGGCCGAGCAGGTGCTGCGCTCCTACGACTTCGACCAGTTGTTCATCGGCGCCGACGGCATCGACCTGGCGCGCGGCACCACCACCTTCAACGAGCTGGTGGGGCTGTCGCGGGTGATGGCCGAGGTGGCGCGCGAAGTGGTGGTGATGGTGGAATCCGACAAGATCGGCCGCCGCATCCCCAATCTGGAGCTGCCGTGGGAGCGCATTCAGACCCTGGTCACCGACGACGCGCTGTCGCCGGAGGCCCGGGACAGTATTCAAGCCAAGGGGGTGACGCTGATCTGCGCCCCGTCGCTGTCTGATCATTCAAGGAGATAAAGCATGTGCGGCATCGTCGGCGCCATCGCCAACCGTAATATCGTTTCCGTACTGGTAGAGGGCCTGAAGCGGCTGGAATACCGTGGCTATGACTCGTCCGGCATCGCCGTGCACGCCGGTGACCGGATCACCCGCGTACGCCGCGTTGGCCGCGTGGCGGAGATGGAAGCCGCGGCGCAGGCGGACAAGGTGCACGGCGAGCTGGGCATCGGCCACACCCGCTGGGCCACCCACGGCGGCGTCACCGAATACAACGCCCACCCGCACGTGTCGCATGGCCTGATCGCCGTGGTGCACAACGGCATCATCGAAAACCACGAAGACAAGCGCGCCGAACTGAAAGCCGCCGGCTACCAGTTCGAATCGCAGACCGACACCGAGGTGATCGCCCACCTGGTACACCAGTACTACCTGCAGGAAAAAGACCTGTTCTGCGCCGTGCACAAGGCCACCCGCGAGCTGACCGGCGCCTACGCCATCGGCGTCATCGCGCTGGACCGTCCGGACGAACTGGTATGCGCGCGCATGGGCTGCCCGCTGCTGGTGGGCCTCGGCGAAGGCGAGAACTTCATCGCCTCCGACGTCTCCGCCATCCTGTCCGCCACCCGCCGCGTGCTGTTTCTGGAAGAGGGCGACATCGGCCACCTCACCCGTGACGGCGTGAAGCTGATCGACAAGGACGATCAGCCGGTGGAGCGCAAGGTGCACGTGTCCGACGTGTCGCTGGCCTCGCTGGAACTGGGGCCGTACAGCCACTTCATGCAGAAGGAAATCCACGAGCAGCCGAAAGCGCTGTCCGACACCATCGAGGTGGTGCTGGATGATGGCTTTGTACCGGAGCTGTTCGGCGCCGCTGCGGCCAACGTGCTGCCGGCACTGACCGGGGTAAAGATCCTCGCCTGCGGCACCAGCTACTACGCCGGCCTCACCGCCAAGTACTGGATTGAAAGCATCGCCGGCGTGGTGTGCGACGTGGAAATCGCCAGCGAATACCGCTACCGCGCAGCCTTCGCCGACCCGCAACACCTGGTGGTGACCATCTCGCAGTCCGGCGAGACGCTGGATACCATGGAGGCGCTGAAATACGCGAAGTCGCTGGGCCATCGCCATGCGCTGTCGATCTGCAACGTGCGCGAATCGGCGATCCCGCGCGCCTCCGACCTGGTGTTCTACACCCGCGCCGGCGCCGAAATCGGCGTCGCCTCCACCAAGGCCTTCACCACCCAGCTGGTCAGCCTGTTCGCGCTGGCGGTCACCCTGGGCAAGGTGCGCGGCCGCGTCAGCGCCGAGCAGGAGGCGCAATACCTAGCCGAATTGCGCCACCTGCCGGGCAGCGTGCAGCACGCGCTGAACCTGGAGCCGCAGATTACCGGCTGGTCGGCGCAGTTCGCCACCAAGAACGACGCCCTGTTCCTCGGCCGCGGCCTGCACTACCCGATCGCGCAGGAAGGCGCGCTGAAGCTGAAGGAAATCTCCTACATCCACGCCGAAGCCTACCCGGCCGGCGAACTGAAGCACGGGCCGCTGGCGCTGGTGGACGAGAACATGCCGGTGGTGGTGATCGCCCCCAACGACGCGCTGCTGGAGAAGGTGAAGTCCAACATGCAGGAAGTGCGCGCCCGCGGCGGCGAGCTGTTCGTCTTCGCCGATGCCGACAGCCACTTCAGCGACTCCGACGGCGTACACGTGATCCGCACCCCGCGCCACGTGGGCATCCTCAGCCCCATCGTGCACTCCATCCCGGTGCAGCTGCTGGCCTACCACGTTGCACTGGCGCGCGGTACCGACGTGGACAAGCCACGTAATTTGGCTAAAAGTGTGACGGTTGAATAGAGGGTGTGCAGAATTTTGTGTAATGATCAGAAAGAATAAAGTCTGTCACGAGGTAATGAAGTCTGTCACGACGATGACCTGCTCAGCTTGTTGCTAGCAGCACTAAACAAAGAGGCCCGGTAGGGCCTCTTTTCGTTTGAGATTGCTTGGTTTTGATGATGCGGATCGAACGGCAGTTCGTCGGCCAAAGCAGCCGTGTATGACTGAAGTCTGGAATGGCTGCTTCTTGTTATAAAGCTGCCTTATGATACCGGCACGAAAACCGGTCATTTTGCTACTTCAGACGATTCAACAATGAGCTTCGTAACAGCATGTCCGTCGCTCTGATCAGACTACAGCTGCACGATTCGTTTACGAAACTCATCAGGCGTTGCCCCCATCAAGCGGTGGAACATCGCAATGAATGCAGATGACGTGCTGTAGCCCAACTCCAGAGCCACCGCCTGTACCGTCTGCCCATCCTCCAGCATTGAAAGCGCCCGCACCAGTCTCAGTCGCTGCCGCCACTCTACAAAAGACATACCTAGATCGCGCTGGCAACGCCGTGACAGGGTGCGTTCCGTGCTATGGACCATCCTTGCCCATTCCGCCAGCGACCGATTATCCCCCGGCTGCTGGCAAAGTGCTTCCAATACCTGGTTCAGTGCCCGATCCCCCGAAATAGGCAGGTAGGTATCTTGGCGTGGCGCCAGGCTCATCTGATCGACCAGTACCTGCATCAGTCGCTCGTCGTCGTCGTTACGTGGATAGTCCACCTGACGCGCCACCAGGTCAGCCAGAATCGCCTTGATGATGGGACCGACAGCAAGCGTACATACGGCCATCGGCAGCCTGTCGCAGAGGTCGGATGCAATGTCCAGCACACAATAGCAAGCCTCTGACCGCGTACTGGCCCCATGCTCTGTCTGCGGAGGCAGCCACAGACCGTAATGAGGTGGCGTCAGGTACTGACGGCTTCCCACGGTCAGTTCAATCACGCCGCTGAACGAGAACACAAATTCGCCCCAGTCGTGGCGCTCGGTCGGGTAGGTCGTCACCTCGTTCAGCCGCATCGTCCGGAAAACCAGCGAATGCGGCAGGGACTCCCCGAACGGATATGAAATTTTAGCACCAGGCATCTTGTCGGAAACCTCGTATGCGTTGTCTGATTTTCATTATATAAGCCTAGCCCGCCACAACCACAATGGTTTCCATGAAGGAAGCGCATTGGCTTGCGTCAGGCGAAACCTTCATATCCGTTTCCCGCTTGAATCATGGCCACCCGGAGGTATTCAAATGAATGCGCTTGATACATTAGCCCAACTCCCCAGACTCAACTTGCGCGGTTTTACATCGCCCGTGCAACATCTTGAGTGTTTAAGCGCAAAACTTGGCGTCGAAGTATGGTGCAAACGTGACGACATCGGCACGGTTGGCTTGGCCGGCAACAAGGTGCGAAAACTTGAAGTCGAACTTGCCTACGCCATCGCACAAGGAGCCAAACACCTAGTTGTCGAAGGCTCGCGCCTTTCCAATGCAGCGCGTGCGGTTGCCGCAGCTGCCGCAGCGACAGGCCTGCAATGCACACTCGTGCTGTGCCACGACGAACCAAGTGAAGCGGTAGGCAATCTGCTTCTGGACGGTTTGTATGGCGCAAATCTGCGCTTTGTCGGTAATGTAAGCTGGGCGGAGCTGGCACAACATGCTGAGGCCGTCGTGGCCGAACTTGAGAATACCGGGGAGCGTGTTTACCGGCTGCCCATCGGTTGTGCTTCGGCGAGAAGCTCATTGGGCTTCGCTCTGGCATATGCTGAGCTACATGAGCAAATGGCCTCGCAAGGGCGCGAGATTGGCACCATCTTGCACGCCAGTTCATCGGGTGGCACCCACTCCGGATTAGTACTGGGCAATGCACTTTTCGGCTCGCCAAGCACGATCAGGGGCATCGTCGTCGCCGGAGAGGTATATGACGATGTACCAGGCCAGTACCTCGCTTTTGCGCAGGGTGGCGCGCGTCTGATCGGCGCGCAGCTTGAGCTGACGCGTGAGGACATCAATCTTACCGAGGACTATCTCGGGGACGGTTACGGGTTGTCTGCTCCAGGGGTAATGGAGGCGATAGATCTTCTCGCCACAACGGAAGGTATCCTGGTAGATCCGGTCTACAGCGCCAAAGCCGTCGCTGCTCTCATTGACCTTGCTGCAAAGAAAGAGTTGGAGGGTCCTGTCGTCTTCTGGCACACCGGTGGATATCATTCCCTTTTCGATCCCCATTACTCTCGAAAAGTCTGGTGCGGGATTGAGCGACTTTCAGCCATGCAGTTATAACCCTGATTCACCCCGCGTGTACTAGATACATTTGTGGCCGCTTTCATGGTGCGGATTCAACCGGTGGATGCAACACATTGCTGAAACCGCTGAGCCGGTGTTTCGTAGTTGAGAGTCTTCCTCGGTCGCTCGTTCAATTGCCTTGCCACCTTGTCGAGCTCAGCTTGCGAGTACGCAGAGAGATCAACGCCTTTCGGGAAATACTGCCTCAGTAGCCCATTTGTATTCTCGTTCGTTCCACGCTGCCAAGGGTTTTGTGGATCACAGAAATAGACCTTAATGTCGGTGGCCAAGGTGAATCGCTTGTGACCTGCCATCTCCTTGCCGCGATCCCAGGTCAGCGATTGATACAGCTCTTGGGGAAGTTTCCGGGCATGCCCAATCAGGGCGCTAACGACCGTCTCGGTATCCTTGCCCTTCACCTTCACCAACATCACGTAGCGTGTCTGGCGTTCCACCAGCGTGGCAATCTGGCTGTTGGCGCTACCGCACAGTAAATCACCTTCCCAATGCCCCGGCACCGCTCGATCCTCAACTGCTGCAGGACGCTCGCTGATTGAAACGGCATCGATAATTCGGCCATGGTTGTCCGTCTTCTGCGTGTGATGCCGCGAACGACGCATGGCGCGCGCACGTCGTAAGTATGCCAACAGTTCTTTCTTCAGAGCGCCTCGCGCTTGTATGTAGAGGCTGCGATAAATGGTCTCATGTGACACTTGGTTGTCCCTAGCCCCAGGATGAACATATCGTAACCATCCGGCAATTTGCTCTGGCGACCATTGCATTTGCAGCTTGCTTGCCACGAGCTCAGCCAGGCCTCGGTTCGCTGCCAGCTTACATAGCTTGGGGCGCCGTGCCCGCTCCCAGGCTGCTTGTTCCGCTTGGTTGGCCCGGTAGTTTCCCGGTCCTCCGTTGCGCCTGATCTCCCGGCTGATGCTCGAAGGGGCGCGCTTGAGCAAGGCGGCGATTGCTCGGATCGAACGACCTGCGACCAACCCACGTGAAATCTCTTCCCTTTCGGCAAGCGTCAGTGCTAACCGGGATCGGTGCCTGGGCGTTGGCTGAATGCCCCCGGTCTCAGCCAGTATCCGCTGGATCGATGAGTGGTTGCGATCAAACAGCTGGGCAATCTGTTGAAGCGAATCTCCTTTACGCCATCGCTCCCACATCAGTGCTTTGTAAGCGTCCAGCCCGTCCACCTATCCACCGCCCCCTCCAATCCCCATGATCAGGTTTT
>NZ_BMYP01000027.1 GCF_014652335.1 Vogesella fluminis | reverse complement strand
GCTTCGCCCCCAAAGCAACGACTAAGCTGTTTGGGAAGGTGGGCGGGCCGGACGCTTACATACAAAAGCCCAAACACCATGCTTTGTCGTAATGACAAAAGGGCAAGCCCTCATCAGGCTTGCCCTTTCTCGTCTCCTGCGGCCAACCTTGGCCGCATTCACACGCTTACTTCTTGCGCTGCGGCGGCAGGTCGGTGCAGCTGCCGTGTGCCACTTCGGCGGCCATGCCGATGCTCTCGCCCAGGGTCGGGTGAGCATGGATGGTCTTGCCGATGTCGGTGGCGTCGCAGCCCATTTCGATGGCCAGGCAGATTTCGCCCAGCATGTCGCCGGCGTGGGTGCCGACGATGGCGCCGCCGATCACCTGATGGGTCTCGGCGTCGAAGATCAGCTTGGTGAAGCCTTCGTCGCGACCGTTGGCGATGGCGCGGCCGGAGGCGGCCCACGGGAACACCGCTTTTTCGATCTTGATGCCGTCACGCTTGGCTGATTCCTCGGTCACGCCGACCCACGCCACTTCCGGATCGGTGTAGGCCACACCCGGAATCACGCGCGCGTCGAAGTAGGCTTTCTGCCCGGCGCAGTTTTCCGCCGCCACGTGCGCCTCGTGCACCGCCTTGTGCGCCAGCATCGGCTGGCCGACGATGTCGCCGATGGCGTAGATGTGTGGCACGTTGGTGCGTTGCTGCTTGTCCACCTCGATGAAGCCGCGGTCGGTCACGGCGATGCCGGCGTTTTCGGCACCGATCAGCTTGCCATTCGGCGCGCGACCGGCGGCGACCAGTACCAGGTCGTAGCGTTGCGGCTCGGCCGGGGCTTTCGCGCCTTCAAAGGTCACGTAGATGCCATCTTCTTTGGCCTCTACGGCTACGGTTTTGGTGCCGGTCATGATGTTGTCGAAGCGGTGGGCGTTGTACTTCTCCCATACCTTGACCAGATCACGGTCCGGACCCTGCATCAGGCCGTCCATCATCTCGACCACATCCAGGCGCGCGCCCAGCGTGGAGTACACGGTGCCCATTTCCAGGCCGATGATGCCGCCGCCGATCACCAGCATCTTGTTCGGTACGGCTTTCAGTTCCAGCGCGCCGGTGGAATCGACGATGCGCGGGTCTTGCGGGATGAACGGCAGGTTCACCACGCGGCTACCGGCGGCGATGATGGCGTTCTTGAACTTGATGGTCTGCTTGGCACCGGTCTTGTCCTGACCTGTGCCTTCGGTGGTTTCCACCTGCAGGTGGTACGGGTCGAGGAAAGAGCCGACGCCGCGCACCACTTGCACCTTGCGCGCCTTGGCCATGCCGGCCAGGCCTCCGGTCAGCTTGCCGATGACCTTTTCCTTGTAGCCACGCAGCATGTCGATGTCGATTTCCGGCGCGGCAAACTTGATGCCGTTGGCGGCGAGGTGTTTCACCTCGTCGATCACCGCCGCGTTGTGCAGCAAGGCTTTCGACGGGATGCAGCCCACGTTCAGGCACACGCCGCCCAGGGTGGCATAGCGCTCGACCAGCACCACTTTCAGGCCCAGGTCGGCGGCGCGGAAGGCGGCGGAGTAGCCGCCAGGGCCGGCGCCCAGTACCAGCACGTCGCACTCGATGTCGGCGGTGCCGCTGTGCGTGGCCGCAGCAGGAGCCGCGACCGGCGCGGCCTTGGCTTCTGCAACAGGTGCCGCAGCCGGAGCAACAGCAGGCGCAGGGTTGGCCGCAGCGGCAGCGCCGGCAGCCTCGATCACCACGATCACGTCGCCTTCGGAGATCTTGCCGCCGACGGCGGTGCGCACTTCCTTCACCACACCGGCGTGTTCCGCCGGCACTTCCATGGTGGCCTTGTCGGTCTCCAGCGTGATCAGGCTGTCGTCCTTGGCAACGGTGTCGCCGACTTTCACGAACACTTCGATCACGTCCACATTGCTGTGGCCGCCGATGTCCGGCACTTTCAGTTCAATCAGATTGCTCATGGTTCACATCCATGTGGTGGCGGCGCGCAGGGCACGCCGCCGGTATTCGGCACGATGGCTTGTTGGCAGCCGAAGGTTGGCCGCGGCCAACCTTCAGGCTGCGACCATTACAGGATCAGGCGGCGCACGTCGGACAGCAGCTTGCCCAGGTACACGGTGAAGCGGGCGGCAGCGGCGCCGTCGATCACGCGGTGGTCGAAGGACAGCGACAGCGGGCACATCAGGCGCGGCGCGAATTCCTTGCCGTTCCAGACCGGCTTGATCTGCGACTTGCACACGCCGAGGATGGCCACTTCCGGCGCGTTGACGATAGGCGTGAAGCCGGTACCGCCGATGCCACCCAGGCTGGAGATGGTGAAGGTCGCGCCCTGCATGTCGGTCGGCTTGAGCTTGCCGTCACGCGCCAGCGCGGACAGCTCGGTCAGTTCCTTGGCGATCTGCTTGATGCCTTTCTGGTCCACGTTCTTGATCACCGGTACTACCAGGCCGTTCGGCGTGTCGGCGGCGAAGCCGATGTGGTAGTACTGCTTCAGCACCAGGTTGTCGCCGTCCAGCGAGCTGTTGAACGCCGGGAAGGCTTTCAGCGCCTCGGCGGCAGCCTTGATGATGAAGGCCAGCGGGCTGATCTTCAGGCCGGACTTTTCCCATTCCTTGCCGATGGTCTTGCGGAATTCTTCCAGCTCGGTGATGTCGCAGTCGTCGTTGAACGTGACGTGCGGGATCATCACCCAGTTGCGCGACAGGTTGGCACCGGACAGCTTCTGGATGCGCGACAGCGGCTTGGTTTCGATCGGGCCGAACTTGGCGAAGTCCACCTTCGGCCACGGCAGCAGGTCGAGACCGCCACCGTTGCCTGCCGGTGCGGCAGCCGGGGCCAGTGCCGCCGGGTTCTGCAGCACGGCTTTGACGAAGCCCTTCACGTCGTCCTCGACGATACGGCCCTTGCGGCCGGTACCCTTCACCTTGGACAGGTCCACGCCCAGTTCGCGCGCCAGCTTGCGTACCGACGGGCCGGCGTGCGACTTGGCGAAGCCGGCTTCGTTGAAGGCGGCAGCGACGGCGGCGGCAACTGGCGTTGCTACCGGTGCGGCAACCGCTGCCGGGGCGGCAGCAGCAACTGGCGCGGCAGCCGCGGGAGCCGGTGCCGGTGCCGGTGCCGCCGCGGCGGCTGGTGCGGCGGCCGCGCCGGCACCCTCGACCACCACGATCAGGTCGCCTTCGCTGGCCTTGTCGCCCACTTTCACTTTCACTTCCACCACGCGGCCGGCGGCGGTGGCCGGCACTTCCATGGTCGCCTTGTCGGTTTCCAGCGTGATCAGGCTGTCGTCGACCTTGATCTCGTCACCGACCTTGACCGCTACCTCGATCACGTCGACGCCGCTGTGGCCGCCGATGTCAGGGATGCGGATTTCGCTGCGGCCAACGTTGGCCGCAGCCACTGGTGCGGCAACGGGTGCAGGTGCAGCTACAGGCGCGGGCGCAGCCGCTACCGGGGCGGCTACCGCGGCAGCGGGGGCTGGCGCGGCGGCGCTGGCGCCGACTTCGATGATGGCGATCACGTCGCCTTCGGAAATCTTGCCGCCGAGCACGGCGCGCACTTCCTTCACCACGCCGGCGGCTTCGGCCGGTACTTCCATGGTGGCTTTGTCGGTTTCCAGGGTGATCAGGCTGTCGTCAACGGCGACGGTCTGGCCCGGCTGGATGAAGACTTCGATGACGTCTACGTTGTTGTGCCCACCGATATCGGGCACTTTCAGTTCGATCAGATTACTCATGGCTCTATCCACATCGTAGGGCGGAGGCCCGCGTGACAGGCAAGGCGTGGCGCCTTGCCGGCTGCGGGCTCCGCCAACATTCGGCTTGGTATCCCGGCTGCCGTCTGGCGGCGGCCGGATCGCGCTGCTGCAGGAGCGGCGAAAGCCACGCGGGTGACTTTCGCCGGTATCAGGGTTGGCCGCAACGGCCGCGCCTTATACCTTCCAGCTAGGCAGCTTGGCGACGTTGATACCGTACTTGGTGATGGCTTCCTGGACGCGGGCGGCGTCGATCTTGCCGTCGCGTGCCAGTGCCGACAGCGCGGCCACGGCGACGTAGCGGCGATCCACTTCGAAGAACTCGCGCAGCTTGGCGCGGCTGTCGGAGCGGCCAAAACCGTCGGTCCCCAGCACCACGTAACGGCCAGGCACGTATTCACGGATCTGGTCGGCGTAGTTGCGGATGTAGTCGGTGGCGGCGATCACCGGGCCGGAACGGCCGGCCAGCTGCTGCTCGACGTAGGACAGGCGCTGCTCGCCTACCGGGTGCAGCAGGTTGTGGCGGGACGCTTCCATGCCGTCGCGGCGCAGCTCGTTGAAGGAGGTCACGCTCCAGATGTCGGAGGCGATGCCGAAGTCGTTGCGCAGCAGGTCGGCGGCGGCAATCACTTCGCGCAGGATGGTGCCGGAGCCCATCAGCTGCACCTTCACCGCGGCGTCGCCACCGTCCTTGAACAAATACATGCCCTTCAGGATGCCGTCTTCGGCGCCCTGCGGCATCGCCGGGTGGGTGTAGTTCTCGTTCATCAGGGTGATGTAATAGAACACATCCTGCTGTTCCACGTACATGCGCTTCAGGCCGTCCTGCAGGATCACCGCCAGTTCGTAGGCAAAGGTCGGGTCGTAGCTGATGCAGTTCGGGATCAGGCCGGCCTGGATGTGGCTGTGGCCGTCTTCGTGCTGCAGGCCCTCACCGTTCAGGGTGGTACGGCCGGCGGTGCCACCCAGCATGAAGCCGCGGGCGCGCATGTCGCCTGCTGCCCAGGCCAGGTCGCCGATACGCTGGAAACCGAACATCGAGTAGTAGATGTAGAACGGTATCATCGGGATGCCGTGGTTGGCGTAGCTGGTCGCTGCCGCAATCCACGACGACATCGCGCCAGGCTCGTTGATGCCTTCCTGCAGCATCTGGCCGTCCTTGGATTCCTTGTAGAACATCAGCTGGTCGGCGTCCTGCGGCACGTAGTTCTGGCCCTGGGTGGACCAGATGCCGTACTGGCGGAACATGCCTTCCATGCCGAAGGTACGCGATTCGTCCGGCACGATCGGCACGATCTGTTTGCCGATGTTCTTGTCTTTCAGCAGGATGCCCAGCTGACGCACGAAGGCCATGGTGGTGGAGAACTCGCGCTCGCCGGAATCGGAAAGCAGGCTGTCGAACAGGTGCAGGCCGGGGATCGCCAGCGGTGCCTTCACCGGTTTGCGTGCCGGCAGGTAGCCGCCAAGGGCAGCACGGCGTTCGCGCATGTACTGCATTTCCGGGCTGTCTTCGGCCGGCTTGTAATACGGTGCATTCGGCAGGTCTTCATCGGAGACCGGAATGCCGAAGCGGTCGCGGAACTTGCGCAGGTTGTCCAGCGCCATTTTCTTGGCCTGGTGGGCCACGTTCTGCGCTTCGCCGCTGGAGCCCATGCCGTAGCCCTTGATGGTCTTGGCCAGGATCACGGTCGGGCGGCCGCCGGCGTTATGAGTGGCTTCGTGGTAGGCCGCGTATACCTTGTGCGGGTCGTGGCCGCCGCGGTTGAGGGCAAAGATCTCCTCGTCCGACATATTGGCCACCATTTCGCGCAGCTCCGGGTACTTGCCGAAGAAGTGTTCGCGAACGTAGGCGCCGTCCTTGGACTTGAAGGTCTGGTAGTCACCGTCCACACATTCGTCCATGCGCTTCTTCAGCAGGCCCTTGCTGTCCATCGCCAGCAGCGGGTCCCAGCGGCTGCCCCACACCACCTTGATCACGTTCCAGCCGGAGCCGCGGAAGTCGCCTTCCAGTTCCTGGATGATCTTGCCGTTACCGCGCACCGGGCCGTCCAGACGCTGCAGGTTGCAGTTGATCACGAATACCAGGTTGTCGAGGCCTTCACGTGCCGCCAGCGCGATCGCGCCCAGCGATTCCGGCTCGTCCATCTCACCGTCGCCGCAGAAGCACCACACCTTGCGACCCGGGGTCTTGGCCAGGCCGCGGCTTTCCAGGTACTTCAGGAAACGCGCCTGGTAGATGGCCATCAACGGCCCCAGGCCCATCGATACGGTGGGGAACTGCCAGAAGTCTTCCAGCAGCCACGGGTGCGGATAGGATGGCAGGCCGCCACCGTCCACTTCCTGGCGGAAGCTGTCCAGCTGCGCCTCGCTGATGCGGCCTTCGAGATAGGCACGGGCATACACGCCCGGGGCGATGTGGCCCTGGAAGTACACCAGATCGCCTTCCTGCTCGTCGTTGTGCGCACGCCAGAAGTGGTTGAAGCCGACGTCGTACAGGGTGGCGGAGGACTGGAACGACGCGATGTGGCCGCCCAGCTCCAGGTCTTTCTTGCCGGCGCGCAGCACCATGGCCATCGCGTTCCAGCGGTTGATCGAGCGGATGCGGTGCTCCATCTCGTGGTTGCCCGGCGATTTCTGTTCCTTGCCGACCGGGATGGTGTTCCGGTATGCGGTGGTGGCTTCGAATGGCAGGTGGGCGCCACGGCGGCGGGTACGCTCGACCATCTTTTCCAGCAAGAAATGGGCACGCTCGGCGCCGTCACTGTCCAGTACAGACTCCAGCGCATCGGTCCATTCGTGGGTTTCAACCGGATCGATATCGTCAGGGTAGATTGCTGCCATCTCACATCCTCACTTTTATTTTCAGTCCGCCACCCGGTTGGGCGGCGTCTGTTGTCATGACATTGGGTGCCTTGGTAAAGGCGTTACAGAACTGCGGCGGATTATAATCGAACAATTCCGCAAATAAAATTTGCGAAAGTGAAAAGTTTCTTACATAGCGCAGAGTGTAAATCGTGCCGATTTCCACGCGAAGTGGGCAATTAGGGATATCACTCAAATTCGGCTTTTCCGCCAGTGATATTGCACTGCAATATGTTGTTTTTTTGCGATTATTGCCGGAACGAAGGGGAACGGGCAGCACCAGTCACGGCGCGGATGGCGGCCGGCGCGGATCCGGCATCAGCGCGGCCTGGCCGGATGCTGGCTGTCGATTTCGCGCAAACGCGCTTCGACGGTGGAACGCAGGTAGAAATCGTCGCCGCCGGCGCGGCTGGCGAGCTGGTACTGGATGCGCGCCGATTCAAACTCCTGTTCGATATAGAACGCGTGGCCCAGCGCGGCGTGGTAACGCAGTGCGTCGCCCTCGCCGTAGCTGCGCGCCGCCAGCCGCCACAGCGCGGCGTTGTCGGGGGTGCGCTTGAGCGCCAGCTCGATCTGCTGCCGCGCCTCGGCGCCGCGCCGCGCCTGCAGCAGGGTGTCGATGTTCGCCAGCCACAGCGCGTCGTTGGACGGGAATTGCTGCAGTGCCTGCTGATAGCGCGCCAGCGCGCCGTCAAGGTTGGCCGCAGCACGCTGGATGTCGCCGCCCAGCAGCAGCAGCGCCGGATGCGGCGGCAGCTGCCGCTGCGCGCTGGCCAGCGCCTGCTGCGCCTCGTCGTGGCGGCCCAGCTGCAGCAGCGCGCGTGCCAGGCCGTAGTAGGTGGCGCCCGGCTGCAGGAAGCGGCCGGCGGCCAGCGCGGTGCGGTAGTGGCGCTCGGCCTCGGCGGCGCCGAGGGTGGCCAGGCGCAGCTTCTCGCGCATCAGCAGGAAATCGCTGCTGTCGGCGCGCATGCGCAGCGGGTAGCCCTGCGCGCGGTTCTGCGCCTCGCTGACGCGCTCGCCGGTCAGCGGGTGGGTGCGCAAAAAGCCGAAGGCGTTGTTGTCGTTGTGGCGGTGGGTCTGCTGCAGGCGGTCGAAAAAGCCGGCCATGTTGCGCGCGTCGAAGCCGGCGGCGGTCAGGTACTGCATGCCGATGCGGTCGGCCTCGCGTTCGAAATCGCGCGAATAGGCCAGCTGGCGGCTGGCGGCGAGACCGACGCCGGCGTTGATCACGCCGGCGCTGACGTCGCCGTTGGACGCGTTGGATGCCAGCACTCCGGCCAGGATCGCCGCCAGCATCAGCAGCTGGCGGTTGCCCTCGCCCTCCTGCATCCGCGCCAGGTGGCGCTGGCTGACGTGGGCGATCTCGTGCGCCAGCACCGAGGCCAGCTCGCCCTCGCTCTGCGTCGCCAGCAGCAGGCCGCTGTGCACGCCGATCACGCCGCCGGGCAGCGCAAAGGCGTTGATGCTGCGGTCGTTGACGGCGAAGAAGGCGAAGCGCATCCCCGGCAGCTGCGCACCAGCGGCCAGCCGCCCGCCGAGGTCGGCGAGATAGGCGTTGACCTCGGCGTCGTCGATCACGTCACCGTCGCCGCGCAGCGAGCGCAGGATATCGCGGCCGATACGGTTTTCCTCCGCCTGCGGCAGGGCGGACTCCGCCACCGTGCCCAGGCTGGGCAGGTCGTTGGCGGCGAACAGCGGCGGCGCGGCCAGGGTGGCGAGCAGGCTGGCGGCAAGCAAGGGACGGCGGAAGTGTCGTTTCATGCCGCTATGATAGCCAGCGGCGGCAGTAAGTTGCACGCGGCGCGTGGTTTTCAGATCTGGTAGTCGCTGCCGGGACACAGCTGCTGGATGGCGATATGGGTGGACAGGTGCAGGCGGCCGTCGAAGCGCGCCGCCAGCCCGGCGCGCTTGCACACGTCCAGCACCGGGCCCTTGACCTCGGCCAGGTGCAGGCGGATGCCGCGCGCGGCGAGGCCGTCGTCCAGCCGCTCCAGCATAGCCAGCGCGGTCATGTCGAGGCGGTTGACCGCGCTCATCACCAGCAGCAGGCTGTGGCTGTCCGGGCTGGCGGCGGCCAGTTGCTCGATGGCATTGCCGACGTGGCGGGCATTGCCGAAGAACAGGCTCTCGTCGACGCGCAGCAGCAGCACGCCGGGCAGCGGCTCGGTGTGGTAGCGCAGCACGTTGCGAAAGTGCTCGGTGCCGGGCACCCGCCCCAGCACCGCGATGTGCGGCCGGCTGCTGCGCATCAGCCACACCGACAGCGAGATCACCACCCCGGCGACGATGCCGGCATCGACGCCCAGCGCCAGCACCAGCAGGAAGGTGACGGCAAATGCCACCGCGTCGGCGCGTTCGGTGCGCCACGCGGCGCGCAGGGTGCGGAAATCGATCATCACCACCACCGAGGCGATGATGGTGGCGGCCAGCACCGCCAGCGGCAGGCTGGCCAGCAGCGAGGTGGCGGTGCTCAGCAGCAGCACCATCAGCGCGGCGGTGATCAGCGACGCCAGCTGGGTATTGGCGCCGGCGTCGGCATTGACCACCGAGCGGGTCAGGCCGCCGGTGACCGGAAAGCCGCCGCTAAGGCCGGCGCCGAGATTGCACAGCCCCAGCGCCAGCAGCTCGCGGTCCGGGTCGATGGTTTCGCGCCGCGGCGCGGCCAGCATCTGCGCCACCGACAGGCTCTGCACGTAGTTGATCAGCGCGATGAAGAAGGCCGGCATCACCAGCGGCGCGAGGCCCAGCGACGGCAGCGCCGCCAGCCGCAGCGACGGCAGCCCGCCGGGCACCACGCCGACCACCGGCAGTCGCGCCTGCCAGCCAGCCAGCGTCACCGCCAGCAGGCCGCCCAGCACCACCAGCATCGGCGCGGTGCGCGACAGCGTGCGCGCCACGCCGGATGCCAGCCCCAGCGCGTGCAGCAACGACGCCAGATAGCGCCGCGCCAGCACCAGCACCAGCAGCGCCGCCAGCCCCAGCAGCAGCGCCAGCGGATTGAGCGCCGCGACATGGGCGAGGAAGGCCTGCGCGATGTCCGGCAGGCTGGCACCGCCGGCGCGGAAGCCGGCCAGCGGCGCCAGCTGCGACAGCACGATCAACAGCGCCGAGGCGGCGGTGAAGCCGGCCAGCACCGGTTGCGACAGCGCGTCGGCCAGAAAGCCCAGGCGCAGCAGGCCGAACAGGAACAGCATGGCGCCGGACAGCAGCGCCAGCCAGATGGCGGCCAGCAGGTAGTCGTCGCTGCCGGCTGCGGCCAACCTTGACAGCGTCGCCGCCACCAGCAGCGAGGTCACCGCCATCGGCCCCACCGACTGCGCGTGGCTGCCGCCGCTGAACGCGTACAGCAGCAGCGGCAGCAGGCTGGCGTAGAGGCCGGCTTCCGGCGGCAGGCCGGCCACCAGCGCATAGGCCAGCCCCTGCGGCACCAGCAGCAGGGTGACGATCACCCCGGCGCTGACATCGCCGGGCAGGTCGGCACGGCGGTAGTGGCGCAGCCAGCGCGGCAGCCAGTTCATCGCGACAGCGCTTTGTCCAGCGGCCGGAACAACAGCATGCCCGCCACCATCGCCAGCACGAACAGCAGCCCCGGCCATTGCAGGCTGCCCAGCAGCACCAGCCCCGGGCCGGGACAGATGCCGGCGATGCCCCAGCCGATGCCGAACAACATACTGCCCAGCACCAGCCGCGGCGTGATGCCGCTCTTGCCCGGCAGGTGGATGGGCGCGCCCGACCACGACGGCAGCTGGCGATGGCTGCGCGACTCGGCGAGGCGGAACAGCGGCAGGCCGACGGCAATGGCGCCGCCCATCACCAGCGCCAGCGACGGATCCCAGGCCCCGGCGAGATCGAGAAAACCGATCACCTTCTGCGGATTGCTCATCCCGGACAGCAGCAGGCCGACGCCGAACAGCAGGCCGATGGCGAACGCCTGCCCCGCTTGTGCACGATGTTTCATGATGCTCTCCTCACACCAGCAGGTGGCGCAGCAGGTAGACCGCGGCAAAGCCGGCCCCCATGAACGACAGCGTCGCCACCAGCGAGCGCGGCGACAGCCGCGACAGGCCGCAGACGCCGTGGCCGCTGGTGCAGCCGGAGGCAAAGCGGGTGCCGATGCCGACCAGCAGCCCGGCCAGCAGCAGCTGCGGGGTATCGGCCATCATCTTGACCGCCGGCAGCTCGCCGCGCAGCAACAGGTACAGCGCCGGTGCCAGCAGCAGGCCACCGACAAAGGCAGCGTGCACGGTGCGGTGCGGCGCGCCGTCGACCAGGCCGCCCAGCAGGCCGCTGATGCCGGCGATGCGTCCCAGCCCCAGCGCCATCCACGCCGCGGCCAGCCCGATCAGCACGCCGCCGGCCAGTGCCGCCAGCAGTGCAGCCGGATTCCAGATGATGTTCATGCTTTACTCCTTAAGGTGTCAGGGCGGCGGTGCCTGCGACCCCGCGTCGTCGCCACAAAACAGGCCGTGCAGCGTGCCGAGAATGGCCATTGCCTCCCGGCTGGCTACACTGTAGTAGATCCACTTGCCCTCGCGCCGGGTGTTGACCACCGCCTCGTTGCGCAGCACGCCCAGCTGCTGCGACAGCGTCGGCTGGCGGATGCCGGTCAGCCGTTCCAGCTCGGACACGCTCTTCTCGCCATCCACCAGCTGGCACAGCAGCAGCAGCCGGTCTTCGTTGGCCAGGCTTTTCAGCAGGCTGGTGGCGCGTGACGCGTTGTCATGCAGGATGCTCAGATCCATGGTGGGTACTTCCTCCTGTCTGTCTTGTTATTTTATCGCAGCGCGTTTTTATTATATTTACAAATATAATGTAACGCAATATATTGATTGCACTGCCATTCCGCCACCAGGAGTCACGATGAACCCCCAAGTCCACGCCGGTTTCGATCCCGTCACCCGGACCGTCAGCTATGTGGTGTACGACCAGCCGGGCGGCCACGCGGCGATCATCGACCCGGTGCTGGACTACGACCCCAAGTCCGGGCGCACCGCCGCCGCCGCCGCAGACCGGCTGCTGACCTTCGTGCACGAACAGCGGCTGACGCTGGACTGGATCATCGAGACCCACGCCCACGCCGACCACCTGTCCGCCGCCGCCTACCTGCAACGGCAACTGGGCGGCCGCATCGCCATCGGCGACCGGATCGGCGGCGTGCAGCGCGTGTTCAAGGACATTTTCAATCTCGAACCCGGCTTCGCCACCGACGGCCGGCAATTTGACCATCTTTTTGCCGATGGCGACACCTTTGCCATCGGCCGGCTGCAGGCACAGGCCATCGCGGTGCCCGGCCACACCCCGGCCGACATGGCCTACCACATCGGCGACACGATCTTTGTCGGCGACACCCTGTTCCTGCCCGATGTCGGCACCGCGCGCTGCGACTTCCCCGGCGGCGACGCCGCGACCCTGTACCGCTCCATCCGCCGGCTGCTGTCGCATCCCGACCACACCCGGCTGTTCATGTGCCACGACTACCCGCCGGAAGGGCGCGCGCCGCAGTGGCAGTGCACGGTGGCCGAGCAGCGCGCGCACAACATCCACGTCCACGACGGTATCAGCGAGGCCGACTTCGTGCAGCTGCGCGAGGCGCGCGACGCAACACTGGCGATGCCGGTGCTGATCCTGCCGGCGATCCAGGTCAATATCCGCGCCGGCCAGCTGCCGCCGGCCGAGGACAATGGCACCGCCTACTTAAAGATTCCGCTGAATCTGCTGTAAACTGCAGCCATCGTGACGACATCGGGCGCACGGCGACCCGTACCCTAATGGACCCCTATCCCTTGCCTCCGGCACCGGCACGACTGGTGCACGAACGCGGCGTGCCGGCCTTCGGCATGTACCGCGGCACCGTCGAGCAATTGTCCTGGCGCGCGCTGAAGGCGCCGCTGGCCAAGCAACTGACGCGCCAGCTGCACCACAAGCGCTGGCAATACGCCGCCATCGGCCACGCCGACTTCTTCATCGGCGTGGCGGTGGTCGATACCGGCTGGTGCGGCAGCGCCTTTGCCTACCTGTTCGACCGCCGCCGCCGCGAGCTGGTCGCCAGCTTCAGCAGCAACGGCCTGCCGCTGATCTCCACCCGCATCGAAAACCGCAGCTTCGGCGACGCCACCTTCCGCCAGGGCAAGGACTGCATCGCCTTCCGCCGCGCCGACGGCCGCCTGGAGCTGACCATCAACACCCCGGCGCTGCGGCTGGCGGCGCACATCGCGCTGCCGGCGCCGCACAGCGTGCTGGTCGCCATCGCCCCCGGCAACTGGCTGGCGCACGCCACCCACAAGAGCAGCGCACTGAGCATCAGCGGCTTTGCCGACTGCGGCGGCCGGCAGCTGGTGCTGGACGACGCCATCGCCAGCCTCGACGCCTCCAACGGCCTGCTGGCGCGCGACACCGCGTGGCGCTGGGCCAGCGCCCACGACCGGCGCATCGGCTTCAATCTGCAGCAGGGTTATATGGGCGACACGGAAAACGCGGTGTGGCTGGACGGCGTGCCGCACCGCGTCGGCGCCGCCCGCTTCGACTTCGACGCCACGCAGCCGCTGGCGCCGTGGCAGATCCGCACCGACGACGGCGCGGTGGCGCTGACCTTCACCCCGGAAGGCGTGCGCCAGCAGGAGCAGGAGCTGCTGATTGCCGCCAGCCGCTACCTGCAGCCGATCGGCTGCTTCAGCGGCCGCATCATCCACCCGCACACCGGCGTCGCGCACGAGGTGTCGCAGCTGCTCGGCGTCACCGAAGACCACCACTCGCGCTGGTAATTGCGGCCAACGTTGGCCGCAAGCCGAACGCTGCCCGCCGCCGCCTGTCTCATGATGCAGGAAGCGGCCGGCCTCCGGCTGCCGGCCGCGGGCGTCCCGCTGCGGCGCCTTGCCTGGAGTGCGGCCAACCATGTTCGACAAGATCCTGATCGCCAACCGCGGCGAAATCGCGCTGCGCGTGCTGCGCGCCTGCCACGAGCTGGGCATCAAGACGGTGGTGGCGCACTCCGAGGCCGACCGCGATGCCAAGTACGTGAAGCTGTCCGACGAGTCGGTGTGCATCGGCCCGGCCCCGTCGGCCAGGAGCTACCTGCACATGCCATCCATCATCGCCGCCGCCGAGGTCACCCGCGCGCAGGCGATCCACCCCGGCTACGGTTTCCTGTCGGAAAACGCCGCCTTTTCGCAGTGCGTGGAGGAGTCCGGCTTCGTGTTCATAGGCCCGCGCGCCGACACCATCCGCCTGATGGGCGACAAGGTGTCGGCCAGGCAGGCGATGATCGCCGCCGGGGTGCCGTGCGTGCCCGGCTCCGATGGCGCGCTGCCGGACAACGACAAGGCGGTGCTAAGGATCGCCGGCAAGATCGGCTATCCGGTGCTGATCAAGGCTGCCGCCGGCGGTGGCGGCCGCGGCATGCGCGTGGTGCGGCAGGCCGGCGAGCTGCTGGACGCGATCCGGATCACGCAGCGCGAGGCCGACGCCGCCTTCGGCAACGCCAGCGTATACCTGGAGCAATACCTGCCGGCGCCGCGCCACATCGAGATCCAGATCCTGGCCGATCAGCACGGCAACGCCGTGCATCTGGGCGAGCGCGACTGCTCGCTGCAACGCCGCCACCAGAAGGTGATCGAGGAGGCGCCCGCCCCCGGCATCAGCGCCGCCCAGCGCCAGCGCATCGGCGAAGCCTGTGCCGACGCCTGCCGCCGCATCGGCTACCGCGGCGCCGGCACCTTCGAATTCCTGTACCAGGACGGCGAGTTCTATTTCATCGAAATGAACACCCGCGTGCAGGTGGAGCACCCGGTGACCGAGATGATCACCGGCATCGACATCGTGCAGGAGCAGATCCGCGTCGCCGCCGGCCTGCCGCTGCGCTACACGCAGGCACAGGTGGTGCTGCGCGGCCACGCGATGGAATGCCGCCTCAACGCCGAGGATGCGTTCAGCTTCATCCCGTCGCCGGGACGCATCGCACATTACCATCCCGCCGGCGGCCCCGGCATCCGCATCGATTCGCACATCTACCAGGGCTATCAGGTGCCGCCGCACTATGATTCGATGATCGGCAAGCTGATCGCCCACGGTGACGACCGCGCGCAGGCGATGGCGCGCATGCGCGGGGCGCTGCGCGAGCTGAACATCAGCGGCATCAGCACCAATATTCCGCTGCACCAGCTGCTGTTCAACGACCCCGGCTTCATCGCCGGCGGCACCAGCATCCACTATCTGGAACAGTGGCTGGCCGATCGCCGCCAGGGGGCGCCAGGATGAGTGCGCGGCCCGCAACGGCACGGCCGGGCGCCGCGCAAAACCCTGCCCGTCACGTGGCCAGGCCGCCCGCGCGCGGCACGAGACCGTCGCCAAAACCCGTGGTAGCATGGCGCCCGACCCCGATAGAGCAAACACACCAATCCCGTGCCCCTGCCTGCTACCCGCGGGCACACTTCAAGACAGGAGAACACCATGGGCCTGCTTAACAACTTGCTGGAACACAACCGCGCCTTTGTCGAGGCGCGCGAATACGAGCAATTCAGTACCGACAAATTCCCGGACAAGAACCTGGTCGTGCTGTCGTGCATGGACGCGCGGCTGGTAGAACTGCTACCCAAGGCGATGGGTCTGAAAAACGGCGACTTCAAGCTGATCAAGAACGCCGGCGCGCTGGTCACCCACCAGTGGGGATCGGTGATGCGCAGCCTGCTGGTGGCAGTGTACGAGCTGCGCGCCGAGGAAATCTGCATCGTCGCCCACCACGACTGCGGCATGCGCGCCATCGACCCGAGCCGCATCCTGGACCATGCGCAGGAACGCGGCGTGTCGGCGGAAACCATCGCCACCCTGCGCGGCGCCGGCATCGACCTGGACAGCTGGCTGAAGGGCTTCGACAACGTGCAGGACAGCGTGCGCCACACCGTGGCCACCATCCGCAGCCATCCTCTGATGCCGAAAGACATCCCGGTGCACGGCCTGGTCATCCATCCGGCCACCGGCAAGCTGGACGTGATCATTGATGGCTATCAGCCCGGCTGAGCACCCGCCGCGCATCGGCGTGTTCGGCGGCACCTTCGACCCGCTGCACGCCGCCCACCTGCGCCTGGCACGCGCCTTCCGCGACCAGCTGGCGCTGAACGAAGTGCGGCTGATCCCGGCCGGCCAGCCCTACCACCGCGAGCACGCCCCGCACGCCAGCGCCGGACAGCGGCTGGCGATGCTGGACGCGGCGCTGGCGACCGAGGCGCCCGGCCTGGTCAGCGACGAGCGCGAGGTGCGCCGCGCGCGCCCCGCCTACACCGTCGACACGCTGCAGGAGCTGCGCGACGAGCTGGGCGACCAGGCCGAGCTGTGGTTCCTGATCGGCGGCGATTCGCTGCAACGGCTGCACACCTGGCAACGTTGGCCGCAGCTGCTGCGGCTGGCCAATCTGGCCGTCGCCATCCGCCCCGGCTTTGTTGCGGCCAAGCTCGATCCGGCCGTCGCCGCCCTGTGGCAGACACGGCAAGTATCTGATTTTTCAAATCGAACGCCTTCCGGTACAATCCGCGCCTTGGACTTGCCGCCCATCACCCTCTCTGCCACCGCCATCCGCCAGCAACTGGCGACGGGGCAGGACTGCAGCGCGCTGCTGCCACCGGCGGTGCTGGCCTATATCCGCCAGCACCGGCTATACCGCTAAGAACCGTTCAAGGTCTGCTGCGCTTCGGCGATACGGCGTTAAAAACGCCTTCGGAATGCTCATTTACCCCGTGTAAACTCCGCTTCCTCAGCCGTTTTCGCCTTGTCTCGCGTGAGCTCGCGAGACTTTGAACAGGTTCTAGACCAGCCGCGCAACACGCGGCGGCAAGCAGGATTTGCACTGGCCGGCGGTTGCCGGCCGTTTGCTCTTTTGCGGAACCTCTGGCCACGCCGGGCGCTGACGCGTCGCCACGTCCCCTGACACCGAATATCAAGGATGCACATGGAAGTTCAAGAAATCGTCAAACTGGCCATCAACGCGCTGGAAGACGTTAAAGGTAAAAACATCGTGTCGCTGGACACCAGCAAGCTGACCTCGCTGTTCTCGCACCTGATCGTCGCCACCGGCGACTCCAACCGTCAGGTGAAGGCGCTGGCCAACAACGTGGCGGTGGACCTGAAGGCCGCCGGCGTCGACATCGTCGGCACCGAAGGCCACGAGAGCGGCGAGTGGGTACTGGTCGATGCCGGCGACGTGGTCGTCCACGTGATGCTGCCGGCGGTACGCGACTACTACGACATCGAGGCACTGTGGGGCGGCCAGAAGCCGTCCTTCGTGCCGGTCGGCGGCCGTCCGTGGGACGCCACCGCGGAATAAGCCCCGCCCTGCCGTGACCGCAAGCGCACCGCCCAGGCGGTGCGTTGTGCTTTGCGGCCAACCTTTTGCCCCTGTAGCCCTGCCATGAAAATTACCCTGCTGGCCGTCGGCACCAAGATGCCGCGCTGGGTGGACGAAGCGTTCAACGACTACGCCAAGCGCTTCGGCCGCGACATCAGCTTCGAGCTGAAAGAGATCAAGCCGGAGAAGCGCGGCGGCGGCGTCACCGCCGAGAAAGGCATCGCCGCCGAGCACGAGCGCATCGTGGCCGCCATCCCGCCGCGCAGCAAGCTGATTATCCTCGACGAGCGCGGCAAGAACTGGACCTCGGTGCAGCTGGCCGGCGCGATGAAGGAATGGATGGCCGGCGGCGACGACATCTGCATCGTCATCGGCGGCGCCGACGGCCTGTCACAGGAGCTGAAGGCACGCGCCGACATCATGTTGCAGCTGTCGGCGATGACGCTGCCGCACGGCATGGTGCGCGTGCTGCTGGCCGAGCAGCTGTACCGCGCCTACTCCATCCTCAACAACCACCCCTACCACCGCGAATAGGGCGCCGGTTGCGGCCAACGTTGGCCGCAGCCTCATGCCGCCTGCGAGCCGGTGTCGCGATCCGGAAACGGGCGCCGCAGGCGCCTCATTCCTGAGCGGCAGAAGCGCGACAGGGTTTGACCGGCCGCAAAGCAGGAGCCGTTATTCCTGCAAGGCGGCCCCCGTCCTCAAGTTGCGCCACGGCGCGCCGTTCGATTTTCCGTATTTGATTTAAACACTTTTACAACAAATTCCAAAAGGGCCGATTCCGCCCAGCGCCTTGCCCCTGCTCGACATAATCCAAAAGCATAAAAAAGACCGTTACGGCCACTACGGTTTGAACTGGAAAATGGTCAATCCGATCAGTAACATGAGGTTATCGCTCCTTTAACCTGAGCCCGAGTTCTTTACATCATGACGAACCGCCTGTTACTGCCGGCAATGCTGCTGGCCAGCAGCCATGCACTGGCCCTCTCCCCCCAGCCTGCCGATGATTACCTCGCCGACGCGGTACGCCCCGGCCTTGGCGCCACCCTCAGCTTCGATGCCCAGCCGGAGGCGCCGCCGGTCCCCGAGACGCGCGGCGATGCGGTGCCGGACGTCAAGGCGCCGGGCTACAACCGGCAACAGGCGGCGCTGTTCAGCAAGCTGATCCACCAGGTGGCGCGCGAACACCAGCTGGACCCGCAGCTGCTGCACGCCATCGTCACCGTCGAATCCGGCTACAACCCGGGAGCGACCTCGCCCAAAGGCGCGCAGGGCCTGATGCAGCTGATGCCGGACACCGCCGCCCGCTTCGGGGTGCGCAACCGGGCCGACCCGCTGCAGAGCCTGCGCGGCGGCGCGCGTTACCTGCGCTTCCTGCAGGGCCACTTCAAGCAGGACATGACGCTGGTGATCGCCGCCTACAACGCCGGCGAGGGTGCGGTCGGCAAGTACCGCAACACCATCCCGCCGTATCGCGAAACCCGCGAATACGTGGCCAAGGTGCTGGCGTCCTACGAGTCGCGCGCCGGCCAGCCGCTGGTGCCCGTACGCCAGCCGCGCTTCCAGCTGATCCTGCCGCCGCCGCGCTACCCGCTGTAAGGCGGCCGCCACAAACAAAAGCCCCTGTCCGCGGACAGGGGCTTTTGCTTGGCAGATGCGTGGCAACTCAGCGCGCGGCGAGGCTGGCGGCCAGCCGTTTCAGGCTGTGCCAGGCGTCGCCCTGCGCCACGCCCTTGATCTGGCGGTCGATGCGCGCGCACTCGGTCAGCGCCTGCATCAGCCGCGCGCCGCCGATGCGTTTCAGCGCCGGCTCCGCCAGCCGCTGCTTGTCGCCCCACAGCCGCAACTCACCCGCCATGTCGCGCACGCTGCGGCCGTCCTTCAGGCCGCGGCCGAGCTTGATCAGCATGCGCACGTCCTCGGTGAACGACCACAACACCAGCACCGGCGCCTCGCCCTCCGCCTCCAGCCCGTCCAGCATGCGCGCGGCGCGTGCCACGTCGCCGGCCAGCCAGCTCTCGGACAAATGAAAGACGTCGAAGCGCGCCACGTTGGCCACCGCGTCGCGGATGTCGGCCAGGCTCAGCTCGCCCTGCGGGTACAGCAGCGCCAGCTTGTCGATCTCCTGCTTCGCCGCCAGCAGGTTGCCCTCGACGCGGTCGGCAAAGAAGCTGGCCGCGTCGTGGTTCAGGCTCTGGCCCTGGCGCTGCAGCCGCCGCGCGATCCACGCCGGCAGCTCGCCGCGCGCCACCGGTTTCGCCTCGGTGATCACCGCGCTCTTTTCCAGCGCGGCAAACCACTTGCTCTTCTGCTGGCTGCGGTCCAGCTTGGGCAGTTGCAGCAGGGTGATGGTGTCCGGCGGCGGGCTTGCGGCCAACCTTTGCAGCGCCTCGCCGCCCTCCAGCCCCGGCTTGCCGCCGGGAATGCGGATTTCCAGCAGTTTGAGGCTGGCAAACAGCGACACGCTGCTCATCGCGTCAGTCAGCTGCGACCAGTCGAAGTGCGCGCCCTCCACCGTCAGCACCTCGCGCTCGGCATAGCCGGCCTGGCGGGCGCGGCGGCGCAGCGCGTCGGCCGCCTCCAGCGCCAGCAGCGCTTCCTCGCCGTGGATCACGTACAGCGGCGCCAGACCGCGCGCCAGCTGCGTGACAAAGGCATCAGGGCTTAGTGCTGGCATGGCCCGGTTTCGGCAGGTAGGCCAGACGGTGCATCAGCTGCTCGGCGGCATCGCGGCGCATGTCTTCCAGCAACAGCGCTTCCTCGCGCTCCTTGCCCAGCACCGCGCTGTCGCTGTACGTCAGCTCGCGGCGCACCACCACCGTCAGCGGCAGCGGCTGCTCGTCGCCCTTGCGCTGCACGCTGGCCTCGACACGGTAGGTGAGCAGGTATTCGTTGACCTTGCCGCCGCGGTTGATGGTCAGGATGTCCTTGGCATTGGCGGTGCTGTCGATAGTCAGCACCAGCTCGGCGTCGGCAGCGCGGCTTTGCAGCTGCACGCGGCCGTCGCGCTGCAGCGCGCTTTGCAGCGGCTCGGCGAGGTTCCCTGCCTGCTGGATGGCGATGCTGGCAAACGGCAGCGGTGTCAGCGGTGCCGACAGCCCGCGCAGGTGAAAGCCGCAGGCGCTCAGCGCCAGCAGGGCGCCGGCCAGCAGCGTGTTCTTGATCAGTCGGTTCATGCGACACTCCGGTGTGCGCCGCGGTGACAAGGCGGCTGACGGGCATACCATCAGCCGCCTTGTTGCGTTGCGGCGCGTTGCTAGTGTAGTGTTTCACGCTATTTGAAACATATGAAAACCAATATCCATGCGGGTTTCAAGCTGATTTCAAGTTCCATCAAGAACGCAGCACTACACTAGCAGGATTAAACGACGATGTTCACCAGGCGGCCCGGCACCACGATGATCTTCTTGGCTGGCTTGCCTTCCATGAACTTGATCACGTTGTCGTGGGCCAGCGCGGCGGCTTCGATCACGTCACGGCCGGCGTCGGCGGCGACGGTGACGCTGCCGCGCAGCTTGCCGCACACCTGCACCATCAGCTCGATCTCGCTCTTCACCAGCGCGCTCTCGTCCACCTGCGGCCAGGCTTGCGCCAGCAGCTCGGTGCCCGGGCGCAGCGCGCTCCAGATCGCCTCGGTGATGTGCGGCACGATCGGCGACAGCAGCACGGTGACCGCTTCCAGCACTTCCTGCGCCACCGCGCGGCCAAGGTCACCACCGGTATCGGCCTTGTCGTAGGTGTTCAGCAGCTCCATCACCGCGGCGATGGCGGTGTTGAACTGCAGACGGCGACCGTAGTCGTCGGCCACTTTCTGGATGGTGCTGTGCAGCTTGAAGCGCAGCTCTTTCTGGCTGGCGTTCAGCTCGCCACCGGCGTAAGCGGTGGTGATGCCGGCGGCCACGTGCTCGCGGCTGAGTTTCCACAGCCGTTTCAGGAAGCGGAACGCGCCCTCCACGCCGGCGTCCGACCATTCCAGCGACTGCTCCGGCGGTGCGGCGAACATCATGAACAGGCGCGCGGTATCGGCGCCGTAGTTCTCGATGAATTCCTGCGGATCGACGCCGTTGTTCTTGGACTTGGACATCTTCTCCACACCGCCCACGATCACCGGCTGGCCGTCCACGCGGTGGGTGGCACCGGTGATCTTGCCCTTGGCGTCGCGTTCCAGCACCACGTCCTGCGGCGCGATCCAGTCTTTCGAACCATTCGGCAGGTCGCGGTAGAAGGTCTCGCAGATCACCATGCCCTGCGTCAGCAGGCTCTTGAACGGCTCGTCGCTGTCCACCAGGCCTTCGTCGCGCATCAGCTTGTGGAAGAAGCGCGCGTACAGCAGGTGCAGGATGGCGTGTTCGATGCCGCCCACGTACTGGTCGACCTGCAGCCAGTAGTTGGCCGCATGCTTGTCCAGCATCGCGGTGTCGCAAGCCGGGCTGGCGTAGCGCGCGTAGTACCAGCTGGACTCCACGAAGGTGTCCATGGTGTCGGTTTCGCGCTTGGCCGCGCCGCCGCAAGTCGGGCAGGTGGTTTCGTAAAATTCCGGCATCCTGGCGAGCGGCGAACCGGCGCCATCCGGAATCACGTTCTCCGGCAGTACCACCGGCAGCTGCTCGGCCGGTACCGGCACGTCGCCGCAGCACGGGCAGTGGATGATCGGGATCGGGCAGCCCCAGTAGCGCTGGCGGCTGATGCCCCAGTCGCGCAGGCGGTACTGGGTCTTCTTGGCACCGGTGGACTTGGCTTCCAGATCGGCGACGATGGCGTCGAAGGCGGCCGCGAACTCCAGGCCGTCGTACTTGCCGCTGTTCACGGTGAAGAGGCCTTCCTTGGCGCCGTACCAGTCTTGCCACTGGCTGGCGTCGAAGTTGTCTTCGCCGGCGGCTGGGGCATACACCTGGGTGATAGTCAGCTGGTACTTGTTGGCGAATTCGAAGTCGCGCTCGTCGTGCGCCGGCACCGCCATCACCGCGCCTTCGCCGTAGCCCCACAGCACGTAGTTGGCGATCCACACCGGCAGCTTGGCGCCGGTCAGCGGGTGGATGACGAACAGGCCGGTATCGACGCCCTTCTTCTCCATCTTGGCCACGTCGGCCTCGGCCACGGAGCCGGCCTTGCACTCGGCGATGAAAGCCTGCAGCGCAGGGTTGGCCGCAGCGGCCTGCGTCGCCAGCGGGTGCTCGGCGGCGACGGCGACGTAGGTGGCGCCCATCAGCGTGTCCGGACGGGTGGTGTACACCTTCATCACGCCGTCGTGGCCGATGCTGTCCACATCGTAGGCAAAGGACACGTCGGCGCCGAAGCTCTTGCCGATCCAGTTGCGCTGCATGGTCTTCACCTGTTCCGGCCAGCCGTCCAGCTTGTCCAGATCATTCAGCAGCTCGTCGGCGTACTTGGTGATGGCGAAGTAGTACATCGGGATTTCGCGCTTTTCCACCAGCGCGCCGGAGCGCCAGCCGCGGCCGTCGACCACCTGCTCGTTGGCCAGCACGGTCTGGTCCACCGGGTCCCAGTTCACCACGCCGTTTTTCTTGTAGATGATGCCCTTCTGGAACAGGCGGGTGAACAGCCACTGCTCCCAGCGGTAGTAGTCCGGCTTGCAGGTGGCCAGCTCGCGGTCCCAGTCCAAGGCAAAGCCGAGGCTGTCCAGCTGCTTCTTCATGTACTCGATGTTGGCGTAGGTCCACGCCGCCGGCGCGCCGCCGTTCTTCATCGCCGCGTTTTCCGCCGGCAGACCGAAGGCATCCCAGCCCATCGGCTGCAGCACGTTGAAACCCTGCGCACGCTTGAAGCGGGCCAGCACGTCGGTGATGGTGTAGTTGCGCACGTGGCCCATGTGCAGCTTGCCGGACGGGTACGGGAACATCGACAAGGCGTAGTATTTCGGGCGGGTGCTGTCTTCGACGGCTTTGAAGGCGGCGGTAGCCTGCCACTTCTGCTGGGCGGCGGCTTCAAGCTCGCGCGGGCTGTATTGTTCTTGCATGGGGATCTCTAGGCGCAAAAAAGCGTGAAAATTCAATCGCAACATTATAGCGGCGAGTTGCCATCGCCGCGAAGCGCTGCACGGAAAAGGTTGGCCGCAACGCCGGTCTCAGCCCTGGCGCAGCAGGCCGAGCAGCATCTCGCTGGCCATCACCGCCATCAGCAGCGCAAAGCCCTTTTTCAGCTTCGCCACCGGCAGCGCGTGGGCAGCGCGGGCGCCCAGCGGCGCGCACAGCACCGTCATCAGCATCAGCGCCAGCATCGCCGGCAGATAGATGAAGCCGAACGCGCCCCACGGCAGCCCAGGCGTCTGCCAGCCGGCAGCCAGGTAGCCCAGCGCGCCGGACACCGCGATCGGCCAGCCCAGCGCGGCGCTGGTGGCGATGGCGGTATGCATGCGCACATTGCACCAGCCCATGAATGGCACGCTCATCGAGCCGCCGCCGATGCCGACCCAGCTCGACACCATGCCGATCACGCCGCCGGCGGCGCTCTGCCCGGCGATGCCCGGCATGTCGCGGCTGGCGGTCGGTGCCGCGCCGAAGAACATCTGCGCGCCGATCACGTAGGCGTAAATCACGAAGAACCAGCGCAGCGCGTTGCTGGGAATCCAGCCGGCCAGCAGGCTGCCGACGAAGGTGCCGACCATCATCGCCGGCGCCATGCCGCGCACGATGGCCCAGTTCACAGCACCCTTCTTGTGATGCGCGCGCACGCTGGCAAAGCTGGTGAACACCATCACCGCCAGCGAGGTGCCCACCGCCAGATGCTGCACATGGCTACCGCCGAGGCCGGCGGCGTCCAGCACGCCGACCACCACCGGCACGATCACCAGCCCGCCGCCGACCCCGAGCAGGCCGGCGAGAAAGCCGGCGACCACGCCGCAGGCCAGCAATACCGCAATCAGCGTCAACGACAACATCAGAGCAGGTTCTCCATCAGGTAATGCCATTGCTGCGGCGTGACCGGCGTGATCGACAGCCGGTTGCCGCGTTGCAACACCGTCATCTCCAGCAGCGCCGGATGCTGGCGCAAGACGGCCGGCGACCGCAGCGCGGTCTTGCGCACGAAGCGCACGTCGACGCACTGCCAGCGCGGATTGGCCGGGTCGGACCTGGGATCGAAATACGGGCTGGCGGGGTCGAACTGGCTGGAATCGGCGTGCGCGGCGCTGGCCACCTCGGCGATGCCGGCGATGCCCGGCTGCGGGCAGGACGAATGCCAGAACAGCAGCAGGTCGCCCGGCTGCATCCGGTCGCGCATGAAGTTGCGCGCCTGGTAATTGCGCACCCCGGTCCACTCGAACAGCTTGTCAGGGTTGGCCGCGAGGTGGTCGATGCCCACCTCGTCCGGCTCCGACTTCATCAACCAGTACGCCATTCCACTCTCCGGCGCCGGTGCTCGCCACCGGACGCGATGCCATATAATGCGACATTCCCCCCACCATCCAAGAGACAATGTCATGAAAACAGTCCTGTTTGCCAGCCTGACGCTACTACTTGCCGCCTGTACCATCAGCGGCCCGCGCGTGTCGGTGAAGCCGATCGAAATCAAGCCGCTGGAAATCGAGATCGGCGACGGCCATCGCGGCAGCGATTCGTTCTGCCCGCCGGGTCAGGCCAAGAAAGGCAACTGCCGCTAAGCAGCGCCGCACCGGCAACCGCCGGCCGGATTACGCCGGTGCCGCCAGGCGCCGGTAACGGATCAGGCCGGACTCGGTCAGCAGATAATCCAGCTGCACGTCCCACGCCTCTTTCGGCACCGCCGCCACCCGCTGGCAGTCGAAGGCGACGCCAACCAGCAACGGCCGCCGCCAGCGGCGAAAGCCGTTGAGATAGGCCAGCGTGGTGTCGTAAAAGCCCCCGCCCTGCCCCATGCGGTAGCCCTGCTCGTCCACCGCCAGCAGCGGCACGAACAGTATCTCCAGATCACGGGCGCGCCAGTTGGCGCCGTCGAATTCCGGAATGCCGTAGCGGTTGTGATACCAGCGCCCGCGCGCATCCAGCACCGAGAACAGCATCTTGCGCCCGCGCAGCGGCAGCGCCGGCAGCGCCACGCGGCAGCCGTGCGCCAGCGCGCGCTCCATCAGTGCGTCCAGCCCCAGCTCCGAGCCGGTGGCGACATAGGCGCCGATGCGGCGGCCATGGCGGAAAAAACGGCGGGCATGACGGCTGATCGCCTTTTCGGCGCGATGGCGTTGTGCGGCAGGAATGGCTTTGCGCGCCAGGCGAATCTCGCGGCGCAAACGCGCCTTGTCAGCGGCAGCAGAGGGGATCATGGGCGGAAGGGGGAGTCCCCCGCGAGAGTCGGTCGGGCCGAATTCGCTTGTACCCTGTTTCCAGGGGGGGTCGCCGGCCAGTAGCTTCGGGCACATCCGCGAAGGGACGCGACACACCTGCTACTCATGCTGACAACCATAAGCGAACGCATTGGTACAAAGGAATTATGGGCCGTCCCGAACACCGCAGGGGATTGAACGGATATTCGTCTAGAACAGGTTTTGCTGGCTCTGGCGTAACGCCTCGTCAGCGGCCTCGCTCATGTGTTGTATTTTACGCCGGATTGTCGCCATCTCCAAGCCGCCATCGCCGACTTTTACCTTCAGCAGGTCGTGGGCGATGTTGAGCGCGGCCATGATCGCGATCTTGTCGGCGTCGACGATGCGGCCGCCGCTCTGGATCGCCTGGATCTTGTCGCCCAGCAGGCGCACCGCCTGCTCCAGCGTGTCGCGCTCTTCCAGCGGCGTGCCGATGGTGAACTGGCGCCCGAGCAGCGTCACATCTACCTGTACGATCTCGCTCATTCGGCATCCTCCTGCGGCAGGCGCGTCATCAGCGCGGCAACGCGGTGGCGGGTTTCCTCCAGCGCGAATTTCATTTCGGCATTTTCCTTCATGGTCTGCGCCAGCACCTCGGCGAAGCGGCCATTCTGGGTTTCCAGCTCGCGGATGCGCGCAACCAGCGCCACCACACGGCCTTCCAGATAATCGAGTTCTTGTTCCATAGCGGCGAGGATAGCCAAGGGTAGTGGGGGCGTCAAACCGGGTCTGCCGCCGTCGCCCGGCACGGGCGCCCGGCGCAGCGACCGCCAAATTTTACGTCCGGCAGCGTACCGGTGTCAGCAAAATATGCTGCCATGCCGCCACAGGCCGGACCCGCCTTGAACAGGTCCTTACGCCGGTGCCTTCAGCACCAAAGGTTGGCCGCACGCCACCAGCGTCACCCGCCGGCACAGCGCGGCGACGTCCTGGTTCAACCGCCCCAGCTCGTCGACGAAGTGGCGGGTCTCGGCGCCGAGCGGCACCACACCCCAGCCGATCTCGTTACTGACCAGCAGCACCGCGGCAGGTGTCGCGGCCACGGCGGCCAGCAGTGCTGCACGTTCGCGCTGCCAGTCGCCGGCCCGGAACCGGCCGTCGGCGTCGAAAAAGCGCATCAGCCACATGCCGAGGCAATCGATCAGCAACAGGCTGCCGGCCGTCCCCTGTGCCGCGATCGGCGCCGCCAGCTCCGGCCCGGCCTCGACCAGTCCCCAGTTCGCCGGGCGGCGTTCACGGTGGTGGGCGATGCGCGCGGCAAAGCTGTCGTCGTCGCGCCGCTCGGCGGTGGCGATGTAGAGAACCGGCCCGCGATGGGCCAGCGCCAGCCGTTCGGCATAGCGGCTCTTGCCGCTGCGGGCGCCGCCGGTGATCAGATGCGTGCTCATGCTCAACTCCTGCCGGAAACCGGAAACGACCGGTCCGGCGGGCGGACCGGCCGTGTCGGCCCGGCAACACGGTTACTGGGCGTAGCGTACGCCGACGAACCAGCCGCGGCGGGACTGGTTGTAGTCTTTTACGGTTTCGTAACGCTTGTCGCCGACATTGCTCAGCCTGGCATTCAGTGTCCACTGTTTGTCCAGCTGGTAATCGGCACCCAGGTTGACCACGCCGTAGCCGGGCAGAAACTCGCTGTTGTCCGCCTTGGCCGGGCGCTTGCCGGCGGCACGCAGCTCGGCGCTCAGCGTGGTGCGGTCCAGCGCCAGGCTGGCGGTGACGCCGCCGTGCAGCTTGCTGCGGTACTGCAGCGTGTTGCCGGTTTTCTCGTCGCGTGCGCGCTGCGAGGTGATGTTGGCCGCAAGACTCACACTGCCCAGCACGGTGCCGGCTTCCAGCGTCTGGCCGATGATGCGGGCCTTGTCGACGTTGTCGACGCTGGAGTAGTCGCTCTTCAAGGCAATCAGGTTGTCGATACGGTTATCGAACGCGGTGAACTTCACGCTATGCGCCTGCTGGCGCCACTGCACCGACAGTTCGCGGTTGCGCGCTTCTTCCGGCTTCAGGTTGGGATTGCCCTGGTAGCCGAATGCCAGCGGCCAGTACAGGTCGTTGAAAGTCGGCGCCCTGAAGGCGGTGCCATAACCGGCACGCAGCAGCCAGCCGGCAGCCGGCACGAAGCCGTAGCCGAGCTGGCCGGTGGTGTGGCCGCCAAACTGCGAGTTGTCGTCGTGACGCATGCTACCTTGCAGCCGGTGGGCACCAAATTCGCCCTGATAGCCGGCATAGGCGGCATTCACGCTACGGCGGGTCCGGCTGTAGGCGGTGCTGCCGAGTACGTGCTGCTCGGTATTGACCAGCCCCAGCGCCAGCTGGCCGGCGGCAGCCAGATTCAGGTCATTCTGCCACTGCCATTCGTTCTGGCGGGTTTCAAACAGGCTGCTGGCGGTCGCGAAGTTGCCGTTGGTGTAGTTCAGCGACTTGTCGGTGCTGTAGCTGTAACGCAGGCTGCTGTTCCAGCGTTCGCCGAGGCGGTTTTTCAGCTCCAGGCTCTGGCCGGCCAGGCGGGACTTGCTTTCATCCTGTTTCTTGGACGACTGATCGTACTCGTTGCGGTTTTCCGACTGGAAGGCGGTCAGGTTCAGGCTGTGGCCGGTAGCCAGTTCGTGCTGCACGCTGGCGGTGTAGGTGGTGTTCTCGTAGCCGTCACGGTCCGGGTTGTAGCTGGACAGCCGGTTGCTGCGCGCCGAGATGCCGTCGGTCCGGTTATGGTTGAACGCAAGGTTGAAGGCGGTGCTGCCGGCCTTGCCGGCGATACCGGCGCCGAACACGCGCTTGCCTTCGGCGCCGACACCCACGTTGGCCGACAGTGCCGGTGTGCCGCTGCCGCGTTTGGTAAAGATCTGCACCACACCGCCCAGGGCGTCGGCGCCGTACAGGCTGGAGGCCGGGCCGCGCAGGATCTCGATGCGCTCGATGGCGTCCAGGTTCAGGTTTTCCAGTGCGGTGCTGCCGGCCGTGGCCGATATCACGCGCATGCCGTCGATCAGTACCACGGTCTGCTTGGCGCTGGCGCCGCGCAGCATCAGGCTGCTGCTCTTGCCCTCGCCGCCATTGCTGTAGAACTCGACACCGGCTTCGCGGCTGAGCAGTTCGGTAATGGTGAGGCTGCCGGACTGGGCGATTTCCTCGCGGCCGAGCACGGTAACATCGGACAGCACCTTGGCCACCGGCGTGGCGGTGCGGGTGGCGGTGACCACCACTTCATCCAGGGTAACGGGATTGCCGGCCAAGGCGGCCTGGGCACAAGCCAGCGCCACCAGCGCGGCCAGGGGTTTGTTTTTGAACATGAATGCACACTCCGGGGTGAGATAAAGGGAGTGCGGAGAAAATAAGGACATACACCGGCCATTGCGGCCAACGTTCTGTCGGATCGCCTCCCCGCGATGCTCCAGCACGACGCGATTCCGCCGCGTCGCTGCACCCGGCGGGACCGGGGTGTCGCTGACACGCTTCCGGCCGCACGGGCACGCTGCAGGCCGGTCTCCGGGCTCGGCCTTGCGGGGCAACGCCTTCCCGTCCGTGGCGGACAGTGGCGGTTGTTGCTCCTCGATCGCGCCGGGCGCGATCAGGCCTTACCGTTGCGGGGGCAGCGCCGGTCTTGCACCGGCTTCCCGTTTCACCCGCCATATTTCGGACACTGGCGGGCACCTGCAGGGGCGCAATTATACCCGCAGCCGCCGCTGCCCGCCTATCATGGCGGCAATTTGCTTATTCCCGTACAAGACGGTTGCCAGCATGGCCGCCGCTGCCGTAAGGTCTGTCCCATTTGACCCGAGAAACCCCCATGTCCCGCATTCCGACCCCCGATTTGTCTGCACTGGCCGCAGCACAGGCCCGCCAGCAACAACTGACCAAACCCGCCGGCAGCCTCGGCCAGATGGAAGACCTGGCCTGCCGGCTGGCCGCGCTGCAGGGGCGCGAGGTGCCGCTGCCGCTGACGCCGGCGATCACCGTATTTGCCGGCGATCACGGCGTCTGCGCCGAGGGGGTGTCGGCCTTCCCGCAGGAGGTCACCGGCGCGATGGTGGCCAATTTCGTGCACGGCGGCGCGGCGATCAGCGTGCTGGCACGCGTCAACCAGGCACGGCTGGAGGTGGTCGATGCCGGCGTGGCGGCCAGCCTTGACGGCCTGCCCATTGTGCACGCCAAGGTGCGCGCCGGCAGCGGCAACATCCGCCGCGAGGCCGCCATGAGTGCCGCTGAAGTGCAACAAGCGCTCGACGTTGGCCGCAACGCGGCACGGCGCGCCATCGCCAGCGGCGCCACGCTGCTGATCGCCGGCGACATGGGCATCGGCAACACCACGCCGTCGGCGGCACTGATCTGCCGCCTGGGCAAGTACAGCCCGGAGGCCATCGTCGGGCGCGGCACCGGCATCGACGATGCCGGCCTGGCGCTGAAGCGGCAGGTGGTAGCCGATGCGCTGGCGCGGGTGGCAGCCGGCCTGGACGGCTGCGGCGTGCTGGCGGAACTCGGCGGGCTGGAAATCGCCGCCATGGCCGGCTTCTACCTGGAAGGCGCGGCACAGGGCGTGCCGCTGCTGCTGGACGGCTTTATCAGTACCGCCGCCGCGCTGGCGGCGCAGGCCATCGATCCGGCGATCACGCCGTGGTTCATCGCCAGCCACTGCTCGCAGGAAACCGGCCACCAGCTGGCACTGGCGGCGCTGGGGCTGACACCGCTGATCGACCTCGGTTTCCGCCTTGGCGAAGGCTCCGGTGCGGCGGCGGCAATCCCGCTGCTGCAACAGGCGATCGCGCTGCACGCCGGCATGGCCACCTTTGCCGAGGCCGGGGTGGCCGGGAAAAACTGATTGTTTTCAGCCACGGAAAGACACGGAAAACACGGAACAAACCCGCGCCTTGCGGCCAACCTTGCCGCACACCCGCCCTTTTCCGTGCCTTCTGTGTGCTTCCGTGGCTAATCAAAAAATGGCTCCGCTCATGAATCCCTACACCCTCACCCTGCTGCGCCACGGCGACATCGACCACCAGGGGCGGCTGATCGGCCACACCGACCTGCCGCTGACCGAGCACGGCGCCGCCGACATGGCCGCCAGCTGGCAACTCATCCAGCGCCATGCCCCGGTAACCAGCATGGCCACCTCGCCGCTCATGCGCTGCCGCGAATTTGCGGTGCAGCAGGCACTGGCCAGCGGCGTACCGCTGCACGTGGCGCCGTTGCTGGGCGAATGCCATTTCGGGGCCTGGGAAAACCAGCCACTGGCTGACATCGCCGCCACCACGCCGGACTGGCAGACGCTGCTGGCACGCGGGCTGCTGACGCCGGAAGGCGGCGAATCATTCGATGCCTTCCGCACCCGGGTGCTGACCGGCTTTGCCGGCTGGATGCAGCAGGCGCGCGGCAGCCACCGCGTGCTGGTCAGCCACGGTGGCGTGATCAACGTGCTGCTGGCCGAGTTGCTGGGCACCGACTTCAACGTCGCACGGCTGATGGCGGTACCGCGCGGCGGCTTCGCGCAGCTGTCCATCCTCGACGGTCATCCGGCCTACCTCACCCGGCTGCAAGCCGCAGACCACAACAGCCGCTGAGTTATCCACAGTTTCGCCGGTTTTTGAAAGTTATCCACAATGCTTCTCCTCCCGTGACCCGACCATGCGCTCACTGATCCTTGCCGTGCAGTTCCTCACCCGTCTGCCCACGCCGCAGCTGAAAGACTTTGATCCGGCGTGGCTGGCCGACGCCGCGCGCTGGTTCGCGCCGGTCGGTCTGCTGGTCGGTGCCGTGCTGTGGCTGACCGTGACGGCCGGCAGCCTGCTCGATCCGTGGCTGGGCGCGCTGCTGGGCCTGCTGGCCTGGCTGTGGGTCACCGGTGGCCTGCATCTGGACGGCCTTGCCGACCTGGCCGATGCGCAGGGCGCGGCACACCGTTCGCGCGAACGCTTCCTGGAAGTGCTGAAAGACCCGCACCTGGGCAGCTTCGGCGTGATGAGCATGGCCACGCAGCTACTGACCAAGCTGGTGCTGCTGATGCTGGTGGTGAAGTTTTATTCCCCGGATGCGCCGATTTCCCCGGCTGCGCTGCGCTTATCCGGGCCACCAAGCGGCTTACCCACGTTGGCCGCAGGGCTGGTGCCGCTGCTGCTGGTGCCGGCCTGGGCGCGGCTGTTTACCGTGGCGTGGTCGGCCACCCTGCCCAGCCTGGCGCCGGGCAGCGGCGAACGCTTCGCCTGGCGCCCGCACTGGCCGTCGTTCTGGTTGAACGCCGCGCTGCTGGCTGCGGCCTCGTACTGGCTGGCGCCGGCGCTGCTGCTGGCACCGCTGGCCGGGCTGTGGTGGTGGGCATACCTGAAAAGGAAACTGGGCGGCATGACCGGCGACTGCCTCGGCGCCGGCATCGAGCTGTGCGAGAGCCTGCTGTTGCTGCTGTTGCTGATCCCGCACTGAAACCGCCATAAAAAACCGCGCCCTGTCTGCACAGGGCGCGGTTTTCGCTTGCGGCCAACCTTGGCCGCAAGGCAGCGGCTTACAGCGTGCCGGCCACCTTCTTGTTGCGCATCAGGCACAGCATGTCACAGGCGATGTGCGCGGCGGCGATGGCGGTGATTTCACTCTGGTCGTAGCTCGGCGCCACTTCCACCACGTCCATGCCGACGATGTTCAGATCGCCCAGGTTGCGGATGATCTTCAGCGCCTGTGCGGTGGTGAGGCCGCCCGGTACCGGGGTGCCGGTGCCCGGCGCAAATGCCGGGTCCAGGCAGTCGATGTCGAAGGTCACGTACACCGGCGCGTCGCCGATGGTGTTCTTGATCTCGGCGATGGTGGCATCGACGCCGTTGTCGTGCACCCACGGCGCGCCCAGTACCTTCAGGCCCATGAAATCGTCGTTCCAGGTGCGGATGCCGACCTGTACCGATTTGGCCGGGTCGATCAGGCCTTCCTTCACCGCCTTGTAGAACATGGTGCCGTGGTTGAGCGAATCCGGCTCGTCGTCCGGCCAGGTATCGCAATGCGCGTCGAAGTGCAATAATGCCAATGGCTTACCATATTTCTCGGCGTGCGCGATCAACAGCGGGTAGGTGACGAAGTGGTCGCCGCCGAAGGTCAGCATCCTGGCGCCGGAGGCGAGGATGGTGCGCGCGTGTTCGACGATGGACGGCTTGATGGTCAGCGGGTTGTGCGCGTCGAACCAGCAGTCGCCGTAGTCGATCACCGCCAGGTCGTCGAACGGGTCGAAGCCCCACGGGTAGGGCTTCAGCTCGGCCAGCTGCACGCTGGCGGCACGGATGGCCTGCGGCCCCTGGCGCGCGCCGGAACGGAAGGTGACGGACAGGTCCAGCGGAATGCCGGACACCACCACGTCCGCGCCTTCCAGGTTGCGCGTGTAGTTGCGGCGCATGAAGGACAGCACGCCGGCGTAGGTATTTTCGATGGAGGAGCCGTACAGGCTCTGGCGGCGAATGGCGCCGTCGCCCTTGATTTGATCGTCAGACATGTTCGCTCCGCAAAAAGAGCACGCCGCAGCGACGCGCCACGACGATTACCGTCCATCTGTACAGCCGACGGTTTGAGGCTGGCGCACCCCGCGGTGCGCAGCGCGCAGTGTGCCGCGTGTCCGCAACCAGAGCAAGTTTTGCCGTGGAATTAACCACTTAGCGAGAAAGGTTCTCAATGAATCAAGACCAGCATCACCCGGCCCCGCCAGGCGGCAAATACGTGCTGTCGTTTGCCTTCACCGCCACCACGCGCGCGTATTACCGGCTGTGGCTGGTCAATATGGTGCTCACCATCGTCACGCTGGGGATTTACTCGGCGTGGGCGAAAGTCCGCACGCAGAAATACCTGCTCGGCCACACCACGCTGGATGGCGGGCGCTTTGATTACCACGGCAAACCGATCGCCATCCTGAAGGGCCGCCTCATCATGCTGCTGGCGCTGGCGGCGTGGACGTTTTCCGAAAGCCTGCCGCTGCTGCACGCGGCCATCGCGCTGCTGGCCATTGCCGCCGCGCCGTGGCTGGGGGTGCAGGCGCTGCGTTTCCGGCTGGCCAATACCAGTTGGAACCAGATGCGCTTCCATTTCAGCGGCAGCAGCGCCGACAGCTACAAGGCCTTTGCCAAAAGCTGGGCGCTGCTGATCCTGAGCCTCGGTCTGGCGTGGCCGTGGGCGACGCAGATCAAGCAGCGTTTTATCACCGGACACAGCACGCTGGGGCAGGCAAGGCTGCAGCTGCAACCCTGCACGGGCGCGCTCTATCGCGCGGCGCTGGGGACAGCGTTGGCCGCAGTCTGCTATCTGCTGGGTACCGGCATGATCGGCGGCATGATCTGGCAGGCGGCCACACTCAGCGGCCTGGCACACGGCATCGCCGTCCAGTTTGGCGAGGCGGCGCTGACGCAGCTGGATATCGTCTTCTTCGCCATGACGTCTGCGCTCTGGGTGATGGCCACGCTGGCTTATGCGCGCATGGCGATCAGCCGTGTGCTGATCAACCACACCACGCTGCAACTGGCGGCACTGGAAGCGTGCCTGGTCTGGTCGCTGCCCACCCGCCAGATGCTGGGACTGCACTTTTCTAACATGCTGGCCTTGCTGCTCAGCCTGGGGCTGGCATGGCCGTGGATACGCATCCGCACCCTCCGCCTTCAGTTGCAGCCGCTGTCCCTGCGCAGCAGCAGCGACCTGTCGGCACTGCCGCTATACACCCCGGACAACCGGCTGGACGACGCCCGTGGCGACGAGCTGGCCGAGCTGATGGCGCTGGATCTGGGATGGTGACGATCAAGGCCTTGTGGCGCGATGGCAAGACGCCGCAGGTGCAGGTGGCCAACGTTGGCCGCAGCGGCGACGAGCTGCTGCTGCTGCGCGATGGCGTGCAATACCGCTATCGCCTGGCCGATCTCCGGCTGGAAGCCGGCGTCGCCGATCTGCCGGACACGCTGCAGCTGCCGGATGGCGGCACGCTGGAAATAGCCGACCGCATCGCCATCCGCCGCCTGATCGGCGGGCTGTCCTGGGGCGACCGCAGCGGCCACTGGCTGCAACAAAGCTGGCGCGCGCTGGCCGGACTGGCGCTGCTGGCCATCGCGGTCCTGTGGCTGGGCTATCGCCACTTGCTGCCGCTGGCCGCCGGGGCGCTGGCACCGCTGGTGCCGGTAGCGGTAGAGCAGACGCTGGCGGACAGCACCCTGCAGTGGCTGGACCAGAGCGGTGCCACCGGCCCCAGCCGCCACGGCGAGGCCCGGCGCGCACAGCTGCAGCAACAGCTGCAGACACTGCTGCCCGGCAGCCGCTACCGCTACCGCCTGCTGCTGCGCGACACCGCCGCCATCGGCCCCAATGCCTTTGCCCTGCCCGGCGGCACCATCATCGTCACCGACCAGTTGCTGGCACTGATCCGGCACGATGACGAACTGCTGGCCATCCTCGCGCACGAGGCCGGACACATCGAAGCGCGGCACGGCCTGCGCAGCGCACTGCAATCATCCGGCCTGCTGCTGGCTCTGAGCCTGATCACCGGCGATGCCAGCAGCGTGCTGCTGGTGCTGCCGGTCTCGCTGGCCAATGCCGACTATTCGCGCGAGCACGAGCGCGAGGCCGACCGCTTTGCCTACGCCCGCCTGCGGGAGCACGGCCTGTCGCCCTGCCTGCTGGGCCAGGCGCTGGTGCGTATCGAGACCGACATCGCACACCGGCACGGCGACGCGGCGGTCAGCGACGGCAGCTGGTTTGCCAGCCACCCGGCCACCGCCGAGCGCAGCCGGCCGGATGGCGTACGCTGCCCACCGCTACCGGACTGAACACCCCGCGCCTGGCGAGCAGGCTTACGGAGGCAAGAACCTGTTCAAGGTCTTTTTGCAGCTGCGGCCAACGTTGGCCGCAAAAAAAAACGGCCCCGCATCGCTGCGGGGCCGTTGCCTTGGCGTCAGGAGAGCGGGGGTGATCAGCTGCCGATCACACCGCCGTTCAGCTTGCGCACCACCACCGTGCCGGCGCGCGGGCGGCCGGCGTTCGGGCCGTCCGGCCAGGTCGAAACCGCAGTCGGCTTGGCCGGGTCGTTGCGCTCGGAGTCCGGCTCGCCCGGGTGCTGGATGTTGACGAACATGGTCTTGTTGTCCGGAGTGAAGGCGAGGCCGGTGATCTCGCAGCCGTGCGGGCCGGTCAGGAAGCGGCGGAACTCGCCGGACTCCGGCACCACCGCCACCATCTGGTTGTTGCCCATGCCCTTGTATTCCTTCATGTTCACCGTGGAGGTGGACACGTCGGTCTGCACCCACAGCACGCCGTTGTGGTCGAAGGTCAGGCCGTCCGGGCTGCCGAAGACATCGCCCTTGATATTGCCGACGTGCTCCTGCTTGTCGGCATCCGGGCGACCGGCCAGCACGAAAATGTCCCACTTGAAGGCGGTGGCGGCGGCGTCGCCACCCTGCTCATGCCAGCGGATGATGTGGCCGAACAGGTTCTTGTTGCGCGGGTTGGCCGCATCGATACCCGGCTTGCCGTCCTTGCCGCGGTCGGAATTGTTGGTCAGCGTGCAGTACACCTCGCCGGGCACGCGCGGGTTGACGGCGACCCATTCCGGGCGGTCCATCTTGGTGGCGCCGAGTTTGTCGGCAGCCATGCGCGCCATGATCACCACCTCGCCCTGGTCGGCAAAGCCATTGTCGGCGGTCAGGCCGTTCTGGCCGTGCACCAGCGGCAGCCACTGGCCGGCGCCGTCGGCGTCGAAGCGTGCGACATAGAGCGTGCCCTCCGACAGCAGGCCCATATTGGCCTTGCGGTTCTTGGCGTTGTACTTGTTCCTGGACACGAACTTGTAGATGTACTCGAAGCGCTGGTCGTCACCCATGTACACCACGGCGTGGCCGGACGGGGCGATGGTCACGGTGGCGCCTTCGTGCTTGATGCGGCCGAGCGCAGTGTGCTTGACCGGCTTGGACGCCGGGTCGAACGGGTCGATCTCCACCACCCAGCCGAAGCGGTTGGCCTCGTTCGGGTTCAGCTGCAGGTCGAAGCGGAAGTCTTCCTTCGCCCAGTTGTAACCGGCGCCCTTGTTGTTGATGCCGTAGCGCTTCTCGTTGGCGGACAGGGTGCCGGAGTCGTTGACGAAGTAGCCGTCCCAGTTTTCCTCGCAGGTGAGGTAGGTGCCCCACGGCGTCTGGCCGTTGGCGCAGTTGTTGAGCGTGCCGAGGATCTCGACGCCTTGCGGGTCGGCCTCGGTGCGCATCAGCTTGTGGCCGCGCGCCGGGCCGCTGATCGTCATCGGGGTGTTGACGTGAATGCGGCGCGCGTACTTGGACGGCCGTACCACCTGCCAGCCCTTGCCGGTGGCTTCCACTTCGATGACGGACACGCCGTGCGCGTGCTGCGATTTCAGCACCTTGTCGCCAGTCCAAGGCTTCATGCCGCCGACGTGCAGCAGGCCGTCATCGGTGTACTCGTGGTTCATCGCCAGCAGGCCGTGCTTGGAGCCGGTGGCGGCCAGCGGCAGCGGGAAGTAGCTCATGCCGTCGTGGTGCATGCCGGCCTGTACTGCCTGCTCGGCGGCGGTATTGGACGCATCCTGCCTGAAAGCCGGCATCTTGCCGGCAATACCCACCGGGTCGCCCCAGGCGTACAGCACGTCGGCGCTGTAGCCTTCCGGCACCACCACCTTGTCTTCAAAACCGAACGGCACCGGCTTGAAGCCCAGCTGCGGCGCCTTCTTGGCAAACGGCACGCTGGCGGCTTCGGCCAGGGTGGCGAAGCTGCCCGACAGCACGCCGGCGATGCCAAGGGCACTGCCGCCCTGCAGCAGGCCGCGGCGGGAGAAGCGGGCTTCCAGCACTTCGGACAGTGCCGGATTGGCACAGGTATTGGTGGTGTCGTCGACACCGTGATGCTTGAACTTGTAGCTGTCGGACATGATAAACCTCGTGGCGGCATGCGTTTGTAGACCGCGCCTACCTTAAGGCAGCTCCGTGACAGACAGATCACGCCAGCATGTCATTTTGGTGACGGATTCATGTTCTGTCATGCTGCATCGTGCCGCGGCTGTTGCGCCACCAGCGCCAGCGCAGGCGCAGGTCGTACCACAGCGGGCGCAGGCCGAGACCGAACAGGAACAGCGCCAGCGGCACGCTGAAGCCGTAGCCGAGGTAGCTGAAGCCGAGCGCGCCGACCAGGCCGCCGACAAAGAAGGCGCCGAGGATCAGCAGGTAGATCTGCAGCCGTTCGCGGTTGGCGTGCACCTGCGCCACCTTGCTGTTGCGGTCGCGGTTGACGTAGCTGGCGCGGGCCAGCTCGATGCCGATGTCGGTGGCGATGCCGGTCATGTGGGTGGAGCGCAACAGGCCGCCGGACAGCTTGGTGACGATGGTGTTGTGCATGCCCATGATGAAGCACAGCAGCAGTACGATGGGCGGCGCGAAGAAACCAGGCGCGATCGCCAGCGCGGCGCCGGACACGCCGAACAGCAGCAGCAACAGCGACTCCTCGATCAGCGACACGCCGTAGCCACTGCGCAGGCGCTGCCGCCGCGCCCAGTTGATCAGCCACGCGGCGTGGGCGGCGCCGGCGATGAAGGCCAGCAGCGCGGCCAGTGCGGCCAACGTTGCCGACACGTCGCCCAGTACCAGATGGTCCGCCATCGACGACACCACGCCGGAGACGTGCGAGGTGTAGCGCTGCACCGCGAGAAAGCCGCCGGCATTGAGCGCGCCGGCGATGAAGGCCATCGCGCCGCCCAGCAGCCAGGTCAGCGGTTCGCGGTACAGGCTGCGGGTGGCGACGCGCTGGTCCAGCAGCCGGGAAAAGTGTTGTCGATGCATGGCGGGCCAAAGAAAAAGGCAGACCGCACGGTCTGCCTCGGGTTCGCGATCAGCTGCAGGCGCGCAGCGGGATGCCGGGCAACAGCCGTTGCTGCAGCACGCGCAGTTTGTCGGCCTGGGCCGCGTCCAGCGCGCGGAAACTGAGGGTGGTGAGCTGGCTGCGCTCGCTGCGGGCATCGACCCTGGCCTTGTCGTAGCCGGCGGCCTTCAGCCGCGCCACCAGCGCCTGCGCCGCCGCCTCTTTCGAGAACAGGCCCAGCGACAGGTGGCCGCTGAACTCGCCCTCGGTCTTGACGATGTAGCTGTCGAAGCCCTTGCCCTTCAGCTCGGCCACCAGTGTCTGCGTTTCCGCCTTGGTCGCCAGCGGCGGGTAGAACACCCACACCCGGCCGGAGCCGCGCGCTTCTTCCTTGACGCTGCTTTGCGGCGCGGTGGCCAGCTTCAGCGCCGGCAGGCCGCCCTGCACCCGAGCCAGCTGCTTGGCGTCCAGCGCACCCCAGGCCAGGCACTGCCCGGCCACCGGCTTGGTCTCCGGTGTTGGCTTGAGCTCGATCTTGGCCACTGTCGGCGTGTCGGCCTTCAGCGGCGCCACCGGTTTCTGTATGGCCGGCTTCTGTGCTGATGGCTGACTGGCAAGCGTTGTCGGCAGTGCCGCCGCCGGGGTGGCGACACTGGCGTCGAGGTTGTCAGGCAGCGCGGTGACGGCACTGGCTTCCGGCTGCGCCACCGGTGCGGACGCCGGACGCCAGCCGGCCGGCAGGATGGTCAGCTGCGCGGCATTGATGTCCTGCGCGCCGATGTCGGCGGCCGGTTTCTGCTTCAGCACGCCATAGAGGCCGACCAGCACGTTCAGTACCACCACGATTACGAGAAACCACTTCATGAGCCGTCTGCCACGCTTGCTAATCCATAGAGGACCAGATTATCCACCATCCGCGCATCCGGCGGGAGGTGCGGCCGCAACAAAGCGGCGTCGCCGCCGGTGAGCAGCAGCAGCGGCACACGGCCAGTGTGTGCGGCCAACCTTTGCTGCAGGCGCTGCATCGCGCCGCACAACGCGTCGATGGCGCCGGAGGCCAGCGCATCCTCGGTGCCCTGCGGGAAGGCGCAGGCCTGGCCGGCGGCACGGTCGAGATTGGCGGTATTCTGCGCCAGGCTGGCCAGCATCAGCCGGTAGCCGGGCAGGATCAGGCCGCCGAGATAGTCGCCCTCGGCAGTCAGCGCCTCCACCGTCAGCGCGGTGCCGGCGCTGGCGATCACCACGTCCTGCGCCGGATAGCACTGGCGCGCGCCCAGCACCGCCAGCCAGCGATCGGCGCCCTGCTCCGCGACATTGCGATAGTGATTGCGCACTCCGAATGCCGCCGCCTGCGCGCGCTGCCACTGTACCGGCAGCGGCGCCGCCGCTTCGATCGCCTGCCGCACCGCCGCGTGCGCCACGCTGGCAGCCAGCACCGCGTCCAGCGACAACGCCGCCCACGGCGCGGCCAGGCTGGCGATGTCGGCGTGCGCCACCGCGCCCTGCTGCCGCAGCTGGCGGCCGTCCCACAGCGCCCACTTGACGCGGGTGTTGCCGGCGTCGATCAGCAGCTTCATGGCGCCGCCCGCAGGCTGACTTCGCCGACATGGAACACGCGGCGACCAGCGGTGCCATCGACCAGCAGCGCGCCGCTGTCGTCGACGCCGACGGCGCTGCCGTCGACCGGCTCGCCGTGACTGAAGCTGAGGCGCACCGGCTGGCCGATGAAGGCCGCCAGCTGGTGCCACTCGTCGCGGAAGGCGGCAAAGCCGTCGCGGTCGAACTGCGCCAGTACCTCGGCCAGCTGGTTGAGCAGCGCCGCCAGCAAGGCATTGCGGCCAACCTTGCAGCCGGCGTCGGCGAGATCGGCCACCGGCTGGTCCACCTCGCCCGGCGAGGCCACGTTGAGGCCGATGCCGATCACCACCGCCGCCGGCCCCAGCGCATCGCCGGACAATTCGATCAGGATGCCGGCCAGCTTGCGGCCGTCGAGCAGCACGTCGTTCGGCCATTTCAGCGCCACCGGCACGCCGAACTCGCGCAAGGCGCGCACGATGGCGATGCCGACCACCAGCGACAGCCCGGCGAGGCCGGACAGGCCGCGATCAAAGCGCCACAGCAGCGAGAAGGTCAGGCCGGCACCAAGCCGCATCTGCCAGCGCCGCCCCAGGCGGCCGCGACCGGCGGTCTGCCGCTCCGCCGCCAGCACCAGGCCGTGCGGCGCGCCCTGCGCCGCGCGCGTGGTGAGCTGGGTATTGGAGGAGTCGATCTCGTCGGCCAGCGCCAGCGTGAACACGTTGGCCGCACGCTCGTCCAGCCCGGCGCGCACCGAGGTCACATCCAGCAGCGCAAACGGCGCCGGCAGACGGTAGCCCTGACCGCGCACGCTGAACACGGTGAGACCGAATTCGTTCTCCAGATGGTGCACCGCCTGCCACACCAGGGTGCGCGAACAGCCCAGCTGCTGCGCCATCGCCTCGCCGGAGTGGAAACGGCCGTCAGCCAGAGTCCGTAACACCGAAAACGCCAGGTCTTTCATTGGCCGTCCACGGTCCGGATTTTCCTGATGGTGGCGGTAGTCGAGGTATCGAACAGGAAGGGAATGGAGTGCACCTCGCCGCCGCGGGCCAGCGTTTCGGCACTGCCGACGATATTAGCCACCGTCCAGTCACCACCCTTGACCAGCACATCCGGCTGTACCAGGTCGATCAAATCAGCCGGGGTATCGCTGTCAAACCAGGTCACCAGGCTGACGCTTTCCAGTGCCGCCAGCACCGCGGCGCGGTTCAACTCGTTGTTGATCGGGCGGTCATCGCCCTTGCCCTGCCGCTTTACCGAGGCGTCGGTATTCAGCCCCACGATCAGGCTGCCGCCCAGCGCCCGCGCCTGTGCCAGATAGGTCACGTGGCCGCGATGCAGGATGTCGAAACAGCCATTGGTAAACACGATCGGGCGCGGCAGTGCGGCCAACCTTGCGGCCAGTTGCGCAGGCGGACAGATCTTTTCTTCAAACTGCGGAGTCGGGTAAGCCATGTGTTTCCTTTGCTGCGGCCACGACGACACGCGGCACAATACGATAAGCGGCAAGGATACCATTGCCGCCACGCTTGCCGCAGCGCCAATGCCATGCAAAAAGCCCGGACACGGGGTCCGGGCTTTTTGTCTGCTGCGGAATATTCCGCAGCGCTAATGGGGCTCTGGCAATGTCCTACTTTCACACCCGTAATGGGCACTATCATCGGCGCTAAAGTATTTCACGGTCCTGTTCGGTATGGGAAGGCGTGGGACTACTTCGCTATGGTCACCAGAAAAACTGGTCGTTTACCGGCATCCTGCGGGTAAACCAATGCCTCGACCATCAGGTCAGGGCATCTGAATGGGGCGTCTGGCAGTGTCCTACTTTCACACCCGAACGGGCACTATCATCGGCGCTAAGGCG
>NZ_BMYP01000026.1 GCF_014652335.1 Vogesella fluminis | reverse complement strand
AGGAACGCATTCCTCAGATGTGATTTGAAACCCCGTTTACACAAAAATTCGGACAGGCCCTGGACTGACGAAGCAATGAACCCACGTGGGTTCACTCGAATTGGATTGTACGAACACAGGTGGGTTAAAACAAGGAGGAATCCATGAAACTGTCAACGGACTACCTGCAGGAAGCGCTGGAAAAGCTTGGCGACATGGCCGAGGGAAAAAAGGCTGAAGCGCTGAAAATGCACAGAAACTCAGTAAATTCGTACAAACGTGGCGAGCGCATCATGGATGACTACGCCTGCATCGTCGTGGCCGAATACCTGGGCATCGATCCGCTGGAAATCATCGCAGCGGCCAACATGGAGCGCGAAAAAAGCCAAGCCAGAAAGGACTTCTGGCAGGATTTTCGCAAAAAGATCACCCAGCTGGTCGTGGGCGGTCTGGTGATCACGACGATGGCGTTTAGCCCGGTAACTACCGAAAAAGCCCCCCAAGGGGTTTAGCCGTTCGTGTCGCATAATGTTTATTATGTCTAATAAAATAGCAAATTCCGCCACTTCCAATACCCCTCATCTCCTTCCAGTGCGGAGGCCCTGGTCACAAACTCTCTTGCACCTGCAAGTGAATTACGAAGTATCTGCACCCGATGATACCGGCGGGCGCTGGCTGCAGAGTGATCCGGGCCGCACGACAAACAACAAAATGAAGAAGCCGACATTTCTGCCGGCTTCTGTGGGTGGTTGAATGGTACAACGTCGCTTTACTGCTACAACATAACTACCTTTCACTACACACCAGACACTAACGAAGGCGAGAGCGTTGCCGGCACGATGCCGGAGCTTTAACGCGTACAACATCACGTTTACGGTTGGAGGAAAACGCTTTAACAAAGATCAGTGCAAACAGTGCATACATCAACAAGGTTATCAGCGATACCATCTGGCCCTCCTCCTTCCCTGTGCCTGACTTTTTTATAGTTCATCTCTTGGTAATCACCAAGAAATTATTCCGCATCTTCTGCCGCATCCGAAGCAAGCAACAGGTGTGATGGCAGGGATTTGCTGGTCTTGGCGCCCAGCTTGCGCAGTTTCTCGGCGCGCCCCAGCAGGTTGCCGCTGCCGGTGCTGAGCTGTTTCATCGCGGTGCCGTAGCTGTCCTGCACGGTGCCAATCTGCTTGCCCAGCTTCTCCAGCGTGTCCACCAGTCCGGCCAGCTTGTCGAACATGGCGCCGGATTGTCGCGCGATTTCCTGCGCGTTCTGGTTCTGGTGCTCGTAACGCCAGATGCTGGCCACGGTGCGCAGTGTCGCCAGCAAGGTGCTGGGGCCGACGATCATGATGCGGCGTTCGAAAGCCTCGTTGAACAGGCTCATGTCGTGCTGCACCGCCAGCAAATAGGCCGGCTCCACCGGCACGAACATGAACACGAAATCGAGCGTGTTGAGCTTGTACAGGTCCTGGTAGCGTTTCTCGGACAGGCTGCGGATATGCGTCCGTAATGCGGCGATGTGCGCTTTCAGTTCGCTGTCGCGCACTGCTTCGTCGCTGCTGGCGCTGTAGCGCACGTAGGCATTCAGCGACACCTTGGAGTCGACCACCAGCTGCTTGCCTTCCGGCAGGTCGATCACCACGTCCGGCTGATAGCGCTTCTGGCCGCCCTCGCCCGTCTCCACCGTATCCGACACCTGCACGCGGTATTCGCGGTCGCGGCTCAGGCCGGAAGTTTCCAGCACCCGCTCCAGAATCATCTCGCCCCAGTTGCCCTGCGTCTTGTTGTTGCTGCCGGTCAGCGCCTGAGTCAGCGCCACCGCGTCGTGGTTGAGCCGGGTATTCAGCTCCTGCAGCCGGCGCAGCTCCTGTTCCAGCGTCAGGCGCTCCTTGGAATCCTTGTCGTAGGTGTCCTGCACCAGCTTGCCGAAGTGCTGGATGCGCTCGCCCAGCGGCCCCAGCAACAGGCCGAGGTTTTCGCGGTTCTGCTCGGTGAAGCGCTTCGACTTTTCTTCCAGGATGTCGGTGGCCAGCGCCTTGAACTGATTGGACAGTGCCTCGCGCGCCTCCTGCAGCAGCTGCAGCTTCTCCGCCGACTGGCGCTGCTCCTGTTGCAGCAGGGTCAGCAGCTCCTGTTCGCGTGCGCCCAGCCGGGCCAAATCGTTCTGCTGCGTCTGCCATGCGCTGCGCAACTGTTGCAGTTCCTGCTGCAGCAACGGCAGCTGCCGCCCCTGCTCTTCGCGTGCGGCCAACCTTTCGCCCTGCTCGCGCAGTTGCAGCTGTTGCTGCTGCAGCTGTCCTTCCAGCTCCGGCAGACGCTGCGCGTGATTGGTGAACACCGCCAGCTTCTGCTGCGCTTCGGACAACAGCTGGCGCAGGCTGTCCAGTTGCTGTTGCAGTGCGGTCGTGCGCGCCTGGCTGTCGTCGAGCTGCCGCTGCAATGCTTCGCCGCGCGCCTGTGCCGCAGCCAGCTGTGCCGTGGTTTCACCCAGCCCGCGTTGGTAGGCGGCCTCGGCGCGGTGCTTGCCGACCAGCCAGGTGGCGGCGATGCCCGCGCCGGCGCCGGTCAGCAATGCCATCAGTAGTTCGATCATGGTGTCCTCCGGTTTGCGGCCAACCTTGTGCTCAGCCGGGCTGGCGCCAGTGCTGGATGTAAATTTGTAATTCCTTGCGTCCCTGCCACTCGTTGGCTGCCAGCTGGTACACCGCGTTGATGGTCTGCGGCAGCCATTCCACCTGGTTGAACAGCATGCCGTCGCACTGCACTCCGTCCTTTTCCAGACGCAGTTTCAGGTGTTTGTCGCCAACCACACGCTGGCTGACGATGTGGAAGTCGTCGTGGAAGGTCGGCGCGGCAAAGCCCTGCCCCCACACCTCGGCGGCCAAGGTTTCCGCCACTGCCAGCGACAGCTCGCGGCCGCTGAGCGGACCGTCGGTTTCCAGCGTGCGGGTCAGCGTGTTGCTGTCCAGCAGCTGGCGCGCCACGCTCTCGAAGGCGGCGGCAAACTCGTCGAAGCGGGCCGCGGCAATGGTCAGCCCTGCCGCCATCGCGTGGCCGCCGAACTTGAGGATCAGTTGCGGGTGGCGCTTGTACACCAGGTCCAGCGCATCGCGCAGGTGGAAGCCGGGGATGGAGCGGCCGGAGCCCTTGATCTCGCCCTCGTCGCCCGGCGCGAACACGATGGCCGGGCGGTGGTACTTTTCCTTCAGCCGCGAGGCGACAATGCCGACCACGCCCTGGTGCCAGTCGTCGCGATACAGTGACAGGGTGTAGCGCTGCTCGGCGTCGATGCCGGACAGCACCGCCAGCGCCTCGTCCTGCATGCTGTGCTCGATGCTGCGCCGCTCGCGGTTGAGCTTGTCCAGCTCCTGCGCCAGCGTCAGCGCCTGTGTTTCGTCGCCCGCCAGCAGGCAGGCGATGCCGAGGCTCATGTCGTCCAGCCGTCCGGCGGCGTTCAGGCGCGGCCCGACGGTGAAGCCGAGGTCGAAGGCGTTGGCCTTGTGCGCGGCGCGGCCAGCGACGCGGAACAGTGCAGCGATGCCCGGCGCCATGCGCCCGGCGCGCATGCGGCGCAGACCGTTGTCGACCAGGATGCGGTTGTTGCGGTCCAGCTTCACCACGTCGGCCACGGTGCCCAGCGCCACCAGGTCCAGCAGCTCGCCCAGATTCGGCTCCGGCTGCTGCCGGAACGCGCCACGGCTGCGCAGCTCGGCGCGCAGCGCCATCAGCACGTAGAACATCACGCCGACGCCGGCCAGATTCTTGGACGGGAACTCGCAGCCGGGCTGGTTGGGGTTGACGATCAGCGCCGCGGGCAAGGTGTCGCCGGGCAGATGGTGATCGGTAACCAGCACCTCGATGCCGCGCTCATTGGCGGCCTCGACGCCGGCCACGCTGGCGATGCCGTTATCGACGGTGACGATGATGTCCGGCCGGCTCTGCGCCGCCAGTTCGACGATTTCCGGCGTCAGGCCGTAACCGTACTCGAAGCGGTTGGGCACGATGAAGTCGATCACCGCGCCCAGCGCCGCCAGCCCCTTGATCGCTACCGCGCAGGCGGTGGCACCGTCGGCGTCGTAGTCGGCGACCACCAGCAGCCGCTGCCGGGCGGCGATGGCGTCGGCCAGTCGCGCCGCCATCGGCTGGATGTTTTTCAGGCTGTGATACGGCAGCAGCCCCTTGAGGCCGTAATCCACCTCGGCGGCGTCGGCGATGCCGCGGGCGGCGTACAGGCGCGCCATCAGCGGCGCGATGCCTTGCTGGTGCAGTTGCCGGGCGGGATCGGCTGGGACTTGGCGGGTAACGATACGGGTCATTGCGGATACAGTTTGCAAAGTGGCAGCGGACGGCGCCACAGTTTCCAGAGATCCAGCCGCGTGGTGCGGCTGTGCAGGCCGGCGCTGCCGTGACAGCACAGCTGCACTTCGCTGAGCCGCCCCTGCTGCAGTGCGGCCAACGTTGGCGCGAACCAGTCGCGCTCCAGCTGCAGCAGCCCCTCGCGCCAGCCCCACACGTCACGGAATTGCGCCGCACCCTCGGCGGCGTCGAGATGGAGCAGCACATCGCCGCCCCCTTCCGCCAGTGCAAAGGCGTAGCTCGGGCTGTCGCCGCCGACACCGGCCTGCTGCGCCAGCTGCTGCCACAGTGGGTCATGGCTGTGCACCGCCGGATACGCACTGGCCAGCGGCTGCGGCTGGCTGGCCTCGCCCCAGAACCACAGGCTGTTCACCGTCGGCTCGCCGCGCGCCTCGCGCGCTTCGTTGACCGGGTGGGTGTACAGCAACATCTGCAGCTCGTTGAGAAAGCGGCTCCAGCGCATGCCGTTTGCGCCCTTGGGCAGATGATGATTGATGTCTTCGCCGATCACGTCCGGCAAGGCTGAAAACTCGGCACCGCTGGCTTGCGGCAAGGCAACGAACCAGCGCGCCGGTGTCGGCGCATGGAACACCAAGCCGTCCTCGGCGAAAAAGGCGTTCAAACTGGCCAGCAGCGCCGCGGCCTCATCCTGCGCCAGATTCATGATGCCGATGTCGCCCAGCAGCGCGCGGTCGCGATCGACGCGCAGGTTGACCGGGTCGGCAATCAGCCAACTGGCCGCTGGCGCCAGCCCGGCGGCGTGGGCAAGGTTGGCCGCAAGCGCCGGCTGCGGCAGGCCGAAGGTGCGGCACAGCATCTCGCTGGCGCTCAGCGGCTCACTGCGCCACTGGCCGCGGCCCAGCAGCGTCGACAGCGCCGGCAGCGACAGGTCCTTGCACAGCTCGGGGCCGGCGTCACTGTCCAGCCAGGTCAGGCCGGGAACAAACAGGGTGTATTTCATGGCGGGTGTAGCGTCGGGTGGGTGGCTTGCGATGACAGGCCGGTATTGTAGCGGTTTGCAGCCGACGCTGACCAATTGCCGCAGCCGTTGAACTTATTTAGGGACAAAACAGTCTGTGCAGGCGGCCCCGCTTTTTCTGCGCGCAGCAAAGGTGGGATCTGTCGTAAATCTGGCAATGACATGGGGCTAGTTTGTTGATTCTTAAACATTATTTGTTTGCCTGTGTACATTTTTTTGCTAACCTGCCTCCTTTGTATTTTTATCAATAGCTGTTGATTAAGCAGCTTGTTCGATAAACGTGCTTGTCCCGGACACCATCCGGGCCATACAAGACGAAGAGATCCATGAACTACCAGACACTGCTGCAATTCCGTCAACAAGGCCTCCAGCGCCTGATGAAACATCGCTTCAGCTGGCTGATCGGCGTGGCCACCCTGCCCTTTCTCGGCGTACTGACCGCCGTTGCCGTCGCCCCGGGCGCGGCACAACAGGCGCCGCTTGAAGTGCGCGAAGTCAGCCAGTCGCTGGCGCTGCCGGCCCTGCCGGCCGGCCAGTCAGACGGCTCGCGCTACTGGCGCGAAGAGCGCATCCAGCGCGGCGACACCATTGCCCGCCTGCTGAACCGCCTCGGCGTCGGCAGCAACGAAGCCAACCGCTTCATCCATACCGCACCGGTGTCGCGCGACGTACTGAAACTGCGCGCCGGCGCCACGCTGTCGGTACAGATCAACGACCAGGGCGAACTGTTCGGCCTGCGCTTCCTCAACGATGACGAAAACGGCGAAAAAGTGCTGGTCGTGATCGAGAAACAGGGCGAACAGTGGCAGGCCAGCGCCGAGCCGCCACGCACCGAGGTGATCCAGGCGGTGCGCTCCGTCGAGATCCGCACCAGCCTCAGCGGCGCGCTGGCCCAGGCCGGCGTGCCGGTCGAAGTGCGCACCCAGCTGGGCGAGATCTTCTCCGACCAGCTGGACACCACCCGCCTGAAAGCAGGCGACCGCGTCAACCTGGTCTACGAAACCCTGCTGTACAAGGGTTCGCCGATTGCCAACGGCAACGTGCTGGCCGCCGAGATCCAGTCCGGCGGCAAGACCTGGCAGGCGTTCTACTTCGCCCATGACAGCGAATCCGGCGCCTACTACGATGCCGCCGGCCAGTCGCTACGCAAGGGGTTCAGCAACCAGCCGGTGAGCAATGCCCGCATCAGCTCCGGTTTCGGCATGCGCTTCCACCCGGTGCTGCGCAGCCTGCGCATGCACGAGGGCATCGACTATGCCGCCAGCAGCGGCACGCCGATCGTGGCGCCGTCCGACGGCGTGGTCGACACCATCGCCAGCCAGAGCGGTTACGGCAACGTGGTGATCCTGCGGCACAGCGCCAAGCTGTCGACACTGTACGCACACATGAGCCGCTTCGAGCCGAAGCTGAAACGCGGCAGCAAGGTGTCCGCCGGCCAGGTAATCGGCTATGTCGGCAGTACCGGCCGCTCCACCGGCCCGCACCTGCACATGGAGGTGCACGTCAATGGCCAGGCGGTCGATCCGTCAACCACCGCGCTGCCGGTGCCAGGCCTGAGCACGCAGCAACGCTTGGCCTTCCGCCAGCAGAGCGTTAAGCTGGCGGCTAATTTGAAGCTGCTCAGGGAGATTCCGGTCAGCGTTGCCCAGCTGGAGTAAACGCCCCGTGCCATCGACCAACCCTGACAGCGCCACTGTCAGGGTTTTTTCATGTCTGCGTACTTTATCGGTTTGATGTCCGGCACCAGCCTCGACGGCGTGGATGCGGTACTGGTGGATTTTTCCGGCCCGCGCTTCCGCGTCTGCGGCGAGGCCTTCGTCGACTATCCGGCGGCACTGCGCGAGGACATCCTGGCGCTGCAGACGCCGGCGCATAACGAGCTGGATCGCAGCGCCCAACTGGCCAACCAGCTGGCGCAGCGCTACGCGCAAGTGGTACAGCAACTACTGGCGGCTTGCCGGCTCGATGCCGGCGCCGTCAGCGCCATCGCCTGCCACGGTCAGACCATCCGCCACGCACCGGAACGCGGCTACACACTGCAGCTTGGCAACCTTGCACTGCTGGCCGAGCTGACCGGCATCGACGTGATCGGCGACCTGCGCAGCCGCGATGTCGCCGCCGGCGGCCAGGGTGCACCGCTGGTCCCCGCTTTCCACGCCAATGCCTTTCATGACGCCAGCGTGAACCGCCTGATCGTCAACATCGGCGGCATCGCCAACCTGACCTACCTCGGCAGCGACGGCACGGTCTCCGGCTTCGACAGCGGCCCGGGCAATATGCTGCTCGATGCCTGGATCAAGCTGCATTGCGGCCAACCTTACGACGCCGACGGCGCGTGGTCGGCCTCCGGCAATGTCCACCCGCGCCTGCTGCAACAGCTGCTGGCAACGCCCTACTTTGACGCGCCGCCGCCCAAGAGCACCGGCCGTGACCTGTTCGATCTCGCCTGGCTGCAGGCCCAGCTGCACGCACTGGGCGAGCCGCTGCGTCCGGCCGACGTGCAGGCCACCCTGGCCGAACTGGTGGCGCACAGCATCGTTAACGCCGCACAGCGCTTCCTGCCCGCCGTCAGCGCGGTCTACCTGTGCGGCGGCGGTGCACGCAACCGCGACCTGCGCCAGCGGCTGCGGCAACGTTGGCCGCAAGTCAGCTGGCACCTGACCGACGAGCTGGGGCTGCCGCTGCAGCAGGTGGAGGCCACCGCCTTTGCCTGGCTGGGCTATTGCTTCAGCCGGCGCCAGGGCGCCAACCTGCCGGCGGTGACCGGCGCCAGCGGCCGGCGCGTGCTGGGGGCGCTGTATCCGGCCTGACAAATTCACGCGCCGGCGCGCGGCTTTTGTGCGGTTTGCCGATATAATCAGCCACCACCCTAATCAAACAGAATATTCAATGCGCCTCTTCAAGCGTAAAGCCGTCGTCCGCAACACCGATCCGCTACCGCCACGGCTGTCCGGCCTGCTGCGTGAAGCGTGGTGGTTGCTGATGGCCGTGACCGCCGTCTACCTCGTCCTGACGCTGGCGTCCTTTTCTCCTGCCGATTCCTCCTGGTCGCACAGCTCGGCCGATGCGCAGGTGCGCAACTATGGCGGCACCTTTGGCGCCTGGCTGTCCGACATCCTGCTCTACCTGTTCGGCTACTCGGCGTGGCTGAGCGTGGCGTTCTGCCTCGCCGCCATCGCCTGGGGCTATCGCCAGCTGGGCGACGGCATCCGCCGCCCGGGGCCGATGGCGTGGGCGGCCTCGTTCGGTTTCCTGCTGTTCATTCTTTGCTCCGCCAGTCTCGAAGCGCTGATCTGGCGTGACGAAACGCTGAACCTGCCGCTGGTCGCCGGCGGCCTGTTTGGCCAGTTTCTCGGCGATGTCGCCGCGCGCGTGTTTGGTCTGACCGGCGGCGGCCTGCTGTTGCTGGTGAGCGGCGCCATCGGTTTCTCGCTGTTCACCGGCGTATCGTGGCTGAACCTGATGGAGCGCATCGGCGCCACTATCGAGGATGGCGCGCTGAAGGCCTGGCAGGCGTGGCAAGCACGCCAGGACCGCGAAATCGGCCGCGAGGTCGCCCAGCAGCGTGAAGAAAAAGTGGTCACCGAGAAGAAGAAAATCGAGGACAAGCCGCCGGTACGCATCGAGGCCCCGATACTGGACATCCCGCTGTCGCCCAAGGTGACCAAGCCGGTACAGCAGTCGCTGTTTGCCGCACCGGGCGACGACACCCTGCCCGGCCTGCCGCTGTTGGCCGCACCCAAGGAACAGGGCGAGCCGGTCTCCGCCGAGACGGTGGAATACACCTCGCGCCTGATCGAACGCAAGCTGGCCGACTTCGGCGTCGACGTGAAAGTGGTGGCCGCCTATCCCGGTCCGGTCATCACCCGTTACGAGATCGAGCCGGCCGTCGGCGTCAAGGGCGCACAGATCGTCAACCTGATGCGTGACCTGGCGCGCGCACTGAGTCTGGTGTCGATCCGCGTAGTGGAAACCATCCCCGGCAAGACCTACATGGGCCTGGAGCTGCCCAATCCGAAACGCCAGATCGTACGCCTGTCCGAGATCGTCGGCTCCGACAGCTACCAGAACATGAGCTCGCGGCTGGCGATGGCGCTGGGCAAGGATATTGCCGGCCAGCCGGTGTCCGCCGACCTCGCCAAGATGCCGCATGTGCTGGTGGCCGGCACCACCGGCTCCGGCAAATCGGTGGCCATCAACGCCATGATTCTGTCGGTGCTGTACAAGGCGACGCCCAAAGAGGCGCGCCTGATCATGGTCGATCCGAAGATGCTGGAACTGTCGGTGTACGAAGGTATCCCGCACCTGCTGGCACCGGTGGTCACCGACATGAAGCAGGCCGCCAACGCGCTGAACTGGTGTGTCGGCGAGATGGAAAAACGCTACCGGCTGATGTCCAAGCTCGGCGTGCGCAACCTCGCCGGCTACAACCAGAAGATACGCGACGCGGAAAAGAGCGGCGAGAAAATCCCCAACCCGTTCAGCCTGACCCCGGAAACGCCGGAGCCACTGGAGACCCTGCCGCTGATCGTGGTGGTGATCGACGAGCTGGCCGACCTGATGATGGTGGCCGGCAAGAAGATCGAGGAGCTGATCGCCCGCCTGGCGCAGAAGGCGCGCGCCGCCGGCATCCATTTGATCCTCGCCACGCAGCGGCCGTCGGTGGACGTGATCACCGGCCTGATCAAGGCCAACATCCCGACGCGGATCGCATTCCAGGTATCCAGCAAGATCGACAGCCGCACCATCCTCGACCAGATGGGTGCCGAGACGCTGTTGGGGCAAGGCGACATGTTGTACCTGCCGCCGGGCACCGGCTACCCGCTGCGCGTGCACGGCGCCTTTGTCGCCGACGACGAGGTGCACCAGGTGGTGGAATTCCTCAAGACCACCGGCGAGCCGGACTACATCGAGGGCATCCTCACCGGCGGCACCGAAACCGAGGCTGGTGACGGCAGCGACGGCCTCTCCGGCAGCAACGACACGGAAGCCGACCCGCTGTACGACGATGCCGTCGCCATCGTGCTGAAAACGCGCAAGGCGTCGATCTCGTCGGTACAGCGTCACCTGCGCATCGGCTACAACCGCGCCGCGCGCCTGATCGAGCAGATGGAGGCCACCGGCATCGTCAGCCCGATGGAAACCAACGGCAACCGCAGCGTACTGGTGCCGGCGCGCGACGACTGAGCGGCTTGCGGCCAACCTTGCACAAGGTTGGCCGCAATAGCGCTCCCAAGGCTTCATCATTATTCATACTGGACAAAACATGGCCGTACCGCTCACAGAACCGGCTTTCCGCCACAGCTACACTTCCAAGACCGGCGTGCTGCTGATCAACCTCGGCACCCCCGACGCGCCGACCGCCAAGGCCCTGCGCCCTTACCTCAAGCAATTCCTGTCCGACCAGCGCGTGATCGAAATTCCGAAGGCACTGTGGTGGTTGATCCTCAACGGCATCATCCTCAACCTGCGCCCGCGCAAGAGTGCCGAGAAGTATGCCAGCATCTGGAGCAGCGAAGGCTCGCCACTGCTGGTCCACACCCGCAAGCAGAGCCAGCTGCTGGCTGACAAACTGGCCGCCGCCGGACTGGAAAACCTGGTGGTCGATTTCGCAATGCGCTATGGCAAACCGTCGGTCGACAGCGTGCTGCGCCGCATGCGCGAACAGGGTGTCGAGCGCCTGCTGGTGGTGCCGCTGTACCCGCAATACGCCGGCTCCTCGGTGGCGACCGCGCTGGACGAGGTGTTCCGCAGCCTGCTACGCATGCGCAACATGCCGGAAATCCGCACCGTGCGCCATTTCCACGACTTCCCGCCTTATATCGAAGCGCTGGCACGACAGGTGGAGGCGCACTGGCAGGCAAACGGCCGTGGTGACAAGCTGCTGATGTCATTCCACGGGGTGCCGCGTTTTACACTGGACAAGGGTGACCCTTACCACTGCGAATGTCTGAAAACCGGCCGCCTACTGGCGGAGCGGCTGCAGCTGAGCAAGGAACAGTATGTGGTGGCATTCCAGAGCCGCTTCGGCAAGGCGGAGTGGCTCAAGCCCTATACCGCCGACACGCTGACGGCACTGGCCAGGGCTGGTACGCAAAAACTGGACGTGATGTGCCCCGGCTTTGTCGGTGACTGTCTGGAGACACTTGAAGAAATCGCGATGGAAGGCAAGGAGATTTTCCTGACCAATGGTGGGGGAGAATACCGCTACATCCCCTGTCTCAACGAGGATCCAAACTGGCTAAATGCACTGACGGCATTGGTCAGACAGCATCTTGGTGGTTGGATAACAACACCGGACGATCCGGTGCTGCGTCAGCAGCGCGCGCAAGATTCCGGCGCAAAAAACTAGCAAAAGCAATTTTTTCACCCCAATGGCGCACCAGAACAGTGCGCCATTGTCCGTTTTGTACTTTCCCATCCGGGCGCCGAACTACCGCAGCGCAACAAAAATGTCATTAACCTTGACATGTCCGACAATCTCCAAATTGGTGAAATCAAACTTCGTTGACACTGCATAGGGTGCTACGCATAATCAGTCCGCATCTGCCCTTTCCAAAAGAACCGGGCAGATCTTACAAGTCACATGACTAAGATCAGGGGAAACACAAGATGAATAAATTCGCACGCCTTAGCCTGTTTGCAGCCGCCGCCATCGCACTGACTGCTTGCGGCAATAAAGAAGAACAACCAGCTGCCGACGCCTCTGCTACCGCTGCCGCAACCGATGCCGGCGGTGAAGTAGTGGTCAAGATCGGCCAGGTATCGCCGATGACCGGTCCGATTGCTCACCTGGGCAAAGACAACGAATTTGGCGCCCGCCTGGCCATTGAGGATCTGAACGCCGAAGGCATCGAGATCGGCGGCAAGAAAGTCAAGTTTGAACTGGTATCCGAAGATGACCAGGCCGACCCGAAGATCGGCACCCAGGTTGCCCAGCGCCTGGTTGATGCCCAGGTCGTCGGCGTGGTTGGACACCTGAACTCCGGCACCACCATCCCGGCATCCAAGATCTACTCCGATGCCGGCATTCCGCAGATCTCCCCTTCGGCGACCAACCCTGACTACACCAAGCAAGGTTACAAGACCACCTTCCGTGTCATTGCCAACGACGTACAGCAAGGCAAGGCGCTGGGCGAGTTTGCCGTCGACAACCTGAAAGCGAAAAAAGTCGCCATCATCGATGACCGTACCGCTTATGGCCAGGGTCTGGCTGACGAATTCGAAAAAGCCATCAAGGCCAAGGGCGGCGAAATCGCCAAGCGCGAGTTCACTACCAACACCGCCACCGACTTCAACGCCATCCTGACCTCGATCAAGTCGGCACAGCCGGACGTGATCTTCTACGGCGGCATGGACGCACAGGCGGCACCACTGGCCAAGCAGATGCAGCGTCTGGGCATCAAGGCCAAGCTGATGGGTGGCGACGGCTGGCAGACTCCGGAATTCATCAAGCTGGCCGGCGAAGCATCCGAAGGTCAGTACTCCTCCAGCTGCGGCGTGCCCCGCGACAAGATGCCAGGTTTTGCGGCGTTCAACGATCGCTTCAAGGCCAAGTTCAACACCGAAGTACAGATCTACGCACCGTACGAGTACGATGCCGTGAAAGTACTGGTTGACTCCATGAAGCGTGCCGGTTCGACCGATCCCAAGGTCTACCTGCCGGAAGTGGGCAAGACCCAGATGACCGGCGTGACCGGCAACATCGCCTTTGACGAAAAAGGTGATATCAAGGACGGCGCAGTGACCGTTTACCAGGTTAAAGGCGGCAAGTGGGAAGTGGTTTCCACTGTTGGCGGCCCGGCCCAGTAAGCTGATCCGGCAAGGCTTTTGCCTGTGAAAATGGCGCCCGCTTGGGCGCCGTTTTTTATGCTTGCCATATCGCAGTGCACCAATTAAGATCGTTGCAGTACGCGTCGATTGTATCCAGTCGCCGCTCCCCTTTGTCTCCGCGATTGCCACCACCCCGCGCCGTCCGGACACAATGTCACGACAACAGGCGCCCGACCGGGCCCGGTTCGGCTGAACATAAAACCACCTGCATTTTACAAACAGAATGTTCCCGCCATGAGGAACAGGGACCCGTTTTCACCATGAATCCATATCGCATCACCGCTATCGCCGCGGCCGCACTGACGCTGGCCGCCTGCAATAATGCCGAACCACAGCAAGACGCCGCCGCCAGCGCCCCCGCTGCCGCACAGGAGCACGTGGTCAAGATCGGTTCCGCCAACCCGCTGACCGGCCCGTTCGCCCACTGGGGCCGTGATGCCGACAATGGCGTACAACTGGCTGCCGAAGAAGCCAACGCAGAAAAGCTGACCCTGGACGGCAAGCCGGTCCGTTTTGAAGTGATTTCCGAAGACGACCAGGCCGACCCGAAAGTCGCCACCCAGGTTGCCCAGCGCTTTGTCGACGCCGGTGTTGCCGCCGTGATCGGCCACCTGACCTCCGGTGCGGCCATCCCGGCCTCGCGCCTGTACAACGATGCCGGCATTGCCATGATCGCCGGTTCGGTAACCAGCCCGAAATTCACCCAGCAAGGCTATAACAATACTTTCCGCATCATTGCCAATGACCTGCAGCAAGGCCAGGCATTGGCCAATTATGCGGTGAGCGAACTGAAATCGAAGCGCATCGCCGTCATCGACGACCGCACCACCTACGGCCAGGGCCTGGCCGACGATTTTGCCAAGGCCACCGAAGCGGCCGGCGGCACCATCGTCAAACGCGAGTACACCACCAACAGCGCCACCGACTTCATGGCGATCCTGACCTCGATCAAGGCCGAGAAGCCGGAACTGATCTTCTACGGCGGCATGGACGCACAGGCCGGCCCGCTGGTGAAGCAGATGCGCAAGCTGGGCATCAAGGCAATCTTCATGGGTGCCGATGGTGTCAATACCGCCGAGTTTGCCAAACTGGCAGGCAAGGATGCTGACGGTGCCTACGCCTCCAGCGCCGGCGCTTCGAAAGAGCTGATGCCGGGCTATGCCGAATTCAACATCAAGTACAAGGCGCGCTTCAATGGCGAGATTCAGGCCTACGCACCGTACACTTACGATGCCACCCGTGTGGTGATCGACGCGATGAAACGCGCCAACTCCGCCGATCCGAAGAAATACCTGGCCGAAGTCGGCAAGACCTCGCTGCAGGGCGTGACCGGCCCGATCGCCTTTGCAAGCAATGGCGACATCAAGAACGGTACCGTTACCCTGTATCGTATGGAGGGCGGCAAGTGGACCGGCGTAGTCAAGCCGGCCAGTGACGCTTCTGCGGCGCAATAAACCTGAGCCTGATGCAACAACGCCGTTCCCGCCACCGCGGGAACGGCGTTTTTTCATGAAAAACGCCTCGTAACCACACGGGGCGTTCCGGCAGGCCAAGGTTGGCCGCAATCAGGCTTTCAGCACTTCCGCCATCGCATCGGCGACGTATTCCACGTTATGGCTGTTAAGGCCGGCCACGCACATGCGGCCGGAGCGTACCAGGTACACCGCAAACTCTTCGCGCAGGCGATCCACCTGTTCCGGGGTCAGCCCGGTGTAGCTGAACATGCCGCGCTGCTTGATGAAGTAACTGAAATCGCGGCCCGGCACCTTGGCAGAGATCACCTCGTACAGCTTCTGGCGCATGGCCTTGATGCGCTCGCGCATTCCGCTCACTTCGGTCTCCCACTCGCTGCGTAGCGCCGGCTCGGCCATGACCAGGGCCGCAACCTGTCCGCCGTGGGTTGGCGGGCTGGAATAGTTGCGGCGCACGGTGGCCTTCAGCTGGCCCAGTACGCGCTCGGCTTCTTCGGCATCGCGGCATACTACCGACAGGCCGCCGCAACGCTCGCCGTAGAACGACAGGTTCTTGGAGAACGAGTTGCTGACAAAGAAGCTGACACCGGCGGCGGTCATTGCGCGGATGGCGAAGGCGTCGTCTTCCAGACTGTCGCCGAAGCCCTGGTAGGCGATGTCCATGAACGGCAGCAGGTCGCGCTGCTTCACCACCTCGATCACCTGCTCCCACTGCGCATGGTTCAAATCCACACCGGTCGGGTTATGGCAGCACGGGTGCAGCAGTACGATGGTCTTGGCCGGTAGCGCCTGCAGGCAGGCGATCATCTCGTCGAACTTCACCCCGCCGCTGGCGGCATCGTAGTACGGGTAGTCGTGCACCATGAAGCCGGCACCTTCGAACATGGCACGGTGGTTGTCCCAGGTCGGGCTGCTGACCCACACTTCGCTCTGCGGGAAGTAGCGTTTGAGCAGATCGGCGCCAATCTTCAGCGCGCCGGAGCCGCCGATGGTCTGGATGGTGGCGATGCGGCCGGCGGTGACCGCCTCGTGGCCGGCGCCCCACAGCAGCTGCTGCAGCGCGGTGCGGTAGTTGGCGGCGCCTTCCATTGGCAGGTAGGAACGCGGACCGGCGCTGGCCACGCGGCGGGCTTCGGCCTTCTGTACTGACAGCAGCAGCGGAATGCGGCCTTCCTCGTCGTAGTACAGGCCGATGCCAAGGTTGACTTTCGGATTGCGGGTGTCCTTGTTGAAGGTTTCAACCAGGGTCAGGATCGGGTCGCCGGCGTAGGCTTCGACATGCTGGAACATAGTTTCCTGTTTCTCTCTTGTCCGGATCGGGTGGCAAACAAGCGATAAACCTAACATAAAGCCTGTATTTTCACAGCATCGACACCAACAAGCCGCTAAATCCGTAGCAACATTGCAGCATAATTCATTTTTCAGCCACTAAATTGCCAGCCACCCGCCAGGGCCTTACACCGCGATGGGCCACGCCTGCTCGGCCACCGCCACCTGTGCCAGCGCCGCCACCTCGCCCAGCACGATCACCGCCGGGCTGGCCAGGCCGCTGCGTGCCACATCGGCGGCCAACGTTTGCAATCGGGTGACGATGTGGCGCTGCTCGGCACAGCCGACACGATGCACTACCGCCACAGGCAGGCTGGCGGCAAAACCGGCGGCCATCAGCTCGCCGGCCAGTGCGGCGACATCGCTCATGCCCATGTAACAGACTATCGTCAGCCTTGATGCTGCCAGCGCCGCCCAGTCCGGCCGCGAGCCGTCCGAGGTCTGTGCGGTGACCAGCACTACACCACGAGCCACGCTGCGGTGCGTCAGCGGCAAACCCAGCGCCGGGCCGACGGCGAGACCGGCGGTGATACCGCCGACCGCCTCCACGTCCACGCCGCGCTCCGCCAGCCACGCCCATTCCTCGCCGCCACGGCCGAAGATGAACGGATCGCCGCCCTTCACCCGTGCCACGACCTTGCCCTGCCGTGCGTAGCGTGCCATCAGTCGCAGGATGAATGCCTGTGAAGTCGATTTACAGCCGCCACGCTTGCCGACGTGCACGATGCGGGTGCCGGGACGAGCCAGACCGAGAATATCGCGGCCGACCAGATCATCCACCAGCCAGGTGTCACAGGACTGCAGCACGCGCAGCGCCTTCAGGGTCAGCAATTCCGCGTCGCCGGGACCGGCCCCGACCAACCATACCTTGCCATTCATGAGATTTCCTTTGCGTGTGCAGCCTGTCAGGGTCACCATACCCGAAACAAAAAGTTCGGTTAGACCGATGTTTCATAACCAAATGGCGCAAAATCCGGGCCATCATGCCGCTACCATGCGCACCAGTTCCGGCACGCAGGAACCGCAGCCGGTGCCGCAGCGCAGCTCGTGTTTCAGCCCGTTCACGTCCAGCCCCCTGGCGATGCCGGCACAGATTGCATCCTCGCGCACGCCTTCGCATGCGCACACCACGCGCGACCGTACCGTGCCGCGCGCCTGTCCGGCCAGCAGCGCAGGCAGGCTGTCCGGTGCTGCGCCACCGTCCAGCCAGCTGCTCAATGCCTCGTCGGCGCGCACGTCGCCGGCGAGTACGAAGCCCAGCGGCTGTTTCGCCCGCAGCCATACCCGGCGCAGGATGCCGCGCGCCGGATCATCCAGCACCGCCGACAGGCTGCCGGCCGGTTCCAGCACGCTGGCCAGCTGCTGCAGCACGGCGGCATCCGGTGCCGCGCTGGCTGCCAGCCGCAACCGCAGCGCTTCCGTGCCGCCGAGCATCACCGGTACCGCCACCGCGTACGGAAACATTGCGCGTAGCGTATCCAGTTGCGGGCGCATGCTCGGCACATCACCGCGCAGCAGCATGGTGGCGCGCCACGGCAGTCTGGCCGGTTCCACTGCTACTGCGGCATGTTTCAGTTCCGGCTGCCGCGATTGCGGATCGATAACGCGGGTGGTCAGCGCGTTGATGCCCTGCCCGCCCAGCGCAGCGCCGCCCCAGTGCATAGCGATGAAGGCCACGCCGGGGCGCAGCGTGTCGTCGGCTACCACCGGCAGGTAGATCGCGCCGCGCTTGTTGCGAACCTTGACCAGATCGCCGCTGCCAAGGCGCTGTCGCTGCAGGTCGCGCGGGTGCATCGCCAGCTGCGGTTCTTCCGCGTGGCGGGTCAGCGCCGGCACCAGCGCGGTGCGGCTCATGGTGTGCCAGTGGTCGCGCAGACGGCCGGTGGTCAGGCGCAGCGGGAAGTGCGCCGATACCTTGTCGCTGACCGTGCGCCAGGCAATATCGACAAACTGCGCCTTGCCGCTGGCAGTGGGAAACATGCCGTCCTCGTACAGCCGGGTGCGGCCAATCTTGCCGTCGAACGGCCATTGCTGTGGTCCGCGCTGTTCCAGCAGCTCGTAGCTGAGCGCGCTGTAATCCAGATCGCGCCCGGCGGTGGTGGCGGCGTGCTCGGCGAACACTGCCGCCGCGTCGGCGAACTCGAACAGCGCGACGCGTTCCGGCATCAGCGTTGCGGCCAACCTTTGCGCGACGGCGGCGACGATGCGCCAGTCTTCACGCGCCGCGCCCGGTGGCGGCAGTGCGGCGCGCACGCGGCTGATGCGGCGCTCGCTGTTGGTGACGGTGCCGTCCTTCTCCGGCCAGGCAGCGGCCGGCAGCACGATGTCGGCGTAGGCCAGCGTCTCGCTGCTGTTGAACGCTTCCTGTACGATCACGCAGTCCACCTTTTCCAGTGCGGTGCGTACCAGTGCCTGCTCCGGCAGCGATTGTGCCGGATCGGTGCCGGCGATCCACAGCACCTTGATCCTGCCTGCCGCCGCTGCTTCGAACATCTCGATGGCCGACAGGCCGGGGTTGGACGGCAGTGCCGGGATATGCCACAACGCGGCCACCTCGGCACGATGCGCAGCATCGCCCGGCTCGCGATGCCCCGGCAACAGCGTGGCCATGCCACCGACCTCGCGCCCGCCCATGGCGTTGGGCTGGCCGGTGAGCGAGAACGGGCCGGCGCCCGGCTTGCCGATGTGGCCGGTGGCCAGGTGCAGGTGGATCAGCGCCGCGTTCTTGTCGCTGCCGTTGCTGTACTGGTTGAGGCCCATGGCATAACAGGACAGTGTAGCCGGGCTCTGCGCGAACCAGCGCGCGGCGGTGACGATGTCGTCTTCGTGCACGCCGCACAGTTCGCTGGCGGCACGCGGGGTGAATTCGCGCAGCCGGGCGCGCAGTGCGGCGAAGCCTTCGGTGTGCGCGGCGATGTAGTCGCGATCTATCAGCTCTTCCCAGATCATCACGTTCAGCATCGCGTGGAACAGCGCGACGTCCGTCCCCGGCAGCACCGGCAGGTACAGGTCGGCGAGGCTGGCGGTGTCGGTGCGGCGCGGGTCGGCGACGATGATCTTCATCTCCGGCTTGGCCGCCTTGGCCTCTTCCAGCCGGCGGAACAGCACCGGGTGGGCATAGGCCATGTTGGCACCGGCGATGAACACGCATCCGGCATGAGCAAAATCGTCGTAGCAGGCCGGTGGCGCATCGGCGCCCAGTGTCTGCTTATAGCCGGTGACGGCGCCGGACATGCATAGCCGCGAATTGCTGTCGATGTTGTTGGTCGCCACCAGGCCGCGCGCGAGCTTGTTGAACAGGTAGTAGTCCTCGGTCAAGAGCTGGCCGGACAGGTAGAAGCCGACCGAGTCCGGGCCGTGCTGGCGGATGGCGTCGGCAAGTCTTGTGCTGACCACATCCAGCACGTGCTCCCAGCTGGCTTCCTGCGCCGGCTCATCCTTGGCCGGACGCAAGGTTGGCCGCAACAGCCGTGCCGACGGCCGGCCGGTGGTGTCGCCCAGGGTACGGCCCTTGCTGCACAGGCGGCCGAAGTTGGCCGGGTGGGTGCCGTCGCCGGTCACTGCCAGCACGCGGTGGCCATCGGTGGTGATCTCGACGCCACAGCCGGTGCCGCAATAGCAGCAGACGGACGAGACCTCGGGTGGGGCGGGTCTGGCGTTCATGGTTTCTCCTTGCGGCTTATTTTTTTGCCACGGAATCCACGGAAAACACGGAAAGAACAATCAAGTCGCGCCATGGCGAAAGCCGTTGTTCCTTACGCCATGCCATCCGCCTCAGGCCCGACGGCATGGCTTTCTGTAGCTTCTATCGCAAAACAGACATCAATCCAGCGCCAGCTGTACGGTATTGCCGTCCAGCTGCACCGGGATACGGCCGGCACAGCCTTCGTCCGGTGCCTGCGCCAGGCCGGTTTCCAGCGCGATGTTCCAGTTGTGCAGCGGGCAGGTGACGCTATGTCCGGAGACGATACCCTGCGACAGCGGCCCACCCTTGTGCGGACACTTGTCGACCATCGCGAAGACCTGGTCGTCGGCGGTGCGGAAGATGGCGATATCGGTATGCCCTTCGCGCTTGACGACACGGGCGCCCTGCACCGGGATGTCGTTCAGCTGGCAGATGGTTTTCCAGTTGCTCATGATTAAATCCTTTTCAAAGTCTTTTTTCGCCACAGAAACCACAGAAGAACACGGAAGAAAACCCCCGTATTTCCCACTTTGGCCTCCTGTCGATTGCCGCATGGTGGGTGATAAATTTCCGTGTTTTCCGTGGATTCTGTGGCAACAGGGGTTCTATAGCGCCAACGCCTCGAACTCGTGCTGCGCCACGCCTTTTTCGTAACGCTCTGCCCATGGGTCCTGCTCGAAGGACAGCGCGAACTTCAGCCGTGCATACAGCTCGTTGCGGCCAACCTCGTCGGCCAGCACGCGTTGCTTGATGTACTCCATGCCGACACGCTGCAGGTAGTGCACGGTGCGTTCCAGGTAGAACGCCTCCTCGCGGTACAGCTGCAGGAAGGCGCCGCTGTACTCCAGCACCTCGTCGTGTGTCTTCACCTTGCAGAAGAACTCGGCCACCTCGGTCTTGATGCCGCCGTTGCCGCCGATGTACAGCTCCCAGCCGGAATCGACACCGATCACGCCGATGTCCTTGATGCCGGCCTCGGCACAGTTGCGCGGGCAGCCGGACACCGCCAGCTTGACCTTGGCCGGGCTCCACATGCCGAACAGGTCTTTCTCCAGGTCGATGCCCATCTGTGTGGAGTTCTGGGTGCCGAAGCGGCAGAACTCGCTGCCGACGCAGGTCTTCACCGTGCGGATCGACTTGCCGTAGGCATGACCGGACGGCATGTCCAGCTCCTTCCACACTGCCGGCAGGTCTTCCTTCTTCACCCCCAAGAGGTCGATACGCTGGCCGCCGGTAACCTTCACCATCGGGATCGCGTACTTGTCGGCGACGTCGGCGATGCGGCGCAGCTCGGCCGGGTTGGTGACGCCGCCCCACATGCGCGGGATCACCGAGTAGGTGCCGTCCTTCTGGATGTTGGCGTGCACGCGCTCGTTGATGAAGCGTGATTGCGGATCGTCGTGCGCCTCGCCCGGCCAGGTGGAAATCAGGTAGTAGTTGATGGCCGGGCGGCAGCTGGCACAGCCGTCCGGGCTACGCCAGGCCAGTTCACGGAAGGTATCGGCCAGGGTGACCAGATGCTTGTCGCGTATTGCCTGGCGCAGTTGGCCGTGCGTCATGTCACTGCAGCCGCAGACCGCCTTTTCGGACTTGGGCTTGACGTCTGCCGCGCCGCCCACGGTGTTGATCAGGATCTGCTCCACCAGGCCGACGCAGGAGCCGCAGGAGCTGCCGGCCTTGGTGTGCTTCTTGATGTCGTCGACGGTAAACAGGCCTTTTTCCTGGATGGCCTTGACGATGCTGCCCTTGCACACGCCGTTGCAGCCGCACACTTCGGCGTCATCGGGCATGCTCATCGCACGGTTCTGGCCGGCGTGGCCGGTATCGCCGGTCGTGCCCTCGCCCAGCATCAGCTGTTCGCGCATCTCGTGGATACCGTGGCCTTCGCGGATCAGGCGGAAATACCAGCCGCCATCGGTGGTGTCGCCATACAGGCAGGCACCGACCAGCCTGTCGTCCTTGATGATCAGCTTCTTGTAGATGCCGCCGACCGGATCGGACAGCGTGATGGCCTCAAAGCCGTCGCCGCCCATGAAATCGCCGGCGGAGAACACGTCAATGCCGGTGACCTTGAGCTTGGTCGAGGTGGCCGCCGGCACATAGTGGGCGATGCCGAACTGCGCCAGATGGTTGGCCGCAACCTTGGCCTGGTCGAACAGCGGCGCCACCAGTCCGTAGCTGACGCCGCGGTGGCTGACGCATTCGCCCACGGCATAAACACGCGGGTCGAAAGTCTGCATGAAGTCGTTGACCACCACGCCGCGGTTGCAATAGATGCCGGACTGCTCGGCCAGGCTGTAGTTGGGGCGGATGCCCACCGCCATCACCACCAGCTCGGCCGGCACCTCGTCACCGTCCTTGAAGCGCACCGCACCGACACGGCCGCTCTCGCCGGCCACCAGCTCGGCAGTCTGCTTCTGCAGCAGGAACTTCAGTCCCTTGGCCTCCAGACTCTGCTGCAGCAGGCGGGCGGCGGTCTCGTCCATCTGCCGCTCCAGCAGCCACGGCGCCAGGTGCACCACGGTGACGTCCATGCCGCGGGCGAGCAGGCCGTTGGCCGCCTCCAGCCCCAACAGGCCGCCGCCGATTACCACCGCGTGTTTATGGTTGGCCGCGGCGGCTATCATCGCCTCGACATCGGCCACGTCGCGGAAGCTGACCACGCCGGGCAGGTCCTTGCCCGGCACCGGCAGCATGAACGGGCTGGAGCCGGTGGCCAGCAGCAGCCTGTCGTAGGCCGCCTCGGTGCCGTCGGCGGCGCGCACCACGCGGCGCACGCGGTCAATCTCGGTGACCGCCCTGGACAGGTGCAGCGTGATGCCGTGCTCGGCATACCAATCCAGATCGTTGAGGATGATCTCCGGCAGCGTCTGTTCGCCGGTCAGCACCGGCGACAGCATGATGCGGTTGTAGTTGGGGTGCGGCTCGGCACCGAACACGGTGATGTCGTAGGTGTCCGGGGTGAGCTTGAACAGCTCCTCCAGGGTGCGCACCCCGGCCATGCCGTTGCCGACCATTACCAATTTGAGTTTCTTCATGGTATTTCCTTTGTCTGATTTGCGACGCAGTGTGCGGTGTCCTGCCTGCGCCGCCCGTCGTCGTTGCGGTGCCGAAACGAAAAAGCCCGCCAGCATGACCGCTGCCACACCTGACGGACCTCATTGTCCCTGCCCCGGTCACCGCCATTGGCGACCCGGACAATCTGATTGTGCCTGTCTTAACGCAAAGGCCGTGCCAGCCTGCAACGCCCGTTTTTTGCAGCCATGCCGGCCTGCAATGCCATTGCTGCCTGCCTATGGTGCATAGCAGCACCAAAAGCAGGCAGCACCGCGTCAGCGCAGCAACAATGCGTACAGCAACAGCAGGTTCAGCAGCAGCGAAACCAGCGCCAGCGTGCGCCACAGCCGCAGCGGTGCGCGCTCCGCCCACGGCACACGCTGCAGGCGGCGCTGCGGCACGCTGTCGCCACGCTCCAGTGCCAGACGCATTTCCTCGGCGGTTTCGAAACGCTGCTCCGGCTCGCGCGCCACCGCTTTCAGCAGCAGGTTATCCAGCCACAGCGGCACATCCGGACGCCAGCGCGATGCCGGCTGCGGCGCATCGAAATGCGGGTTCTGGAACGCCTCGATCTCGCCGTAGGGATAGCGGCCGGTCAGCAGCTGGTACAGGGTGACGCCGGCGGCGTACAGGTCACTGCCGCTATTCGCCTTGCCGCCGGCGAAGCGCTCCGGCGCCATGTAGCTGGCGGTGCCGGGGCCGGGGCCGTCGTGCTCCGGCGTCAGCCCGGCGCAGCAGGCGACGCCGAGGTCGAGCAGGCGCAGCTGGCCGTCGCGGCCGAGGTGCACATTGTCCGGCTTGATGTCGCGGTGCACGATGCCGAGGCGGTGCAGCGCCGACATCGCGCGGCACAGCGCGAGGCCGATGGCGACCACCTCGCTGATGCCGAAACGCTGCTGCGCCAGCCGTGCGGCCAACGTTTCGCCGTCGTGCCAGCGCTGCAGGTAGTACAGGTGCTGGCGGTCGATGCCGGTGGCCACCTCGGCGAAGTACGGCGAGCTGATGCGTTTCTGCAGCCACTCCTCCACCAGCAGCGCTTGCTCCACGCCCTGGTCGCCGGCCAGCGGCGGCGGCAGCGTCTTCAGTACCCAGTGCCGTCCGGCGGCGTCGGCGACGCGATAGGCCTGCCCGCCGGGCGAGGCGTGCAGGCTGGCCACCACCGTCAGCCCCTCGAACGGCTGGCCGTCGCGCAGTTTCGGCGGCAGCGGCAGGCTGGCGCCACGCGCCAGCTCGTCGGCCAGCGCGCCCTGCGGCAGCGCCTCCACCCGCAGCACCAGCGCCGACAGGTTGTCCTGCGCGCCGGCGGCCAGCGCCGTCTCGCACAGCACGCTGGCGGCGCGCTGCACGTCGAGGTGCAGGTGCAGGACCTCGCCGATGCGCTTGTCGCCCAGCGCCTGCCACACGCCGTCGCACAACAGCGCGAACACGTCGCCGGCGTGCAGGTCGCCGTCGCAGAAATCCGGCATCACATGCTCGTCCAGCCCCATGCCGCGCTTGAGCACGTGCGACAGCGACGCCTCCTCCCACACGTGATCGACGGTCAGCTGCACCAGGCGTCCCTGGCTGAGCCGGTAGATGCGGCAATCGCCGACGTGGGCAACGGTATAGCGGTGGCCGCGCAGCACCAGCGCCGACAGCGATGCCACCAGCGGCCTGCCCTGCGAGCGCAGCCAACGGTTGTGTGCCGCCAGCAGCCGGTCCAGCGCCGACGACACCGCCCACGTTTCCGGTGTGGCGTAGTAATCGGCGCACACCGCGCGGATGGTGGACTGTGCGGCCAGCCTGCCGTCGGCGCAGCCGGACACGCCATCGGCCAGCGCGAACAGCGCACCCTTGCTGGTCAGCAGCCCGTCCTGCGGCACGCTCCAGCCCAGCGCATCCTCGTTGCGCCCGCGGCGGCCGGCGTCGCTGGCGTGGCCGACGGCAAGTTGCAAGCTCATGCTGTTATCCCGCTTAAAAATGATGTCGTGCGCCGCCATGGCATGACGGGGCGGGATCCGTGATCCCGCCCCGTTGATGTCCGGTTGTTGCTGCTTATACCCGTGCCGCGGTCACGTTGCTGGCGCCCCAGGTGGTGCGCCAGCGCAGCTTCACGCCGTGCAGGCCGACCCACGCCACCACGCCGAGGCTGGCGAACAGCCACAGCCCGAGCTGGTAGTTGCCGGTGTGCTGCTTGACGAGGCCGAGACCGGCGGCGAGCAGGAAGCCGCCGATGCCGCCGGCCATGCCGATCAGGCCGGTCATCACCCCGATTTCCTTGCGGAAGCGCTGCGGCACCAGCTGGAACACCGCGCCGTTGCCGCTGCCCAGCGCCAACATCGCGCCGACAAACAGCGTCAGCGCCAGACCGGCCTGCGGCAGGTTGAAACCGACCGCGCAAATCAGCAGCGCAGCGATGGTGTACACCATCAGCAGGGTACGGATGCCGCCGATACGGTCGGCCAGCGCACCACCCAGCGGCCGCATCAGCGAACCGGCAAACACGCAGGCAGCGGTGTAGTAGCCGGCGGTGACAGCATCCAGCCCGTACTGGTCATAAAAGTAGCCCGGCAGTGCGCTGGCGAGGCCGGCAAAACCGCCGAAGGTGACACAGTAGAAGAACATGAACCACCAGCTGTCCTTGGCGCCCAGCACGCGCAGGTAGTCGGCCAGCGCCTTGGGACGAGGCCGCTGCGGCGCGTTCTTGGCAAACAGGCAGAACAGCACGAACGCCACCCCCAGCGGCAGCACCGCCATGCCGAACACGTTCTCCCAGCCGAAGGTTGCGGCCAACGTTGGCGCCAGCAGCGCGGCGAACACCGTGCCGGAGTTGCCGGCACCGGCGATGCCCATCGCCTTGCCCTGGTGCTCGGGCGGATACCACTGCGACGCCAGCGGCAGCGACACCGCGAAGGCGGCACCGGCGACACCGAGGAACAGCCCCAGCAGCAGCGCCTGGGCCAGCGAATGGATGCCGTGCAGCCAGGCGAAGCCCAGCGCCAGCATCACCACGACCTGGCCCAGCACCCCGGCAAACTTGGGCGAGAAGCGATCCACGACCAGCCCCATGCCGAAGCGCAGGAAGGCGCCGGCCAGGATGGGTGTTGCCACCATCAGTCCGCGCTGCTGTGCCGACAGCTGCAGGGCCTCGGCGATCTGGATCGCCAGCGGCCCGAGGATGTACCACACCATGAAACTGAGGTCGAAATAAAGAAACGACACCAGCAGTGTCGGGGTATGGCCTGCTTTCCAGAAGTCCTTGCTCATTGTCTTGTCCCTTGAAAAATATCCGTGCTCGGTCAGGCGGCACAACGGTAACGGCTGCGGTGGCTGGTGCCGCAGAAATGCCAAGAGGCCCGCTGCCCGTGGTATCGCACCACGCGCAACGGACCTCTTTGTCCGGGCCCGCTTACCGTCATTGGCAAGCGGCACTTGCTCTGCCAGCCTGACTGAGCAAGTGCCGTGCCAGCCGGATACGGTACTTGCCCCGCCTCCATGCGGATACCACATGGCAAACCGTCGTTTTTTGCACCGCAACAGAGCGTGGCAGCACCAGTACGGCTCCGCCCCTGCACCACGACGGCAGCAGGCTCAAAAGAAAAGAGGGCCGTCACAGCCAGGGTCTGTTGCGGCCAACCTTGCACGACGCTACTGCCACATTCAGCTTTTCAGCCACGCCGCCAGACTGATAATCTCCTGCGCCACCTCCACCAGTTTTTTCTGCTGTTTCATCGCCCGCTCGCGCAGCTGCTTGTAGGCGGCGGCTTCGTCCAGCCCCTTCATCGCCATCAACAGGCCCTTGGCCTTTTCCACCACCTTGCGCTCGGCCAGCTGCCGCTGCGCATCGGCCAGCTCGGCACGGCGTGAGACGTCGATCCGGTGGCGCTCGATCGCGACTTCCAGCAAGGAACGTATGCGAGCGTTCTCCACCATGCCAGCCACATAGCCCGCGACCCCGGCACCGAGTGCCGCGCGGATGGCATCACGGCTATCGTCAGCGGTGAACATCACCACCGTCTGACCGCCCTGCATGCTCATCACGCGCACGCATTCCAGCATATCGCGTGATGGCGTATCGCAGTCGATCAGCACCACATCCGGGCGTACCGCCGCCACCTCGGCCAGACACCGGCTCGCCGCCACCTCGGCCACCACTCGCACGCCGGCCTGCTCCAGCCGCGACCGCGGCAAGGCGGCCGCACCGTCCTTCACCAACATGACTGTCAGCACCTTATGCCCCTCCCGATTTGCCATTGCATACGGTGCAGCAAATGCCATGCCATGTGCCGCCTGCGTGCCAGGCGCAAATCACCGTACAATGCCGGCTTGCCACCAAGCAAAGGAGCCTGCCGTCATGACCACCCTGCAACGCTGCGGCTGGTGCGGCGACGACCCGCTGTACATCGCCTACCACGACCACGAATGGGGGCAGCCGGTGCACGACGACCGCAAACTGTTCGAGATGCTGGTGCTGGAGGGCGCCCAGGCCGGGCTGTCGTGGATCACCATCCTGAGAAAACGTGACAACTACCGCCGCGCCTTCCACGACTTCGATCCACAACGGGTGGCGGCGATGGACGAGGCTGACGTCGAGCGGCTGCTGCAGGATGCCGGCATCGTGCGCAACCGGCTGAAAATCAACAGTGCGATCCGCAATGCACGCGTATTCCTCGCCATGCAACAAAAACACGGCAGCTTTGCGCGCTGGCTGTGGAGCCACGTCGACGGCCAGCCGCTGCAGAACCAGTGGATCCGCCTGGCCGAGTGCCCGGCCAGCACCGAACTGTCCGACCGCATCAGCAAGGCGCTGAAAAAGGAAGGCATGAATTTTGTCGGCAGCACGGTGATCTACGCCTTCCTGCAGGCCACCGGCGTGATCAACGACCACCTCTGCACCTGTCCGCAGCACCCGCAACACCGAAAGCCCGGTGCGTAAGCAGCAGCCGGACGCTTGCGGCCAACGTTGGCCGCAAGCGTGGCCGGCGCACCAGTTCGGCGCAGCGGCACGCGCGAGGCCACCGCACTGCACCATGGCGACGCGACATGACCCATTGCATCGTCAGCGCAGCACGGGGAACCCCGCCTCAGACCTCCGGCGCGGGCATGAGCACCGGAATGCACACCAGCGTGCGGTAGAGACCGGTCTTCAGGAAGCGGCCAATCAGCGTGCTACCGACGAAACCCGCGACACCCATCAGCAACAGGATCATCGACAGGGTGGGCACGGTCACCTGGGTGGTGTTTTCCAGGAAGGGACGCACGTAGGTAAACAGCACAAACTGGCCCATGAAGAACGTGCCCACCGCCGACATGCCCAGCACGATCCGGGGACGCTGCAACAGCCTGAAGACACCGCCCGCATTCGCCGGGCGGGCGACCACCTTCATGGCGGGCCGGCATGAATTCCGATGCGATCAGCACGAAGACGCAAAGCGTCATCGCAAAGACGCCGCTCCAGCAGGCGCGCCGGTCACCGCTTGCTTCCCGGTTCCCGGCGCGGCTTATCGACGCGTCAACAAGCGGATTTGTCATCGCTCACTTCGCCAGATGCTTGCCAAAGAACGCGTCCAGCTTGTCCCAGGGAATGATGTTGACCCGGTCGTACAGATCGGTGTGGATGGCGTCCTTGATGATCAGCAGCTCCTTGGGCTCCGCCGCGGCCTTGTAGGCGTCTTCGCTGAAGTAGCGTGAATGGGCCTTTTCTCCCGCGATCAGCAGGATGGGCCGCGGCGAGATCTCGTTGATGTAGGTGAGCAGCGGCATGTTCATGAAAGACAGCGGCATGGTGGCCGTCCAGCCGCCATTGGAATTCAGCGAGCGTTCGTGGAAACCACGCGGGGTACGGTAGTAGTCGAAGTACATCCGCACCACGGGGTTGGTCACGCCATCCAGCGTCTCGGGCAGAATGCGCGGACCGATGGCGGAGGCGTCGGCCCAGCGTTGCCGGCTCATCGTCTCCAGCATTTGCCCGCGCTGCGCCTTGCCCAGGCTGTCGTTGTAACCCTTCGCCATCACGCGCGACATGTCGTACATGCTGGTGGTGGCAACGGCCTTGATGCGCTTGTCCACCGCTGCCGCATTCAGCCCCATGCCGGCGAAGCCGCAGATGCCGATGATGCCGATCCGCTCGCGGTCGACGAAGGGCTGCTGGCCGAGGTAGTCGACCGCGGCGCTGAAGTCCTCGGTATTGATCTCCGGAGAGGCCAGATTGCGCGGCTCGCCGCCGCTTTCGCCGGTGTACGAGGGGTCAAACGCAACCGTCGCGTAACCGCGCTCGGCCATGGTCTGCGCGTACAAACCGGAAGACTGCTCCTTGACCGCGCCAAACGCGCCGCTGATCGCGAGCGCCGCCAGGCGCTTGCCGCCCCGGTTTTTCGGCAAGTACAGGTCCGCCGCCAGCGTAATGCCGTAGCGGTTCTTGAACGTCACCTTCTGGTGATCGACCTTGTCGCTCTGGGGGAAGGTCTTGTCCCACTTTTGGGTCAGTTGCATGGTATTTCCTGTTGCGGGTCGCGATGCGCTGGCCAACACCGGCTGCGCACCGATCAGCATGGCGGCGCCGGTCAGCAGCGCGCCCTTGATGAAGTTTTTCCTGGAGATTGCGGCGTCCATTTGAGTACTCCTTGTCGTCTCTGAATTGGCGTGCAAACTGCCCGCCAGCACCGTCATCGCGGTGCAGACAGATAGTGACGCATCGACGCCAAGACTATTAGCCGGTATAGTCTTCATGTACTTGTGAGAATTTTTCAGCAATGAAACCGACCAAGGTAAACGACCTGCAGGCCTTCGTCGCCGTCGCCCGCGAACAGAGCTTCTCGAAGGCGGCGGCAAGGCTGGATCTGACGCCCTCGGCGCTGAGTCACACGATCAGGACGCTTGAGGCGCGGCTGGGCATCCGCCTGCTGGCGCGCACGACCCGCAACGTCTCCCCGACCGAAGCCGGCGAGCGTCTGCTGAGATCGCTGGCCCCGCTGTTCGAGCAGATCGCCGCCGAGGTCGAGGCCCTGGGCGAGCTGCGCGACAAACCGGCGGGCACCATCCGTCTCACCTGCACCGACGACCAGATCGAGTTGTGTTTGCGACCAAAGTTTTCCGCGTTCCTGAGCCACTATCCGGATATCACGCTGGAGCTCTTTGTCGACTACGGCTTCCGCAACATCGTCGAAGAGCGTTTCGACGCGGGCATACGCATGGGAGAGTCCATCAGCAAGGACATGATTGCCGTGCGCATCGGGCCGGACTGGCGCCTCGCCGTTGTTGGCTCGCCGGCCTATTTCGAGACACGCTCCCGCCCGGAAACGCCCCACGAGCTGACCGGGCACGCCTGCATCAACATCCGGCACCGCCCCTCGGGCGCCATCTATGCCTGGGAATTCGAGAAAGACGGCAAGGCCTTCACCGTCAAGGGGGAGGGACAACTCGTGTTCAACAGCATCATGCACGTGCTCAATGGCGCGCTGGACGGGCTGGGGCTAGGCTATATCCCGGAGCAACTGGTCGCGCCCTACCTCGCGGACGGGCGGCTGGTGGAGGTGCTTCCCGAGTGGTGCCCGTCCTTCCAGGGTTACCACCTGTACTACCCTAACCGGCGGCAAACCTCCCCTGCCTTCCTCGCCTTCGTCGAGGCGATGCGCTACCGGAGCTGAGCCCTTCATGTATCGATGCCAGGCCGGTGTTACATGACAGGCTGCCGGATCTGGTCAGGATGCGGGCCTTTTGCATCTGTGCACCCCGCGCTACAGGAAGCGCGCCGGTGCGTATGGCGCCGGATCGGTGAACGGCGTCTCGCCGCAGATCACCTGCGCCAGCAGTTGGCCGCACACCGGCCCCAGTGTCAGGCCGTGGTGGGCGTGGCCGAAGTTGAACCACAAGCCCTTGTGACGCGGCGCGGCGCCCAAGGCCGGCCGCATGTCCGGCAGGCAGGGGCGGCTGCCCAGCCACGGCGTGGCGTCCAGCCGCTCGCCCAGCGGGAACAGCCCGCGCGCCAGCACCTCGGCCTGCTCCAGCTGCGCGTAGTTGGGGGCGGCATCGCGCCGCGCCAGCTCCACGCCGGTGGCGATGCGTAGGCCGCGCTGCATCGGCGACACCACGAAGCCGCCTTCCACATCGGCCACGGTGTAGTTCAGCCCCGGCCCCAACGGCTGGTAGTGCATGTGATAGCCGCGCTTGGTCTGCAGCGGGATGCGGTAACCCAGCGGCTGGAACATGTCGTCCGACCACGGCCCCATCGCCGCCACCACCTGCGCCGCGCGCAGCGTGCCCTGCTTGGTGCCGATCTGCCAGTCACTGCCATCCGGGATCAGCGACGTGGCTTCCTGTTGCAGCAGCGTGCCGCCCAGACTTTCGAAGTAACGGGCATAGCCGCGGGTCAGCGCACCCGGATCGCTGATGCGCTGCGGGTCGCGCCAGTGCACGGCGCCGGCAAAGCCCTCGCCCAGCCCCGGCTCGGCGGCGCGCAGCTGCGCCGCGTCCAGAATCTGCAGCTGCAGGCCGTGTTCGGCGGCGATACGGCGCGCGTTGGCGGCCTCGGCGGCAAAGCCTGCCTCGCTGCGGTAGGCCTCGTACAGGCCGTCGTCGCTGCACAGGTCCCGCATGTTGGCCGCGGCAATCAGCGTCGCGTGTTCGTCCAGGCTGCGGCTGATCAGCGGCAGCATGTCGCGCGCGGCGGCGGCGAGGCGGTGCGGTGCGGACGCGCGGAAGTAGCGCCACAGCCACGGCGTGCTCTGCAGCAGGCTGGACGGTTGGTAGCGCACGTCGGTGGAGCGGTTGCGGCCGATGCGCAGCACGCTGGCGAGGTCGCGCGGGAAGCCGTAGGGCACCACGGCGGCGCGCTCCAGCAGGCCGGCGTTGCCGTGGCTGGTTTCCTCGCCGGGGGCACGGCGATCCAGCAGCGCCACGCGCTGGCCGCGTTGTTGCAGGGCGATGGCGCTGGAGACGCCGATCATGCCGGCGCCGAGGACAATGATGTCGAAATCCATGTTTTGCTTCTTTCAGATGCAGTTGCCATGGGCGCTGCGGCCAGCGGCCATGGCAACGGAATCTGCAAGGTTGGCCGCAGCCTGCGGCCAACCTTGCACGCCGCTTACTTGGCGATGATGTCGCGGTGGAAGTATTTCATCGAAATGCGGCTCAGGGTGCCGTCCTGCTTCAGGCTGGCAATCGCCTTGTCCAGCTCGGCCTTGCGCGGATCGCCCTTGCGCACGCCCATGCCGGTGCCCTCGCCGAGGGTGGCGAAGTCGCTGATCACGCCGCCGGCAAAGTCAAAGTCCTTGCCCTGCGGCTTGCTGAGGAAGCCTTCCATCGCAGTCTGCGCTTCCTGCACGCCGGCATCCAGACGGCCGGAGGCCAGATCGAGGAAAATCTGCGCCTGGTCGCGGTAGGCGACCACCTTCACGCCGTGCTTCTCCCAGTGCTTGCGCACGAAGTCTTCCTGGGTGGCGCCCTGCAGCACGCCGACGGTCTTGCCCTTCAGGCTGGCCACGGTCGGTGTCAGCTTGCTGTCGCGACGCGCCACCATCTGGATCGGCACGATGTAGATCGGGACGGTGAAGTCGATCGACTCGCGGCGCTTGGCGGTGATGTTCATCGCCGAGTTGATGGCGTCGAATTTCTTCGCCTTCAGGCCGGGGATCAGGCCCTCGAACGAGGTTTCCACCCAGCTGCACTTGGCGGCCATGCGCTCGCACACTGCCTTGCCGACATCGATGTCGAAGCCGACCAGCTGGCCGTCGGCCTGCTTGCTCTCGAACGGCGGGTAGAACGGCTCCAGCCCCATGCGCAGCGGCGCACCCTGCGCCATGGCGGTACCGGCGAGGCAGGCCAGCAGAGGGAAAACGGCATTGCGAACGCGTTTGCTGATCATGAAATGTCTCCTTTGTTCCTGTAGCGGGTAACGTCCCGTCCCGTTGCGCCTGGCCAGACCATGGCGCCTGCGTGGTTTGGCAGCCGGCGGGGCTGCGTTCACGTCTTGCTTTGGCTCGGTCACAAGATAGACATTTTTTCCACTTTGGACAATTAATTTATAGAAAATCTGACCGCCACCCGCCAGACACGGCGGTCAAAGCCGATCTCTTCATGACAAAACCATGTCGCAAATTGCAACTTATCACTTAAATAACAATAACTTGACGTCAAATCAACATCAAAAAACGTACGCAAAACCCTGTGGAATTGGTAATCGCACAATTTGTAGACTTTTTTTCCACAATGGAATTTAATACAACAAACAAGCCTGCCCGCCGCGGCCGACCGCCCGGCAGCGCCCGACCACGCCAATACGAGAGCCCAGCATGAACCCCATCGACCACCACGCCGCGCCCCTGCTCCTCAACCAGCAACAGGTGCGCGACTACCTGCCGGCGCTACCGGTGCGCGCCGCGCTGAGCGCGCTGTTCCAGGCACTGGCGCACGAGCGCGCGGTGCAGCCGGCGCAGACGCTGACCCTGTTTCCACAGGGCGCCGGCGACGTCATCACCTATCAGGGCGTGCTGGCCGATGCCGGCGTGTTCGGCGCCAAGCTGTCGCCCTACATCGTCACCGACGGCCGGCCGGTGATCAGCGCCTGGACCAGCCTGATGTCGATGCACACCGGCCAGCCGCTGCTGTTCTGCGATGCCGGCCTGCTGACGGTTGAGCGTACCGCCGGCACCAGCGCGCTGGCCATCGACCTGCTGGCGCGCCAGGACAGCCGCCAGCTGACGCTGATCGGCTGCGGCGCGCTGGGCCAGGCGCACCTGCGCCACGTGCTGCCGCTGCGCGACTGGCAGCGCATCCGCGTGTACGCGCCGGATCTCGCCGCCAAACCGGAACTGCAGCAGCAACTGCAGGCGCTGGATGCGCGCATCGAGATCAGCAGCAGCGTCGATGCTGCCTGCGATAACAGCGACGTGATCATGCTGTGCACCTCCTCCGCCAGCCCGGTGCTGGACCCGGCCACCCTCAGCAAGCCGGCGCTAATCACCTCGATCAGCACCAACGCTGTCAACGCGCACGAGGTGACACCGGCCAGCCTCGCCGCGATGGACGTGTACTGCGACCACAAGCACAGCACGCCGGACAGCGCCGGCGAGATGGTGCTCGCCAGCCAGGCCGGCAGCTGGCAGCGCGAGCGCGTCGTCGGTGACCTGGCCGATCTGGTCAGCCGGCGCTGCGCGCTGCCGGACTACCAGCGCCCGGTGTTCTTCCGCTCCATCGGCATGGGGCTGCAGGACATCGCCATCGCCTGCGCGCTACTGCAACAGGCCCAGGCCGCGCAATGAGCCCGAGCGCGGACGGTCTGGCGGCAGCCGGCGGGCACAGTGCTTGTGCCCTGCCCGTCGCATCAGGCACTATCGCTGTCCCTGCCGATGCGCCCGACCCGACCATGACGTCCACGCCCAGCCCCACGCCGCAGCCATTGCTGCTGTCGCGCTACAGCCACCTCGCCGACAGCATCGCCAAGCTGTTCTTTCCCTACGCCGAGGTGGTGATCCACGACCTGGCGCAGCAGCGCGTGCTCTACCTCGCCAACAACCTGTCGCGGCGCGAGATCGGCGACGAGTCGGCGCTGGAGGAAATCGAGCGCACCATCGCCGAACGCTACGTCGGGCCGTATGAAAAGGTGAACTGGGACGGCCGCAAGATGCGCTGCGTCAGCTCGGTGCTGTTCGACGACGCAGGCGTGGCGCTGGGGGTGATGTGCATCAACTTCAACATCGCGGTGTTCGAGGACATGCACGGCATGCTGGGCATGTTGCTGAAGGGCGCCGGGCTGGTGGAACAGCCGGCGGAGCTGTTCCGCGACGACTGGCAGGAGCGCATCAACACCTTCATGCACCGCTGGCTGCAGGAGCGGCAGCTGGCGCTGAACACCCTGTCGCGCCAGCACCGCAAGGAGCTGGTCGAGGCGCTGTACGCCGAGGGCGCCTTCAACGGCAAGAGCGCCACCCACTATATCGCCAACGTGCTCGGCCTCGGCCGCGCCACGGTGTACAAATACCTGCAGACGCTGAAATAGGCGTCCGCCAATGAAAAAGGTTGGCCGCAGCGCTGCGGCCAACCTTGAACAGGTTCTGACACTCGCCAGCCGGCACAGCCGGCGTACGATGTCGTCGGTGATGATGTTTGCGTCGTAATTGCAACAGTCACACCGCATTGGCATGACATACGTCAATCCCTGCGACAAAATGCCGCGCCATAATCGCCGCATGATGTCGTCAAACCACTTGTCCCGTCTTGCCCTGTTCCTGCCGCTGCTCGCCGCACCTGCCTGGCTGCTGTACTCCTCGGTCGGCAGCCAGACGGCAGCCGCACCTGCCGAGATTGCCATTGATTGTGCCGACCCGCAGCTGGGCTGTCGCGCCGGTGCACTGCAGCTGCGCTTTGCCGAACCGCCATCCGGCATGAAGCCGTTCCGGGTGGATATTGCCAGCCCCACACAGCCGGTGCTGCAGCTGGAGATGGCCGACATGGCAATGGCGCCGGTGCGCTACCGTGCCACTGCCGCCGGCAACGGCCAGTGGCATGCCCGCCTCAGCCTGCCGTTGTGCTCCACCACGTCCAGACGCTGGCTACTGACCATAGAAACCGACGGTAAACGCTACGCACTGCCGTTTGTCGCCTGAGCCGGAGATTCTCATGCTGCATCACCTATTGCTTGCCATCTGCACCTTGCTGCTGTCCGCTATCGCTACCGCATCTTCCTATGAGGCCAAGCTGCCGGAACAGCTGACCAGCGATCCGGACATGTGCCGTTACCTGGACTGCAAGGCCGTGCTGCCGCAGGCCGCCAGCTTTTCGCCACGCCAGGGCAAGCCGCCGTACGTGATCGGCCGCGATGCGAATGGCCGCACCACCGGCTATGTGTATCTCTCTACCGACGTGGCAGACATTCCCGCCTACTCCGGCAAGCCGGTGGTAACGCTGGTCGGCATGGACGCAAGGGGCAAAATCGTCGGCGTACGCATCCTCAAACACAGCGAACCCATTCTGCTGCTGGGCATCCCGGAGCAAAAGCTGACCGATTACGTGAACCAGTACCTGGGACACATGGCCGGAACCCGCTTCGAGCTGGGCAAGAGCGACGACAAGGCGGTAGCGCTGGACGCCATCTCCGGCGCCACGGTGACGCTGATCGCCGAGAACCAGCTGCTCACCCGCACCAGCCAGGCGATTGCGCGCCAGGCCGGCCTGATCAAGCAGCAGGCGCGCGCGCAGGCGAAGTTTGCCGACGACGGCAAGATGCGCGACTGGGCGGCGCTGCAGGTCGACGGTGCCGTGCAGCCGTTGCGGGTAGAGCACGCCGATGTCGGGCTGCCGGATACGGGCAAGCCCTACCTCGACCTGCACTTCGGCTACCTCAACCAGCCGCAGGTTGGCCGCAGCGTGCTGGGCGAGGCCGGCTGGCGTGAACTGATGGCCCGGCTGAAACCCGGCGAGCATGCCATCTTCGCCATCAACGACGGTGCTGCCTCATTCAAGGGCTCCGGCTTCGTGCGTGGCGGCATCTACGACCGCGTGCAGCTGCGCCAGGGCGACGAAGTGTACACCTTCCGCGACAGCGACTACCTCAACCTGTACGCCATGCAGGCTGCCGGTGCACCACGCTACCACGAGTCGGCAATCTTCATCGTGCGCGATGCGACGTTCTCCGCCGCCTACCCGTTCCACTTCGTGTTCCTCGCCAACCGTCAGGAACAGGAAAGCAGCCAGAAGACCTTCGTCAACTTCGCCAGCGAATACTGGCTGCCAGACGCCTACCTGCAGGGTGGCCGCCCGGCCGACGGCCGCGAGCTGCCGGCATGGCAGAAAACCTGGCAGACGCGGCTGCCGGAAGTGATCACCTTCGGTGCCTTCCTGCTATTCACACTGCTGTTCTATGCCCAGCGTGACCGCCTGGCGCGCACCAGCAGCCGCCGCGACAAGCGCCGCATCGACTGGCCACGTTATGTACTGTGGGGCGTCAGCGTCGCCGTGGTCGGTTTCGCCGGCATGGCGCAGCCGTCGGTCACCCAGCTGCTGACGCTGCTGCACGCACCGTTCGAAGGCTGGCGCTGGGAGCTGTTCCTGTCCGATCCGCTGATCTTCCTGTTCTGGATCTTCATCGCCGTCAGCCTGCTGCTGTGGGGGCGCGGCGTGTTCTGCGGCTGGCTGTGCCCGTTCGGCTCGTTGTCCGAGGGGCTGTACCGTGTTGCCGGCAAGCTGGGCCTCAAACGCTGGCAACGACAACTGCCGCAACGCTGGCACGACAAACTCAAGTGGCTGAAGTACGGCGTACTGGCAATGTTGGTGGCAGCATCACTGCACTCCATGGTGCTGGCCGAACAGCTGGCCGAGGTGGAGCCGTTCAAGACCACCTTCCTGGTCGGCATCTGGCAGCGGCCGTGGCCGTACGGGTTGTTCGTCGCCGCGCTGCTGGCACTGTCGCTGTTCACCGAGCGGCCGTACTGCAAATACCTGTGCCCGCTTGGTGCCGGCCTCGCCATCCCTTCCTGGCTGCGGGTATTTGCGCTCAAGCGCAAGCGCGACTGCGGCCCATGCCAGGCCTGTACCGTGCAGTGCGGCGCGCAGGCCATCGCCAAGGACGGCCGCATCGACCCGGCGGAGTGCCTGCACTGCCTGGATTGCCTGGTGTACTACTACGACGACCACGCCTGCCCGCCGCTGGCCAAGGAGCGCAAGCGCCGCACCAAGGCCGGCGAGGCACTGACACCTATCGGCCGCGACGGCTACTACATCCCGATACGGGAGGTGAAATGAGCGTGCGCCACAGTAAGCAGGCAAAAACCCTATCTGCCACAGAAGAACACAGAAAAACACAGACCGAAATGCGCCCACCGCTCGGCAACGCCTGGGCGCAAGCGCTGCGTGCGCAACTGGCAACGGTCGCTCGCCACGCGGCATGCCCTCGCCAAGCAGAACCGCCTCCGCCGCGCCAAGCACTGCCTTCCGTGTCCTTCTGTGTTCTTCTGTGGCAAAAGATCGCCTTTCATTGCCTCCCCTGGATGCTGCTGACCGCCGCCGCCCACGCCGCCAGCTGGCAGGTGCAGCCCGGTGACGACCTCGCCGCCGTGGTGCGCGCCGCCGCGCCCGGCGACACTGTCAAGGTGGCGCGTGGCCATTACCGCACCCGGCTGTTGATCGACAAACCGCTGACCCTGATCGGCCAGTTGCGGCCAACCTTGAGTGGCGGCGAGGCCGGCGACGTGATCCGCGTCACCGCACCGGACGTACGCATCGAAGGCTTCATCGTGCGCGATTCCGGCAGCGACCTTGGCGCCCAGCATGCCGGCATCTACCTTGCCCCCGGCGCCCACCGCGCACGCGTCATAGGCAACGATTTCGCCTGGGTGCTGTTCGGCTTGTGGATCGAGAAGGCCGACGACGTGCTGGTGGCCGGCAACCGCATCACCGGCAAGCGCGACTTTGCCAGCGCGCAGCGCGGCAACGGTATCCAGCTGTACAACACCCAGCGCGCACGGGTGATAGGCAACGACATCAGCTTCGTGCGCGACGGCATTTATGTAGATGTATCGCACCAGGCGCTGTTCCGCGGCAACCGCATGCACCACGCCCGCTACGGCAGCCACTACATGAACTCCTACCACAATGTGTGGGAGGACAACGAGGTATACCGCAACCGCGGCGGGCTGGCACTGATGGAAGTACGCGACCAGATCGTGCGCCGCAACAAGGCGTGGGGCAACAGCGACCACGGCATCATGCTACGCACCATCCAGGATTCGGTGATCGAGGACAATATTGTTGCCGGCAACGCACGCGGTTTCTTCATCTACGACGCGGAGTACAACACCCTGCGTCGCAATCTGGTGATCAACAACCGCACCGGCGTGCACCTGTCGGCCGGTTCCTTCCGCAACAGTGTCTATAACAACGACTTCATCCATAACCGCGAACAGGTGCGTTATGTCGCCAGCCGCGATGAACCGTGGGGCGTTGACGGCGGCAATTACTGGAGCAACTACCTGGGCTGGGACCAGAACGGCGACGGCGCCGGCGACGTGCCCTACCAGGCCAACGACGTGGTGGACCGCCTCAGCTGGCGCCACCCGCAAATCAAACTGCTGCTGGCCAGCCCGGCGGTACACACCCTGCGCCTGGTGGCGCGGCAGTTTCCGCTATTGCGGGTGCCGTCCATCGTGGACGCCCATCCGGCACTCGCCCCCCATCACCGCGACTGGAGACACTGGCTTGCAACGCAATATGATTGAGTTACACGCGGTCTGCCGCCGCTTTGGCGCGCAGCTGGCCGTAAACCAGGTCAGCCTGACGGTGGCGCCCGGTGAGCTGTTCGGCCTGATCGGCCACAACGGCGCCGGCAAGTCCACCTTGTTCAAGCTGATGCTGGGCCTGCTGGCACCCGACAGCGGCGACATCCTGCTGGACGGCGTGTCGATACGCGGCGCCAGCTTCCGTGATGTGCGCCGCCGCATCGGCTACCTGCCGGAAAACGTGGTGCTGTACGACAACCTGTCCGCCAGCGAGACACTGGCCTTCTACGCCAGGCTCAAGGGCGTGCCGCTGACGGCATGCGCGCCGCTGCTGGCCGAGGTCGGTCTGGCAGATGCCGCGGCCCGCCGTGTCGGCACCTACTCCAAGGGCATGCGGCAGCGCCTGGGCTTTGCCCAGGCATTACTGGGCAGCCCGCAACTGCTGCTGCTGGACGAACCCACCACCGGCCTGGATCCGGAAGGCATCCACGACTTCTACCGCATCGTCGAGGCACGGCGCGCGCACGGCTGCACCGTGATCCTCAGCTCGCATATCCTGGCCGAAATCGAGCAGCGCGTGGACCGGCTGGCGATGTTGGCCGGCGGCAAGTTGGCCGCAATCGGCAGCGTTGCCGAGCTGTCGGCTGGCATCGCGCTGCCGGTGGCGGTGGAGCTGGTCAGTGCCGCGACCCACCACGACACGCTTGCTGCCAGCCTCGCTGCTGCCGGCTTTGCCTGCCAGACCAAACCGCACGGCCTCAGTCTGGCCATCGCCCGCCACGACAAGGGACGGCTGCTGGCCGCGCTGGCACCGTTGGCCGCGACGCTTGCCGACGTCCGCTTTATCGAACCGACGCTGGAAGCGGTATTTCTCGGCCACCGCCACGCCAGTATCCACGACACAGGAGCCAGCGCATGACATCGCATCCACTACTGGTCATCGCCGCCAAGGAATGCCGTGACCGCATCCGTAACCGCTGGGTGCTGGCCGTCGCCGTATTGTTCGCGCTGTTCGCACTGGCCATCGCCTGTTTCGGTCCGGCGCAACAGGGGCTGGTCGGCTTTCAGGGCATCGCCCCCACCATCGCAAGCCTGGTCAGTCTGGTGATCTACCTGCTGCCGCTGATCGCGCTGATACTGGGCTTTGACAGCGTGGTCGGCGAGCGTGAACGTGGCTCGCTGGATTTGCTGCTGTCGATGCCGCTCACCCGCGGCGAATTGCTGCTGGGCAAGTACCTGGGTCTGGCGGCGGCACTGACGCTGGCTACCGTCGGCGGTTTTGGCGTGGCCGGTGCCGTGCTGGCACCACAGCTTGATGCTTATGCCGCCTGGCATTACGCCGGCTTCATCGTCAGTGCCCTGTTGCTGGGTTATGCCTTTCTCAGTCTGGCGCTGCTGATCAGTGTCGCCAGCCGCGAGCGCACACGCGCCAGCGGTGCCGCTATCGCACTGTGGTTCGCGCTGGTACTGGTGTTCGACCTGTTGTTGCTCGGCGGTATGGTATTGCTGGGCGATACCGTCGGCTGGCTGTTCGGCGCCCTGCTGCTGGTCAATCCGGCCGACGTGTTCCGCATGCTCAACATCTTTTCCTCCGAACAACTGCAAAGCTATTACGGTCTGGCTACTGCCCTGCCCGGCGCCCTTACCCATCCGGTCACCCTGTGTGCGGTGATGCTGGCGTGGATTGCCCTGCCGCTGGCTATCGCCGGGCGGCTGTTTGCGCGGGCGTAGGAATTTTTTGCCACAAAACCCCTAAAACCATTTGGCCACGAAACCCACGACAGGCACGAAACCCACGACAGGCACGAAACAAAACCAAAGACATTTTTAGCCACGGAAGCACACAGAAGACACGGAAGAAAATCCACCCCGACCTCAGCCGTGTCCATGCCGCGCAGGGCAACGCTATTGACCAGGTCGGCTGATTTCTGGATTCATTGCCCCGGCGAAAGCCGGGGTCCAGCGACTGGTGCCGCTACAACGGCATAAGTTCAGACTTCAGCCGGCCGGATCAATAAGCAGCAGACCCATGCGTTTCTTGCGGCCAACCTTGGGTACTCTTGCTTTTTTCCGTGTCTTTCCGTGTGCTTCCGTGGCTAAAAATGGTTTCGGGTTTCTTTCGTAGGTTTCGTGGCTGAAATCGGTTTTCCCTCGGTTATTTCCGAGGCCAACCACTCCATACGAGGTTTGTTATGAACAAGCGCCTGTTATTGACCCTGTTGTTTTCCGCCGTACTCGCCGCCTGCAGTGAGCCGGCAGCCAAACTGGCCGGCGATGCCTTGCAGCTGGCACGCGATACCGCGTGTGCACTGGATGGCATGTTGCTGGCTGACTACCCTGGCCCCAAGGGCCAGATCCGCTATCAGGATGGCCAGGTAGACGCCTTCTGCGACACTGTGGAGTTGATCGCCATGCTGAAAACGCCGGAAAGCACGCGCAGCATCAGCGGCGCCTACGTGCAGGACATGGCCAAGGCCGAATGGGAAAACCCGCAAGGCCACTGGATAGATGCCAAAACTGCGTTCTATGTGGCCGGCAGCAAGCTGCACGGCAGTATGGGGCCGACCTTTGCCAGCTTCGCCCAGCGTGCGGAAGCGGATGCCTTCGCCCGGCACAACGGTGGCAAGGTATATGGCTATGCTGCCATCAGCGCGGACATGGCGCGGCTGGATGGCGGCGTACTGAACGATGGAGGCATGTGATGGCGCGCAGTGACTTCTTTCGTGGCCTGCCCGCCGGTTGTGGCGCCCGCATCGAACCCCTGTCGCTGCGCCAGTACCAGTTGCGCGAGGCCGGCAAGACCCTGCAGCAAGGCAGCGGCTACCCCGATGCAGATGCCTTGCTGGCGGCCATCGTAGCTGGCGACTGCCCCCCGGACCCCGGCTACGAATACTATCTGGCGCAGGCCATCGTGGCTCGTGAGCTGGCACACACCCGCCAGGCGCTGCAGCGGGCCATTGCCGGCCAGGATGATATCGAAGACAGCCCGCAGCAGGCCCTGCAGGTCGCCATCACGACCCGCCATGGCGCGGCCTACCCGACACAGCTGCTGCACCATGACGCACTGGTGCTGACTGGTCTCGACGGTGCACAACTGCTGCTGCGCCTGCTGTCACCGTGCCAGTGGCGGCTGGTGTGGCAGATGACGGATGGCATCTGGGCGCTGGACACCCTGCCCGGTGCCACTGCACCACGGCTGAGCCGACCGGACGGTAGTCAGCTGCGGCTGGCCACCCCCGCTCCGGCACAACTGCCCGCCCTGCTGGACTGGCTATTGACCGACAGCGCACCGGTCCGGCTGGCGGCGGGCGTCTGAGCAGACACGGTTACACCGCGCGGGCGTGTACTTGCGGCCAACCTTGCCCGGGACGGGCTGCGGCCGCCGGTGCGGCATCCGGCTGGCACGGCCGTTCAACTCCGGCATGACCGGCACCTGCCCAAATGGCTCTGTCGTTGTTCAGGGTTTTAGCGGCAGCAATTCGTCGATGCGGCTGTTCGGCCAGGCGGGAAGTTTTTCAAGGGTTTCTTTCAGCCAGGCCAATGGCTCCAGTCCATTGAGCTTCGCCGTAGCCAGCAGACTTTGAATCGCAGCGGCACCGCGACCGGCACGTTCGCTGCCAGCAAATAACCAATTCTTTTTCCCGACCGCGATCGGACGAATGGCATTCTCGATCGGGTTATTATCGATCGGCAGATCGCCGGTTTCGGCGTAACGGGCAAAGGCTGGCCAGCGGCGCAGTGTGTAGTCGATGGCTTTGCCCAAACCGCTGCCGTTGGCCACGCCGGGGCGCAGCGCGACCAGCCAGTCGTGCAGCGACTGCAGCTCGGGTTGGGCTTGTTCGGCGCGCAAGTGCGCACGATCTTCTATGGAGTCGTCTCGTGCCGTGGCTTCGATGGCGTACAGTCGCCCGATCCGCGTCAACACATCTTCTGCCACAGGATGGCCGCCGGCGGCATGTAATTCGAAGAACTTGCGGCGAGCATGCGCACCCAGGCGATTCAGCCAAGGCGTAGTGGACATCGGCATCGCCTTTGTTGGCTGACGGGGATTGGTCAAAGGGTGAAGCGATAGCACGCGATGACTTTGCGAAGGGAATTTTTTCTGTCGAAAGCTGATGCAATTGGGATGACACAACCTGTCCATCTGTGGGAACATACTAGCAGCCTGTCGGACTTGGGCCTGCCCGAAGGCGGAATAGTGAAACGCAGGGCTGTTTT
>NZ_BMYP01000025.1 GCF_014652335.1 Vogesella fluminis | reverse complement strand
TGTGTTTTGGATGATCCGAATTATCTCATACGGCTCGTTAAGTCCGACAGGCTGCTAGGCAGTGTCCTAACATTCATCGTTATCGGGATGGCGGCCGATGGTGCCAACCATGCCTACATGACGACAAGCCGCGATCTGGTGTTGCTCTGCACACGACAATTAACGTTGCCAAGCCTGCTGCTCTTGATGCTCAGCGGCCTGGCCATGGCATGGCACAACAAGCCATACAAGCGACATTGGTTCTGGGCCAAAGTCCTATTGGCTGGCACCATGCTAGCCAACACCTTGTGGCTCATTGAGCCAGCCATCACAGACAGCCTCCGAGCACTTTCTACCCACAACACTACCGCGTTCGATGATGCCATCACCCGCGAAAGCATCTATGGAAGCATCAATCTGTTGCTATGTGCTGCGCTGGTTTTGCTGGGCTTGGCAAAGCGAAAACAGTTGGTTTCTCCGACAGGCTAAGCCAGTCGGCAAGAGAAAGCGGAAACCAGAGCAATCAGAATGCTATTCAATTGAAATAATGTGTTTCGCATGACAAGATGATCGCATGAAGCAAACCTGCGTTTTCACCACCACCGTCACCACCACGACCGCCAAGCGGGGTCGGGGAGGACGGTCGCTGCCGCACTGAAACTTGTCCACCCCGCCCTCCGGGCCGGGGTGCGTTGCTCCTGTCCGCGGGCCTTACCCGTCAGGAGTCACCATGTCCGATCCCGCCCGTAGTGCCTTGCTCATAATCGATATGCAGCATGGTCTGTACCATTCCCCTGACGCGCCGTGGCAACGCGAAACCGTGCTGGCCAATATCCAGCAACTGATCCACCAGGCCCATGCAACCGGTGCCCCGGTACTGGCCGCCCGTCACACTGGGCCGGCCGGCTCGCCCATCGCCGCAGGCAACGCGGCTTGGCAACTGTTGCCGGAGCTGCAGCTGGATCCGGCGCAGGATGTCATTTTCGACAAGACTCGGCCCGACTGCTTTACCGGAACTCTGCTGCAGGACTGGTTGCATGAGCGCGGGATACAACGGCTGGTGATCGCCGGCATGAAAACACAATACTGCGTGGATGCCACCTGCCGCTCGGCCAGCGACAGAGGACTGCAATGCTTGCTGGCCGCCGATGCCCATACCTGCATGGACACCTCGCAGCTGAGCGCCCGCCAGATCGTGGCCCATCACAACGCCACGCTGCACGGCGCCTTTGCCCAAGTCTTGCCCAGCAGCCAGATCGTGTTCTAGGCGCCTCTAGAACAGCCCGCCCTGCGCCGCCGCGCCGCCCCAGGCGATCTCGCCGCGGCCGCGCTCGGCCAGCCAGCGGTTGGCCTGCGAGAAATGGCGGCAGCCGAGAAAGCCGCGGCTGGCCGACAGCGGCGACGGGTGGGCCGCCTTCAGCACGCAGTGGCGGGCGGTGTCGATGCGCTCGGCCTTGGTGTGCGCCCAGTTGCCCCACAGCAGGAACACGCAGCCGGGGTTGGCCGCGTTCACCGCGTCGATCAGCGCGTCGGTGATCGCCTGCCAGCCGAGCTTGCCGTGGCTGCCGGCGCGGTCGGCTTCCACCGTCAGCGAGGCATTGAGCAGCAGCACACCCTGCTGCGCCCAGTGCGTCAGGTTGCCGCTGGCCGGCGGCGGCAGGCCGAGGTCGCCGAGCTGTTCCTTGTAGATGTTGCGCAGGCTGGGCGGGATCCTCACCCCGTCCGGCACCGAAAAGCTCAGCCCCATCGCCTCGCCGGCGCCGTGGTACGGGTCCTGGCCGATGATCACCACGCGGATGTCGGCCGGCGCCACGTGGCGCAGCGCGTTGAACACCAGCTCGCGCGGCGGATAGATCACCGCACCGGCGGCGGCACGGTCTGCCAGTTGCGCGTCGATCATTGACAGTTGCGCGCTGATGGCCGGCGTTGCCAGCAGCTGCTGCCAGTCGGTGGGCAGGGCGGCGAGGGCGGGGGCGAGGTAGTTCATGACAGGTCCTTGGTTTCCAGCCACGAAAAGACACGAACGAGTTCAGGCCGTAAGCGGTGAGCTGCGGCAGCAACCAATGGCGCCGGCGTCGCCCTGACGTCCGTCGCTGGGCGCGTTTTCCAGGCCGGCGCCCAGCGCTTGGGGCCTGATTTTTCGTGCCGTTTCGTGGGAGTGTGGCAAAAAGAAAGCCGCCCAGCGGGCGGCTCGGGTGCGGCCAACATGCGCCTAGTAGCGCGCCATCGCCGGCTCGACCTCGTCCGCCCACGCCGCCACGCCGCCGCGCAGGTTCAGCACCTGCTCGAAACCGGCATTGGCCAGGAACAGTCCGGCCTGGTAGCTGCGCACACCGTGATGACAGATGACTACCAGCGGGGTGTCATCCGGCAGCTCGTTGTGGCGCAGCGGGATCAGGTTCATCGGGATCTGGCGCGAGCCGGCGATGCGGCACAGCGCGTACTCCCAGTCCTCGCGCACATCGAGCAGCACCGGCTGCGGACGGGAGGTGTCAGCCAGCCAGTCGGCCAGCTCGCGGGCGTTGATTTCGCGGATCATCAGAAGCTGAAGCGTGACGGTTCGATCGCGTCCAGCTGCTGCAGGCGCGGCAGGTTGGTATCGAAGCTGACGCTTTCCTGGTACGCGGTTTCGGACACGCGGGTGATGATCTTGGCGACCATTACCGGCGCATCGCCGACGATCACCGCCAGGCGGCCACCGACAGCCAGCTGCGCCTTCAACGCTTCCGGCACCACCGGCACCGAGCCGCCGACGCAGATCACGTCGAACGGCGCCTGTGCCGCCAGGCCTTCGATGCCGTTGCCCTGGCTCAGCGTCACGTTCTTGATGCCGGCGGTCTTGAGGTTGGCCGCGGCGTGCTGCAGCTGCTGCGCGTCGATATCGATGCTGTACACATGCTGGCTGACGGCGGCCAGGAGCGCGGTCAGGTAGCCGCTGCCGGTACCGATTTCCAGTACCTTGTCGCTGGCTTTCACCTGCAGGTCCTGCACCAGACGGGCTTCGACCTTCGGCTCCAGCATGGTGCTGCCGTTGTCCAGCGGCAGCTGGGTATCGGCAAAGGCCAGCGCGCGCTTGTCGGTACCGACAAAATCTTCGCGTTTCACGTGGAACAGCAGATCGAGAATGGAGGTGTCGAGCACGTCCCACGGACGGATCTGTTGCTCAACCATATTGAAGCGGGCTTGTTCGAAATTCATCGGAAACTCCGGCTTGGATTCAAGACAATATCAAGGACGACTCTGAAAACCGGGCTGCCACAACCGGGCTTTCGCAACCGTCCGCACGATTGCTAACTTGCGATTATCCCACATTTACCTTACCTTCACAGCATCGCTAGGGGTCCTGCTCCGGCTTGTGTACCATCCGCGCCAAGGCGCCGGCGGACACTGGCCGCAGCGGGTGAGAGTCACCCTTCGAACCTGACCCGGATAATACCGGCGTAGGGAAGCGTAATCTGCCAGACACCGCACATCGTCATGCGTTCCCGCACCGGTCTGCGGCCAACCTGCAGCCGGGCATTCCGGGCCGCTCCTTGCGCCGTTCCATCGCACTGGAGAACCCCGATGAACGCGCCTGCCAAACTGAACGAACAAATGGTGGTGGATTCCGCCGCCATCCAGCCGCTACCCAACTCCCGCAAAATCTACGTCGAAGGCTCCCGCCCGGATATCCGCGTGCCGATGCGCGAGATCAGCCAGGCCGACACCCCGACCCAGTTCGGCGGCGAACGCAACCCGCCGATCTACGTCTACGATTGCAGCGGCCCGTACAGCGACCCGCAGGCCAGCATCGACATCCGCTCCGGCCTCGCCCCACTGCGTGCTGCCTGGATTGCCGAGCGCGACGATACCGAGCTGCTGGCCGGCCTCTCCAGCGACTACGGCCGCCAGCGCGAGGCCGACCCCAAGCTCGCCGACCTGCGCTTCGACCTGCAACGCAAACCGCGCCGCGCCAAGGTTGGCCGCAACGTCAGCCAGATGCACTACGCGCGTCAGGGCATCATCACCCCGGAAATGGAATACGTCGCCATCCGCGAAAACCTGAACCGCCAGGCGTATGTCGAATCGCTGCAGGCCACCGGCAACAGCCGCCTGCTGGAGCTGATGACGCGCCAGCACCCCGGCCACAGCTTCGGCGCCAACCTGCCGGAAACCATCACCGCCGAATTCGTGCGCCAGGAAATCGCCGCCGGCCGCGCCATCATCCCCAACAACATCAACCACCCGGAATCCGAGCCGATGATCATCGGCCGCAACTTCCTGGTGAAGATCAACGGCAACATCGGCAACAGCGCGGTAACGTCGTCGATCAGCGAAGAAGTGGACAAGATGACCTGGGGCATCCGCTGGGGCGCCGACACCATCATGGACCTGTCCACCGGCAAGAACATCCACGAAACCCGCGAGTGGATCCTGCGCAACTCGCCGGTACCGATCGGCACCGTGCCCATCTACCAGGCGCTGGAAAAGGTCAACGGCAAGGCCGAAGACCTGAGCTGGGAAATCTTCAAGGACACGCTGATCGAGCAGGCGGAGCAGGGCGTCGACTACTTCACCATCCACGCCGGCGTGCGCCTGCAGTACGTACCGCTGACCGCCGGCCGCATGACCGGCATCGTGTCGCGCGGCGGCTCGATCATGGCCAAGTGGTGTCTGGCACATCACCAGGAAAACTTCCTGTACACCCACTTCGAAGACATCTGCGAAATCATGAAGGCCTACGACGTGGCCTTCTCGCTAGGCGACGGCCTGCGTCCGGGTTCTGCCTGGGACGCCAACGACGCGGCGCAGCTGGGCGAGCTGAAGACCCTGGGCGAGCTGACCCAGATCGCGTGGAAACATGATGTGCAGGTAATGATCGAAGGCCCCGGCCACGTGCCGATGCAGCTGATCAAGGAGAACATGGACAAGGAGCTGGAGTGGTGCCACGAGGCGCCGTTCTACACCCTGGGGCCGCTGACCACCGACATCGCACCGGGCTACGACCACATCACCAGTGCCATCGGCGCGGCGCAGATCGGCTGGTACGGCACCGCCATGCTGTGCTACGTGACGCAGAAGGAACACCTGGGCCTGCCGAACAAGAACGATGTGAAGGAAGGCATCATCACCTACAAGCTGGCCGCCCACGCCGCCGATCTGGCCAAGGGCCATCCGGGCGCGCAGATCCGCGACAACGCGCTGTCCAAGGCGCGCTTCGAGTTCCGCTGGGAAGACCAGTTCAACCTCGGCCTCGATCCGGACAAGGCGCGCGAATTCCACGACGAGACGCTACCGAAAGACAGCGCCAAGGTGGCGCACTTCTGCAGTATGTGCGGCCCGCACTTCTGCTCGATGAAAATCACGCAGGATGTGCGCGAATTCGCCGCCAAACAGGGCATCAGCGATGAAGCGGCGTTGCAGAAGGGCATGCAAGTGAAGGCCATCGAGTTCGTGCAGGGCGGCGGCAAGCTGTACGACAAGGTGTAAGCCGGTTTTGCTTCACGTGAAACAATAAAGGTTGGCCGCAGCATGCGGCCAACCTTTTGTCGTCATGCGGCATGATCTGCCGTTTCAGCATCAGGCCTTGCGCCGGTAATTGACGCCGGGGAACACGCGGATGATGTCGTCGCCGCTTTGCGCCTTGCTGTCGGCTTCCAGCAGCTGCCAGTAGTGGTCGCCGTCGAACAGGTCGCGATAAACCGGGATACCGTCCTGGTAGAACATCAGGTGGTGGCCGATGAAATCGTCGAGCGGGCGCGGCGAGCTGTCGTCCTGCATCACGAACATCACCGCGGTACTGGGGGAGAGCTCGCGGATCTGCTCGCGGTCGGCCTGCCACAGCCCGACAAAAATCAGCAGTACCGAGAACATCAGCAGTGTCCAGGCCGCGGCGAGGGTGGACAGCACCGCCAGAATCGTCGCCCCGGTAAAGTAGAACCGACTGTCAAACATGATGCCCCCTGTGCCGTTATCCGCCATCCGGCCGCGGCGCAACCGGCGCCGAGATTTCATCATAGGCGAGGGCGACACACTTTTCTGCGGCATATCGGGCGTCATCTCCAAACCGCCGCCGCAGTAATTGCAAACCGGCCACCGGCCGCCATTACCTGTCCATGGACAAGGTACTGCCCGGACAGCATCCTTACCATCAAGCGACCGGTACGCCCGCAGTAATGGCCCACAAATAATGTCATAATCAAGCGCCAGTTCATGAAAGAGCCCCCGTGCACGCCATGGCTGCAACACTTTGCTATCAAATAGCCGCCAGCCGGCATGGACAATCCTTTAACGACTTCTGATTAGCCGTTAAACTAGCCGTTAATCATGCAGAATAAAATGTTACCCCGCGCGGATCCGGTTGCACTGCCCGCACACGATCGGCACGGCCTCTCTACAAAATGAAGAAACGCACATGAACAGACATTTTGCTACTTCCGTCCTTCTGACCGGCATGCTGCTGGCTGCGCCCGCGATGGCAGGTCTGAAAGAAGGCCGTCTTGCCTATGGCAAAGGGGATTTTGCCACCGCCCTGCAAGAGCTGACCCCGGTCGGCGAGCAGGGCAATCCGCGTGTTCAGCTGCTGCTGGGAGAGATGTACCGCAAGGGTCAGGGCGTGGTGCCGGATGCGGCCGAAGCCGCCCGCTGGTATGCCAGGGCCGCAACACAGGGTAATGTCGATGCCCAGCACAAACTGGGTGGCCTGTACGAGCACGGCCTCGGCGTACCGCAGGATTACGCCACCGCCGCCGGCTGGTACCAGAAGGCCGCGGCACAGGGCAGCACCGCCGCGCAGACCAGCCTCGGCCTGATGTACCAGTATGGCCGCGGCGTGCCGCAGGATCTGGCGCAGGCATCCGGCCTGTTCCAGCAGGCGGCGCGACAGGGCAACGCACTGGCGCGCACCCAACTGGCACAGATCGCGCAGAACGGCATCGGCGTAACACAAAACAGCAATCAGGCGGCGCTGCTGTTCCGCCGCGCGGCGGAACAGGGCAGCGCCGAGGCGCAATACCACTACGCCAGCATGCTGCTCGCCGGCAAGGGCGTGCCGCGCAATCTGATCGATGCTGCGCAGTGGCAGCACAAGGCCGCGCAGCAGGGTTACGCCCCGGCGCAGCACGCACTGGGCCTGATGTACCAGAACGGCCAGGGCATGCCGCAGGATCTGGCGGCCGCCGCGGTCTGGTTCGGCCGCGCCGCCGAGCAGGGCATCGCCGATGCCCAGTACGCGCTGGCGGTGCTGCAGCAGAACGGTCGCGGCACACCGCGCAACCTGGCGCTGGCGGCCAACTGGTATCGCAAGGCCGCCGAGCAGGGCCACACCAACGCGCAGACGGCGCTGGCCAGCCTGTACCAGAGCGGTCGCGGTGTGCCGAAGGACCCGGCACAGGCGCTGCAGTGGTACCAGAAGGGTGCCGAGCTGCAGGCCGCAAGCTGGTATCGCAAGGCCGCCGAGCAGGGCGATGCCGAGGCACAATACGGCCTGGGCGAGCTGTACGAAAAGGGCAACGGCGTGAACCCGGATCTGGCAGAGGCCGCCAGCTGGTACCAGAAAGCCGCGGTCCAGGATCACCTGCAGGCACAGAATGCGCTCGGCCAGCTGTATGAACAGGGGGCGGAAGTGCCGCAGAACCTCGGCGATGCCACCCAGTGGTATCGCAAGGCCGCCGAGCAGGGCGACATGAACGCACAGGCCAACCTCGGCCAGCTGTATGCGCAGGGCAAGGGCGTGCCGCAGGACGCCGGCCAGGCCGCGCTGTGGCTGCGCAAGGCGGCCGAGCAGGGCCATGCCGGCGCCCAGGCCAGCCTCGGCAACCTGTTCCGCCAGGGCCAGGGTGTGGAACAGGACTACTTCGACGCCGCGCAGTGGTACACCAAGGCCGCCAAGCAGGGCAACGCCGAAGCGCAATTCCAGCTCGGCAGCCTGTACGAAAACGGCCAGGGCGTGTCGCGTGACCTGAAACTGGCGCTCAGCTGGTACCGCAAGGCCGCCGCCAGGTACCAGGTCGATGCACTGAACAGCCTCGGCCACGCCTACACCGCCTACCGCTACCAGGGCATCCCGCACAACCCTGTGCTGGCCTACGCTCTGCACAACCTGGCACGGGCGCAGGGCAATGCGCAGGCCGCCAGCAAGCTGAACCAGCTGCAGCACGAGATGAAGCCGGAGCAGATCGCCAGTGCGCAGGAGCTGTCGCGACGCATGAACGTCGCCGGCCGCCTGCTGCCGGAACTGGATCGCCAGCTGAAGAGCAGCTCGCGCCGCAAGGCCGCCGGCAAGACCTTCCACGCCGCTTACAGCAAGAAGTCCTTGAAGCGCAAACGCTGAACCGCGCGCCGACAGCACAACGCCACGACCCCGGTCGTGGCGTTTTTCGTTGCGGCCAACCTTGTGCCGGCGCCGCTTACTGCCGCTGCAGGTTGCCGATGAAGGTGCGCACCTCGGCCGGCGCCTGCAACGGCGTGCCCTCGCTGGCGTAGACCTTCAGCAGGCCGTTCTCAATCAGCCCCGCCTCCAGCTTGCGCTGCGACACGTCGATCAGCAGGTAGGCGGCGCCATCCTGCGCCGCGTGGCGCTTGTTGCCGGTGACGAACAGCAGCCGGTCCTGCTGCAGCGGCCCCTGGGTATCCATGAAGCGCTTGAACTTGGCCAGATCCTTGCCCAGCAGCGCCGCCAGCGGTGCCGCCAGTGGTGGCTTGTCGAACAGACCGCTGTCGCGCGGATACTGGCCGACCTGCTTTTCCAGCACCGTCCAGTCGCCCTTGCCCTGCCACGCGCTGACCACCTCGCGCACCGCGCCGGCCTGCTGTTTCAGCTCTTCCACCTGCTGCTGCACCTTGGGCTGCAGCTCCCCGGCCAGCGTGCCGGCCTTGTCCAGCGCGGTCGCGGCCTGTTGTTTGATCCCGGCCAGCGGTGCGCTGGCCTGCTGCAGTTTGGCACCGGCCACGCCGATGGCGGCGGACGCGTCTTGTTGCAGCTTGCCGACCTGTTCCTCGCTACAGGCCAGCAACAGGGGCAGGCCGATCACAGCCAACAGCAGGGGACGCCACATGATGTTCTCCACGGGAAAATAAGCACTTGGAAGCCGCGCCGCGGCGGCGAGTTCCCGCCACAAGGTTGGCCGCAGCCATGAAAAAGGTGACAGCGGTTGCCCGCTGCCGACAGCGGCAGGCTTAGCGCACGTCGACCACGATGTCCTTGCTGAACACCTTCTCGCAATACTTGCACTTCATCTTGGTGTCGTGCTCGGTCACACGCACGCTGAAGTGGCTCTGCACCGGCTCCACGTGCGACACGCAGTTGGAGTTGGGGCAGGCAAAAATGCCTTCCACCGCGTCCGGGATCGCCAGCTTCTGCTTGCGCACCACGGCAAAATCCTCGATCACGCTGACGGTGCCGCGCGGCGCGAACAGCGCCAGCTCGTTGGCCTGTTCCTCGCTCAGCACCACGTTCTCGATCTTGATCAGATCCTTGCTGCCCATGTGGCCGCTGGGCAGGTTGAGGCCGACGGTGACGCGCTCGCGGTATTCCGCCAGCTGGAACAGGCGCAGGATGCGCAGCCCCTGGCCGGCCGGAATGTGGTCGATCACGGTGCCGGATTTCAGCGCCTCGACATTGCGGGCATACACTTTTTCAGTCATGGTTTTTCCTTTCACACCGTTTCGTTGAGCACCAGCGACAGCAGCGCCTGGCGGGCGTAGACACCGTTCTTGGCCTGCTCGAAGTAGTAGGCGTGCGGCGTGGCGTCGACGTCGGTGGTGATCTCGTCCACCCGTGGCAGCGGGTGCAGGATCTTCATGTTGGGGCGGGCGCTGCGCAGCATGTCGGCGCGCAGCACGAACTGGCCCTGGATCTTCTTGTACTCGGCCTCGTCGAAGCGCTCGCGCTGCACGCGGGTCATGTACAGGATGTCGATGTGCGGGATCACTTCCTCGATGGTGGCGGCGATGCTGTAGCTGATGCCGCGCTCGTCCAGCTCCTCGCACAGGTAGTCCGGCATCGCCAGCGCCTCCGGCCCGACGAAGTAGAATCTGGCGCCGAACAGCGACAGCGCCTGCGCCAGCGAGTGCACGGTGCGGCCGTATTTCAGGTCGCCGACGAAGGCCACGGTCAGGTTGTCGAGACGACCCTGGGTTTCCTGCAGCGTGAACAGATCGAGCAGCGTCTGCGACGGGTGCTGGTTGGCGCCATCGCCGCCGTTGATGATGGGCACCGTGGAAAACTCGCTGGCCACGCGCGCGGCACCTTCCTTCGGATGGCGCATGATGATGGCGTCGGTGTAGGAGCTGATGATGCGCACGGTATCGGCCAGGGTCTCGCCCTTCTTCGCCGAGGTGTTGGCGCCGTCGGCAAAGCCGATCACGTTGCCGCCCAGGCGCTGCACTGCGGTCTCGAACGACAGGCGGGTACGGGTCGACGGCTCGAAGAAGCAGGTCGCCAGCAGGCGGTCCTTCAGCAGGTCACCACGCGGCGCGGCCTTCAGTTGTGCCGCCGTCTGCACGACCAGTTCCAGCTCCTCGCGCGTGAAATCCGGTATCGAAATGATGTGCTTGCGATAAAGCGGGTTGGGCATGGCGGTCACCTTTGGCAATAACAGAATCAATGGCTGAAAAAAAAGCCCCTGATGCCGGATCAGGAGCTTCTTTGTATCTCAATGCAGCGGCCCGGCGTCGTATCGACCCCGTACCGGCAATGCCTGGCGACGCGCAGACAACGCAGCAGGGCAAGAAAGCGGGCAGGATAAGGGCGACATGGCGGGTCTCGCAAAGCAAACCGGCGGATTATACGAAAATCACCGCGCGCTGTCAGGCCAAACTATCAGGCCAAAGCGGGCAATAAAAAAACGCCGCCCATGGCGGGCGGCGTTGCGGGGATGGCGGGTGATGCTCAGAGACGGAAATTGCCGACCAGCGCTTCCAGGCTGGCGGACTGCTCGCGCAGCTGTTCTACCGCGGTGCGCACCTCGCGCACCACTTCGCTGTTGGACTGCGCCATGCTGCTGATGCGTTCCACGTTTTGTGCGATTTCCGATGCCGCATGCGACTGTTCTCGTGTCGATGCCGCGATATCACCGATATTGCCCACCAGATCAATACTTTTCTCGTAGACACCCTTCATCGCTATATTGGCTTCCTCGGCAATATCGACACTGACCGATACCAGCTCGCTGCTGCGTTTCACCTCGTCCACCGCATCGCTGGTCTCGCTGCCGATGGCGCTGACGATGCGGCTGATCTGCACCGTGGCCTCGGCGGTACGGCCGGCAAGGTTGCGCACCTCGTCCGCCACCACCGCAAAGCCGCGCCCCTGCTCGCCGGCGCGGGCCGCCTCGATCGCGGCATTCAGTGCCAGCAGGTTGGTCTGGTCGGCAATGTCCTTGATCACACCGACAATGGTGCTGACTTCCGCCGAACGGGCACCCAGCGCGCCCATGCGCCCGGCCAGCGCCTGCATATTGCTGGTCATGCGCTGGATCTCGCCGGTGACCTTGTCCACCGTCGCCACACTCTGCTCCGTCAGGACACCGGTTTCGCGCGCCATGCTCTCGGCCAGCAGCGCGGTATCGGCAATATGGTGCACGCTGACGGTAACCTGCTCCACGCCGGCGGCGGTGGCGCTGGCGGCGTCCGACTGCTGCGCCGACGACTGCTCCACCTGTACCGCGGAGTCGGCCAGCTGGCCGGCGGAACGGCTCACCGCCAGGCTCTGCTCGCGCACCTCGATGAACATCTCGCGCAGGCTCTCGATGAAGCGGTTGAAGGCGGCGGCGGTACGGCCGATTTCGTCACGGTTGCTGACCTGCAGGCGCAGCGTCAGGTCGCCCTTGCCACTGGCAAACTGCTCCATGGTTTCCGCCAGCGTGTTCAGCGGCCGTGTCAGGGTACGGATCAGCAGGGTCAGCACCAGGATGATCAGTGCCAGCGCGATGACGCCGACCACGATGGCGGTATTGCGCTGGCTGTTGGCGGCAGCGGTAATCGCCGCAGTCGGCACGCTGACACCGGCAGACCAGAACTGGCCGCTTGCCGCCACCTTGATCGGATAGAAGAAGTGGGTAAAGCCGCCATCCTCGTAGGAGAAGCTTTCCCCCTTCCTGATCTTGTCAAGGTTGGCCGCAAGCGGATCGCCACTGGCCACAGCCTTGCCGACCAGCTCTGCCTGCGGGTTGACCACGAACAGTCCGCCCTCGGACACCATGCGCACATAGCCGGTTTCATACAGGCGGATGCTGCCGAACTGCTTCTGCAGGTCGTCCAGCGCCAGATCGACCGCCGTTACCCCCAGCATCTTGCCGGCCGCATCCTTCATCACCACCGCCAGCGAGCTTTCCAGCACCTTCTTGCCCTGCACTTCGTAGAAGAACGGCTCGGTAATGGTGTCGCGGCCGCGCGATTTCGGCACGAAATAGAAATCGCCCCAGCCGGATTTTTCATAATCCGGCACATACTCGGTGAGCTTGTCCTGCCACTCCGGGAATTTCTCCACCCGGTCGCCGGACATCATCACGTCCAGCGCCGCCTTGCCGTTGCTGCCGCGCGTCAGATAGGGCGTGTAGCGCCCGGTCGGATCGTGCCTGGGCCAGTCGCGACGGAATTCGTCGTCGCGGCCATCCAGCGCACTCGGCTCCCAGATCATCCACATGCCGATAATGCCCGGCGCGTTGTCCAGCGCGCTGAGCAGGATGTTGTCGACCACCTTGCGGTCCACCGCCTGTGCGCGCTGCAGCCCCTGCACACTGGCGGCGACGCCGCGCGGGATGGCAAAACCGTTTTCCAGCTTGGCCTCGACACTGTCCGCCACGCGGCCAGCCTGTTCCGATGCCAGCCGGTTACCCTGTTCCACCGCTGCGTCATAACTTTGCTTGGCAATGATGGCGATCATCACTGCAAAACCGATTGCCACTGCTGCTGCGGCAACACCGATGATGCGGTTGCCCAGATGTCCCCAACGTGTACTCTGTTTCATACCCTGCACTCCTGTAGCTAGCAAAATCCGGTTTTTGTTTTAGATATTTGTGCCTAGCATATATCATATATTATAGCTATCACTACCATTTAAAAAAAATATAATATGCAGATTAATCTCTTTAAAAAGGCGTATTCAGTATTTATCATTGACTTACAAAGAAAAATAATGATAATTAATACCAAAACAATAAAATCCTGTGTGCAATTGCTGTCAAAATTCCCGTTAATATATCCGTAACCAAGCTGCCGCACCGTAACCAAACACACTGCTTGCAATGCGTTTGTTCCCGGACTGTACACCAAGAAGCCACGCCATGATCAAGTGTATTGATGTTGCCGATGTCAAGACCGGCATGTATGTGCATGACCTGAACTGCGACTGGAGCTCCCATCCGTTTTTCCGCAAGCGCTTCCAGATCAAGAGCGACACCGAAATCGCCAAGATCATCGAGGCCGGCATCCACGAGATTTACATCGACACCGAAAAGGGGCTGGACGTCAGCCATGCGCGCAGCGTGGACGAGGTCAACGCCAGCTTGCAGCAGCAGATGATCGAGGCGGTCACCGGCAAGCCGGCGCCGGCCATCACCTTGTCGTTTGCCGAGGAGCTGGGCCGCGCCAACCGCATCAAGAGCCAGGCGCACGCGCTGGTCAGGACCGTGATGCAAGATGTGCGCCTGGGACGCGCGGTAGAACTGGAGCAGGTCGAGCCGATGATCGAATCGATCACCGAATCGGTGCTCAGCAACAGCGGCGCGCTGCTGACGCTGCTGCGCATCAAGAACAAGGACGACTACACCTTCCTGCATTCGGTCAGCGTCGGCACGCTGATGATCGCCTTCTGCCACTCGGTGGGCATGGACACCGACACCATCCACCTCGCCGGGCTGGGCGGCATCCTGCACGATACCGGCAAGGCGCTGGTACCGGACGAAATCCTCAACAAGCCGGGGCGGCTGACCGAGGCGGAATTCGACATCATCAAGCGTCACCCGCGCGACGGCTTCGACATCCTCAGCCGTACCGAGGGCATCGGCGAGATCCCGCTCGACATCACCCTGCATCACCACGAACGCGTCGACGGCAGCGGCTACCCGCACAGGCTTAACGGCGACACCATCAGTACCCTGGCCAAGATGGCGGCCATCGTCGACGTCTACGATGCCATCACCGCCGACCGCTGCTACCACAAGGGCATGGCGCCGACCGATGCACTGCGCAAGATCTTCGAATGGTCGAAGTACCACTTCGACCCCAAGTTGGTGCAGGCCTTCATGCGCTGTGTCGGCATCTACCCGGTCGGTACGCTGGTGTTGCTGGAATCGGGCAAGCTGGGGGTGGTGATCGAGCAGCACCACAGCAACCTGCTGACGCCGAAGATCAAGGTGATGTACAGCAGCAGGAGCAATACCTACCTGCAGCCGGAGATCATCGACCTGTCGCGGCCGCTGGGCTTTGGCGGCGGCGACCGGATCGTGCGCCACGAGGCACCGGAGAAGTGGGGCATCAACCCCTTGCGTTTCATGTGAAACAACAACGGCCACCGGCAGACGCGGGTGGCCGTTTTGTCATGGTCGGCTCGCTTACAGCTGCTGCAGCTCGAACTGCCCGCCGCCGCGGCGCTTGGCGCGGTACATCGCCTGGTCGGCCTCGACCAGCACCTCGGCCGGCATCGCCGCGCCGCTCTTGAACAGGCAGACGCCCACCGACAGACCGAGCCGGTTCGGCGGCGACAGCTCGGCAAACGGCTGCTCCAGCGCCTGGATGATCTTGCCGGCCACCGCGCGCGCGCCGCTCTCGGTGACGCCTTCCAGCAGGATGGCGAACTCGTCGCCGCCGATGCGCGCCAGCAGGTCGGTGCCGCGCAAGGCCTGCTTCAGCCGCGCGGCAACCGCCGACAGCACCGCGTCGCCGGTGTCGTGCCCGTGAACGTCGTTGATCGGCTTGAAACGGTCGAGATCGATGAACAGCAACGCACACAGGCTGGCGGCGCTGTCTGCGGCCAACCTTTCCAGTTTCAGTTCCAGATAGCGGCGGTTGGCGAGATTGGTCAGCGCGTCGCGGTGCGCCATCTCCAGCAGGTGGCCTTGCAGCAGCTGCAGGCGCTGCGCCTCCTGGCGCTGGCGAGTGACGTCGTGGCGGGTCTGCAGCACGCCATCCACCTTGCCGCTGGCATCACACAGCGGTGTCAGCGTGAACTGGTAGTGTCCCGGCTTGCCATCAGCCTGCGGCAGGCTCAGCTCCGTACTCTGCGGCGCGGCCGTGGCCAGCACCCGGGCGAAGCTGTCGGCATCCAGCCCCGGCAGCATCACCGATGCCAGCGGTACGCCGGCAGCCAGCTGCTGTAATACCGGCTGCGCATCGGGACAGCACTGCGCGGCGTGATTGGCAAATTCCAGCTGCCCGCACCCGTCAAACAGCAGCACCGGGTAAGGCAGTGCCATGAACAGCTGCTGCAGGCGGGCGGCAGACGACAGTGAGACAGTGTGGAAAGACAGCGTGTCGGCTTGGTTCATCGGTCGGGATCTGGCGGCAAACACAATGGGCCAGCTTAGCACAGGCTAAGCCAACGGCATGATGAATCACCACTATTACACTGGATAGAAAATCGTACGGTTTTTAATAATCACCAGTTTCAATAAACAACATTAATATTTGGCGACAAAACTGTGGCTATTTATTCCCGCCCGGCGGCCGGGTATTTCAGCGCATTCTTGTGCAGCTTGTCCTGCAGCGCGTGGTCGAGATCAACGCCGCAGACATCGGCCAGCCGCACCAGGTACATCATCACGTCGGCGATTTCCTCCTGTAGCCGCTCGAAGGCCTGCGGCTCGTCCGCCATCGCCGCTGCCTCGGCATCCGTGCGCCACTGGAACAGCTCCGCCAGCTCGCCCACCTCGCCGGTCAGCGCCAGCATCAGGTTGCGCGGGGTGTGGAAACGCTGCCAGTCGCGCTCGGCGGCAAACTGGCGTTGTGCGGCGATCAGGCCGCGGGCATCGAGCAATACGGCGGGCACGGTCATTGGCGGCTCCTTGCGTGAAAAAGCCGCGACGCGTGTCGCGGCCGGATGGTTTGCCGGCAGCCGGCTCAGGCGTCGTCGGTCGGCGGCGTCTTGCGGGCAAACAGGATGGTCGGCGCCCTGGCCGCACCGTGGCCGGCCGGCGTGGGCGCGGCGGCTTTCGGCGCCAGGGTGCGCTTCGGCTTCTTCAGCTGCAGATACAGCGCCTCCACCTTGTCGCGCGCCCACGGCGTGCGACGCAGGAAGGCGAGGCTGGACTTGATGCTCGGCTCGTGGCTGAAGCAGCGCACCGCAATGCGGCTGGCCAGGCCATCCCAGCCGTAGTGGGCGTGCAGCTCGGTCAGCATCGCTTCCAGCGTCACGCCGTGCAGCGGATTGTTGCTTTGTTTGTCGCTCATGTACTCACCTTGCGGCCATGCTGCGGATTACGGGTGTAGGCGCAAAACCCCGGCCGCGGGCCGACCTGCGGGTGATTGCGGCAGGTATTCGGCCGCAGCGCGTAGATGCTGCACAGCCGGGTTTTCTGGTCCAGATACTGGCAATCGCCGTTGGCGCGCTGCGTCAGCGTGAACATGCCGCTCTTGAAGTTGAAATGCTGGATGATGCGCTGCTTTTCCAGACGTTTGGCGATGTTCTTGATAGGCTCGCCCAGCTCGAACTCGTCCACCACGCCGATGCGCACCAGATCCGGCAGCTTCACTTCCACCGGCATGCTGCAACAGCTGCCCATGCAGTCGCTGCACAGGCCGTTCTTGTACTTTACCCACGTATCGAGGCGCTCGATATCGGCCACACTGATTCCTTAAAACCTTGATTCGGCAGCATTTCCGCCACCGCAATGAAAAACAGCGGATTGTAGCGCAATCCGCTGCTGCCATTGTGCTGTTTGTCGGCCGGTGCTGCATCATCCCCCGTGGCAAGGCACTGATGCTCCGGCTGGCAAGCGCCGCTACCGGCCCCGTAATGCAAAAACCCGAAGCGCAGGCTTCGGGTTTTTGCGGCCAGTACCGGCTGGCGTAAATGCGGCTGCTGGTGCCCATGGGCAGAATTGAACTGCCGACCTCTCCCTTACCAAGGGAGTGCTCTACCCCTGAGCTACATGGGCGCTCAAACAGGGAGCGCGATCATATCACCGCCCCCCTCACTCCGCAAGCGCGTCAGAATGTGCCGAAGCTCAGCGTCTCGCTACCACTCATGAACGACAAATCCAGCTCTTTGGACGCCTGGCTTGCAGCCAGTTGCTGCCGTGCCGCCACCAGCTGCCGTGCCCGTTCGCCAAGATGCGCCAGATGCTGCATCGACAGCAACTGGCAATACACCATGACCAGGGCGCCGCTCTGGCGCAGGCGTTCGAACTGCTCTGCCGGCAGGCTGTTCAATGCCGTCTCGTCGATGCGGTAAATGCCGGTCAGCTGCTTATCCTGCGCGCCGTCCTTGACGGTAATCGGCCAGGGGGCAAGCAGGCCCAGCTCGCCAAGCAGTGCCGTCAACTGCATGGTACGGGCACGATCCTGCTCGCAAGCCTGGAGAAACCCCGCCAATTGCGAGAGAAAAGGCGCGGTAGTGCCGTCTTCGGCAAAGAAAGCCTCGCCGCTATCCGCCAGCAAGCCGCTTTCCATGTCAAAACACAGGACAAACTGCCCGTTACCGGCAAGAGCCGAACGGAACGGATAAGCCCGGTAGGCGGCAGGAACATACGGCAGCAGCCAGCGTCCATCTGCCGCCACATGAAGATTCTGCCCCGGCTGCAAACCCTGCAGCGCCACGGGCATGAACTGACCGGATTCGGCCATGAACGCAATCGGCATGCACGTCACCGCCTTGGGCATCTCCTGTGCCAGCAGTGCACAGACAGCCTCCTGCCCGGCAAAGGCGTAGCTGCTCGTACGCTGCCAAAACTTGCCGGCAAATGCCTGCCGGCTGACTGGCTGGAATAGTGCCATGATCAGCTCTCCCTGTTGCGGCGGCAGACCGCCCTTGCGGCAACGGCCATGCGGATGGTAATGGTCGACATCAAGATACTCCGGCAACAAGCAAAAACGACATTCTAGCAAAAAGCCTGCGGCCAACCTCAGCTGCTCGCAAGCAGCCAGCCGTCATCGTCAACAATGGTACGCATCGCCGACAGGGTAAGCACACCGGCACCGAAACTGCCGCCTACCGGATTGAACACATCGAGATAGAACGTCTCGTCTGCCTCCGGCAGCGCATCGCCCAGGATTTCTACCGGGATTACCGCCTTGTTCTCGCCGGGGTACAACACCAGCCGGCCGCTGACCGCCAGATAATCCTCACCGGCCACGGCACTGCCATCACGCGAACAGTAATCGACACTCAGCCACTGCTGCGGATCACTGCGTACCCCGGTAAATTCCAGCAGAAAATAGGCAAGTGATGCCCCGTCATGCCCTTCGGTAACATGGCGCACCACGCTGGCCGCCGTGTCCGGAGCATCCTGATATTGCGCACGCAGGCTCTGGTCTATCCACTGCTGGTAGAAGCTGACCCGTTGCCAGGCCGCCATCTCGCCAAAACCGGCATTATTGGCAACCTGATCGTAATCCGGTGCGATGGCGCCGGCCGACAGGCTCGCGCCATAACTGGCCACGCCCGCAACCTTGCCCGCCAGGAAAGCCGGGCCGCCGCTATCACCCGATGTCAGATTGCCCTCGTCTTCTGCATAACCACGCTCATGGATACCGAGAAAACGGCCCAGTGCATCCTGTGACTGCAGACCATTATCAAAATCCGCCAGCAACTGGCTGCCCATCAGCGGCTGCCAGCCCATCACCGGGCCCAGAGACTGTTTCAGGATGGCCGGGTCGGCATCAAAACGGTTGATGCCCCACTGGCGAACCGGGTCGCCGTCATAGGACTCGTCCATGCCATTACGGCCGGTACCCGGCACGCCATAGCCGGCAAAAACAAATCCCTGCAACAGTTCATCGTCATCCCGGTAAATATCGTAACGCTCCGCAGCCAGCGGAGCCGCCTCTGCCAGCCAGACCAGCGCCAGATCATTGTTGCCGTTGCTGTCATAGCCAGGGTGCAGCAGCACCCTGTCCACCGCCACGGTCTGGCTGCCGGAAGCCGTTTCGAAATGCACACTCGCCCCACCACCCTGCGTGCCAAAGGCATGGGCGACCACATGGGCGGCCGTCAGCACGGCATGACCATCAAACAGCAGTGCCCCGCTGCCATAAAAACCACCTGCAGAAACCCGCACCACACCATCCCAGCCCTCTGCCGTGGACGCCCGGTTTTTTCCGGTACTGTAAGACTGTACGGTGGCAACCATGCTCACTCCCGTGACTAAAGGCGCCAGTCTGACAGCAAATGGCAAACCCGGTAAACCACAACGGAAAGCCTGCCGGCTTGCGGCCAACCTTTGGCATGTGATCTCGGTAAACATCAGCACCGTCGCCCGGATAAGCGACAGCGCATCCGGGAAAGGCGACCGCTCAAGCGGCAGGGTTGCTTGCCCTGGGATGGACATCACACCTCCCCGGATGCGCCTGCGGCTTATCCGGGCTACACGTGTCACCCGCCCGAAGAACGGTGCAACGCCCCGATAAAGCCGGGGTGTTGCACCCTACGGTTGTGGATAAGTCACACCCACAAGCCACACCGTCAGCCAAAACCGCACCGACGCGCCCATTCCCGTTGGCGCAAGCCGTGGAAACTGTCGTCATCCCGGAAACAAGCCGCCCTCTTTTGAGCGCAGCGGATGGGCGGCGCCGGGATGGCGGCGGTTTTCGCGGGAATGCTTGCGCCTCCGGGTCGCCTTTTCTTTGGATACTTTCTTTTGGCGAAGCAAAAGAAAGTATCCCGCCGCCGCGCGGAAAGCGGCAGATAAAAAATTTCCGCGCAGCGGATGCAACACATCAAAAAAGGTTGGCCGAAAAGCTGTTATCGCTTGCGGCCAACCTTGCTCATTCATTCGCGGTAAACGTTGGGCGCTGTACCCGCCGCGGCTGGGTTTGTCCGCCCGAGTGCGTTGCTTCGTGGATTTCCTGAGTGGGCACTTCGCCGCCGCCTCAATGGCCATGCGCCCCTCACTGCCCTGGTGAAATACCTCCAGCGGCGTGAGTTTGACGTTGAAAGTACCGATTGCCTGTATGTTGCTGTCTCCTGAGAGGGCCTACCCGGCCCTAGTTGATAAAGTAGCCGGCAACCCGCCAGCTGCCATCCGCTTCGCGTTGCGGCGTTACCGTTTCGATTGCCTCGGCACGGTTGTCGAAGCGGGCGCGGTACTGGATGACCACGTAGTCGCCGGGCGGCGCGCCCGGCAAGGTATGGGCCGGCACGGCGGATTGCAGCGTGCGCGCCTGCAGCTTGCCCAGCGGAGTTCGCGCGCGGTGCAGCGCATCCAGCCACTGTTGCTGGCTGATGGATGACTTGAACAGCGCGGCAGCCTGCTGCCAGCTGGCGGCAAAATCATTGCTGTCGATCAGCGCGAGCCAGGTGCGGGCGGCGCTATCGGCCGCCTGTATGTCGGGGAGACTGGCGGCGTGGCCGGCATTGGCACACAGGCAGCCTGCCAGCAGGACGGGTAATAGTTGGCGTTTCATGGTGTGGGTTCCGGATGCTGTTGTGTGCGGGCGGTGCGGGTGGCGGGCATGGCAGCCACCATAACCGAATCCGCCGGGCGGCTCCATCCTGATGGCATTTTTGTTGATGATGGATCGCGGCCCGTGCCCTGCGTGAAGCATCGTCTGCAAAGCACAAGGGCAAGCCATCCGGCTTGCCCTTGTTGTTTGTCTATAACCCTGCGGCCAACGTTGGCCGCATGCACCTACCTTACGACACAGGCCGCTGCTTGAAGAAGGTGATCGGCGCCGTCGCCGGGATCTCGGAGGGCGGCGCCGATTTCAGCACGTGCTTCTTCATCTTGCCCATCACGTGCATCTCGCACGAGCGGCATTCGAATTTCAGGGTGTAGGTCTCGTCGCCGGATTTCAGCACCATCGGGTCGGCGCGCACCTGGCCCATCACGCCCTTCACGCCCTTGGCCTGCTTCGGACACAGGTTGTAGGAGAAGCGCAGGCAGTGCTTGGTGATCATCAGCGACACTTCGCCTTCTTCCTGGTGCGCCTCGTAGGCCGGTGCTATCACTTCCACGCCGTGTTGCTTGTAGAAATCCCAAGCCTTGGCGTTGTAGACGTTGGCGAGGTAGCTGAGGTTTTTTTCCGGATACGGCACCGGCGGCTGTACCGGCGCCTTGCGCGGCTGGCGCGGCCATGCGGCCAACCTTGCGGCTTCCAGTTTTTCCACCGCGTCGCGGCGCAGCGCGTTGATCACCGACGACGGCACGAACCACGGCTGTGCCAGGTTCAGCGCCACGTCGTTGGCCACGAACAGGGTGTTGCCGAGCTTGGCGACGGCGTCGCGCAGGCTGGCTTCGGCGCGGGCGGCGTCCTTGGCCGGCTCCAGCGCCAGTTGCGCGTGGGCGGTGGCGCTGCAGCCGTCTTCGTCGGTGACGGTCAGCGCCAGGCCGTCGGCGGTCTGGTCCAGGTTCAGCCACACGCCGATGCGGCGTTCTGCCGATTTTTTCAGCAGCGACAGCTCCCACGCGTGGTCGCGGTTGCGGCTGATGTGGGTGCCGGGCTTGAGGCCGGCCAGCACCGCCGGGTCGTTGGGCACGCAGCGCCACAGCCGCTCGCCGCCCGGCACGTGGCCGACCTGCTGCACGGTGTTGAGCTGCATGCCGACGACTTCGCGCTTCTTCATGTAGTTGATGCCATCGCCGTTGGCCATGGTCTCTGCGGTCGCGATCTCCAGCCAGTTGTCGCCGACCCGGTGCACGCTGCCCAGCTCGACGCCGACGAATTTCGGCGAGTCGAAGGCGCCGATGTCGATCTTGCGGCCGGTGGCGAAGTAGTCGGTGGCGCCGCGGTGGAAGGTCTTGTCCGGATCGGGCGCGAAGTAGATTTCGCTGCTGCCGCTGGAGGCGGGCGCCAGTTCCGGGCGGCGCTCGATGATTTCGTCGAGCAGCAGGCGGTAGTGGGCGGTGATGTTCTTGACGTAGCTGACGTCCTTGTAGCGGCCTTCGATCTTCAGCGAGCGCACGCCGGCGTCGAGCAGCGCTTCGAGGTTGCGGCTCTGGTTGTTGTCCTTCATCGACAGCAGGTGCTTGTCGAAGGCGACCACGCCGCCTTTTTCGTCGGTGAGGGTGTAGGGCAGGCGACAGGCCTGCGAGCAGTCGCCACGGTTGGCGCTGCGGCCGTTGTCGGCGTGACTGATGTAGCACTGGCCGGAGAAGGCGACGCACAGTGCGCCGTGGATGAAGTATTCGATGGCCGCGGGATCGTTTGCACTGGCGCCGACGTTGGCCGCAATGGCGCGGATCTGCGGGATGGTCAGCTCGCGCGCCAGCACGATCTGGCTGAAGCCGGCATCGGACAAAAAGCGCGCCTTGGCGGCGTCGCGGATGTCGCACTGGGTGGAGGCGTGCAGCTGGATAGGCGGCAGGTCCAGCTGCAGGATGCCCATGTCCTGCACGATCAGCGCGTCGACACCGGCGTCGTACAGTTGCCAGATCAGCGTGCGCGCGGCGTCCAGCTCGGCGTCGTGCAGGATGGTGTTGAGCGTGGTGAAGATGCGCGCGTGGTAGCGGTGGGCAAACTGCACCAGCCCGGCGATCTCGGCCACGCTGTTACAGGCGTTGTGCCGCGCACCAAAGCTCGGCCCGCCGATATAGACCGCGTCCGCACCGTGCAAAATCGCCTCGCGGCCGATATCGATGTTCTTGGCGGGGGACAACAGCTCGACCTGGTGCGGCAACAGACTCATGAATACTTCCTGCGGTGGGTGGGGGCAAGGCGCGGAATGATAGCAGAATCAGGCACTTGGGTGGGGTCGATGTTGCGGCCAACGTTGGCCGCAAGGCCGGCCGGGGACGACGCGCGGTCATCCCCGGACATGGCGGGTGGCTAGCTGATGATGCGCAGGATTTCCCAGCGCTGGGTGCCGGACACCACGTGCGGCTCCAGCGCCTTGCTCCACGCCGCGTGGTCGGGCAGGGTGGCCAGCCTGCTCCAGGCGGCGTCCAGCTCGGCCAGATCCGCGATCTCGATCTCGGACTGGATGGTGGATTCCTTGACGCCGATCGAGCCGGTCAGCAGGCGCACGCGCTGCGGCGTCCAGCCGACCTGCGAGCCGATGTCGCGCAGCCAGCGCTGCATCTCGGCGATGACTTCCGGTTTGTGGCCAAACCTGGCCTCGATACTCCAGCGGGCGATCATCATGACGGGTCTCCTCAACAACGGTGATAACCCAGCATAGACCATGCCGCCGCGACGCCAAACGTTGGCCGCAGGCACCGGCAAGCCGTTGATCTAGCTGTCATTTATCGCCGCCGCGCGCCGGTAGCCTCAGCGCCGGCCGGCGGCGTCAGCCGCGTTGCTGCAGCAGCGCCGCCAAGGTATCGACCGCGTCCGACCATTCCGCGTCGCAGTCCAGCGACTGGCGCAGGAAGGCGGCCTGGCTTGCGCTCCAGAATGGTGCCTCCGCCAGCACCATGTCGGCGGGCAGCGGGTGGCTCTGCACAAACTGCTTGATCGCCTTGGCGTTGTTGTTCAGCCCCAGCTGTGCAAACAGCTCGGCCAGTTCGTGATGTCCGGTATCCATGATTGCCGCCTTCCGGGCTGGAAATGCCTGTGTTCAGCTTAGACCGTGGCGGGAAAATTGCCGCAATGCGGCCAACGTTGGCCGCAATGGCGCAGCAGCAACCCGCCACGCGAGCGGCGGGTGCGATCAGCGGCACGGGGAGGTAAGCGCGGCAGCGGGCGCTGGCGGCCTGTTTATGGCGCGGCAGCGGCGAGCCGCAACGTTGGCTGCGCCGCCGCTTGTGGATAAGTCAGTGCTGGTGGTAGCTGCGATACCAGTCGACGAAGGCCTGCATGCCGTCGCGCAGCGGCGTGTCCGGCGAGAAGCCGACCGCGGCGCGCAGCCGGGCGGTGTCGGCATAGGTGACCGGCACGTCGCCGTCCTGCATCGGCAGGTATTGCTTGACGGCCTCGCGGCCGCAGGCGGCTTCGGTGGCCTCGATGAAGTCCATCAGCGGCACCGGGTTGTGGTTGCCGATGTTGAACACCGCGAACGGCACGTCACCGCCGGCCGGATGCGCCATCACCCGCAGCACGCCCTCGACGATGTCGTCGATGTAGGTGAAATCGCGCTGCATCTGGCCGTGGTTGAACACCTTGATCGGCTCACCGTTGAGGATGGCCTCGGTAAACAGCCACGGCGCCATGTCCGGACGGCCCCACGGGCCGTACACGGTGAAGAAGCGCAGGCCGGTGACCGGCAGCTGGTACAGGTGGGCGTAGCTGTGCGCCATCACCTCGTTCGCCTTCTTGGTGGCGGCGTAGAAGCTGACCGGCTCGTCGACACGGTCGTCCTCGCTGAACGGCACCTTGGCGTTCTTGCCGTACACGCTGCTGGAGCTGGCGAACACCAGATGTTGCACCGGGTGGCGGCGGCAGGCTTCCAGCATGTTGGTGTGGCCGATCAGGTTGCTCTGCGCGTACACGTGCGGGTTGGCTATGCTGTAGCGCACGCCGGCCTGGGCGGCGAGGTGGACCACGTAGTCCGGGCGCTCGGCGGCGAACAGCGCATCCAGCGCAGCCCAGTCGGCGATGTCCAGCTTGTGGAAATGAAAGCCGTCGCGGCCCTGCAAGGTGGCCAGGCGGGCGTGTTTCAGCGCCACCGCGTAGTAGTCGTTGAGGTTATCCACAGCGATCATTTGCACATCGCCGCGATCCAGCAGTTTTTCACATACCGCGCGGCCAATGAAACCGGCGGCGCCGGTGACCAGTACTTTCATTGTCATTTTTCCTGTTTGCAAAGCCGGTGCAGCTCGATCAGCTTCGCGTATTTGATGTAACTGTTGAAGCAGCCAATGCTGATGTGGACAAGTCCGGGCAGGCCGTCGCGAAACCCCTGCCGCAACAGATAGAACTTCACGAAGCGCAGCAGCGGACTCAACACCAGCTTGGCAATACCCGCCTTTTTCCCGCGCTGATACAGCGTTTCTGCCTGCAGGCTGGTGTAGCGGTTCTGTTTGGTGAGGTACAGCGCGATGTCTTCGCCGGATTCGTGCATCAGGTCGCCGGCCACGGTGCCGACTTCGCCATCGGCGATCACGTACTCGTGCACCACGTCGTCGGACCAGCGTGCCTGGCGGCGATCGAACAGCCGCAGGCTGTAGTCCGGATAGCCTTCGCCGAATTTCAGAAAGCGCCCCATGAACTTGTTGCTGCGCGCGAAGCGGTAGGCGCCCAGCGCCGGATTGTTCAGCAATATCTTGATTTCATTGCGCAATTTTTCAGATAGCCACTCGTCGGCATCCAGGCACAGCACCCAGTCGTGGCTGGCCTGTTGTACCGCAAACTGCTTTTGCGGGCCGAATCCCAGCCACTCTTGGTGGATAACTTTGGCCTTATAGGCAGAGGCTATTGCCAATGTCCTGTCGCTGCTACCGGAATCCACCACCACGATCTCGTCGGCAAAGGCACAGCTTTGCAGACATTTTTCCAGCAGTGCTTCGGCATTTTTGGTGATCAGAACCACGCTAAGTTGGCGCGACATTCTTTCTAGTACTTTCTGATTATATAAAGGATAAGGATAGTAGAAGGCAGTGCCGGTCTGTGGATAACACGCTAAAGACCAGTTTTTTCAATGACTTGCACAGTCTTGCAGCCTGTCGTTGCCACAGCTGGAATGGCGTGCATCAGTTGTGGACAATTTTGCCATCTTGCCGTGCCTCGTGCTTATCCACAATCTCTTGCCGGCAATGACGCAAGTCGCACCGCAGACGGTTTTGGTCTGCAGCTCCTCTTTTCATTGTTTGCCTATTTTAAATATGAAGATACTGATGTAGTAGACACTTCCTTGTGGATAAGTCGCTATTGAGCAATGTTTTCAATAGTTTGGCTTGTTGGGGGCTGGGTCTTTGAAGGGCTTGCCAGGGGCAGGACAGCTTGTGGATAGTTTTGACGAAATTTATCCACTGCCAGTTATCCACAAAGCGGTCGCCCTGATTTTACTTGGTTAACCACAGGGCTGCCCGTAAAATCCGGCGCATGAAAAACGTCCTGTTGCTGCGCACATCGTCGATGGGCGACCTTATCCACACCTGGCCGGCACTGACCGATCTGGCACGCCACCGCCCGGATGTGACGGTGAGCTGGCTGGCGGAAGAAGGCTTTGCCGACATTCCCGGCCTGCACCCGTTGGTGAGCCGCACCATCCCCATCGCCTGGCGACGCTGGCGCAAGGCCTTGTTCAAGGCCGCCACCTGGCGCGAGATCCGCACGTTGCGGCACACGCTGGCCGCCACCCGCTGGGAGCTGGTGCTGGACGCTCAGGGGCTGTTGAAGAGCGCGATTCCCGGACGCTGGGCCCGCGGCCCGCTGGCCGGCTACGACCGCGCCAGCATCCGCGAGCCGCTGGCCAGCCGCTTTTACGACCGCCGCTACGCGGTCAGCCGCCAGCTGTCGGCAATCGAGCGCAACCGCCAGCTGTTCGGCGCCGCCTTCGGTTACCGGCCCGAGGGTGCGCCGGTGTTTGGCATTCGCTGCGGTGCGCGCCTGGCGTGGTTGCCGGCCGGCGACTACGCGGTGCTGCTGCATGCCACCAGCCGCGATAGCAAGCTGTGGCCGGAGGCGCACTGGATCGCGCTGGCGCAGGCGCTGCAGCGGCAGGGCCTGGCCATCGTCATTCCGTGGGGCAGCGCGGCGGAACGGGAGCGTGCGCAAAGGTTGGCCGCAGCCATCCCCGGCGCGCTGCTGGCACCGAAGATGACCCTGCGCGAGGCGGCGGCGCTGCTGGGCCACGCCGCGGCGGTGATCGGCGTCGATACCGGCCTCACCCACCTCGCCAACGCGCTGGATGTGCCGCTGGTGGCAATCTTCACCGACACCGACCCGGCGCTGGTCGGGGGGGTAGGCACGCGTGCGGCCAACATCGGCCGTGCCGGCGAGATCCCGGCGGTGGACGCGGTGCTGGCGCTGCTGGCGCGGGTGCGCGGCGCATGATCGCGCGCGCGCTGTACAGCCTGCTGTGGCCGCTGGCGACGCCGCTGCTCCGGCGCTATCTGCGAAAACGCGCCCGCCAGGCGCCGGCCTATCTCGAACACTGGGACGAGCGCTTCGGCGACGCGCTGCCGCAGGCGGGCGGCGAGGTGATCTGGCTGCACGCAGTGTCGGTGGGCGAGACGCGCGCGGCACAGCCTCTGCTTGCCCGTTTGCGCGAACAGTATCCACAGGCACGCTTCGTCATCACCCAGATGACGCCGACCGGGCGCGCCACCGCCGAGCAGCTGTACCCCGACGCCGAGGTGCGCTACCTGCCGTACGACAACGTGCGGGTGATGCGCCGCTTTGTCGCCGCGCTGCGGCCGCGCTTCGGCATCCTGATGGAAACCGAGCTGTGGCCGAACCTGATGCACGCCTGCCACGAGCAGGGCGTGCCCCTGTACCTGTGCAATGCCCGCCTGTCGGAAAAATCCCTGCGCGGCTATCGTCGAATCCTGCCGCTGATACGCCCGGCCATGCAGGCGCTGACAGCGGTAGCGGCACAAAGCGAAGACGATGCCCGGCGCCTTGCCCGGCTTGGCGCGCGCAATATTCATGTCTGCGGCAATACCAAGTACGACATCACCCCGCCGCCCGCACAACTTGAACTGGGCCGGCAATTCCGCCAGCGTATCGGCGAACGGCCGGTACTGGTATGCGCCAGCACCCGCGACGGCGAAGAAGCGCTGATTCTGGATGCCTGGCGCAAGGCAAAGGTTGGCCGCAGCCTGCTGGTGATCGTGCCGCGCCACCCGGAGCGTTTTGTTGCGGTCGCACAGTCGGCAGCGGAAAACGGCTTTGCCGTTCAATGCCGAAGTGATAATTTGCCGGTTTCGCCGCAAACCGCAGTCTGGATTGGCGACAGCATGGGCGAATTGTTTGCCTACTATGCCGCCGCGGATATCGCCTTTGTCGGCGGCTCCTTGCTGGATTTCGGCTCGCAAAACCTGATCGAGCCGGCCAGCATCGGCCTGCCGGTATTACTGGGGCCATCGACCTACAACTTTGCCGAAGCGGCAAAACTGGCCCTGGCCGCCAAAGCGGCGCGGCAGGTACGGAATGCAGACGAGCTGGTGGCGACAGCCATGCAATTACTGTCGGATGCCGGGCAGCGTGAACAACTGGCAGTCGCGGCCCGCCGGTTTACCCAAATACACCAGGGGGCCAGCCGGCGTTGCCTGGCCTTGCTCTCCTGAAAACCGAACTCTGGATACGAACATGATTATTCCGGTCATCCTGTCCGGCGGCGCCGGCACGAGACTGTGGCCAGCATCGCGCAAGGGCTACCCGAAACCGTTTCTTGATTTTGACGGCAGCGGCAGCCTGCTGCAAAAAACCTGGCAGCGCGTGGCGCAACTGGCCGACAGCCAGCTGCCGCTGATCATTACCAACCGTGATTACTACTTCCAGTCGCGCGAGCAGCTGAAACAGGTCAGTGGCAAGGCCGATTTCCTGCTGGAGCCGGTTGGCCGCAATACGGCACCGGCCATCCTGGCGGCGGCACACTATGTGAATGAGCGTTACGGGGCCGAGGCGGTAATGCTGCTCGTGGCGGCGGATCACCTGATCCACGACCAGGCCGCTTTCGCCCGTTCCGCCGCTGCGGCCGCAAGGTTGGCCGCACAGGGCAAGCTGGTGACCTTCGGCATCAAGCCGCAGTTTGCCCACACCGGCTTCGGCTATATCCAGGCCGGGGACGCGATTGCCGGCAGCGAAGGCTGTCACCAGGTGACGTCCTTCCATGAAAAACCCGACCTTGCCAAGGCCGAGCGCATGCTGGCCGAGGGCGGCTATTTCTGGAACAGCGGCATGTTCTGCTGCACGGCCGGCCAGATGCTGGCCGAGTTCGCCGAACACGCCGCCCATGTCAGCGATGCGGTACGGCAGTGCTGGGATGTCTCGCGTGCCGACAACGAGCACTGGCACATGTTCGCGCTGGACCAGGACAGCTTCGGCAAGTGCCCGGACATCTCGGTCGATTACGCCGTGGTCGAGAAAAGCGCCAACGTGGCGATGGTCGGCGCCGGTTTCGACTGGAGCGATATCGGCTCCTGGGACGCGGTGGCGGCGCTTGGCGAGCAGGCCTTGCCGGAAAACGTGATCAATATCGATTCGCAGGATTGCTACTTCCAGACCGGCAAGCGTGTGGTGGCGGCCATCGGCCTGGAAAACCTGGTGGTGGTGGACACCCCCGATGCCCTGCTGATCTCGCGCAAGGACAGGGCCCAGGACGTGAAAAAGGTAGTGGACCGGCTGAAGGCCGAAGGCAGCATGCTGCACGAAGTGCACAACACCATGTACCGGCCGTGGGGCAGCTACACCGTGCTGGAAGAAGCCGCCGGCTACAAGATCAAGCGCATCGAGGTGAAGCCGGGCCAGTCGCTGTCGCTGCAGATGCATCACCACCGCAGCGAACACTGGATCGTGGTATCCGGCATGGCCAGGGTAGTCAACGGCGACAAGGAGTTCCTGCTCGGCCCGAACGAGTCCACCTATATTCCGGCCGGTCATGTCCATCGCCTGTCCAACCCCGGCGTGATCGACCTGGCCATTATCGAAGTGCAAAGCGGCCAGTACCTGGAAGAAGACGATATCGTCCGTTTCGAGGATCATTATGGTCGTCAGTAGCCTGCGCGAGCTGTGGCGTTATCGCGGCTTCATCCGCGCCAGCGTGCAGCGCGAAGTACAGCTCAAGTACAAGGATTCGGTGCTGGGCCTGTGGTGGCTGATCGGCTCGCCACTGGTGATGATCCTGATCTACACGCTGGTGTTTTCCAGGATCATGCATTCGCGCCTGCCCGGCATGGACATGGCGTATGCCTATAGCGTGTACCTGTGTGCCGGCCTGCTGCAATGGAACCTGTTTGCCGAGATCGTCGGCCGCACCCAGAGCTTTGTGGTCGACAATGCCAACCTGATCAAGAAAGCCAGCTTTCCGGTGATTTCGCTGCCGGTCATCGCTACCGCAGGGAGTGTCATTAATTTCAGTATAATATACGGGATATTTATACTATTCATGCTTATTCAAGGAATATTGAATATAAACATATTGATTATTTATCCAATGATATTAGTGATACTGATATTGATGGCATTCTCTTTTGGTGTGTTAATGGCAGTTTATAATGTATTCTTGAGAGATATAGGACAAATCATACCATTACTGTTACAGATTTTATTTTGGGCAACACCAGTGGTTTATCCGTCCAGTATATTACCAGAGAATATTAAAGAGCTAATATCATGGGTACCGTTATATAATTTAATGGATTTAAGTCATCAAATTCATCTTGGACTGAAGCCGGATTTGACATTACTGTTATATCCACTAACTATTTTAATAGTATTATTACTAATAACATGTTTGTCATATAGAAGGTTGTATGGAGATATACTTGATGAAATATAATTTTAAATAAAAAATAACAAGAATATCATGAAATAAAAATCATAAAATAGCGGTGCAGAGTAATATAAATAAATACAGCTATTTAAAATCAACACTACTATTGTTTATGATCTTGTTGATTTTTTCCGCTTCAATAATTCTTATTACTCTGCCTGATTTTTCTAGAATACCATTATCAATCAGCGATCTTAAAACTCTAGAAATAGACTCACGAGTTGTATTTGCCATGGCCGCAAGCTCTTGCTGGGTAGGCAAATTTGTGATTACCAAACCACCCTGTTCAGAATCAGGCCTGGAGTAGCTGAGAAGCAGAGCGGCTACTCTCCTGTGCACATTATTTATGGATAATATGATACGTTGACGATTATTTTCACGTATTGTTGAGGCAAATTGTTTTAGCAGCTGACTTGCTATTTTTGGAGCTATCAGTAGCAAGTTTTGAAACTCAATACCTGGCAAAAAGCCGACAATTGATTTTTCCATAGCTTTTACAGTGGCTGCCCTGGGTAGAGAATCGATTGCTGAAATTTCACCAAAAGAATATCCTGGCTTGATTATATACAAGCCAATTTCAATACCATCCTGTGTGACATCTGTAACAACAAGCTGCCCTTGGAGTAGAAACATAAGATCATTACTATTTTCATCTTTGTTAACAACAATAGCCCCTTTCTGAAACTCTCGCATATTACACAAAACAGAAAGCCAGTTTAGCTGTTCTGGAGGTAGGTCAGAGAATAGTTTAACTCTATTCAGAATTTGGGTATTTATCATTTTTAAAACTGAACCTTTATTGTTAACAAAACAACCATTCTATCCTGTGTAAAAATTAAGCTTTGAAAGCAAAATACAAGATTTCAAACAGAAAAAAAATATTCTTCACAATTTTTTTCAGTGTGATGATACTTTATCTTTCTCTAGGTTATCTAGGGCAAGGGATGATCCATTCCTGGCGTGAACGCTTGAATGATACCCAATGGCTCATACTACCACAAAAAGAAACCGGAGATTCTGTTGTTATTGTTGATATAGATGATATCAGCCTTGGTGTGATAGGGAATTGGCCGTGGCCCCGGCAGCGGATTATCGAGCTTGTTGAAAAATTATTCAAGGACTATCAAACAAGTACTGTAGGTCTGGATATTTTATATGCAGAACCTTCAGCTAATACCAGTGTGGATGAATATTTTGGATCACTTGGATATAAATATCCACTAGTATTTTCACAAGTATTTTCTCTATCTGATAATAGCACTAATACAACAGAGGCCGTATTAAGTGGAGGAATGAATTGTCCGGTTGGAATTAATATTCAAGATTCAAATGGATATGTTGGCATAAGCAAATCATTTGGTAATATTCCTCATGCAGGGCATATCAGCCCAAAAGTTGATGCAGATGGGTTGATTAGAAGTTTTATACCATTGATAAAATATAATGGAGTATGTTATCCATCGCTTGCACTATCAATGTTTGATGTGACCATAGATAACAAAAAAGAAAGCAAGTGGTTATTGAAAAATGGCAAACTGGTTCATTCGCAATCAGAAGCTGTTCTGCCAATAGATAATAGTGGAGTATCGCGGCTCAATTTTACAATAAAGCCAGCACCTCAATATTCAGCAAACTTGGTTTTTGATAATAGTTTACCGAAAGAATTTTTAAAAAACAAAATTGTTATTATTGGATCTTCGGCAACAGGGCTGGGTGATTTAATAAGTATTCCAACTGATAGCAGGATATCAGGTGTACAAGTCCATGCATTTGTTTTAAATATGTTGCTGCAGCAGAATAATCCGGAAAGGCCACAGTGGACTATTTTAATTACATTTTTAGTACTTTTAATTATATGTTGGGGAATATTTTCAATTGAAAAATCAGGATTTAAAAACATAAAAGCATTGTTATGCTTCGCTTTACTATGGATATTGGCATCTTATATTCTTTGGGAGAAAAATATTGATTTACCGGTGTTGCCAATAATCAGCAGCATAATAATATTACTCCCAATAAATATATTTTTGCAAAAGGTAGCAGCTCAGATATCGGAAGGTATAATGCTGTTACAATTGAGTGCATATATACCAAAAGAAGTTTTAGTGCAACTTATTGAATCTGGTGATGACCCAAGAAAAATTCAGGCAAAAAACATAGAAATAACAGTAATGTTTGCAGATATCAAGAATTTTTCAAAAATTACAGAAGAAATGCCACCAATTAAAGTGGCACTGCTACTTAATCTGTTCATGGATTTTATGGAGAAAAAAATTCATCAGCATAATGGTATTATAGATAAATTTATAGGCGATGCAGTGATGGCAATATGGGGTGCACCATTAAATAACAAATATCATGCAAATGATGCTGTATCCTGCGCAATTGATATACAGAATAATATTTCCGAACTTAATGAAAAATTAATAGAAAAAGAACTTCCAGAAATTGAAGTGACAATCGGCATTAATACTGGTCATTCTGCAGTAGGAAATATGGGGAGTGAAAACAGAAAATCATATACAGCAGTTGGCAGCTCTGTAAATATTGCTGCCAGATTACAGGATTCTTGTCGCCATTTCGATGTTGGTATCTTGATAAGTGAAGAAACAAGCAAAAACCTTATTAATAAAAAATTAATATGGCATGGTGCATTAAAAATAAAAGGCCATGAGAAGGAAATAAATGTTTGTACCCCTGAGGTTAAATAAGATGCCAAGGAACATTAAATGAGTGTAATAACAATAAAAAATGTCGGTAAAGCCTATAAAAATTATAACAGGAAACTTGATAGATTGTTCGAATTAATTATCCCTTTTGCAAAAAATAAGCACAAGAAAAAGTGGGTATTACAGGATATTGATTTTGAAGTTATGCCCGGTGAGGCTGTTGGTATCCTTGGATTAAATGGTGCAGGAAAAAGTACACTATTGAAAATAATATCGGGAACATCAAAGCCGACTACTGGCCATGTTAAAACGAAGGGACGGGTCATTGCATTACTTGAACTTGGAATGGGATTTCACCCTGAATTCAGTGGCCGGCAAAATTTATATCTGGCTGGTCAGTTAGCTGGATTATCCAGGAAGGAAATTGATTCATTAATGCCGGAAATAGAAATATTTGCTGAAATAGGTGAATATATTGACAAGCCGGTTAAAGTTTATTCAAGCGGAATGCAAGTCAGGCTGGCATTCAGTTTGGCAACAGCGGTAAGACCAGATGTACTTATTGTTGATGAAGCATTATCAGTAGGTGATGCTTATTTTCAGCATAAGTGTTTTGATAAAATAAGAAAATTCAGAAAAGAAGGGACAACGCTACTGATTGTTTCTCATGACAAAGCAGCCATTCAGGCTATTTGTGACCGCGCGATACTTTTGAATGCAGGAAAGAAAGTAATGGAAGGAAGCCCTGAGCTTGTTTCTGATTACTATAATGCGCTGATAGCAGATAAAGAAAGTGGTGATGTCAAACATATAAAAACCAATACTGGGGATGTTGCAACTATTTCTGGGACTGGTGAAGCAACAGTAAAAAATATAAAAATCATCAATATTGATGGTAAAGAAATTGATGTTATCAATACAGGTCAGCAAGTAATATTAAAAATACTTGTTGAGATAAGGAAAGAAATTCCAAGATTGATTCTTGGCTACATGATAAAAGACAGATTGGGCCAGCCTGTTTTTGGAACAAATACTCATTACCTGGATATGCCTGTAGATAATCTGAAAGCAGGTGAATATCTGTCTTATGAGATAGCATTTGATGCTGATCTTGGAGAAGGAAGCTACTCGATAGCAACAGCACTAGTCAGCACTGAAAATCATTTGGCAGACAATTTTGAGTGGAAAGATCTGGCTCTTGTATTTAATGTAGTAAATGTAGATAAACCAAACTTCGTAGGGACAACCTGGATGCCGGTTAATCTGAAAATTGACAGAAATTGTATGGATAAATCATGAAATATTTTATTTCGTATGCCCAAAATTTTGAAGATGTTGTCTTGTGGCGTGCTCTAAAAGATATCAAAAGCGGATTCTATGTAGATGTAGGTGCAAATGATCCGGTTATTGATTCGGTTACCTTGGCATTTTATAAGAAAGGTTGGAACGGAATAAACATTGAGCCACTGGATATTCATCACAAGGAATTATTAAAAAATAGACCAAGAGATATTAACCTTTGCTGTGCAGCAGGTTCTGAAAGCGGAAGTTTCAAGATTTATGATGTAAAAGATGTTCGTGGCTGGGCAACAATGGATGCCAATGTTGCAAATGAACATATCAAGGCGGGACATGAAGTAGAAGAGAAAATTGTAAATGTAGAAAAATTAAATGATATCTTATATAGCCACAATCCAAAGGAAATACACTTTTTAAAAATAGATGTAGAAGGTGCGGAGATAGAAGTATTGAATGGTCTGGATCTGAAAAAGTGGAGACCGTGGATAATACTTGCTGAAGTTAGAAAACCAAATGGAGAGCTGCCTGATAACTCTGAATGGGAAAATATTATTTTAGTCAATCATTATAAAAGATCATACTTTGACGGTATAAATGTATTTTATGTAGCTAATGAACATTATACCAGACTACATCAATTGGTTTCAGTTCCACCAAATATACTTGATGGTTTTATAAAGTATAGTGAGTGGCAAACTGGCCGTTATGCAGAAAAACTGGAAAAACTGATAAAAGACAAGGATGAAGAATTAAGCAGGATTGATGTCAATGAGCTGAAAGCCAGGGTGGTTGAACTGGATGATGTTATTAAAAACATATATGGCAGTATTTCATGGAAAATAACCAAACCACTCAGATTCATGAACTGGATAAAGAAAAAGTGCAGTAATAACTGATATTATTACAATTCAGCTCTGTGTGTTGTAATATCCGGAAAATTATTTGTGGTTATTAAAATGTTAGATATTAATTCTCAAAAACCGATTTTAGCATTGTTCTCGCCACTGCCTCCGGATAGAAGCGGTATCGCTGACTATACAATGGAGTTGATTCCAGAATTACTTGTATATTATAGAGTGGTAATTATTAGTGATAAAATAATTGATATCAATAACAGAGAAGGTGGATATGAAATCCGTGATACTCAATGGTTTAAATATAACTATAAAGATATAGACAGGGTACTATATAAAATCGGGAATTCACATTATCATTTTCCCATGTTTGATCTGCTGAATGATTATCCTGGTGTGGTAGTCATGCATGATGTGATACTGTCTGATGCCATGCTTGAATACACAAATAGAATTGGTGTTAATCAGGAAGCAATTCTTTACCAGAGTCATGGTTATAAATCGCTAATAGATCTGAAATTTGGTGGATTAAAAAATGTTCTTGGAAAATACGCATGCAGTGATAAAGTAATTAAAAACTCTTTTGGTGCAATAATACATTCTGATTTTGCAAAAAATAAACTTTCAGAAAATTACGGAAAAGATATTTGCAATAACATAAAAGTGGTTCCATTTCTCCCAAGAAGATTAAATTTACCAAGCAGGACATCTGCCCGTAATAGATTGAATATTCCTGAATCGGAATGGGTTGTTTGCTGTTTTGGATTCCTTGGTCCAACAAAAATGAACAAGGAATTGATTGAAGTCTGGAATAATTCATTTTTTAGTTTGTCTGACGGATGCTGCCTTGTGTTTGTAGGAAGCATGCCATCTGGTGAATACAGTAATGAAATTAAAGCCGAGATATGGAAAGCAACCAATATCAACAGTATTTCTATAACCGGCTTTGTTGAGCAGCAAGAATACATTGATTATATGGCTGCAGCAGATTTGGCAGTACAGTTACGGCAGGATTCACGTGGTGAAACCTCGGCAGCCGTATTTGATTGCTTGTCAGCCGGTTTGCCTGTTATTTGCAATAATCATGGATTTATCAAGGAGATAAGTAATAAAGCTGTTATGAAGATATCAGAAAACTTTGACATGACAGAGTTGCAATTGATGCTGGAAAAAGCGTTTTTTGATAAAAAAACAACCATGCAATTTGCATGTAATGCAAAGGCTGATATTGATCATAATAACAACAATACCGAAGTGGGGCGTAAATATCATGCTGCGATTGAATATTTCTATGAATGCCAAAAAAACAGCCTGCCAGTAGGTTCCATGCTGGATGGGCTTGGTCGACTTGATAGCCAGGTAATAATTAATTCCGGATCGTGTGAATTGAAGAAAATACTGATCGATATTTCTGCAATTGTCAGGCACGATTTGAAAACAGGTATAGAGCGGGTAGTGCGCAGTATAGTCAATGAACTGCTAACAAACCCCCCGGAAGGTTATAGGGTTGAGCCAATATATTTTAATGAAACTGGTGGATATGATTATGCACGAAAATATGTAAGTGCACACTTCTTCGGGGATAAGGAATTATTACAGGATGAAGCAGTATCTATCAATAATGGCGACGTTTTTATAGGTGCAGACCTTCTATTGTCGGCCATACCAAATCTTGAAGAATGCTTGCAGGAGTGGAGAAAAAGCGGGGCCAGGATCATATTCATTGTCTATGATCTTTTGCCTTTAAAAATGCCGGAATGCTTCCCACCATTTATTGAGCACGATTATAAAAAATGGCTGAAAACAATCTGCAGGGTTTCACACCAGCTGGTTTGCATTTCTGGTGCCGTAGCCGATGAGCTTGATACCTGTATTCGTGAAGAGCATGTTGAAACCGCAGAGCATTTACAGATTAGCTCGTTTCATCTGGGTGCGGATATCAAGGCAAGCCTTCCATCTGCTGGAATATCCGAAAGCGAGATGGATATTCTCGGCAAGCTGGAATCGGCAACCGTATTCCTGATGGTCAGCACCATCGAGCCCCGGAAAGGACATGTGCAGGTGCTGGATGCCTTTGAACTACTATGGGAAAAGCAGATATTCAGCCAACTGGTCATTATCGGCAAGCCGGGCTGGATGACTGATAACTTTATGGAACGGCTCCGGACCCACCCTGAAAACGGCAAAAGATTATTCTGCCTGTTTGCAGTCAGCGATGAAGTGCTGGATCAGGTATACAAGCGTGCAGATTGCCTGCTGGCGGCATCACGTGGAGAGGGATTCGGGCTGCCACTCATTGAAGCTGCACAATACGGCTTGCCGTTACTGGTGCGGGATATACCGGTGTTTCGGGAAATTGCCGGAGAAAATGCCAGCTATTTTACAGGTCATCGGCCTGAAGACCTTGCCGCCGCCATACGGCACTGGCTGGAAACACCGGAGGCAGAGCGCATACAAACCGACGGGATGACATGGCAGACATGGCAGCAAAGCGTCGGGCAACTGCTATGCACGACAGGAATCAAGCCAGAGCGGGACTGAAAATGCTATACTGTTCAAAAAATACTCAGCAGCAACGTTTGCCCCATGCACATGCATGGGGCAAACGCGCCGGACAATGCTTGGACCCTGCACAAGTGGCGGAATCAACGCACTCTTGTCATCATCAAGCACTACACTACTGATGGAATCAGCCCCGGACAAGCCGGGGATTACCGGCTTTACGCAAAACGAGAGGACTGCTCATGACAATCAACAGACAATTGCTTGCTGCTGCGCTAGCTACAGCCATGCTCTTACCTGGGACGGTCGTGATGGCGGCCCCTGCGGCGGGCGATGTCATGCTGGCTGTGGGCCAGGCCTGGGTTGACGACAACGGGCAGAAGCGACCGCTAGAACGAGGCACCCAGCTCAAGGCAGGGCAAAAAATCATCACCGGCAGCGGTGGCCATGTTCACGTAAAGATGAAAGATGGCAGCCTGCTTGCGGTTCGGCCCAACTCCGTGCTGGACATCGAAGTATTTGAATATGATGCGGCCAACCCCGGCGCGGGCAAGATCCGCTACGCCCTCAAGAATGGCGTAGTCAGATCAGTAACAGGCGCCATTGGCGAGGCCAACAAGGGCGCTTTTCGGCTCAATACCCCCATTGCCGCCATCGGCATTCGCGGCACCGACTTTGTCACCTTTGCCAGCGATGCCACCACCAGAGCCAGCGTCAAGAGCGGCGCCATCGTAGTATCGGCCTTCAGTGAAAGCTGCAAAGTCGAAAGCTTTGGTGCCTGCTGGGACAAGACGGTCGACCTGGCGGCCAGCACCGACAGCTATGTCGAGCTGAACCGCAAGGACAACACCCCCAAGCTGCTCAAAGGCAACCTGCCGCTGCCGGCAGACAGCACGGTGCTGCCGGTTTCCGGCGATATCGCCTCCGTGCTGCAGGAAAACAAGGCCAGCAGCCTGCAAAAAGTAACCCCCCTGCCGGATAGCGGTCCCGGGACCGAGGGCGTACACTGGGGCCGCTGGCAAAATGACGCAAATGGCATGAACGGCCTGCCGGTTACCGCACTCCTCGCAGACGGCAAATCCATCCACATTGCCACCTCCATCTTCGGGCTGGGCCTTACCAAAAAAGTCGATCGCCTGCCTGATCGCTGGAAAGCAAACTTCTCCCTGACCGGAGGCGCGGCCTATATCCAGGCAAACGGCCAATACACAGCAGCAGACCTCATCAGCGGCACACTTGGCATTGACCTTGGCAGCAGCAGCTTTACCGCCAATGCTATTGTCAATGATGGCACGATCGCGCATCATCTGCAGGCCGCCGGCACCGCCGACTGGCGCGGCTACCTGGTTGCCGACCCCACAAAATCCAATACCAGCTTCACAGGCATCGTGCACGCCAACCAAAATACCGTAGGCAGCATATTTGAAAAGCCCATTGATGACGGACGCCAGCTGACAGGCACCATGGTCTGGAACCGTTAAGCGCCAGCGCACTGACAACATCAGCCAAAACAGAACGGGGCTATCACAGCCCCGTTTTTCATTACCCGAATATGCCACCAAAACAACGCATCAAGACACTGGCAGCCATCCTGCTGACCATGGCCAGCACCGCAAGCCACGCAGACAACTGGCAAGAAATGCAAGCACAGCTGGCCACGCTGAGCCCGCAAGACGCACTGCAAGCACTCTTGCAAGCTCCTCCGGCCATCAGACAGCAAACGGAATACCACTACTGGCTGGGTACCTACGCACTGCAAGCCGGCGACACCCAGCTGGCCATCACCCACCTGGAACAAGCGCTCCTGCTGCAGCCAGACCACGCTGGCGCCTGGTACGACTACGGAATGGCCCTATGCCGGGACGGCCAGCGCACCAGCTGCCAGAACATACTGGAAGCAGCCAAGGCCAGATACGGCCTGCCGCCGGCCCTGCAACAACAAACCGGGCCGGCCATCACCATCAATGGCGAACTGCGCAGCCACGTTGGCCGCAGCAGCAACTACAACGCCGGCAGCCAGGCAGACAGAATGGACATCCTGCTATCCGGCCAGTCAATCAGCCTGCCACTCAGCGGCGATAGCCGTGCCCAGGCCGCCAGCTACCACGACATCGCCCTGGACCTGCAACTATTCAGCCACCGGCTACCCAGCATCAGCCTGAACACCGGCTTTTATGCACGCCGTCCCATAAGCGGACAACAAACACTCGCAGAATACGGCAACTGGCACGGCGAACTGAGCCATGAAAGCGGCAACCAGCGTCTGGCGCTAAACCTTGCCGTATTCAAGGACAGCCTGCTGGGCCGCCAGAGCAAAATCGGCCTGTGGTGGCAAGGCCGGCAAGCCGCCCTTGGCTGGCAAACCGGCATCGAACAAAACCGCACCCAACAGCAACCCTACCTCACCCTGAACGCCGGTAGCAGCCTCATCCTCGGGCGGGCAGGCCAGATCAGGCTGACAGCAGAACAAGACCAGCGGCAGACAACCCGCCCCGGCCAAAGCCAGCGCCGGCTGGCCATCGGCTACAACCTGCCCCTGCTCCTGCTGCAAACCGCAAGACTGGATGCAGGCTACCGCTGGCAACAAGCCCGCGACAGCGCCCCCTTCAGCCCGCTGACAGGCACCACGATCCGGCGGCAAAACCTGCAAGAACTCTCCGCCGTGCTTACCTGGCCACTCACAAACACGCTTGCGCTACGCAGCGAACTGCTGCACAGCCGCCAGCAAAGCAACATTGCCCTGTTCAGACAACAAGAGACACGGCTGGCCATTGGCATTGCCGCAAGATTCTGAGCGGCCATACAAAAAAGCGGCAATTTTCTGGCGCGGCAGCACAAAAAAACACCGTATGCATGCCCAGCAACCACGCTGACACCATATGACAAAGAGTGTGATGGAAATCACATCGGTTTTTACAACCCTACCCTTATAATGCCCGGCAAGCTGGTAGGCCAAGTGCCCGCCAGTGAGTGCCAAATCGATTAAGCACTCGTTGCTAACCGCATCAACTTTTATAAAGGTTATCAAAATGGCCGTTCAATTTCTGACCCAGGCGCAAGTGGACAGCATCCATCGTCTGTACGTAAGCAACTTCAACCGCAATGCAGACGCCGAAGGCGCTGACTTCTGGGGTAAGGTATATCTGGCTGGCCTGAACGCAGGCAAGACCGATGCTGCCATCCAGCAGGAACTGGCGACCGAATTCTCCAAGACTGCAGAATTCACCACCACATACCCGGCTACCATGTCGGCTGAAAACTTCGTCAAGGCCATCTACCAGAACGTACTGAACCGTCCTGGCGATGCAGGCGGTGTTGCATACTGGACCGCTCAGCTGGAAACCGGCACCCTCCAGAAATCCACCTTCATTCTGAACGTGCTGAATGCCGTGGTTGGTACTGGCTCCGGTGTTGATTACGACTACCTGGCCGCCCGTGTTGCCGCATCCGAGAGCAACGCCAACATTCAGGGTTTCACGCTCACCAGCGGCAACGATACTGCCACTGCAAACGTGTTCAATGCTGACCAGGTCTACACACCGGGTGGTAACGACCGCATCAACACCCTGCAGGACGACGACGTTCTGACCGGTACCGGCGACAACCCGACCCTGAACTTCACCTTCGGTGATGACAACGATGCCGGCGGCACGCTCGTTACTCCGGAACTGCATGGCATCGAAACCATCAACGTTAAATTTGTTGCTGACGCTGCCAGCACTCTCGACCTGCAAGACGCGACCGGCGTCGAGACAGTCAATGTGACCCGTGTTCAGACCGGCCTGACCGTACAGAACATGGAAGCCGCAGTGGTTAACCTGTCGGTAGCCAACAGCGCCGAATTCAACGACGTTGAGCTGAGCTACCGCAATGGCGAGCTGGCCGGCACCCAATCCGTAACCGTTGAGCTGGACAACGCCCTGATCGACGACTTCGACATCGGCGCCACTGCCATTGAATCGCAGCAAGTCGAGACCGTCACCCTGAACGTGGTGTCCGACACCCTGATCAATGACCTGGACCTGCGTCAGGACGGTCTGGCTGCTACCGGCCAGTCTCTGGTGATCAACGCCACAGGCGCACTGGTTATTGCCAACGACACTGACGGCGACGGCAACTACATCGAAGAAGCTAACGGTCTGGAAGAAGTCAACGGCCTGGACAACATCACCATCACCGGTGCCGGCAACGTCACCCTGGGTGACGTTGGCAACATGACCGGTTTTGATCTGGTTGGTGGCACTGCTACCGGCGTAATCTCCGCCAACATCTCCAACCCGGCCAGCGACGACACCTCCACCGTAACCACCGGCTCGGGCAACGACGTCCTGCAGTCCGATGAAGCTTACAAAGGCGACATCACCACTGGCGCTGGCGACGACACCCTGACCGTAACCGGTTCCCTGCTGTCTGACGAAGACCTCGGCGAGGCCGACGAAGGCGCCAACGTCGATCTGGGCGCAGGTAACGACACCGCCACCATCGTGGGCGTGGTCGACGAGAACTCCAGCCTGGCTGCCGGCGAAGGCAACGACACCATTACCCTCGGCTCCCGTGGTGCTGATACAAGCATCGCCGCTGGTAACTTTGCTGGCCTCGTGGCTGGTGGAATCACAGCCGGTACTACCGCTGCCGAAGACGCAGACGGCGCTGTTGATCTGGGCGCTGGCGACGACAGCCTGACCATCATCTCCGGCACCATCAATGGTGACGTGGCTGGTGGTGCAGGTGCCGACAGCCTGACCCTGGAAGCCGTGGATAACGTTACTGTTGCCGAAGAAACCGCGACTGCGACAGGCAATGCCACCGTGACCGGTGTTGAAACCCTGAACCTGACCGCTGCTTTCGCCTACGCTGATGCTGCTGGTCAGGTTGCTGCTGAAACCGACGATGACGACGATACCGCCAACTTTGAGGTTGACCTTGGCGCCTTCGATGCTGATCTGGCTACCATCAACATCGCCAACCAGGACCGTGCTACCTTCGCAGCCAATGGCCTGGATGCAGAGGATGGTGATGCCATTGCCGTTGCACTGACCGACTACAACAACGAAACGATCAACATCACCTCCGTTGAAACCGATCGTAACGCTGCGGTTGATGAGAATGGTAATGCTATTGGTACGGCTCTTGAGACCGACGAACTGGGTACAGCATTTGACGCGGACGTCACTCTGACCCTGACCCATGCTGCAGCTGCTGACAGCACCGCAGTCAGCATCAACCTGACCGGTGACGAAGACTTCGACGTTACTCTGGTTGACGGCAACGTTGCCACCAGCGACATCGACACCCTGAACATGGTAGTAACTGGTGCCGGTGACCACGGTATCGAGTTGAGCGATGACTTTGACACCGCACTGAACATTACCGGTGCTGGTACCGGTGAGTTGACACTGATCAGTGTCGTTGCAGACACCATCGATACAGATGCACACGTTGGCAACGTCTTTGTCGAAGTTGCTGACAGTGCCATCAAGACTATCAGCACCGGTGCCGGTAATGATGTTCTCAACCTGCTGGCTGACACCATTACCACTGACGACGCACTGAACCTGGGCGAAGGCACCGACCGTATCATCGTCGATACCACCCTGGGTGATGTCGCCACCGGTGATGACGAAGTATTCGAAGGCTTTGTGAGTATCGAAGAACTCGAACTCGCAACGAACACCAACGTCATGCTGAACGACGATGGCTTTGCTACCGGCGTTGCGCGCATCATCGCTCAGGGCACCAGCACCATCCGTACGGGTACCGACTTTGAACGTGCCCTGACCGTTGATATGGATGCCGTGACTGCAACGACCGTAACGATCGACAACGATGGCGACAATGACTTCACGGTCAACGCCTCGCTGGAAGATGAAACCACGGGCGGTGCCGCTGCACTGGATCGCACACTGGTCTTCACCGATGCCGGTACCAACAACGACGTTGTGGTGAACGTTGCCATCACCGGTGGTGTTGCTACCGAGATTGATGCAACTGCCGTGGGTGGTAGCGCCAACTCGGAAATGTCCATCACCGTTGCCGCTGGTTCCATCGACCAGATCGTTCTGGCCGATAACCATGACCAGGACGACGACGGCACGCTGGACGCCGATGAAGCCGTGATCGCGGCTGGTCGCGACAACAGCGCTGTTACCGTAACTGTTTCGGATGCATGGTCCAACAGTGCGCTGACCATCGACGCTTCGGCCATCACCGACGACGACGCAACCCGTACCGATGGTACCCGCAGCGGCACCACCGGTGGTGTGACCATCAATGCTGTTGCTGAACTTGATGCCGCACTGACCATCCTTGGCTCTGCCAACGATGACGCCATCACTGGCGGTGACGAGGCCGATACCCTGACCGGTAACGGCGGTAACGATACCTTCGTGTATTCGTTTGCCAACGCTGACGACTCCACTTCGCAGTCCGCTGATACCATCACCGACTTCAACGCCGGCGACGTTATTACTGTGGCTGTGACGCTGGCTGCTGGTGGTGACCAGTTCCTGAGCACATTTGCCACTGTGGCCAGCTTGGCTGCTGGTGACAACTCGCTGGATGGTGCTCCAGCCGATCTGCGCTTTGGTGACTCGTTCTTCTCGACTGACACCAACCAGTTCGTGATCGACGTCGATGGTAACGGCGACGTGCAGGATGGCGTTGATCTCGTGATCAACGTGGCCGGCTTCACTGCCAGCCAGGTTCAGTACACTATTACTGGTGCCGCTGGTGCCAACGACATCACAACTGGCGCTGGTAACGACACAATCAATGATGATGCTGCTGACAACGACGATACCTTCACCGGTGGCGCTGGTGCAGATACCATCGCTTCGGGTAACGTTGCTGACTCCGATATCTTTGTGTTTAATGCTGGTGATAGCGGTCTGACGGTTGCAACCTCCGACATCTATACCGGTACTTGGGCTGCAGCAACTGATACCATTGATATGGCGGTAGCTGGTGGTGCTGGTAACTACGCTGAAGCTGACGTAGGTGCAGCAGCAGATTTGGCTGCGGTCCTGGCGCTGGCGAATACCGCCTTGGACGGCACGGTTAAGTACTATGTTGGTTTCAACGCCGACAACGTCGCTGCCGACATCGGCCTGCTGTTCATCGACAACGACATGGATGGTTCTGCTGACGAAATGATCCGTCTGGTAGGCGTCGATACCGCTGGTGAATTTGACTTTGATGCTATCGTCTAATCTCTCTATAGAGACAAGTACTTGCCCTCGGTAGGTACTTGAGGTGATTGAAACCCTGTCCTTCGAAAGAGGGGCAGGGTTTTTTAGTTTCTGCAGGACGAAAAAAACCGCCCCGAAGTTTCCCAAGGGGCGGTTTCTGCTTTGGCTAAGCCGCTACCTTGCGGCAGGGGCTTTCTCCTGGGAGTAATAGGGGAGATAGTAATAGGGGACAGACCACGATTAACTTGTGCTAGACTGCAAGTTGACTGAATTGCTCGGGGAACGGAGTGGCAATGCCTACGATCAGTATGTTTTACGGAATTCTGGTGCTGATGTACTTTCGTGATAATCGTCGCCACCATCTCCCGCATATTCATGTGCGCTACCAAGGCCAGGAAGCTGCTGTCTCGATTGAAGATGGCGCTGTTCTTGACGGTGTATTGCCGCCCAAGCAACTCAAGATGGTTCAGGCCTGGATCGAGATTCACAAGGAAGAATTGTTGGTGGATTGGGAATTGGCCGTCAATGGCGAGGACCCATTCCGAATTGCGCCCCTGCAGTGAGGTTGTCCATGTTGCTCGATGTGATTGCGGTTCACCCCCGCCCCGACTTTCAACTTGATCTCGAATTCCAGAATGGCGAACGCCGCCGCTTCGACGCGCGCCCCCTGCTTGCCTTGAAGCCCTGGAATCGTATCGCGACCCCTTCCATCTTCGAGCGTGTCCGCGTGGATTACGGCACGGTGGTGTGGCCAGGAGAAATCGATATCGCACCAGAAACGCTCTACGACGACTCGATTCCCCTCGATTCCGCCGTGGCCGGATAGCCGATGCCCCGCCGCGCGCGTCTTCTGGTTCCAGTGCGTAGGTCGGGTTAGCGCAGCGTAACCCGACGCCTTGCGGCCAACCTTGTGCCTGCCGGGCTTGGATAACTAAGTGAAACTTTTCCACACGGACGCCCCGGCTTTCTGGTGGGGATGGTCTTTGCGACCGTAGTTTGACCCGCAATTTGCGTCCGAACGCGCTGATCTAGCGCGGGCAATGGGGTTTTCGCTCCGGATGATGCGGCTTTATACGTCAGCAGGCGTACCGCTCCCTGCGTCGGGCGCATCAGGAAATAACCGGGGGGTTGGACAGGCTCAGCCCGAAGGGGGGAGTGGGTCGGGAAGGGTGGATACCGGGGTGGCGGCGCATCCGCCGCGCTCATGACGTTTGCCGTGACCGGCTAGCGCCGGTGCACCGGCATGCAAATCCGCCATGAACGCGGCCTCCGCTGCCGCGATGGCAACGGCTTGACGGGCTTTCGGCACCAGACTCCACGTTTGCGTGCGCGTGACCACTTGTGCCAGTACCGACTTGACGGTTTTCCACACCATACGCGGCCGGCCGGCACGTTTGCCGGGCCGCTTTTCGGCACGGCGCTGCGACTGAATCAACGCGAGTCCTCTGGCGCGCTGGATTTCCTCGCCGTAGCCGTTGAGCCGCGTTTCCGTTAGCCGGCCCAGGCGCAGTGTCGCCTTGCCGGTCTTGGCCTTGGGGTCTTGCGCCGCGGCCAACCCGCCCAGGGCTTCGAGGAAGCCTTTCGCATCACCCCGTTCGCCATGGCCTGCCGGAATATGCCCTTCCTTGTCGGAACCCCGTGCCAGCGTCCACAGCCGGCAGAGCGTCGCGTCGTCCGGTCTCGTCGCTAGCCGGCGCAGCTCATCCCACGCCGACAGGCAGCGGGCCACGCCGAACAGCTGACCGGCGTTGATGCCCCACAGCGAGCGGTAAGCATCGACGCGACGGGCAGATTCCTGATGCGCCTTGCGTTTTGCCTGTCGTGCTTTTTTCGCATCGTCCGACGTGTCCCCTTGTCCGGCATCGCCAAACAAATCGACCTGCTTGTTCAGCGGTTCGCCGCCATCGACGGTCTTCAGCAGGTACTTCATCGCGTAGCTGGCCCCGGAGGAGATCGAGCGGTCAATTTTGGAGACCTCGACCTGCGCGCCTTCTTTCGGGTGCGTCAGCGGCCGGCTGGCTCCGGTGAGCACATCGCTCCGGCTGTCAAACATCACATCTCCGGCATGTGCCGTCTCGCCCCGCTGCGACGGGGCACGGACTTTGAGCTTGTGCGGGAACTGGCGCATCAGCGCCGCCAGAATGTCGGCTTCCGCCTCCGGGCGGTACAGCAGCCAGATATGCCAGTGCGGGCAAGCGTCTTGGTGCGGCTCGACTACGCGCAACCCGGACACCCCGATGCCGGCCTTGTGCAGCGCAATCAGAATCGCCTGCCAGCGCGCGGCCATCAGGCGATGGCCTTCACGCGGCGAGGCGCCATTCCAGGTGTTTTTGCCATGGCTGGGGCTGGGGTGCCACTCGGGTTCCAGCGTGAGCGTGACCATTGCCGACGCCAGACCGGCCTCTTGCGAGAGTCCGTCCATCGCCTTGACGAAGGTGTACAGCTTCGCAAAGCGGGTGCGCGGACTGGCGGCGACCTTGGCCAGCGTCAGCAGGCCGTCGTCGGCCTCGCCCGGCACGAGGTAGCGCGGCACGAGAACGGTCTCTTCCAGCCACTGCTTCTGGCGGCGCAGCTGCGCCAGCCGGGTGGAGAGCTGGGCGTCGGACACGTAAGTCTCGCGCCCGCGCCCCAGCAGGGCGAGGCGCAGATAAAAATGCTCGCGCTCGCGCAGCAGCGTGGTGCGAATCGCCCGCCGCCAGAAGCGGGCGTCATTGACCCGCGCCATCTGGCAGGCAGGGGAGGAGCCGGGAATCGTGTTGCCCAGCAAGCGGGATGCCCAGGACAGTTTCTGGATCGCCGGCAGGCGATAGCGGGCAAGATAGAGTCCACGGAAGTGGTGTAAATGCAGACAGATGGTAGGAGGCCATCGACGAAC
>NZ_BMYP01000024.1 GCF_014652335.1 Vogesella fluminis | reverse complement strand
TCCGGACAATTTGGCAGTTTCCCGCCAATGGTCCGTTTACACAAAATTCTGCACACCCTCATTCTGAAGGCGGTATAAACGGAAAAATCGTTGCCAATGCTGCTGAAGAAGGTGGTCGGTACAGTGAAGGCCACTGTGGGTGAGGATGGCGCTGAAAACGGCTTCAACAGTCGAATTTGTTACCTTTTCTGCTACTGCGGCAACACCACCGCAAAATCAGCGAAAAATTGGGCAATTTTGAAGAACGCAGCACCAAAGAAAAATCCCTTCAAAACATAGCGTTATGAAGGGATTTCTTTGATTTGCTACTAATTTGAAGCGGTGTAGCAAAAAGGTAGCAAACGTCGCTTAAATGCTGCTAAGAGCCGTTAAAACTGCTACCAATTTGCTACTTTTTGAGGCGCAAATCGCAAGATAACCGTTGATATTCAATAAGTTATCAACGGTCGCTTACAGAATTACATCATGCCGCCCATGCCGCCCATACCACCCATGCCGCCCATGTCCGGCATCGCTGGCTTGTCTTCCGGCAGCTCGGCAACCATGCAGTCGGTAGTCAGCATCAGGCCGGCGATGGACGCCGCGTTCTGCAGTGCGGTGCGGGTCACCTTGGCTGGATCCAGTACGCCCATTTCCAGCATGTCGCCGTATTCGCCGGACGCCGCGTTGTAACCGAAGTTACCCTTGCCTTCCAGTACCTTGTTCACCACCACCGATGGCTCGTCACCGGCGTTCTGCACGATCTGGCGCAGCGGGGCTTCGATCGCCTTCAGCACGATCTTCACACCGGCAGCTTGGTCGGCGTTGGAGGTAGCCAGGCTGGTCAGGGTGGAGCGGGCGCGCAGCAGGGCCACGCCGCCGCCAGGCACCACGCCTTCTTCAACGGCTGCACGGGTCGCGTGCAGCGCGTCTTCGACACGGGCCTTCTTCTCTTTCATTTCCACTTCGGTGGCAGCGCCAACCTTGATCACGGCCACACCGCCGGCCAGCTTGGCCACGCGCTCTTGCAGTTTTTCGCGGTCGTAGTCGGAAGTCGCGGCTTCGATCTGCTGGCGAACCTCGGCCACGCGCGCCTGGATGGCGGCAACGTCACCGGCGCCGTCGATGATGGTGGAGTTTTCCTTGCCCACTTCAACGCGCTTGGCTTGACCCAGCATTTCCAGGGTCACTTTTTCCAGGGTCAGGCCCACTTCTTCAGCGATCACGGTACCGCCGGTCAGGGTGGCGATGTCCTGCAGCATGGCCTTGCGACGGTCGCCGAAACCTGGCGCCTTCACGGCAACCACTTTCAGGATGCCGCGGATGGTGTTCACCACCAGGGTGGCCAGCGCTTCACCTTCCACGTCTTCGGCAACGATCAGCAGCGGACGGCCGGACTTGGCCACCTGCTCCAGCACCGGCAGCAGGTCGCGAATGTTGGAGATTTTCTTGTCGAACAGCAGGATGAACGGATTGTCCAGTGCGGCAATCTGTTTTTCCTGGTTGTTGATGAAGTACGGAGACAGGTAGCCGCGGTCGAACTGCATCCCTTCCACCACGTCCAGCTCGTTGTTCAGCGATTTGCCGTCTTCAACGGTGATCACGCCTTCCTTGCCGACTTTTTCCATCGCGGTAGCGATGATGTCGCCGATATCGCTATCGGAGTTGGCGGAGATGGAGCCAACCTGGGCGATTTCCTTGGTGGTCGCGCATGGCTTGGCGATCTTGGCGATCTCGCCAACCAGGGCAATCACGGCCTTGTCGATACCGCGCTTCAAGTCCATCGGGTTCATGCCGGCAGTCACGAACTTCATGCCTTCGTGCACGATGGCCTGGGCCAGTACGGTGGCGGTAGTGGTGCCGTCACCGGCCACGTCGGAAGTCTTGGAAGCGACTTCTTTCACCATCTGCGCGCCCATGTTCTCGAACTTGTCCTTCAGTTCGATTTCCTTGGCAACCGATACACCGTCCTTGGTGATGGTTGGCGCGCCGAAGGAGCGATCCAGTACCACGTTGCGGCCTTTCGGGCCGAGGGTCACTTTTACGGCATCAGCCAGCACATTGACACCCACCACCATCTTGGCGCGGGCGGAATCACCAAAGCGTACGTCTTTTGCAGCCATGTTCTTCAATCTCCAGAATTCAGTTCAATAAAACGGTAACGGGTCGGATTACTCGACGATACCCATTACGTCTTCTTCGCGCATTACCAGCAGCTCGTCGCCGTCAACCTTGACGGTCTGGCCGGAGTACTTGCCGAAAATAACCTTGTCGCCGACTTTGAGCTCCAGCGCGCGACGCTCGCCGTTTTCCAGAATCTTGCCGTTACCGACCGCAACAACCTGACCCATGTCCGGCTTTTCAGCAGCGGCGCCAGGCAGAACGATACCGGAAGCTGTCTTCTCTTCAGCCTCGAGGCGCTTGATAACAACACGATCGTGTAAAGGACGAATTGCCATTGATCTCTCCTAATAGCAGTGGCTGTTGAAAGATGGATACCTATCAAATCAGCAGATTGACCGAGCGATTAGCACTCGGCGCTTGCGAGTGCTAATGATAGGGACGTGACAAGGGGTTTTCAAGGGCGGGAGCCATCACAAAAAATACTATCAATCATCATTTTTTGATAGCAAAACAGTATTTTTATCGCGAGGCAATGAGCGATGCAACACCATCCAGCGGGGAGAGTGAAAACGGACAATCATGCGGTACAGGTATAGATAGGTCAGGACAAACAGCCCGGCACAAGCTATCAGCACCAATGAATTGTTCCAGAACAGCATGGCCGGCACCACCGAAAGTGAAGACAAGGCCCACAGATAAGGGGAAGTCATGCTGTTGCGTCTCGTCATGTGGCGAGCCTCTTTCGAGCCAACCATCCAGCGTACCAAGCGTCGGTACACCATCTGATGCAGATGCAGCGCATCAGGCGCCCCTACCGGACGCCCCTGTAAAAACTTCCGGCGATAGATCGAGAATAGCGTCTCAAAAACAGGATAAATGACCAGCAACAAAGGAAACCACGGCGAAACCTCCGGGTGTCGTGCCACCAGCAGCACCGACAGCTCTGCAATGAGAAAACCGATTAGGTAAGCACCACCGTCACCGGCAAAAATGGTCCCTTGCGGAAAGTTCCACAAAAGGAACCCCAAGACGGCACCCACTGCCGCAAAGCATAGCCCCATCAGCTGCGGATCATGAACCTTAAATGCGACATATGCCAAAGCCGTGAGAACGAATACTGACACCATGCCAGCCAAACCATTGTAACCATCGATGATATTGATCGAATGCGCTACACCACCAACAGCAAACACGGTAAACAACAAGGAAACGAACCAGTGACTAGCCAGCAGTTGATCCACACCCGGCAAATCCAGTCGTGACAAGCAGGCATCCAGCAGCCAGAATCCGAGAGCGGCAGCCAGGAACGTGGCCAGCAAGCGTGCCAACGGGCCAACCCGCTTGGTCAGGTCTTCGGCTAGCCCAGCGATAAAGGCCGGCTGTGCAACCGCCAGGAGCAGCAACCCCAGAGACGAGCCCGTCAACGAAGCAAGAATCAGCACTCCCGCGACTAGGCCAGCCATCACCGGGATGCCCCCGATACGCGGAACGGGGACCGCGTGAAATTTTTGCACACTCACGAGGTCATCATCACAGGAAATGCGATCATGGAGATGCCGAAAGCGGACCAGTAGCACACCGATGACAAAGGAGCAGAAGAACGCCCCAAGAAGAATAAAAAGCATGCCAAGCTCGATTAGCTAAGAGACCGAGAGTGAGTCTACTGCACAGGGATGCAGCCGGCGAGAACAAGAATGATCTGCATCCTACGACCGTGACGAGCTGCAACTCATAGTTATCAAAAACAACTACCAGCAACAAGGCCCGCTTGAGGTAAAAACGATGGGGCGAGGCTATGCTTGGCTGGAAGCTAGGGACGCATGAAACTATACTAAAAGCTAGCCAGTTTATTGCTACCGTTGAAAATCCTTATGGCCTGAAGCAGGCCTATAAGAAATGGTTCACGCACAAAAACAATTATACATAGCTCAACTGGAAAAATAGAAACAGTCGCTTAAAAAAGAACGCGCATGGAAAATATTCGTTGTAATTGTTGAAATACTGTTTCCAGAACGAATGATAGTCATCGACACCACACATCCAGAAATAAGAATCATTGAGCCTTCTGCATTTGGTGGAATCGTGGCTCTTTCTTCGAAAGCTTCAATCACAAATGCTTTGAAGAGCATTATCGGCGGCAAGATCGGTTGAGCAGGACAGTCATCCACGTCTGTCCCAAATGTTACTGTACGAGCAGAGCTACTCATTGCCGCATTATACCCAAGGCAAACTGGTGTACAGTTTTCTCGGTGAAGTTCCCGATGTAACGGTGGACATCCACAAGTCGTACTCGACCTTCGAGCAGTGGGTCGGGGTAAGTCTGTCAGCGAAGAACAAGCGGCAACTATGGATACCCGAAGGGTTTGCACATAGATTCTTGACTCTAGCCGACGCAGAGGTGTTCTTTGTATAAGAAAACGAACTATGTATTACATATCCCGAAAGTGCATGCCACATTCGGGGGATGCCACAAAACTGATTATAGACTGGCAAATTACTAGGCAACCTTCGCTACCAGAGGAAGATGCCAGTGGGGAAAGTCACAAAACTGCCGAGAAATTTGAATGAGCAACCATGCCAACACTGCCAAATAATTCTATCCCCGTAACACAGCCCTTTCTCCCCCCCCTAGAAGAGTTCATACCCTATCTGGAACATATATGGGAAAACCGCTGGCTTACTAATAACGGCCCATTCCATCAACAACTGGAGGAGGCGCTATGTGTCTACCTCGGTGTTCAACACATTTCGCTTTTTACTAATGGAACCATTGCACTTGTCACCGCATTGCAGGCATTACGCATCACAGGCGAGGTGATTACCACCCCATACTCTTTTGTAGCCACTAGTCATTCACTGTTATGGAATAACCTAAAACCAGTATTTGTGGATATCGACCCTCAAAATTTCAACCTTGACCCAGCCCGGATTGAAGCGGCCATTACCCCGCACACCACCGCTATCATGCCGGTCCACTGCTATGCCAACCCGTGTGATGTAGAGACTATTCAACGAATTGCGGACAACTATGGCTTACGCATCATATACGACGCAGCACATGCCTTTAGCATTAACTACAAAGATCAAAGTCTGTTACGCCACGGAGATCTATCTGTATTGAGTTTTCACGCTACCAAAGTATTCAATACATTCGAAGGTGGCGCCATTATTAGTCAAGATGCCAAGACCAAACAGCGTATCGACTACTTAAAGAATTTCGGGTTTGCTGATGAAGTTACGATTACTGCCCCAGGCATCAATGGAAAAATGAGTGAGTTCCAGGCCGCCTTTGGCCTGCTACAACTAAAATATGTTAACGAAGCAATTGCTTTACGTAAAAAAATTGATGATCAATATCGAATACACCTTGGGAAGGTGCCTGGAATAACCGTACCAATTCAATCAAATTACGCAACCCGCAACTACTCTTACTTCCCAATTCTTGTCGAAGAAAACTACCCCCTGACTCGCGATGAATTGTATGAAAAATTACGTCAAAACAATATTTTGGCACGACGCTACTTCTATCCACTAATTAGCGAAATGCCCATGTATCGTGGCTTAGCATCATCTAAAAGCGACAACCTCCCAATTGCACACCAAATGGCAAATAAAGTACTTTGTCTGCCAATTTATGCGGAGCTCAGCAAAGCAGAGCAAGCGCTCATATGTGAAATTATAAGGAGTGTCATCTAATGGCTTGGCTAAGCGCCACCCAGCTATCAACAATGGGCTTTGCCTCAATTGGAGAGAACGTACTTGTTTCAGATAAAGCATCCATTTACAACCCACAAAACATTTCCATTGGAAACAATGTTAGAATTGATGATTTCTGCATAATCTCTGCGGGTCATGGAGGGGTTAGTATAGGAAATTATGTTCACGTTGCAGCTTACAGCTCTCTAATTGGTTCAGGAAAAATCTCCCTTTCCGATTACAGCGGCCTATCCTCACGCGTATCCATCTATTCGAGCAATGATGATTACACAGGGGACAGAATGACAAATCCGACAGTCCCCCCCAAATACACTGGAGTCATCTCCGCGGACGTTTTCATTGGAAAACATGTAATTATTGGCAATGGATCAATTATTCTACCCGGGATTTCCTTAAACGATGGATCTGTCATAGCCGCATTAAGTCTAGTAAACAAAGATTGCGAGCCATTCAAAATTTACGGTGGCGTACCGGCAAAGCCATTGAAAGAAAGAAAGAAAAATTTACTCGACTTAGAAGTTCAATTTCTTGAAGACAAAAAAAATAAAACATGAGTTTAAAGAAAAACATTCTTTCCAACTATGCCGGTACCTTGATATCCACAGTTTTAAGCTTTTGGGTTGTCCCATTTTATATAAAATGGCTAGGTCCTGAAGCATATGGGTTAGTGGGAATTGCATCTTTGGTTCAGGGATGGGTTATGCTACTCAACGCAGGCTTGGCTCCCGTAGTCGGTCGTCAGGCGGCACGAGCACATGGAGGAGCTGCCGACTGGAATGAAACTGGACGACTTTTCCGCACAATTGACTGGCTAATGGCGGGTTTGTCATTGCTCGTCTTTTTAGGAATAGTATTTACAGGACCTTGGCTAGCAAATAATTGGCTGGAAAAAACCCACCTTGAAACTAAAACAGTATCCACTTCATTAACACTGTTAATTTTAATGACTTTGACACGCTTACTTTCCAGCGTCAGTCGTGGAGTCATCGCAAATATGGAGGCACAACTTTGGCTAAATGCAAATTTAGCCTTTTTCAACGCACTGCGATTTGCTGCATCCCTCCCCATTGTTTACACTTGGCGCAATATTGAAGTGCTATTTTCCTGGTGGGCAATAATAGCATTCATTGAATATTTTAGCATCCAGCGCAAAATAAATAAATTAATTCCAATTTCTATTCCACTATTTACATTCGATCATGTCGAATTAAAGAAGCATGGCCACATTATTGCGAGCCTTACTTTCACAAGTACAGTATGGATATTATTGACACAACTCGACAAACTAATTTTGTCTGGTATATTGTCACTCGAAAAATACGGCCACTATAGTATCGCCATACTATTGGCCAGTGGTATTTTGATATTAGCACAACCAGTAAGCCAAGCATTTCAACCAAGAATGACAAAGGCGTTTTCACAAGGTGGGACAAAGTTAATCACCGAAGAACTAATATTATGCACCCAACTTCTGGTATTGCTGATTGCCCCAATCGGTGCTGTGCTTTTTGCAATGCCAGAATCTGTTGTATACATATGGACAGGGGACTACGCAGTTTCGACTAACGTTGCTAACGTGTTGCGAGGTTATGTTATTGGAAACACTTTGATTGCGATTGGAGGACTGCTTTATCTTATGCAGCTTGCCATTGGCAATATAAAATGGCATCTACGTGGCAATTTGATTTTTGCTATGATATTGATCCCAACAGTGCCCTGGGTAGCAAAACAATATGGTGCAGAAGGTGCAGGGTGGTTGTGGGCAGGAATTAATCTATTTCTTTTTCTTGGCTGGAATTCGTTTCTTCTTTCAAAGCTAGCCCCAGCTATACGTGCACGCTGGTTATGGCGAGATACACTTACACCATTGGCAACAGCCTTTTTCTCTGCATGGCTAGTAACAAAATTTATACAGCCCGAGCACCCTAATCGACTCTATTTATTTGCATTAGCTTTACTGGTAATGCTCACATCGACTCTCGCGCTGTTAGTAACAACGCCAGAAATTAGACAAAGAGTAAAATACAAAATATTTTCTTATTAAAGCATTTGAATAGAAAACCAATCATCCAGCGAAACATTTTCCAAAATTGAAATAGTGCCTTCAAAAACACAACCATCAATCAAACCACCAAAAGTTTCCGTATGTATTTTTACATCCAATCATGAAGACTACATTTCAGATTGTTTGATGAGCGTGATCACTTGTGGCTATGATTGAGTCGATGTCAAATAAAGGTAGCGTACGTGGTTATAAAATTCCTGGTGGTATCCCCACCCTTTCAAGAAACATCTGGTGGTGTCGTTGTGCTACACAAACTGTGCGACATCCTCAATGAGTTGGGATACTCTTCGTATATATATCCCCATATTAATGCTAGACCTTATTATCACGGCCAGCGATTAAAAACGATTTTCTTAGGAATTTATGATGACATAAAATTGTTTTCCTATATTTTTTTACATAAATTCCAGCTTAACCCCAAATACAATACACCGCTATTAAAATCCTGCCATTCAGTTCGTGACAGCCATGAGTGGATAGTGATTTACCCAGAAATAGTTGATGGCAACCCAGTGGCTGCGAAAAACGTTGTTAGATGGTTCTTGCATCGTCCCGGCTTTCATACAAATCAAGTTTTTTATGGCACAGGAGAGTTGTACTATAGATTCAATGATGCAATGCGTTCGATCCAAATCGAAGGCTCTACCATGGCTGATGATTTATTGAGAGTAATTAGTTTCCCCACCGAACACTACAATATGGATGGAGTCTCTAAAGAGCGAAAAGGCACTGCATATTGTCTTCGAAAAGGAAAAGGAAAGAAAATCGTCCACGATCTGAATGACTCAATATTGATAGATGGCATGAGTCACAGCGAAGTAGCGGCAGTTTTAAAAAAAGTGAAACGATTCATATCGTACGATACGTATACCGCTTATTCCATTTTTGCAATACTATGCGGCTGTGAATCTATTGTTATCCCTGATGATGGAATTAGCGAAGAGCAATGGTATCCAAGCGAAGAGGATCGCTATGGTATTGCATATGGATTTGACCGCATAGACTGGGCCGCATCCACACGAGAGTTGCAGATTTCTAGAGCCATTACAGAGCACGAACGTACAATCGCAACCGTTGATAAATTTGCCAAATCAGCTATTGATTTTTTTCATCTTCTTCATCATAAAAATCAAATTAAATTCTTACTCCATTAAATTTTGAAAACCAAATAATACAATAAAACATCAAAAACTTGCAAAATAGCGCACCACAGAAACACCACAGACAGGGGCGTGAAAATACAATCGAAAAAAATGCAAATTTGCTCAATAATAGTAAGTTTCAACCCTGATCTAAGCAATATTATTTGCTTAGCAGAGGCTCTTGTAGAACAAGGATCTTTTGTTGTCATCATCGACAATAATTCTTCAAACAAAAATTCCCTAAAAAATAAAGTGCAAACCCTAGATCGGGCACATCTATTCCTTCTAGAAAAAAACACTGGAATTGCACACGCTCAAAACATAGGAATCGAATATGCAGAGAAGAATAATTTTACTAAAATTTTTTTCTTTGACCAAGATAGCACCATTGACAGCAGCTATCTAAAAAAACAAACCCAAACATTTTCTTGTATAAAAGCACAACAACCAAATCTAGCGGCTCTTGGCCCCGCCTTTGTCGACAAGCAACACGGTTTTCATTACAAGATCGTCAATATTGACCGCTATGGTAGACGTACCAAGATTGATACCCAGCATTTGGAGAAGCCTTTCGCAGCATCGCTGATCATCTCTTCTGGCAGCCTTGTTGCGGCGGATGCCTTGCGCGCCATCGGCCCGATGGATGAGCGCTTCTTCATTGATTATGTCGATACCGAATGGTGTCTGCGTGCGCAGGCCAAGGGTTACAGCATCTATGTCAACCCTCAGGTACAGATGCTGCACTCAATCGGCGACAACTCTCTCAAGTTGTTGAAATGGCGCGTACCGGTGCATAGCGCATTCCGCCGTTATTACCGTATCCGCAATGCCTTTTTCCTGCTGAAGATGCCGCATGTTCCAACCTTGCTGGCAGTACGGGAAATTGCCTTCAACCTGGTGCATCAGATGGTATTGATTCTGTTTGGACAGAACAAAATGGGTTATGTGAGTTCGCTGTGGCGTGGGTTGAAGGATGGACTGAATGGAAAGTACTGAAATGTCCAAGCTCTTTGCGTCCATCGTGCTGTACAAGCATCAGTATCAGGATGTGAAACCCACTATAGATGCACTGCTTGGCTGTCACAGCCTGCAGGGCCTCGTTTTGGTGGACAATGGTGGCTGTGCATGGGCAGATCAGCTGGAGGAGCGCAGGGTTCACTATATTCGCTCTGATCGTAATGGTGGTTATGGTCATGGCCATAATCAGGCTATCCGAGCCTTTGCCGAACAAGCGGATTACTTTCTGATTTGCAATCCGGACATTCAGTTTCACAGCGCGGATCTGGACTGTTATCTAGCCGGGCTGAGTGGACATGCTGCGAGCTTGTTCATGCCGCGCATCGTTTACCCCGATGGCACGCAGCAGGAGCTGTGCAAGCTGCTCCCCAGCCCGGCCAATCTGTTTGTGCGCCGTTTCCTGCCCGCGCTGGCGGAGACGCTGGAGCAGCGCTACATGCTGCGCCATGCCGACTTTGACAAGGCCTTCTTTGCCCCGTCGCTATCCGGCTGCTTCATGTTGTTCCGCGCCGCGGCGCTGCAACAGTTGAACGGCTTTGATGACAATTTCTTCATGTATATGGAGGATGTCGATCTGTCACGTCGCTGTGCAGTGCAGTTTGGCAATCTGTATCTGCCGGGCATGACCGTGACCCATCATTTTGCCAAGGCATCGTATACCGACCGGAAATTGCTGAAAGCCCATATCCGCTCAGCCGTGCAGTATTTCAACAAGTGGGGATGGCTGTTTGACCAGACTCGCCGCATGCTGAACAAAGCTTGTCTGGCACAATTGCCTAGAAAAAAGGCCTGATCGGACAGGCACGGCTGGTTGCAGATAGTATTTCAGGTATGCTGAAAGACTAAATTTCACTTACAACCACTCTCTATACAGAGCTTAGGCAAGTATTGAATGCAATTTTTGCCTCATAAAAAACCCCGCCTTGTTTGGCGGGGCTTTTTATGCGTTGGTTAGGACTACCACACCTGCAAGTAGCTCAGCATTCCCTCCGCCGCCTGCCGCCCTTCGAACACCGCCCGCACCACAAGATCGGCTCCACGCACCTGGTCGCCGCCGGCGAAGATTTTCGGGTTGCTGGTCTGGTGCTTGAACTGCTGCTTTTCAGGTGCCACGGTGCGGCCGCGCTTGTCGGTCTTGATACCGGTGTGGCCAAACCAGTCTGCCGCTTCGGTCTGGAAACCGAAGGCGATCACGACGTGGTCGCACTCGATGATCTGCTCCGAGCCCTCCACCACCTCGGCGGCACGACGACCCTTCTCGTCCGGTGCACCCAGACGGGTTTCCGCCAGGTGCAAGCGCAGGCTGCCGTCGGCGCCTTCACCGATGCCCAGCGGCTGGCGGTTCCACAGGAATTCGACACCCTCTTCCTTGGCATTGCCGACTTCGCGCTTGGAGCCCGGCATGTTGGCCTCATCGCGGCGATAGGCACAGATCACGCTCTTGGCGCCCTGGCGGATGGCGGTGCGGTTGCAGTCCATCGCGGTATCGCCACCACCCAATACCACCACGCGCTTGTCCTGCATCGACTGGTGCGCCTCGCCTTCCGGTAGCGTACCCATGCTGTGGCGCACGTTGTTGATCAGGAACGGCAGCGCTTCCAGCACGCCGGGCAGATACTCACCGTCGAAGCCGCCCTTCATGAACTTGTAGGCGCCCATGCCCATGAATACCGCGTCGTATTCTTCCAGCAGCTCATCGATGGTGACGTGCACGCCGATCTCGGTGTTGAGACGGAAGGTGACGCCCATCTCTTCCATGATCAGGCGGCGGGTCTTGATCACGCTCTTTTCCAGCTTGAACTCGGGGATGCCGAAGGTGATCAGGCCGCCGATTTCCTCGTAGCGGTCAAACACCACCGGCTTGACGCCATTGCGCACCAGCACGTCGGCACAGGCAAGGCCGGCCGGGCCGGCGCCGATGATGGCCACCTTCTTGTCGGTCCACACCACCTTGGACATGTCCGGCCGCCAGCCGGCCTTGAATGCCTCGTCGGTGATGTATTTCTCGATACTGCCGATGGTGACGGCACCGAAGCCGCCCTGCTCCAAGGTGCAGGCACCTTCGCACAGGCGATCCTGCGGGCAGACGCGGCCGCAGATTTCCGGCAGGCTGTTGGTCTTGTGCGACATCTCCGCCGCCTCGAACAGCTTGCCCTCCTTCACCAGTTTCAGCCAGTTGGGGATGTAGTTATGTACCGGGCACTCCCATTCGCAGTAGGGGTTGCCACAGGACAGGCAGCGTCCGGCCTGGTCACAGGCATCCACACTGTGCAGCGGGGTGTAAATCTCTTTGAATTCGATCTTGCGCACCGCGGCTTCGACCTTGTCGCCGGGGTTGCGCGAGAGCTTCATGAACTGGAAAACGTCACCCATGATCATTCCTCCGTCCTTGCGGCCAACGTTGGCCGCAAGGCGTTTCTTTCTTGTTCGGGGGCGGACAGGCCGCCCGTCGCTTAGTCTTTCAGCAGGCTGTCGAGCTTGGCCGCCTTCGGTTTCACCAACCAGAAGTAGTCGACGTAGTCGTCGAAGTTCTCCAGCATCGCACGGCCTGTTTCGGAACCGGTCAGCTCGACATGCTTGGCGATCTTCTCCAGCAGGTAGGCGCGGTACATGCCCATCGCCTCGCCGTTGATCAGGTTGATGTCCACCAGCTCGTTATTGTAGCGGTAGGCAAACTTCTCGGCCCGGTCGAACACGAAGGCGAAGCCACCGGTCATGCCGGCACCGAAGTTGTAGCCGGTCTCGCCCAGCACGATGACGCTGCCGCCGGTCATGTACTCGCAGCAGTGGTCACCGGCACCCTCGATCACCGCCAGCGCACCGGAGTTGCGCACCCCGAAGCGCTCGCCGGCCACGCCGGCCGCAAACAGCTGGCCACCGGTGGCGCCGTACAGGCAGGTATTGCCGATGATGATGGACTCGTCCGGCTTGTAGGCGGCGTCCTTCGGCGGATAGATCACCACACGGCCACCGGCCATGCCCTTGCCGACGTAGTCGTTGGCATCGCCTTCCAGTTCTAGGTGCAGGCCCGGTGCGTTCCATACACCGAAACTCTGGCCGGCAGAACCGCTGAACTTCACCTTCAGGCAGCCGAACGGCAGGCCGGCGGCACCGTGCACGCGGGCGATCTCGCCGGACAGGCGCGCGCCGATGGAGCGGTGGATGTTCTCGATGTTGTAACGCAGTTCCAGCATCTGCTTGTTGTGGATCGCCGGCAGCGCATCCTTGAGGATCTGCTCGGCCAGCTCACCCTTGTCGAACGAGGGGTTGGAATCGGTGACACAGAAACGCGGCACGTCATCCGGTACCGTGCCCTGCGACAGCAGTGGCGCCAGGTTCAGCTTGTGCTGCTTGCCGGTGACGCCGGCCTCGAGGTTGAGCAGCTCCATGCGGCCGATCAGCTCTTCCATGTTGCGGGCGCCGAGCTTGGCCATCCACTCGCGGGTTTCCTGCGCGATGAACAGGAAGTAGTTCATCACCATTTCCGGCAGGCCGATGAAATACTTGGAGCGCAGCTTCACCTCCTGGGTGGCGATGCCGGTCGCGCAGTTGTTCAGGTGGCAGATGCGCAGGAACTTGCAGCCCAGTGCAATCATCGGCCCGGTGCCGAAGCCGAAGCTCTCGGCCCCCATCAGCGCCGCCTTGATCACGTCGAGGCCGGTCTTCAGGCCGCCGTCGGTCTGCACCCGTACGCGGCCGCGCAGGCCGTTGGCACGCAGCACCTGCTGCGCCTCGGTCAGGCCCAGCTCCCATGGGCTGCCGGCGTACTTCACCGACGCCAGCGGACTGGCTCCGGTACCGCCGTCATAACCGGAGATGGTGATCAGGTCGGCGTAGGCCTTGGCCACGCCGGCGGCGATGGTGCCCACACCCGGCTCGGCCACCAGTTTCACCGACACCAGCGCGGTCGGGTTGACCTGCTTCAGGTCGAAGATCAGCTGCGCCAGGTCTTCGATGGAGTAGATGTCGTGGTGCGGCGGCGGCGAGATCAGCGAGATGCCCGGCTTGGAGCAGCGCAGCTTGGCGATCAGCGGCGACACCTTGTCGCCCGGCAGCTGGCCGCCTTCACCCGGCTTGGCGCCCTGCGCCACCTTGATCTGCAGCACTTCGGCGTTGACCAGATAGTGCGGGGTGACGCCAAAACGGCCGGACGCCACCTGCTTGATCTTGGACATCTTCTCGGTGCCGTAACGCGACGGGTCTTCGCCGCCTTCACCGGAGTTGGAGCGGCCGCCGAGGCGGTTCATCGCGGTGGCCATCGCCTCGTGCGCTTCCGGAGACAGCGCGCCCAGCGACATGCCGGCGGAGTCGAAACGCTTGAGGATGCTTTCCACCGGCTCCACCTCGTCGATGGAGATCGGGGTGATGTCGTCGAAGTTCAGCGTCATCAGGTCGCGGAACATCGCCACCGGACGGTTGTTGACCAGTTCGGCGTACTGCTTGTAGGCGTCGTAGTCGGTGTTCTGCACCGCCTTCTGCAGCGTCATCACCACGTCCGGGTTGTAGGCGTGGTACTCCTCGCCGTGCACGTACTTCAGCAGGCCGCCCTGCGGCACCGCCCGCATCGGGTTGAACGCCAGCTTGGACAGCTTCTGCTGGTCGTCCTCGAAGTCGTCGAAGTTGGCGCCGGAGATGCGCGACACCGTGCCCTTCAGGCACAGCGCCACCACGTCTTCGTGCAGGCCGATACCTTCGAACAGCTGCGCACCGCGGTAGCTGGCGATGGTGGAGATGCCCATCTTGGACAGCACCTTCATCAGGCCCTTGTTGATGCCCTTGCGGTAGTGCTGCAGTGCCTCGTTGATCTTGAGGTTGACGTCACCGGTGGCCACCAGGTCAACAATGCTCTGGTACGCCAGGTACGGGTACACCGCGGTGGCGCCGTAGCCGATCAGCGCGGCCATCTGGTGCGGGTCGCGCACGGTACCGGTTTCCAGCAGGATGTTGGACTTGCAACGCAGGCCGGCATCGATCAGCGCGTGGTGTACGGCACCGGTGGCGAACAGTGCGTGGATAGGCAGACGGTTGGCCGCAATGGTGCGGTCGGACAGCACCACGATCACGGTGCCCTCCTGTACCGCCTCGACCACGTGGGCGCACAACTTACGGATCGCCTGTTCCAGATTGCCTTCGGCCGGGTCGTAGCACAGGTCGAAGGTGGTGGCCTTCAGGTAGGCTTCCGGACGGGTGGTGATGCGCAGGAATTTCTCGCGCGACAGCACCGGGCTGCGCACTTCCAGCCGCTTGGCGTGCTCGGCGGTTTCCTCGAACATATTGCGCTCGGGGCCGAACACGGTGTTCAGCGACATCACGATCGCTTCGCGGATCGGGTCGATCGGCGGATTGGTCACCTGCGCGAACTGCTGGCGCAGGTAGTCGAACGGCGAGCGTACCTTCTGGCTCAGCACCGCCATCGGGGTGTCGTCACCCATCGAACCGACCGCCTCCTGGCCGTCCTCGGCCAGCACGCGCAGGATCTGGTCGCGCTCTTCAAAGCTGATGTTGAACAGCTTCTGGTAGGTGAGCAGCTGCTCTTTCGGCCACGCTTCCAGGCCGGCGTCGTCCTCGATTGACAGCTCCAGACGCGAACCGGCGTCCTTGATCCACTGCCGGTACGGCTTGGCGGACTTGAGCTGCGCATCGATGTCTTCCGGGTACAGGATCTCGCCGGTCTGCAGGTCGGCGGCGAACAGCTGGCCCGGCTTGACGCGGCCCTTCTTCACCACGTCTTCCGGCTTGTAGTCCCAGACACCGACTTCGGAGGCGATGGTGAGGATGTTGTCCTTGGTCAATACCCAGCGCGCCGGGCGCAGGCCGTTGCGGTCCAGCATGCAGCCGGCGTAGCGGCCGTCGGTCAGTACGATGCCGGCCGGGCCGTCCCACGGCTCCATGTGCATGGAGTTGAATTCGTAGAACGCGCGCAGGTCCTTGTCGGTGGAGTCGACGTTCTGCCATGCCGGCGGCACCAAGAGGCGCAGCGCACGGAACAGCGGAATGCCGCCCATCAGCAGGCCTTCCAGCATATTGTCCAGCGACATCGAATCGGAGCCGTCGGTCTGCACGATCGGGCGGATGGCGTCCATGTCGATGTGCGGCGAGGACATGATGCGCTCGCGCGCGCGCGCCCAGTGGCGGTTGCCCTGCACGGTGTTGATCTCGCCGTTGTGGGCGAGGAAGCGGAACGGCTGCGCCAGTTTCCACTGCGGCCAGGTGTTGGTGGAGAAGCGCTGGTGGAACACCGCCAGGCTGGACTCGAAACGCGGATCGGACAGGTCGAGGTAGAACTTGTGCAGGTTGTCCGGCGTAATCAGACCCTTGTACGACAGCGTGTGCGGCGACAGCGTCGGCAGGTAGAAGTAAGGGTCGTCGGCCTTGTTGGCCTTTTCCGCCTGGCGGCGGCCCATGTACAGGCGGCGCTGGAACGACAGCTCGTCCATGCCGAACGGACAGTTGACGAACACCTGGTAGAAGCTCGGCAGCGACGCCAACGCCTGCTCGCCACAGGCGGCGAGGTCGATCGGCACCGCACGGAAGCCCGCCACTTCCAGCCCCTGCTGCTCCAGATATTCCTTCAGCCGGTTGCGGCTGCGCTCGCCCTCTTGCGGGTGCGCAAAAACCAGCCCGGCGGCGTACACTGCCTTGAGGCTGATGCCGGCTTCGGCGGCCACTTCGCGCAGGAAGCCGTCCGGCTTGCGGAACAGCAGGCCACAGCCGTCACCGGATTTGCCGTCGGCGGCGACGGCACCTCGGTGCGTCAGCTTGGCCAGCGAGGAAATGGCGGTATTCACCAGCCAGTGCGACGGTTTGTCGTCCAGTTGCGCGATCAAGCCGAAACCGCAGCTGTCTTGTTCGAAGTCGGGGCGATATAAGGTGCCCTCCAACCAGCGCTGTCTGTCCATTCTAGGTCCCTGATTATAATGTGTAGCGAATGGATTGATTCTAAGGTCAAGATAGCTGACCTGCAACCGCTTTTTGTGCGACGCATTATCAACATAAAATCAATGACTTGCCTTGTTTTTATGCAAAAGAAATACAACGCAAACACCACAAAAGTTTATGTTTAAGAGACATCAACATTCAAAAACACGACCAGCGCAAGCCACGTCGGACACCCTACAAACTACTGTGTAATGTATACAAAACAGGATAGGCAATGAGCATGCGCGACGGTCGCCCCGCCCCCACCACCAGCCTGTTCCGCCAGCTGGCCGAACAGGCGCTGGCGCGCTCGGCCGGCGCCCCGCTGGTGGCCGGCAACCGCGTCGAGCTGCTGTTCGACGCTGCGGCCAACTTTGCCGCCTGGCTGGACGCCATCGCCCGCGCCGAGCACAGCATCCTGGTCGAAATGTACCTGTTTGCCGACGACGACTTCGGCCGCCGGCTGCGCGGCGCGCTGCAGGACAAGGCGCGGCAAGGCGTCAGGGTGTACCTGCTCTACGACTGGCTGGGCTGCTGGCGTGAACACTACCGCGGCTTTTTCAAGCCGCTGCAGCAGGCCGGTGCCGAGGTGCGGGTATGGCAGCCGCCCTCGTTCGGCAAGGGCTTCCGCCTGCTGGGCCGCGACCACCGCAAGCTGATTGTGGTCGACGGCCACACCGCCTTCATCGGTGGGCTGTGCGCCAGCTCGCGCTGGAACGACTGGCGCGATACCGGGCTGCGGCTGCAGGGGCCGTTGCTGGACGATGCCGTCACCGCCTTTGCCGACAGCTGGCTGCACGCCGGCGACGGCGCGCTGCCGGCCGTCGCCACCGACCACGGCAGCCATGGCGATGTCGCCGCACGCCTGATCGCCACCACCCCGGCCACCGCCAACCTGATGCGGCTGGACCTGCTGATCGCCGGCTTTGCGCGGCGGCGGCTGTGGCTGACCGACGCCTACTTCATGGGCACCAGCACCTACCTCACCGCCTTGCAGCAGGCGGCGCGCGACGGCGTCGACGTGCGCCTCTTGGTGCCGCGCGCCAGCGACATCGGCTGGATCGCCACCGTGTCGCGCACGCTGTACCGGCCGCTGCTCAGCGCCGGGGTGCGGGTGTTCGAGTGGGACGGCACCATGATCCACGCCAAGACCGCGGTCGCCGACAGCCGCTGGGCGCGCATCGGCTCCACCAATCTCAATGTCTCCAGCTGGCTGGCTAATCGCGAGCTGGACCTGGCGATCGAGGACGAGGCGCTGGCGCGGCAGATGGAAGCCCGCTTCCTGCACGACCTGGACCACGCTACCGAGGTCGTGCTCAGCGGCCAGCACCTGCGTCCGGCGCTGAAACACGCACGCAGTGCGCGCCACCGGCTGCCGGTACGGCAGCAGGCGGTGGTCGGCGCCACCGCCGCCGCACGCCAGGCGCTGCGCATCGGCGATGCCGTCGGCGCCGCAGTGCGTGGCACCCGCAGCGTGGAACAGAGCGAGGCGGCGTCCTTCCTCAGTATCGCGCTGACCCTGCTCGGCCTCACGCTGCTGCTGTTGCTGTTTCCGTGGCTGGCGGCGCTGCCGCTGGCGCTGCTGCTCGGTTTTGCCGGCATCTCGGTGCTGCTGCGCGCCGCCACGCTGTACCGTCGCCGCTGGCAAAAAAAACAACACCCGGCCGCGCCCGCCAGGCCGGACAAACCGCCGCCGGACGATGAGGTTAAGCCTTGATTTTGCGATCATCCGCCGCCCCCCGGCCGGCCTTGCCCGGCACCGTATTACCGCGAAATGACGGCGGTGGCGGGGGCACGATACTGCTGTGCAACATCTGCGCCGCCATTGCCGCTACAATGCGCGCTTTCTTGGGTTATTCGAAGGTGTTATCCGTTGCGGCCAACCTTGCGGGGCCACCCGGACGACAACACCCTAAGCCGGCAGACGTGAAGGCAAAGCAAGGCTTTGCCCAGTGCGGACCGCGGTGCAAAGCGCCCCTTTGCTCCGGCCTTGCGCCCGATTTCCATCGTGGCGGCAAGACGGAAAAACCACGCGCCTCAAGGCCAGCCATCCAGGGCGGCGGCATCACGTCGTACGTACAGAACTGTGCCCCAACGCGCACCGAGTGACACTTCCGGCCATGCCGCGAAGGCCGTAACAGGCGTTACAGGTGCCCGGGACCACCCCTGCCCGCAGCGGGGAACCCAAGCCTTCGTCTGAAGCCGCCTTGCGCATCACGGCAGTGTCCGAGTTAACCGCAACAAGGACTCAGGTATGCGTTTTCACTTCCCGATCGTCATCATCGACGAAGATTTCCGTAGCGAGAACACCAGCGGCTCCGGCATCCGCGAGCTGGCCAACGCCATCCAGGCCGAAGGCATGGACGTGATCGGCTACACCAGCTACGGCGACCTGACTTCGTTCGCGCAGCAGCAAAGCCGCGCCGCCGGCTTCATCCTGTCGATCGACGACGAGGAATTCCAGACCGACGAAGATGCCACCTCGGCACTGGGCAGCCTGTACGGCTTCGTCGCCGAAATCCGCCGCCGCAACCCGGACATCCCGGTTTACCTGTACGGCGAGACGCGCACCGCGCGCCACATCCCCAACGACATCCTGCGCGAGCTGCATGGTTTCATCCACATGCACGAGGACACCCCGGAATTCGTGGCGCGCCACATCATTCGCGAGGCCAAGAGCTACCTCGACACCCTGGCGCCGCCGTTCTTCCGCGCACTGGTCAACTACGCGCAGGACGGCTCCTACTCCTGGCACTGCCCCGGCCACTCCGGCGGCGTGGCCTTCCTGAAATCGCCGGTCGGCCAGATGTTCCACCAGTTCTTCGGCGAAAACATGCTGCGCGCCGACGTGTGTAATGCGGTGGAAGAGCTGGGCCAGCTGCTGGACCACACCGGCCCGGTGGCGGCGTCGGAGCGCAATGCGGCACGCATTTTCAGCTCCGATCACTGCTTCTTCGTCACCAACGGCACCTCGACCTCGAACAAGATCGTATGGCACAGCACCGTCGCCGCCGGCGACATCGTGCTGGTGGACCGCAACTGCCACAAGTCCAACCTGCACGCGATCATGATGACCGGCGCCATTCCGGTGTTCCTGATGCCGACGCGCAACCACTACGGCATCATCGGCCCGATCCCGAAGGCGGAATTCTCGCTGGACGCGATCCGCGCCAAGATCGCGGCCAACCCGTTCGCCCGCGAGGCGCTGGAAAAGAACCCGAACGCCAAGCCGCGCATCCTGACCATCACCCAGTCCACCTACGACGGCATCATGTACAACGTCGAGGAGATCAAGGGCATTCTGGATGGCGAGGTGGACACCCTGCACTTCGACGAAGCATGGCTGCCGCACGCCAGCTTCCACGACTTCTACGGCGACTTCCACGCCATCGGCGAAGGCCGCCCGCGCTGCAAGGAGTCGATGATTTTCTCGACGCAATCCACGCACAAGCTGCTGGCCGGCATCTCGCAGGCGTCGCAGATCCTGGTGCAGGACCCGCAGAACCGCCAGCTGGACACCCACAGCTTCAACGAAGCCTACCTGATGCACACCTCCACCAGCCCACAGTACGCGATCATCGCCAGCTGCGACGTGGCGGCGGCGATGATGGAACAGCCGGGCGGCCAGGCACTGGTCGAGGAATCGCTGGCCGAGGCGCTGGAATTCCGCCGCTCGATGCGCAAGGTGGACGAGGAGTACGGCGAGGACTGGTGGTTCCGCGTGTGGGGTCCGGAGAAGCTGTCGGAAGACGGCATCTGCGACCCGCAGGACTGGGAGCTGAAAACCGGCGAAACCTGGCACGGCTTTGCCGGCATCGAGGACGGCTTCAACCTGCTGGACCCGATCAAGGCCACCATCCTGACCCCGGGCCTGAACGTGGACGGCAGCTTCGAAGAGCTGGGCATCCCGGCGTCGATGGTGACCAAGTACCTGGCCGAACACGGCGTGGTGGTGGAAAAAACCGGCCTGTACAGCTTCTTCATCATGTTCACCATCGGCATCACCAAGGGCCGCTGGAACACGCTGCTGGCGGCGCTGCAACAGTTCAAGGACGATTTCGACAAGAACCAGCCGCTGTGGCGCTGCATGCCGGACTTCATCGCCAGCCATCCGGAGTACGAGCGCGTCGGCCTCAAGGACCTGTGCCTGAAGATCCACCGCGCCTACCACGAGCACAACGTGGCGCGCCTGACCACCGAGATCTACCTGTCGGAAATGGTGCCGGGCATGAAGCCGTCGGACGCGTTTGCCAAGATGGCGCACCGCGAGGTCGAGCGCGTGCCGGTGGACCAGCTGGAAGGCCGCATCACCGCGGTGCTGCTGACCCCGTATCCGCCGGGCATCCCGCTCTTGATCCCGGGCGAGGTGTTCAACAAGACCATCGTCGACTACCTGCGCTTCACCGAGCAGTTCAACCGCGGCTTCCCCGGCTTCGAGACCGACGTGCACGGCCTGATCGCCGAGGTGCGTGACGGCAAGAAGACCTACTTCGTGGATTGCGTGAAAGCCTGATCCCGAACGCTGGAAAACGATGCGGCCAACCTTATAAAAGGTTGGCCGCATTTTTCATGGCGGTACGGCAGGCGGGCTTCCGTAGTGTTACGGAAGCCCGCCCGCCCGCGGCAATGCCATAATGCCGGCATGACACCCCTGCGCCCCTATCTGCTGCCCGCCAGCTGGCTGCTGCTGAGCCTGCTCGCCGGCGGCGTGCTGCTGCTGGCCGGCTTCAGCCAGCAACGCAGCCAGTTCCAGCAGAACAGCAGCATCGCCCACCGTCTGCTCAGCCAGAAGATGGTGCAGCACGAGGCGGTACTGGCCACCCTCGCGCTGCAGCAACGGCCGCCACCCGCGGCGGAACTGCTGGCCGGCCTGCGCCCGGCGATGCCGCAGCTGCTGGCGCTGGGCCTGCGGCAGGACGGACGCTGGCTGGGCAGCGACAGCACACCGCCGCCACTGGCCGCCACGCTGGCACGGGCGCGGCAACAGCGCCGCATCCAGACCCAGGCCGCCGGGGTCGCACAATACTGGCTGGTGGCGCCGTCCGGCTGGAGCCTGCTGCTCGACAGCCGCCGCCTGCTGGCGGCCGGCGAGTGGCCGGCCACGCTGCAGCGGGTGCAGCTGCAATTGCCCGGTGGCAACAGCGTGCTGCTGAACCAGCCGATGCCGGCCTGGGGCTGGCCGATGGCGCTAGCCAAGCCGCTGCCGACCAGCGCGCAGCCGTTCACCTTTCATAGCCAGCAGCGCTACGGCATCGCGCAGTGGCCGTGGCTGAGCTGGCTGGCGGTCAGCGCGGCGCTGGCGCTGCTGCTGGCGTGGCAGCACAGCCGCCGCCAGGCGCGGCTACAGGCACAGCGCGAGCGGGAACAGGCAAGGTTGGCCGCCGTCAGCCGCCTCAGCACCCTGGGCGAGATGGCCGCCGGCATGGCACACGAGCTGAACCAGCCGCTGACCGCCATCCTCGCCAACCTGCGCGCCTGCCAGCGGCTGCTGGACGACGACGACGAGCGCGACACGGTGCGCCAGGCACTGGCCAGCAGCGCGGCGCAGGCCAAGCGCGCCGGCGACATCATCACCCGCCTGCGCGCGCTGGTGACGCAGCAGGCGCCGCAGCCGCTGGCTGGCGTCGACAGCGCCGCGCTGCTGGCCTCGGTACAGGACCTGCGCCAGGCAGAGCTGGCGGCACAGGGCATCCGCCTGCACTGCCTCGATGCCAGCGCCGGGCGGCGGCCGCTGGCCGACAGCGTGGCACTGGAGCAGATCGTGCACAACCTGCTGCAGAACGCCGTCGACGCGCTGGCCGGCCAGCCCGGCAGCATCGAGATCCGCGCCGACATCGACGCCGGCCGCTACCGGCTGCAAGTCCGCGACAGCGGCCCCGGCATCGCCGAGGCCGACCTGCCGCAGCTGTTCCAGCCCTTTTTCAGCACCAAGCCCGGCGGCATGGGGCTGGGCCTGAGCCTGTGCGAGACCCTGGCGCACAGCCTGCACGGCCAGCTCACTGCGGCCAACCTGCCCGCCGGCGGCGCCTGCTTCACGCTGCGCCTGCCGCTGGCCGACGAGGAAACACCATGAACCAGCACCACTCCCCGCTGATCTACCTGGTCGACGACGACGACGCGGTGCGCGAGGCACTGGCGCTGCTGCTGAAAAGCGTCGGCCTGCGCGCCGAGGGCTTTGCCAGCCCGCAGCAGTTCCTGGCGCAGCACGACCGCCACGGCATCGGCTGCGTGGTGCTGGACATCCGCATGCCCGGCATCAGCGGGCTGGACGTGCTCGACACCCTCGCCGCCGGCAGCGATCTGCCGGTGATCATGCTCACCGGCCACGGCAACGTCGACCTCTGTCGCCGCGCGTTCAAGAACGGCGCCGAGGAATTCCTGCAGAAACCGGTCGACGACGACGTGTTCCTCGACAGCGTGCAAAAAGCGGTGCGCCAGCACATCGCCCGCCGCGACAAGCAGGCCGCCAGCCTCGCCGCGCAGCAGCGGCTGCAACGGCTGTCCGGGCGCGAGCTGGACGTGCTGCAGCGCATCGCCGACGGCATGACCAACAAGGAGATCGCGCGCGAGCTGGCGCTGTCGCCGCGCACGGTGGAAACCTATCGCGCCAACGTGTTCGCCAAGCTGGAGGTCGACACCCTGGCGCAGCTGATCCGCCACTACCTGCTGCTGCTGCCGCAGCGCTGAGCGTCGCGCCGGCAAGGCGCCGCACTCCGGCACCAAGCGCGCCGGGCAGCCCGGCCCGCGCCCGCCGCTCGTGCCGCGGCCAGCCTCCGGCTCCGTACTGCTACGGAGGGAGGCGCGTAATCGACCGAATATCGCGCCGGCGGTGCAACAGCTAAGCTGATCCTGTCGTCCCCACTCATTCCGCACAGGAGCTTGATCATGATCCGTACCCTCATCGCCGTTACCCTGCTCGCTGCCAGCGCCGCCCATGCCGCCCCGGTGACCGAACGCAATATCGCGCTGGCCGACGCGCAGAAACTGGCCAGCGACGCGGTGGCGCAGTGCCAGGCCAAGGGCTGGAACGTGGCGGTGAGCGTGGTCGACCGCGCCGGCAACCTGAAAGCCTTCGCCCGCGCCGACAATGCCGGCCCGCACACCATCGAGGCCAGCCGTGCCAAGGCGTTCACCTCCGCCTCCGCCAAGGCGCCGACCCAGGCGATGATGGAAAACGCGCAGAAGAATCCGGGCGCGGCCAACCTCACCGACATCCCCGGCTTCCTGCTGCTGGGTGGTGGCGTGCCGCTGAAGGCCGGTAACGAGGTGATCGGCGCCATCGGCATCGGCGGCGCCCCCGGCGGCCACCTCGACGAGCAGTGCGCACTGGCCGCCATCGACGCCAACGCCGCGCTGTTCAAGTAAGCCCAGCCAGCGTTTCGCAGCATGAAAAAAGCCACGCTCAAGAGCGTGGCTTTTGTTTTCCCGGACTGGGCTGCGACCAAGGTTGGTCGCAGCCGAAAAGCACAAGGCCACGCCCGATGGGCGTGGCCTTGTCGTTCAAGCGGCCATAGTCCGGCTCAGTCAGCTTGGCCCGGATAAGCGCAGTGCATCCGGGCTGCCTATGTCATCGACACCAACGCGGCGCGGCTCAGGCAAGCGCCTTGCGGCCAACGTTGGCCGCAGCCGCAAAGCACAAGGCCACGCCCGATGGGCGTGGCCTTGTCGTTCAAGCGGCAATGATACGGCTCAGTCCACCAGCGCCTGCGCCAGGTCGGCGAGGATGTCGTCGATGTCCTCGATGCCGATCGACAAGCGCAGCTGGCCCTCGCGGATACCCAGCGCCGCCTTCTGCTCCGGCGGCATGCCGCCGTGCGACATGGTGTAGCTGTGGTTGACCAGCGACTCCACCCCGCCCAGCGACTCCGCCAGCAGAAACAGCTGCAGCCGGCTGGCGACGCGGCTGGCGGCGGCGCGGCTGTCTTCCTTCAGGTACACGGTGACGATGCCACCAAAGCGGCGCATCTGGCGTTTGGCCAGTTCGTGGCCCGGGTGTTCGGGCAGGCCGGGGAAGAACACCTTGTCGATCGCCGGATGGCCCTGCAGGAAGGCGGCCACCTTCTCGGCGTTGTCACAGTGCCGCTCCATGCGCAGCGCCAGCGTCTTGATGCCGCGCAGGGTCAGGAAACAGTCCTGCGGCCCCGGTACCGCACCGGCGGCGTTCTGGATGAACTTGATCGCCTTGAACAGCGCCGCGTCGTTGACCGCCACCAGCCCCAGCAGCACGTCGGAGTGGCCGCCGAGGTACTTGGTGGCGGAGTGCACCACGATGTCGGCGCCCTGGTTCAGCGGGTTCTGCAGGTAGGGCGTGGCGAAGGTGTTGTCCACCGCCACCACCGCCCCGTGGCCGTGCGCGATTGCCGCCAGCGCGGCGATGTCGACCATGCCCAGCAGCGGGTTGGTCGGCGTCTCCAGCCACAGCAACCGGGTGTTGCTGCTGATGACGGCCTCAAGGTTGGCCGCAGCGGACAGGTCGGCAAAGGTCACCTTGATGCCCTGCACCGCCAGCACCTTGTCGAGGATGCGGTAGGCGCCGCCGTACAGGTCGGCCACCGCGATCACCTCGTCGCCGGGCCCCAGCGTGGCGCGCAGCACCGCGTCGATCGCCGCCATGCCGCTGGCGAAGGCGAGGCCGTGCGCCGCGTCTTCCAGCGCCGCGAAGTTGGCCTCCAGCGCCGCCCGTGTCGGGGTGCCGGTGCGGGCGTAGGCGAATTCCAGCGACTCGCCCACCGCGTCGTGGGCAAAGGCGGAGGTCTGGTAGATCGGCGGCATCACCGCGCGGTTGTGCTGGTGGTAGTCAAAACCAGCGTGGATCGCCTTGGTGGCAAATTTCATGGTATCCCTCGTTTCGCTCATGGCCGCATGGGGCGCGTCAGCGGGCGTGGGCGTGGCCGAAGTGGCGCTCCACCCGTTGCTGCACCTGTTCGAACAGCGCGCTCAACACCCAGTAGATCGCCGCCGCCATCAGGTACAGCGGCAGCGGCTGGAAAGTCTGCGCGATCAGGTCCTTGGTCACCATCATCAGCTCGGAGACGGTGATCACCGACACCAGCGAGGTGTCCTTGATCAGCGAGATCAGGCTGTTGGCGAGGCTGGGCACCGCCAGCCGTACCGCCTGCGGCGCGATGACGAAGCGCACCGCAGGCCACCAGCCCAGGCCCAGCGACAATGCCGCGTCCCACTGCCCGCGCTCGATGCCGGCCATCGCGCCGCGCAGGCTCTCCGACAGGTAGGCGGCCACGTTCAGCGTCAGCGCCAGAATGCCGGCGGTGACCGGCTCGAACTCGATGCCGACGCTGGGCAGGCCGTAGTAGATGACAAAAATCTGCACCAGCAGCGGCGTGCCGCGCATCAGGCTGACGTACAGCGCCGCCAGCTGCGACAGCAGCGGCACCTGCGCGATGCGCACCAGCGCCACGGCGAAGCCCAGCGTCAGGCCCAGCACCATCGCCGAGACCGCGAACAGCAAGGTATAGCCGACCCCGGTCATCAGCACCGGGGCGGCAGTCATTGCCAACTCAAGCCATTCCATCATTCATCCTTCAAATACAAACGCCTCCGCGACTGGCGGAGGCGTCAAGGTTGGCCGCAGCGCTCAGCGTGCGCCCGGCGCCTTCGATACGTCGATGCCGAACCACTTCACCGAGATTTTCTTGAAGCTGCCGTCCTTGTGCAAGGCATTCAGCGCGCCGTCCAGCGCCACCTTGAACTTCGGATTGCCCTTGGCAAACGGGATGCCCATTTGCGTCGCACTGCCCACCGCGGCGCCTGCCTTCAGCGGCAGCTTGGCTTCCTTGATCGCGAACGGGATCAGCAGGCTGTCGTTGATGCCGGCATCGATGCGGCCGGTGGCCAGATCCTGGAAGATTTCCGCGGCCGACGGGTAGAACTTGGACTCGATACCGCCCTGCGCCTTCACCATCTCGGCGTAGTTGCTGCCCTGGGTCACGCCCATCTTCTTGCCGGCGAGGTCGGCCAGGCTCTTGAAGCTGCGCTTCTCGTTCTTGCGCACGATCAGCTGCGCGCTGGAGAGGGTGTACGGCTGCGAGAAGTCGAACACTTCCTTGCGCTTGTCGGTGATCGACACCTGGTTCAGCACCACGTCGAACTTGCCGCCCTGCAGGCCGGCCAGCAGGCCGCTCCACTCGCCGGTGATGAATTCCGGCTTCAGCTTCAGCTTCTGCGCCAGTGCCGCGCCCAGCTCCACCTCGAAACCGGTCAGCTTCTGATCCTTGTCCTTGAAGTTGAACGGCGGGTAGGTGCCTTCCAGCGCGATCTTCAGCGTGCCGCGCTGCTGCACGGTGTCCAGCAGGTCGGCAGCGTAAACGTTGGCCGCAACGCCCAGCAGCGTCAGGGTGAGTAAGGTCTTTTTCATGATTGCTTATTCCTTCTGATTATTGATCAATGGATCAATACAACGGAACGGACTATAGCAAAGCCGAGTAAATCACTCCAGCTTTCACTTGGTACGGTTTTGGCTAAGTAAATAACCGGCACCACTTATGCTGCCTGTGTGACCGGCCATAGTCCTCCCCTGCATGATGCGCCGAGGGTACATGCAAACAAGAACGCCACGATCGGATCGTGGCGTTCTTGTGGCGCCGTACAGCAGCTCAGATGCCGCGTTTTTTCCAGAAGTAGCGCCCGATGAAGCCGGGGAATGCGAATACCAGGAACAGTGCCAGGGTAGTGACGTAAAACTGCCACTTCTGCACGTGTACCGGCGAATGGCGGCCTTCCAGCAGCTGCGCCAGCCCCCCCAACAGCAGGTACAGCGCCACCAGCTCCAGCAACTGCCAGCCGAAGTGCTTGTTGGCGACCTGCCAGACGCCGGCGATGCGCCGGGTCATGAATGGCAGGTTGGCCGCAACAAACGCGAGCAGTAACAGGGTGATGACGCTGGCTTCCATGCTGTTTCCTTACAGGATGACGAGGGATTGTTGCATCGCTTCGACACACATCGCAATCAGGCGCTCCGGCATCATACCCAGCACCAGCAGGGCGATGGCATTGAGCGACAGTATCAGCTTCATGTCACCGGAGATGGTGATCGGGCTGTGATCCTGCACGTCATCGAAATACATTACCTTGACCACACGCAGGTAGTAGAAGGCACCGATCAGCGACATCATCACCGCCACGATCGCCAGCCACAGCAGGTTGATGTTGACGATGGACTGGATCACCGCAAACTTGGCGTAGAAGCCGGCCAGTGGCGGGATACCTGCCATCGAGAACAGTGCCAGCAGCATCAGCAGCGCATACCAGCTGTTGCGGCCGTTGAGGCCCTTCAGGTCGTCCAGTGTCTCGCACTCGAAACCGGCACGCGACAGGCCCAGCAGGATGCCGAAACCGGCCAGCGAGGTCAGCACGTAAACGATCACGTAGAACAGTGCAGCGGAGTAGCCTTCGGCATTGCCGGCGATCAGGCCCAGCAGCAGGAAACCCATGTGCGAGATGGTCGAGTAGGCCAGCATGCGCTTGAGGTTGGTCTGCGCAATGGCGGTCAGGTTACCGATGGCCATCGACAGCACCGCCAGAATCACCAGCATGCCCTGCCAGTCGGCCACCATTTCGCCCAGACCCTGCACCAGGATGCGGATCACGAATACGAAGGCCGCCAGTTTCGGTGCGGCACCGATCATCAGCGTCATCGCGGTGGACGAGCCCTGGTAAACGTCAGGTACCCACATGTGGAACGGTACCGCGCCCAGCTTGAACGCGAGACCGGCCACGATGAACACCAGGCCGAAGACCAGCAGCGTCTGGTTGGCGCTGCCCGAGGCGATCGCCTGAGCCACCTTGGCCAGTTCCAGCGAACCGGTGGCACCGTACACCATCGAGACCCCGTACAGCAGCAGGCCGGAAGCCAGCGCGCCGAGCACGAAGTACTTCATCGCGGCTTCGATGGCACGACCGGACTCACGCTGCAGCGCGATCAGCGAGTACAGCGATAGCGACAGCAGTTCCAGGCCCAGGTACAGGCTGACGAAGTTGCTGGCCGACACCATCAGGTTCATGCCCAGCAGGGCGAACAGGGTCAGGGTGAAATATTCACCCTTGAACAGGCCGCGGTCCTTGACGTACTGGCGGGTGTAAACCAGCACCAGTGCCGTCACGCCGTACATCGCCACCTTGACGATGTCCGACAGCGGATCATCGACAAACATGCCACTGAGGGTAATGGTGGCGAACGGCTCGAAAGTGGAAACCTGGATCACGGCACAAACCAGCAGTGTCAGCAGCGACAGTGCGTAGGTGATGCCGCGCTTGGCGTCCGGGATAAACAGGTCAAGAATGAGGATTACCGACAGAGCCCCCAGCAGGAACATCTCTGGCAAAGCCGGCATCAGATTGAGATCAGCCCAATTCATTTCGTATTCCTTGTGGCCTCTTAGAGCTTGCTTTGCGCAACGTGCGCGATCAGTTCATTGACAGACAGGTGCATCTTCTCAACGAACAGCTGCGGGTACAGACCCATGCCCAGTACGGTCACGGCCAGGATCACCAGAATCAGGAATTCACGCTTGTTGACGTCCTTCATCTCTTCGACATGGTGGTTGTTCACATCACCAAAGATCACGCGCTTGTACATCCACAGGGTGTAGGCGGCACCGAAGATCAGGGTGGTGGCAGCCAGTGCGGCAACCAGGAAGTTCACCTGCACCGCGCCCATGATCACCATGAATTCGCCGACGAAGCCGGAAGTGGCAGGCAGACCGGAGTTGGCCATGCCGAACAGCATCATGAAGGCGGCGAAAATCGGCATCTTGTTGGCGACACCGCCGTAGTCGGCGATGTTGCGGCTGTGCACGCGGTCATACATCACGCCGATGCAGAAGAACATCGCGGCGGAGACGAAGCCGTGCGACACCATCTGTACCAGTGCACCTTCCACCGCCCACGCATTCATCTGGCTGCCGGTGAACAGGAACATGCCCAGCGTCACGAAGCCCATGTGCGAGATGGAGGAGTAGGCCACCAGTTTCTTCATATCGGTCTGCACCAGTGCCACCAGACCAATGTACACCACCGCTACCAGCGACAGGCCGATCATGATCGGGGCCAGCTCGATCGACGCATCCGGCACGATAGGCAGTGCAAACCGCAGGAAGCCGTACGCACCGATCTTCAGCGTGATCGCCGCCAGCACCATGGAACCACCGGTTGGCGCCTCTACGTGGGCATCCGGCAACCAGGTGTGCACCGGCCACATCGGCACCTTCACCGCAAACGACAGGAAGAAGGCGATGAACAGCAGGATCTGCACCTGCATCGGGATCTGCTTCAGTGCCTGGAAGGCCTGGATGTCAAAGCTGTTGCCGGCCTGGAAGTACAGGTAGATGAACGCCACCAGCATCAGCAGCGAACCCAGCAGAGTGTACAGAAAGAACTTGATCGAAGCGTAAACGCGACGCGGACCGCCCCACACACCGATGATCAGGTACATCGGGATCAGCATGCCCTCGAAGAACACGTAGAACAGGATCGCGTCCAGCGCCGCGAAGGCGCCGTTGATCAGGCCGGACATGATCAGGAACGCGGCCATGTACTGCGCGGTGCGCTTCTGGATCACCTCCCAGCCGGCCAGGATCACCATCAGCGTAGTGAAGCTGTTCAGCACGATGAACAGCATCGAGATGCCGTCCACCCCCAAGTGATAGTTGATACCGAGGGATTCGATCCACGGCATGTTTTCGACAAACTGCATGCCGCCATGCAGGTTGTCGAACTGCGTAAACAACGGGAGCGACACCAGGAACCCCAGCACGCCACCAGCCAGCGCCAGCCAGCGCGCCAGCGGTGCGCGCTGGTCGCCACCGGTCGCCAGCACCAGCAGGCCGGCTACGATGGGGGTCCAGATCACCAGACTCAAAGGATTAGCAAACATATCGAGAACCTAATTTGTTATATCGATTCCGGTACCGATCCTTAACGGAGGATCAGCGGCTTGAACCAGTACGTCATCAGAACCAGCACCCCGATGATCATCACCGCAGCGTAGCTGTAGATGAAACCGGTTTGCAGCTTGCGGACCGCTCTGGATACCGAGCCGACCAGACGGGCGCTGCCATTCACCAGCAAGCCATCGATCAGCAGCATGTCACCGGCTTTCCAGAAGAAAGTGCCCAGTGCGCGCGAACCGTTGGCAAACACGGCGAAGTACAGCTCGTCCATGTAGTACTTGTTCTCGAGTAGCGTGTGTACGCCGGAGAACTTCTGCTTGATGGAAGCCGGGATGTGCGGCGCCTTCATATAGAAGAACCAGGCCAGTGCCACACCGGCTGCGGCCAACCAGAACGGCAGAGTCATGAAGGCGTGCAGACCCATGGCCATCGCATCATGGGCATGATGCATTGCCGCCTCCAGACCCGGATGCGCTTCCAGGTTGGTGAAAATCACGCCGTTGAAGAACTCGCCACCAACCAGCGGATGGATGGCGAAGAAGCCGATCAGCACCGAAGGAATTGCCAGCAGTGCCAGTGGCAGGGTTACCACCCATGGCGACTCGTGCGGCTTGTCGTTCGGGCCCAGACCATGGTGGTGGTCATCGGACGGTTCTTCGTCGTCATGATCGCCTTCATGGGCGTGGTGCGAACCGTGGTTCTCCATCCAGCGTTCCTTGCCGTGGAAGACCAGGAAGTACATGCGGAAAGAGTAGAACGCGGTCACGAACACGCCGGCGATCACGGCAAAGTAGGCAAAGCCGGAAGCCGCCAGGTTACTGTGCTCCACGGCCAGGATGATGGAATCCTTGGAGTAGAAGCCGGAGAAGAACGGAGTACCAATCAGTGCCAGCGAACCCAGCAGCGAGGTGATCCAGGTAACCGGCATGTACTTGCGCAGGCCGCCCATGTTACGCATGTCCTGGTCATGGTGCATGCCCATGATCACGGAACCGGCGCCAAGGAACAGCAGCGCCTTGAAGAAGGCATGCGTCATCACGTGGAACATGGCCACCGAGTAGGCGGAGGCGCCCAGTGCCACGGTCATGTAACCCAGCTGCGACAGGGTGGAATAAGCCACCACGCGCTTGATATCGTTCTGCACCACGCCCAGGAAACCCATGAACAGCGCGGTAATCGAGCCGGCCACCATCACCACGTTCAGTGCGGTATCCGACATTTCGAACAGCGGGCTCATGCGCGAGACCATGAAGATACCGGCGGTCACCATGGTGGCAGCGTGGATCAGTGCGGAGATCGGAGTCGGACCCTCCATCGAGTCCGGCAGCCAAACATGCAGCGGGAACTGCGCCGACTTACCCATCGCGCCGATGAACAGCAGGATGCAGGTCACGGTCAGCAGCGACCATTCCACGCCCGGGATGATCTGGATGGTCTTGCTGGCCAACGCTGGCGCCGCAGCGAACACGTCGCTGTAGTTCAGCGAACCGCCAAAATAGGCCAATACCAGGCCGATACCGAGCAGGAAGCCGAAGTCCCCCACGCGGTTGACCAGAAAGGCCTTCAGGTTGGCGAAGATCGCGGTTGGACGCTTGAACCAGAAGCCGATCAGCAGATAGGAGACCAGACCCACCGCTTCCCAGCCAAAGAACAGCTGGATGAAGTTGTTGGACATCACCAGCATCAGCATCGAGAAGGTAAACAGCGAGATGTAGCTGAAGAAGCGCTGGTAACCCGGGTCTTCGTGCATGTAGCCGATGGTGTAGATATGCACCATCAGCGACACGCTGGTCACCACCACCAGCATCATCGCGGTCAGCGAGTCAACGAGGAAGCCGACGGAGAACTCGAAACCACCGACCGTCAACCAAGTGTATACAGGGGCATTGAATACCTGGGTGCTGCCGTCAAGGAAGCCCTTCAGTACGCCAATCGAGAGAACCGCCGAAACTGCCACGCCAAGAATGGTAACAACGTGTGCAGCACGGCGACCAATCGCCCATCCAAACAGGCCTGCAATGACCGACCCCACCAGAGGTGAGAGCGCAATCAGCAGGTATAAGCTCTTCATATCCATGTTTGTCGTGCTTTTTAAAGTGGTATCCGGTTGCCTTAGCCTTTGAGGCTGCCCAAGTCTTCTACGTTGATGGTGTCCAGTTTACGGAACAACACCACCAGAATCGCCAGACCAATCGCCGACTCTGCCGCCGCGACGGTAAGGATGAAGAAGACGAAGATCTGCCCAGCCGTATCAGACAGATAGTGCGAAAACGCGATGAAGTTGTAGTTCACCGCCAGCAACATCAGTTCGATGGCCATCAGCAGAATGATCAGGTTTTTCCGGTTCAGGAAAATACCCAGTACGCTGATGGCAAACAGGATGCCGGCCAGAACCAGGAAGTGTGTGAGTGAAAGCACGTGTCCTCCTAATCGGCCGTCAGGCCTGTTGCTCGTTGATGTCAGAAGCAGAGTCCGCTTCAGGCTTCACCGCCTGAACCTGAACCATGCGCACGCGGTCATTACGACGCACCCGCACCTGCTCCGCCGGATTGATGTACTTGCTGTCGGCACGCTTGCGCATGGTGATGCCGATGGCGGCAACCATCGCGACCAGCAGCACGACCGCCGCCGCCTCGAATGGCAGCAGGTAAACGGTATACAGCTGACGACCCAGTTCGCGCACGTTGCTGGCATCGGCCGCAACCGCAGGACCGGCCTGGAAGCCGGCAAGGTTGGCCTCCGGGCTGGACAGGATCAGCACCATCTCGGCCACCATCACCAGCGCCACGGTGCCGGCCAGCGGGAAGTGCTGCCAGAAGCCTTCGCGTAGCTTCTCGATATTGATGTCCAGCATCATCACCACGAACAGGAACAACACCATCACCGCACCGACATAGACCAGCACCAGGGCAATGGCCAGGAACTCGGCCTGCAGCAGCAGCCAGTGGCCGGAAGCGGTAAAGAACGCCAGTACCAGATACAAGGCTGCATGAACCGGATTCTTGGCCGTCACCACGCGGAACGCGGCGACGATCAGGACCAGCGACAGCACATAAAACACAACAGCTTGAAAGCTCATGTCTCCCCCTTAGCGATACTTGGCATCGGCAGCCTTGTTGGCCGCAATTTCAGCCTCGTACTTGTCACCCACCGCCAGCAGCATCGGCTTGGTGTAGTAGAGGTCGCCACGTTTTTCGCCGTGGTATTCAAAAATGTGCGTTTCCACAATGGCATCGACCGGGCAGGCTTCTTCGCAGAAGCCGCAGAAGATGCACTTGGTCAGGTCGATGTCGTAACGGCTGGTGCGACGGGTACCGTCGTCACGCTGTTCCGACTCGATGGTGATGGCCATTGCCGGGCACACGGCCTCGCACAGCTTACAGGCGATGCAACGCTCTTCACCGTTGGCGTAACGGCGCTGCGCGTGCAGGCCACGGAAGCGCGGCGAGATCGGGGTCTTCTCTTCCGGGAACTGGACGGTGATCTTGCGGGCGAAGAAGTGACGACCGGTCACCATCAGGCCCTGCACCAGCTCCACCAGCAGGAAGGTTTTGAAAAAATTTCGGATCATTTCCATGCTATTCATCCAATCCCTATCAGTTCCACAGCGACAGCGGGCTCATCATCCAGGCACCAAGCACCAGTACCCAAACCAGCGACAGCGGGATGAAGATTTTCCAGCCCAGACGCATGATCTGGTCGTAGCGATAGCGCGGGAAGGTGGCACGGAACCACAGGAACATGAACAGCACCAGAGACATCTTGACCAGCAGCCAGATCACACCGGACGCGCCCAGCGCACCCCACGATGCCGGGAACGGCGACAGCCAGCCACCCATGAACATGATGGCGGTCAGTGCCGATACCAGGATCATGTTGGCGTATTCCGCCAGGAAGAACACGGCGAAGGCCATGCCGGAGTATTCCACGTGGAAACCCGCCACGATCTCCGATTCGCCTTCCGCCACGTCGAACGGAGCGCGGTTGGTTTCGGCAACACCGGAAATCAGGTACACCAGGAACAGCGGGAACAGCGGCAGCCAGTTCCACGACAGTGCCGAGCCACCACCGATGCCATGACCCTGCTGATTGACGATGTCAACCAGGTTCAGGCTGCCGGACACCATCAGGACACCAACCAGCGCAAAGCCCATCGAGATTTCGTAGGACACGATCTGTGCGGAAGAGCGCAACGCACCAAGGAAGGAATACTTGGAGTTACCCGCCCAGCCGGCCACGATCACGCCGTAAACACCCATCGAGGTGATCGCCATGATGAACAGCAAGGATGCATCGATATTGGCCAGCACCAAGCTATCGGTGAACGGGATCACCGCCCACGCTGCCAGTGCCGGCATGATCGACAGTACCGGCGCAATCAGAAACAGCCCCTTGCTCGATCTGGTCGGCAGAATGATCTCTTTCAGCAGCAGCTTGAGGCCGTCGGCCATCGGCTGCAGCAGCCCTTTCGGGCCGACACGGTTAGGGCCGATACGGATCTGCATGTAGCCGATCACCTTGCGTTCTGCCAAGGTCAGATAGGCGACACCAATCATCAGCGGAGCAACGATGGCCAGAATCTTCAGCAAGGTCCATACCGCCAGACCGGCCTCGGTTCCCAGCAAGTTTTGCAGCAATTCCATGACTTATCCTCGCTTGATCTGAATCGGTTCGAACAGACCACCCAGTGCCTGCGTTGCCGGATGGGCAGCAGCGACACGGACCGCACCGGTAGCAACGGCAGCGTCGGCCACCAGTTGCAGGCGGACTTCGGCCTCTCCCTGGCTGACGATGGCAGGCTGACCTGCCGCCAGACCCAGTTTGGCGATGTCTTGCGGATTGAGGGCAATCACGGGTACCGCGGCATCTGCAGTCTTCTGCAGCGATACGGCACGGCGGCAGATGGCATCGGCCTGGTACATTGGCACTTCACCAACACGCACCAGCGCGTCGCCGGCGGCAACGTTGGCCGCAATACTGGCCAGTTGGTTATTCAGTGCCGCGGCGATGTCGCCATGCGCCAGCAGTTCGGCGCGCACATCTTCCGCGCTGTTGAAATCGAAACCGGACAGGTTGAGCATGTTGCCCAGCACGCGCAGTACTTTCCAGGCCGGGCGGGTTTCACCCAGTGGACGTACCACGCCGTTGAACGGCTGCAGCCTGCCTTCCATGTTGACGAAGGAACCGGCCGTTTCGGAGAACGGCGCGATCGGCAGCAGCACGTCGGCGTAGTCCAGCAGCGACTCACCCTTGAATGCGGTCAGGGCAATTACGGTGGCGGCCTGCTTCATCGCGGCAACGGCCTGGCTGCTGTTGTAGGCATCGGCCTCGATCTCGCTGTTGAGCAGCAGGTAAGCCTTGCGCGGCGCGGCCAGCATCTCGCTGGCTCCGATACCGGCAGTGACCGCCTTGCCCATCGGCCCGCGTTGCGGGTTGGCACCGGCGATGTCGGCACCCACGCTGTTGGCGGCTTCGGCAGCGATACCGAAACGGGCACCTGTCACGCGGCCGATTTCCTGGGCCAGCGACAGCAACTCGGCAAACGCCGGGTGGTGTTGTGCCACGTTACCCAGTACCACGGCGGCGGATTCGGCCGCACACAGGCTGTCGGCAATCGCGCGCGCTTCGGCGCTAACGTTGGCCGCAGACAGGTCCAGCGCAGTCGATGCGGACTTGATTTCCACTGCGGCCTTCAGCACCTGGGCCAGCGCATTGACCAGCGCCAGCGGCGACACGATCAGCTTGCCGTTGATACGGGTCAGCAGGTCATCGTCGCTGGTATGGATCACATTCAGTGCCATACCCTTCTTGACCGCCTGGCGCAGGCGCGATGCCAGCAGTGGCTGCTCCTTGCGCTGGGTGGAACCCACTACCAGTACCGATTTGGCAGCCAGCAACTCGATGATGCTGGAGCCCAGCCACAGCGCCCCTTGCTGCGCAACGGCGACACGCTTGTCACTGCGGCGCAGTGCGGCATCGATATTGTTTACACCAAAGCTGCGCGCCAGCTTTTGTGCCAGATACAGTTCTTCGGTGGTGCTGTGCGGGCTGGCCAGGAAACCGATGGCGTCCTTGCCATAGTCTTTGGCCACGCCGTTGAGGCCCTTGACCACGTATTCCAGTGCGGTCTGCCAGTCGGTTTCGTGCCACTTGCCGTCAAACTTGATCATCGGCTTTTGCAGGCGCTCGACGCTGTTCAGACCTTCATACGAGAAGCGGTCGCGGTCAGCGATCCAGCACTCGTTGATGTCTTCGTTTTCCAGCGGCAGGACACGCATTACCTGGTTCTGCTTGACCTGAACAATCAGGTTGCTGCCCAGACCATCATGCGGGCTGACCGACTTGCGGCGCGACAGCTCCCAGGCACGGGTACTGTAACGGAACGGCTTGGAAGTCAGTGCACCCACCGGGCACAGGTCGATGACGTTGCCGGAGATTTCCGAATTCACGGTCTTGCCGAGGAAGGGCAGGATTTCCGAGAACTCGCTGCGGTTGGCCATCCCGATTTCCTGGAAGCCACCGATCTCTTCGGTAAAGCGCACGCAGCGGGTGCAATGGATGCAGCGGCTCATTTCCTCGGCGGAAACCAGCGGCCCCATGTCCTTGCCGACCACCGCACGCTTTTCTTCCTGGTAGCGGGAGGAGGAGTTGCCGTAACCCACGGCCAGATCCTGCAGCTGGCATTCGCCGCCTTGATCGCAGATCGGGCAATCCAGCGGGTGGTTGATCAGCAGGAACTCCATCACCCCGGCCTGTGCCTTCTTCGCCAGCGGCGAGGCAGTATGCACTTTCATGCCGTCGGTAACCGGCGTGGCACAGGCCGGCAAAGGCTTGGGCGCCTTTTCCACTTCCACCAGGCACATGCGACAGTTGGCCGCAATGGACAGTTTCTTGTGGTAGCAGAAGTGGGGAATATGCGTACCAGCGGTGTGGGCTGCATCCATGATGGTGCTGCCCTGGTTGACCGTCAGTTTTTTTCCGTCGATTTCGATTTCAAGCATCGCTCAACACCATTTGTGATCCACCAAGGGCTTCTTGTGCTTAATGAGATATTCAAACTCATTGCGGAAGTGCTTGGTGAAACTACGAACAGGGAACACGGCTGCGTCAGCCAAGGCGCAAACCGTGCGGCCCGCCATATTGTTCCCGACAGATTCCAACAGCTCCAGATCGCCGTCACGGCCTTCGCCATTGGCGATGCGATGGATCACCTTGTACAGCCAGCCGGTGCCTTCACGGCATGGCGTGCACTGGCCGCAGGACTCTTCGTGATAGAAGTAGGCCAGTCGCTCCAGCGCCCTGACCATGCATACGTCGTCGTTCATCACGATGACCGCACCGGAACCCAGCATCGAACCGGCCTTGGAAATACTGTCGTAATCCATGGTCAGCTCCATCATCACCTCACCCGGCAGCACCGGTGCCGACGAACCACCCGGAATCACTGCCTTGAGCTTCTTGCCGTCCTTCATGCCGCCGGCCATTTCCAGCAGCGTGGCGAACGGAGTACCCAGCGGAATCTCGTAGTTGCCGGGGCGGTTGACATGGCCAGAAACGGAGAACAGCTTGGTACCACCGTTGTTCGGCTTGCCCGCCTCGAGAAACTTCTGTGCGCCGTCACGGATGATGAACGGCACGGAGGCGAAGGACTCGGTGTTGTTGATGGTGGTCGGTTTGCCGTACAGGCCGAAGCTGGCCGGGAACGGCGGCTTGAAGCGCGGCTGGCCTTTCTTGCCTTCCAGCGATTCCAGCAGCGCGGTTTCTTCGCCGCAGATGTAGGCGCCGTAGCCGTGGTGTGCGAACAGGTCGAAGCTGAAGTCGGTGCCGAGAATGTTCTGCCCCAGCAGACCGGCCTTGCGCGCCTCGTCCAGCGCCTCTTCGAACAGCTCGTAGGCCTCGAATATTTCACCGTGGATATAGTTGTAGCCCGCCTTGGCACTCATCGCGTAACCGGCAATGATCATGCCCTCGATCAGTGCGTGCGGATTGTAGCGGATGATGTCGCGATCCTTGAACGTGCCGGGCTCACCCTCGTCGGTGTTACAGACCACATACTTGTCACCGGGGAAGGAGCGCGGCATGAAGCTCCACTTCAGGCCGGTCGGAAAACCGGCGCCACCGCGGCCACGCAGGCCGGAGTTCTTCACTTCGGCGATCACGTCTTCCTGGGGAATCTTGCTATCAAGAATCTTCTTGAGGGCCTGATAGCCACCGCGAGCCATATAGGCCTCGAGGCGCCAGCAGTCCGGAGCGGCGGTGTCCACGCCCTCGAAAATCACGCCATTGACGAAAACTGCCATTATTCCAACTCCGCCAGTTTCTTATCGATAGCTTCGCGTGTCATGAAGCTGCACATTTTATGGTTGTTCACCAGCAGTACCGGCGCGTCACCACAGGCGCCCATGCACTCCCCTTCCAGCAGGGTGAACTTGCCGTCGGCAGTGGTTTCACCGATGCCGATACCCAGTTTCTCCCCGATGTAGTGGGCTGTATTGACGCCACCACGCAAGGCACAAGGCAGGTTGGTGCAGACTGTCAGCTTGTACTTGCCGACAGGCTTCATATCATACATATTGTAAAATGTTGCAACCTCATAAGCTGCCACCGGCGGGATGCCGACATAATTGGCAACAAACTCGATCACTTCGGCATTGAGACAGCGCGCCTCCGGCGTGACACCGGTTTCACGACGCTCGGTCAGGGCAATGCGCAAGGCACCCATGATGGCAGACCGGAACTGGTCGGCAGGATACTTGGCAAGCTCACGGTCAATTTTTGCAAGCGATTCTGCGGATAACATCAGCGGTCGATCTCCCCAAATACCACGTCCTGAGTACCAATGATGGCGACAACGTCGGCAATCATGTGGCCACGAGACATTTCATCCAGACTGGCCAGATGGGCATAGCCTGGCGCACGGATTTTCAGACGGTAAGGTTTGTTGGCGCCATCGGAAACCAGATAGATGCCGAACTCGCCTTTCGGATGTTCTACAGCAGCATAGGCCTCGCCCTCAGCCACATGCATGCCTTCGGTGAAGAGTTTGAAATGGTGGATCAACTCCTCCATATTGCTCTTCATGTCTTCACGGCTAGGCGGGGCAAACTTGTGATTATCGGTAATGACCGGACCGGGATTGGCCTTCAGCCACTTTACACACTGCCGGATGATGCGGTTGGACTGGCGCATTTCTTCCATGCGTACCAGATACCGGTCATAACAATCGCCGGTAACGCCGACAGGAATATCGAACTCCATGCGGTCGTACACGTCATACGGCTGCATCTTGCGCAAGTCCCAGGCGATGCCGGAACCACGCAGCATCGGGCCGGTCATCCCCAGATTCTTGGCACGTTCCGGGGTCACTACGCCGATACCGACCGTACGCTGCTTCCAGATGCGGTTATCCGTCAGCAGGGTCTCGTAGTCATCGACACAGGCCGGGAAGCGGTTGGTGAAGTCTTCGATGAAATCGAGCATCGAGCCCTTGCGGGTTTCGTTCAGGCGCGCGATTTCCTTGGCGTTGCGGATCTTGGAAGCCTTGTACTGCGGCATGCTGTCCGGCAGGTCGCGATAGACACCGCCCGGACGGAAGTAGGCCGCGTGCAGACGGGCACCGGAAACCGCCTCGTAGCAGTCCATCAGGTCCTCGCGTTCGCGGAACGCGTACAGGAACATGGTCATCGCGCCGATGTCGATGGAGTGCGCACCGATCCATAGCAGATGATTAAGGATACGGGTGATTTCGGCAAACATCACGCGGATGTACTGGGCACGTTCCGGCACGTCGATACCGGCCAGCTTTTCGATCGCCAGGCAGTAGGCATGCTCGTTGCACATCATCGACACGTAGTCGAGACGGTCCATGTATGGCAACGACTGGATAAAGGTCTTGCTTTCGGCCAGCTTCTCGGTGCCGCGATGCAGCAGGCCAATATGCGGATCGGCACGCTGCACCACCTCGCCATCCAGCTCCAGCACCAGGCGCAATACGCCGTGCGCGGCCGGGTGCTGCGGACCGAAGTTCAGGGTGTAGTTACGGATATCAGCCACCGTAGTTCTCCTCGCGAATGATGCGTGGCGTAATCTCACGCGGTTCGATGGTGACCGGCTGGTAGATCACGCGCTGCTGAACTGCGTCGTAACGCATCTCGACATGGCCGGATAGCGGGAAGTCCTTGCGGAACGGGTGACCGACAAAACCGTAGTCGGTAAGGATGCGGCGAAGGTCCGGATGACCTTCGAAGATGATGCCGAACAGGTCGAATGCTTCGCGCTCGAACCAGTTGGCCGTATTCCAGATTTCCACCACGCTGGGCACGACCGGGAAATCGTCATCCTCGGCAAATACGCGCACACGCAGGCGCACGTTGTGCACGAGGGACAGCAAATGATAGACCACTGCAAAACGCGGGCCGTCTTGTGGTTGGTCTTGGTAGGTGCTGTAGTCCATGCCGCAGACGTCGATACACTGTTCGAACGCCAACTCTGGGTGATCGCGCAATGTGGTCATTGCTTCGGTCACGTTCACGGATTTACAGACGATAGTCAGCTCACCGAGCGCAATCTTGGCCGATACAACCTTGCTGCCAAGCACACGCTCTACCGCCGACTTGAGCACTTCCATTCTGGATGCCATGGTTTAACCTCAGCGGGCGATAGTATTGGTACGCTTGATCTTGTTCTGCAGCTGGATGATGCCGTAAAGCAACGCCTCTGCAGTCGGCGGACAGCCCGGCACATAAACATCAACCGGAACAATACGATCACAGCCGCGAACGACAGAATAAGAGTAGTGATAGTAGCCGCCGCCATTGGCACAGGAGCCCATGGAAATTACCCAGCGTGGCTCGGCCATCTGGTCGTACACCTTGCGCAGGGCCGGAGCCATCTTGTTGCACAGGGTACCGGCGACAATCATCAGGTCGGACTGACGTGGACTGGGACGGAACACGATACCGAAACGGTCGAGGTCATAACGGGCAGCACCCGCATGCATCATCTCCACCGCACAGCAGGCCAGACCGAAGGTCATCGGCCACAGGGAACCAGTACGGGTCCAGTTAATGAGCTTGTCAGCCGTCGTGGTGACAAAGCCCTTTTCAAGAACGCCTTCTACTCCCATTCCAGAGCTCCCTTTTTCCACATGTAGACGAAACCGATGGTCAGCACCGTAATGAACTCAATCATGACGCCAAAGCCATACATGCCCAGTTCTTTGAGCACAACCGCCCACGGAAAGAGAAAGGCAATTTCCAGATCGAAGAGAATGAAAAGAATGGCGACCAGGTAATACCGGACGTCAAACTTCATACGCGCATCTTCAAATGCTTCGAAGCCGCATTCGTATGGAGAAAGCTTTTCAGGATCAGGACGATTCGGGGCCAACAGCCACCCCAGAAGCAATGGACCGACGCCAACCAGCAGGCCGACGACAACGAACATCAGAATGGGAAAGTAATTTTGCAGCATTTCCCGCGCACCTCTAAAAGAAAGGAGGTCAAAGACCTCCTTGGCTCCAAGTAAAACAGGCCACCGGTTTCCCGATGGCCTGCTTTTTGAATGTGGTGCCGACAGTGAGACTCGAACTCACACAGCCTATGGCCACTACCCCCTCAAGATAGCGTGTCTACCAATTTCACCATGTCGGCACTATACAAACTCGATTTTTACTCTGGAATCACAGAACCAGAGGCCTTGCTCTTATCAGCGTCGCTCGGGAGTGGCGATGCAGACTGGCTGGAAACCCCACTCATCACGCCCAATTCCGTCTTGGCCGAGGAATGAAAGAAACCAATAACCATCAAGGACGAAAAGAATACGACTGCCGCAATCGCAGTAGCCCTACTCAGAAAATTTGCGGAACCGGTGGCACCAAACAGACTACCCGATGCACCACTACCGAAAGCCGCACCCATATCCGCACCCTTGCCATGCTGCATCAGGACAAGAATGATGATTGCCAGCGCAGAAACCAGCATGGCAACGAGTGCTAATGTATTCAGAAGTTCCATACTATACCGTTTTTTTAGCAGCCTGGCAAATTCGCCCAAAGTTATCGACATCCAGAGATGCCCCGCCAACCAAGGCGCCATCGACACTCTGCAGCGCAAAAATCGCCTCTGCATTGTCGGCCTTGACGCTGCCTCCATAGAGGACGCGAATACTACCAGAAGCACCATGGCATTGCAACAAAGCCTCCCGGATATATTGGTGCATATCGTCGATCTGCTCGATACTGGCAACCCTTCCGGTACCGATCGCCCATACCGGCTCATACGCCACCACGCAGTCATAGCCGGCCAGCGCGCCCAGTACCGCCAACTGCCCGGCAATCACCGCCTTATAGGTACCGGCTTCGCGCTCGGCCAGCGTTTCGCCTACGCAATAGACGGGAATCAGGCCGGCAGCGACGGCGGCCTGCAGCTTGCGCGCCAGCAAGTCGTGACCTTCGGCAAAATACTGGCGGCGCTCGGAGTGGCCGATCAGCACATAGCGACAGCCGACATCGGCCAGCATCGCACCACTGACCTCGCCAGTGTAGGCACCATCCTTGTCAAAGGCGCTGACATCCTGTGCCGCCAGCGCAATATTGCTGCCAGCCAGCAGCGCAGCAGCCTGCCCAAGGTAGGCAAACGGCGGCGCTACCGCCACCCGGGCCGCCTGCACGGCCGCATCGGCCTGCAGCGCCTCGATCAGCACAAGGTTGGCCGCAAGCCGCCCGTTCATCTTCCAGTTGCCGATTACCAGTTTGCCAGTCATGCCGAATACCCTGAGTGCTGTTTTTAATGGGCAAATTATATCAGCGGGTACTACATTACTGTGCATGGTCATGACTGTAATATTTCTGCAAAGAGCCTCCCTTAGGATGCCTGCATCGAAACCAGTCGTGAACTCTAGGAGCAAGCATGAAACATTCTATTCGTTGGGCCGCCACGCTGGTGGTTTCCGGTTTTGTTGCAAGCAATGCGTTTGCGGCCGACATCACCGGGGCTGGCGCCACCTTCCCGTACCCGCTGTACGCCAAATGGGCCGAGGCTTACAAGGCCAAGACCAACAACAACATGAATTACCAGTCCATCGGTTCCGGTGGTGGTATCAAGCAGATCCAGTCGAAGACCGTTGATTTCGGTGCTTCCGACATGCCGCTGAAGCCGGAGGATCTGGACAAACACGGCCTGACCCAGTTCCCGACCGTGATCGGCGGCGTGGTGCCGGTCGTTAACGTACCGGGCATCGGTGCCGGTCAACTGAAGCTGTCCGGTCCGCTGTTGGCCGAGATCTACCTTGGCAAGGTCGCCAACTGGAACGATGCCGCCATCGGCAAGCTGAACCCGGGCGTGAAGCTGCCGGACCAGAAAATCACCGTGGTACGCCGCTCCGACGGCTCCGGCACCACCTTCATCTTCACCAATTACCTGTCCAAGGTTTCGCCGGAGTGGAAATCCGCCATCGGCGAGAGCACCGCAGTGAACTGGAAAACCGGCGTCGGCGGCAAGGGCAATGAAGGCGTGGCCAACTATGTAACCCGTATCAAGGGTTCCATCGGTTATGTGGAATATGCCTACGCCAAGCAGAACAAGATTGCACATGCCCAGGTACAGAATGCCGCCGGCACGTTCGTCAATCCGGATGACCTGACATTCAAGGCCGCTGCAGCCAACGCTGACTGGACCAAGGCCCCCGGCTTCTACCTGATCCTGACCAACCAGCCCGGCAAGGACAGCTGGCCGATCTCCGGCGCCACCTTCATCCTGATGCACAAGAAGCAGGACAAGCCGGAGCAGGCACAGGAAGCACTGAAATTCTTCGACTGGGCCTACAGCAACGGCGACAACACCGCCACCCAGATGGATTACGTGCCGATGCCGGCCAATGTGAAGACGGTAATCCGCAACAGCTGGAAGCAGATCACCGCCACCTCCGGCTCCCCGGTCTGGAAGTAAGCTGCTGCAAGACTGAAGTACAAGCCGGGGAGGACCTCCTCGGCTTTTTGTCTGCCAATCAGACCAAGAGATTTTCATGGAAAAACTAAGCAACGGCGCCAACCTGAAACGCCAGATGATGCTGGATTCGCTGTTCCGCTTGACCACCCGGGTCTTTGCCTTCCTGGTGCTAGCCCTGCTGGTCGGCATCCTGATTTCACTTGTCATCGGCGCCATGCCCAGCATCCGGCACTTTGGCTGGGGCTTTCTGACCAGTACCGAATGGGATCCGGTATCAGAAAACTATGGCGCGGTGGTGCCGATTTTCGGCACCCTGGTGACCTCTTTTATCGCGTTGCTGATCGGAGTCCCGGTCAGCTTCGGCATTGCCATTTTCCTGACCGAGATCTGCCCGCCGCTGCTGAAGCGGCCACTGGGCATCGCGGTGGAGCTGCTGGCCGGCATCCCGTCCATCATTTACGGCATGTGGGGCCTGTTCGTATTCGCGCCGCTGTTCGGCGATCACGTGCAGCCGTGGATCATGGAAAATCTTGGTGAATGGCCACTGGTCGGCTTCCTGTTCCAGGGTGCGCCGATGGGCATCGGCATCTTCACCGCCGGCCTGATCCTGGCGATCATGGTGATTCCGTTCATTGCCTCGGTGATGCGCGACGTGTTCGAGGTGGTGCCACCAATGCTGAAGGAATCAGCCTACGGCCTGGGCGGCACGACCTGGGAGGTGATCCGCAACGTGGTACTGCCCTACACCAAGACCGGCGTCATCGGTGGCATCATGCTGGGGCTGGGCCGTGCGCTGGGCGAGACCATGGCGGTCACCTTCGTGATCGGCAACTCCACCAACCTGTCCACCAGCCTGTTCGATGCCGGCAACTCGATTGCCTCGGCCCTGGCCAACGAGTTCGCCGAAGCCACCGGCGAATTCCACATGGCGGCGCTGATCGAACTCGGCCTGATCCTGTTTTTCATCACCTTTGTCGTACTGTCCTGCTCCAAGTTGCTGCTGCTGCAACTGAAGAAGCAGGAAGGCCGTAATTCCTGAGCGGGAGCATGATGACTACTACCTTGACCGCCCGTTCGTCCAATACGGATCGCACCATGTCGGCACACCCAAGCAAATACTCGCGCAACAATGCCATCTACGCCCGGCGCCGTTTCGTCAACGGCTTCAACATGACCGCCTCGCTGCTGGCGATGGGGTTCGGCCTGTTCTGGTTGGCGTGGATCCTGTACACCTTGCTCGCCCATGGCCTTGCCGGCATGAATGTGGACGTGTTCACCAGAATCACGCCACCGCCCGGCTCCGAGGGCGGCCTGATCAACGCCATCGCCGGCTCGCTGAAAATGACCTTCTTCGGCACCCTGCTCGGCACCCCGATCGGCATTCTCGCCGGCGTGTACCTGGCAGAATTCGGCGAGCGCGGCTGGCTGGCGCCAGCCACCCGCTTCATCAACGACATCCTGCTGTCGGCGCCGTCCATCGTCATCGGCCTGTTCATCTACGAGATGTACGTGGTGACCATGGGCCACTTCTCCGGCTGGGCCGGCGCGCTGGCGCTGTCGCTGCTGGTGATTCCGGTAGTGGTGCGCACCACCGAGAGCATGCTGCGCCTGGTGCCGAACAGCCTGCGCGAAGCGGCGATCGCCCTCGGCGCACCGCAGTGGAAGGTGACCATGTACGTGACGCTGCGCTCGGCCAAGGCCGGCGTGATTACCGGCATCCTGCTGGCGGTGGCACGCATTTCCGGCGAAACCGCACCGCTGCTGTTCACCGCGCTGAACAACCAGTTCTGGAGCGGCATGAACCAGCCAATGGCCAACCTGCCGATCGTGATCTTCCAGTTCGCGATGAGCCCGTACGAAGACTGGCACGCACTGGCCTGGGCCGGCGCACTGCTGATCACGCTCAGCGTACTGACCCTGAACATTATTGCCCGCTGGCTGGGCCGTCAGAAAACCCAATCTCATTAAGGCTTGACGCACCATGACTGAACAAGCAATCAAGCTCAAGGTAAAAGACCTGAACTTTTACTACGGCAACTTCCTCGCGCTGAAGAAGGTCAACCTCGACATCCCGGCCGGCAAGGTCACCGCCTTCATCGGCCCGTCCGGCTGCGGCAAATCGACGCTGTTGCGCACCTTCAACCGCATGTTCGAGCTGTATCCCGGCATGCGCGCCGAAGGCGAGATTCTGCTCGACAACCAGAACATCCTCACCAAGTCGGTCGACGTGAACATGCTGCGCGCCAGTGTCGGCATGGTGTTCCAGAAGCCGACACCGTTCCCGATGTCGATCTACGACAACATCACCTTCGGCGTGAAACTGTACGAAAACCTGTCGCGCAGCGAAATGGACGATCGCGTGGAATGGGCGCTGCGCAAGGCGGCGCTGTGGAATGAGGTGAAGGACAAGCTGAAGCAGTCCGGAAACTCACTGTCCGGCGGCCAGCAACAGCGCCTGTGCATCGCCCGCGGCGTCGCCACCCGCCCGGAAGTGCTGCTACTGGACGAGCCAACCTCGGCTCTGGACCCGATCTCCACCGCGCACATCGAAGAACTGATCCACGAACTGAAACAGGACTACACCATTGCCATCGTCACCCACAACATGCAGCAGGCGGCCCGGGTCTCCGACTACACCGCCTACATGTACCTGGGCGAGCTGATGGAATTTGGCGCCACCGACGATATCTTCACTGCGCCCAGGCGCAAGGAGACCGAAGACTACATCACCGGTAAATTCGGCTAAATATTACTGTTTTATTACAGCCCGGAAATGCCTCCAGAACGGAGGCATTTTTCTTTTCAAATCAGCAAATTAGCCATATCCAAAATACAACACTGTCAAGCCGGAAACCCATACCTTTGGCACATTTCAAACGCGCCGCAAAAAGATTGTTACAAGCGCTTGACGTGTCATCTTGCAACCCCAAGAATCCCGCCTTTCTGATAACGCCTTACACATCAAATCATGCTGGAACTTCTTTCGGGACTGGACACATCGCTCGCGATCACGCTGGTACTATCGGTCACCTTCGTACTCGCCTTTGAATTCATCAACGGCTTCCATGACACCGCCAACGCCGTGGCAACCGTCATCTACACCCAGTCGATGAAACCGCAGACCGCCGTGCTGCTGTCCGGCCTTTTCAACTTCCTCGGCGTGTTCTTTGGCGGCCTGGCCGTGGCCTACGCCATCGTCAACCTGATCCCGACCGAGCTGCTGCTCAACATCCAGTCCGTGCAAGGCATGGTGATGGTGTTCGCATTGCTGGCCTCGGCCATCGTGTGGAACCTCGGCACCTGGTACTTCGGCATCCCGGCATCCAGCTCGCACACCCTGATCGGCGCCATCCTCGGCGTCGGCATCGGCAACGCGCTGCTCACCGGCGAATCGATCGGCAGCGGCATCAACTGGAGCAAGGCCATCGACGTGTTCCTGTCGCTGTTCGTGTCGCCGCTGTTTGGTGCCGGTCTGGCCGGCCTGATGCTGTTCGCGTTGCTGAAGGCACGCCCGCTGTCCAACATCCACAAGTCGCCGTTCCAGCGCCAGCAGATCGAGGGCCGCAAGCACCCGCCGTTCTGGGCGCGCTTCATGCTGATCGTGTCGTCGATGGGCATGAGCTTCACCCATGGCTCCAACGACGGCCAGAAAGGTGTCGGCCTGGTGATGCTGGTACTGATCGCGCTGGCACCGGCGCAGTTCGTGGTCAATCTGGATGCCGAGCCGCTGCAGATCGAGCACACCAAGATCGCCGCGGTGCAGCTCAAGGAGATGTACCAGCGCAACCAGATCATCATCGACGCCAAGTACCCGGCAAACGGCAATCACACCTGCGGCGTGTCCAAGGTGGTGGAGGAAAGTGGCGTACTGCTGAGCACCATCGGCGATGCCAAGTCCTTGCAGCAGTTGCCGGAGGCCGCGCGCTGGGATGTCCGCACCCAGCTGATCTGTCTTGGCGATGCCGCGAAGAAAATCGGCAAGGTTGCCGGCATCAGCGACGTAGACAAGAAGCAGCTCAAGGGTATCCAGAAGGATCTGTCCGCAACCACCGAGTATGCACCGAGCTGGGTGATCGTCGCAGTGGCACTGGCCATCGGCATGGGCACCATGATCGGCTGGAAGCGCGTGGTGCATACCGTGGGCGAAAAAATCGGCAAGGAAGACATGACTTATGCGCAGGGGATGGCGGCACAGACCATGTCTGCGGCGTCCATCGGCCTTGCCAGCCTGATCGGTGCACCGGTATCGACCACCCAGATCCTTTCCAGCGCGGTGGCGGGTACCATGCTGGTGAACAAGGCCGGCATCCACTTCTCGACCGTGAAAACCATTGCCCTGACCTGGATACTGACCCTGCCGGTAAGCATGGGTCTGGCCATCGGCCTGTACTACACTGGTGTGAAGTTGTTCACGTAAGCGCGACTGCGCAAATGGCAAGGGCTGCCCGCGGGCAGCCCTTTTTCATACCGTGAAGGTTGGCCGCATGCGGCCAACCTTCACGCCTTCAGGAAGTGTTCGCGGCCTGCCAGCCAGCGCGCCAGATGTGCCTGCGCATATTGCGGCCAACGTTGCAGCAGCTGCGGTGCCAGCTCGCGCGCGGCCTCCAGCAGCTCGATATCGGCCTCCAGATCGGCAAAGCGCAGCATCGGCAGGCCGCTCTGGCGGGCACCGAGGAATTCGCCAGGGCCGCGGATGTTCAGGTCCTGACGCGCAATTTCAAAGCCGTCGGTGTTCTCGTAGATCACCTTCAGCCGCGCCTTGGCCAGCTCCGACAGCGGCGTCTCGAATAGCAACACGCAGCTGCTCTTGGCCGCGCCCCGGCCGACGCGGCCGCGCAGCTGGTGCAGCTGCGCCAGGCCCATACGTTCGGCGTGCTCGATCACCATCAGGCTGGCATTGGGCACGTCGACACCGACCTCGATCACCGTGGTGGCCACCAGCAGCTGCAGCTCGTTGCGGATGAAGCGGGCCATCACCTCGGCCTTCTCGGCCGGTTTCATGCGCCCGTGCACCAGCCCGACGCCCCATTGCGGCAAATCCTCCACCAGCACCGCGTGGGTATCGACCGCCGTCTGCAGCTGCAGCGTTTCCGACTCCTCGATCAGCGGACACACCCAATACACCTGGTTACCCTCGCGGCAGGCCTTATCCACAAAGCGCACCACCTCGTCACGGCGTTCGGCGCTGATCAGCTTGGTGACGATGGGCGTGCGTCCCGGCGGCAGCTCGTCGATCACCGACACGTCGAGGTCGGCGTAGAAACTCATCGCCAGCGTGCGCGGGATCGGCGTCGCCGACATCATCAGCTGGTGCGGGGCGGCGCCCTTCTGCTGCAAGGCCAGCCGCTGGCCGACGCCGAAACGGTGCTGCTCGTCCACGATCACCAGGCCCAGCCGGCTGAAGGCAACGTCGTCCTGGAACAGCGCGTGGGTACCGACTGCCAGCCGCGCCGTGCCGCTGGCGATGCGGACGGCCATCTCGCCGCGCGCCTTCTTGCGCAGGCTGCCGGACAGCCACGCCACCTCGATACCCAGCGGTGCAAGCCAGGCGGCCAGCTTCACGTAGTGCTGCTCGGCCAGGATCTCGGTCGGCGCCATCAGCGCCACCTGGAAACCGGCCTCGATCGCCGCCAGTGCCGCCAGCGCCGCCACGATGGTCTTGCCGCTGCCGACATCGCCCTGCAGCAGGCGGTTCATCGGGTGCGGCAGCGCCAGATCGGCGACGATCTCGGCCAGCACCTTTTGCTGCGCACCGGTCAGCGCAAACGGCAGGTTGGCCGCAAGCCGCGCGCGCAGGCTGCCGTCGCCGGCGATCACCGGTGCACTACCCTGCCGCCGCGCGCGGTAGGCCAGCCGCATCGACAGCTGCTGCGCCAGCAGCTCGTCGAACTTCAGCCGTTGCCAGGCCGGCAGGTTGCCGTCGGTGAGCTGGGTGGCGGAGTACTCCGGCCCGGGACGGTGCAGCAGCTGCACCGCGTCGGCAAACGGCATCAGTCCCAGACGACGGCGGATGTCGTCCGGCAGCGTCTCCGGCATCGGCTGCGCCTTCAGTTCGGCGTGGATCAGGCGGCGCAGTACCGGCTGGGTCAGGCCGTTGACGGTGGGATAGACCGGGGTCAGGCTGTCGGCCAGCGGGTCGCCCTCATGCACCTCGCGCAGCTTCGGGTGCACCATCTCGTCGCCGAAGAAACCGCGCCGCACCTCGCCCAGCGCCCGCACGCGGCGGCCCCTGGCCAGCGCCTGCTGCGTGTTGGGGTAAAAGTGGATGAAGCGCAGCACCAACCTGCCGCTCTTGTCCTCGATCTGCGCCACCAGCTGCCGGCGCGGACGGAACTGTACCTCGCAGTTGGTGACCTCTCCCTCCACCAGCACCGCTTGGCCGTACGGCGCCTGGGCGATCGGGTAGAGGTGGGTCTCGTCCTCGTAGCGCAGCGGCAGGTGCAGCACCAGGTCGAAGCGGCGGCGGATGCCCAGCTTCTCCAGTTTCTTGGCGGTGGCGGGCGCGGCCAGTGGTGGCTGGCCGGCGATATCGGCAGGAGAGTTCATGACCGCATTGTACCCATGCAAAACGGGACAGCCCAAGCTGTCCCGTCGATTGCTGCCTGGTGCGGCCGCGATGGCCGCGGCGGCCGGCTTACTGGCGTTCCCAGGTCTGGGTGCGGCCCAGCAGCGCCATGCCGATGAAGCCGCGCACCTCCAGCTTCTTGCCGGCCTCGGCCAGCTTGGCCTTGGCGCTGTATACCTTGCCGGATTTCGGATCAAGAATCTTGCCGCCCTCCCAGCCGTCACCGCCTTTTTTCAGGCCGGTGAGGATGGTCATGCCCACCACCGGCTTGCCCTTCAGCGGGCCCTCGCACTTGTCGCAGACCGCGTCCGGATTGGCAAACAGCTTCACGATCTTGCCGGACAGCTCGCCACTGGCAGTCTCGCTGATTTCCACCAGTGCCTTGGCCTGCCTGGTTTCATCGTCGATGGTTTTCCAGGTACCGCCGGCACCGGCGGCCAGTGCCATATTGGTGCAGGCACCGATTGCCAGTGCTGCTGCCCATTTTGCCGCGCTGTTCATGTCATTTCTCCTCGTGTTGGTGTGGCCCGGCCCACTACTGCCAGATGGCAAAGAGCAGGAGCCTGGTCGCGTGCGGATCGATTCGTCGCACTGCAGGCCAGCAAGAAAACTAACAGTGGCTGTCACCAGCGTCAACGAAAACAAAACGATCGTTTGATTGCAGGGTTTATCTGTACCACAAATAGCCGCTGCGGATAGCGTCCGTCAAGGTGGTGTAAATTTCAGGGCCGAACTCCGGTCCGGTTTTCCAGG
>NZ_BMYP01000023.1 GCF_014652335.1 Vogesella fluminis | reverse complement strand
CCGCCCCCGGACCATCAACTCACTCGATCAGAAGACACGACAACTATCCTGACACCGGGGGTGTCACTACGGCAAACCTTCAAAAAATCCTTTAAAAACAATGCTGTCACTATGTCACTACCGTCACTACGCATTTTTAGAGGGGCAAAAGCAGAACAACACACGGNTCCGGCACCGAAAAAAGGTACACAAAAAGGTACACAAAAAAGCTGGATGTTACTGCACATTGCTGCACGCTACCGGACAACAAAAAACCCGCAGAGCCTTGTGCTGTGCGGGTTTTTGGACTTTCTTGGACTGCTCTGGACTTTTTCGTGGTGCCCGAGGCCGGAATCGAACCGGCACGCCTTGCGACGAGGGATTTTCTTCCCACTTCGGCTTTCGCCGCCAGCGCAAAAGTGCTGTTCGTGGGCTGGAGCACGCCTTCACCATAGCCTTGCGGCCGTAGGTGCCCGCCGTCTGCTCTCTACACCTTCCCAACCATGGAACCTGGGGGCTTGGCTCGGCGTTGGCTCGGATGCAAGGCATCCAGGGCTTTCGCCGACTTTGACGGGCTTCACTTCGGGTGTTTCCCCCCGAAGGCTCAAATTGTTTAAGTCCCTTGTGTCTACCGATTTCACCACTCGGGCATTGCATGATGCACCAGCCTGCACACTTTCTGCAGACCCCTGCCTGACTCCTGCAAAACCAGGCCCAGGATACTCGCAAGCCGTTGCCACTACAGCCCTCCCGCCCTGACGACATGTGCAGGAAGAAACAAAACCAGTACCAGCATCTGCAATACAGCGCGACAGACAGGGCGCTGATTCTAGCGCATAAGCGCTGCCGGCTGCAATCTGCGGGGGTCATCTTGCCCGGCACGACAGGGTGGCCGCCCGTTATTCAGACACCCACGGTAATGCAGCCTCCACGCGGTCACGCAGTACAAAAGCAGTGCGGCCAACCCTGCCCCAAGGTTGGCCGCATCCGGTTACCGCGGATCAGCGCGGTTTGTGCAGCAGCGAATTGCGGCGCGAATAGCCGAAGTACACGCCAAGACCGATCAGCAGCCAGCCGACAAAGAGCGCCCAGGTCAGCGCCGACAGCTGCGTCATCAGGAACACGCAGAACAGGATCGCCAGCGCCGGCACATACGGCACCGCCGGACAATAGAACTTGCGCGGCAGGTCCGCCTCGCGCTTGCGCAGCACGATCACCGCCAGCGTGTGCAGCGGCACGCAGCCGGCGATCAGCGCGATCACCGTCCCGATCAGCCACATCGCCTTGTACGGGGTGCCGTATTTCGGGTTGATGTCGGAGAACACCTTCGGCAGCAGACCGTCGCGCGACATCGCCAGCAGGATGCGGGTCTGGCCGTAGGTCATCACCAGGATCACCGTCATCATGCCGAGGATGGCGCCCAGGTCGACAAAACCGGCGAACCAGTCCAGCTTCGCCACCTGCAGCGCCAGCGACACCGGATGGTCGATGCCGGCAAACTGCGCGTACGGCACGATGCCGGTCATGATCACGTACAGCAGCAAGCAGATCGCCAGCGACCAGATCACCCCTTTTCGGAATGTCGCGTGCCGGGTTCTTCACCTCTTCCGCCGCGCAGGTCACCGCATCGAAGCCGAGGAAGCTGATGAACACGATGGCGGCACCGTGGAACACGCCGTCAAAACCGTACGGCAGCACCGGCGACCAGTTCACCGGCTTCACGTACCACATGCCGATGGCGATGAACAGCACCACCACCGCGACCTCGATCAGCACCACGATATTGTTGACGCGCTTGGATTCCTTGATGCCGAACGCCAACAGGCCGGCGATGATCATCGCGATGCAGAATGCCGGCAGGTTGAACAGCGTGTCCTTGCCCGGCATCGCACCGGCGGCCGCGGTCAGCACCTCGGGCAGGGTAATGCCGAAGCCGGCCAAGAGGCTCTGGAAGTAGCCGGACCAGCCCACCGACACCGCCGACGACGCCAGCAGGTATTCCAGCATCAGGTCCCAGCCGATGATCCACGCCACCAGCTCGCCCAGCGTGGCGTAGGCGTAGGTATAGGTCGAGCCGGAAATCGGCAGCATCGCCGCGAACTCCGCGTAGCACAGCGCGGCAAAACCGCAGGCCAGCGCGCCGATCACGAACGACAGCACCAGCCCCGGCCACGGTGGCACCGGTGCCAGCCAGCACGAAAATCCCGGTGCCGATAATGGCACCAATCCCCAGCATGGTCAGGTCAAACGCCGACAGCTCCTTGTGCAACCCTTGTGAGGTCTGCGCGAACGCCAGCATGCCCTGAACGCTTTTCTTGCGCATCAAGCCCATGTATTTCTTGTCCCTAATGTTGGCCGTAGCGACTGCCTGTTGTTGTTTAAGGCGGCAACCCGGCAAGCAGCGGTCGTCTGATTGCTTCGTGGTTTGTCAGTCGTGCAGCCACCCGCTATCGGGGTGAGCATCACCTCGGCCAAACGGCAACATTTCGGCCTGAATTGCCACCCCACAGCAGCCGGCGACACGCCACCGCATGAGCGCGACAAAGCCGGCAAACACCAAAGTTTGCCAGCAGCGGTGCTGGAGCAGAGTCTTGCCCATAGACGGGATCAGGGACAGGTATGCGCGCAGTCTGGCGCGCAGGGCCAACGCAAGGTTGGCCGCAGCCCGATCTGCGGCGTGACATGGGGTGAGGATGCGGCAGTGGCCGGCGCTCAGTACGCGGCCGCTGCCAAGCAGGCAGGAATAGTACAGAGGAAGATCAGTGCGCCATCACCTCCGCAGCGCCCGGCTTGCAGGCGGCGTCGAATGCGGCTGGCTCGCCGCCCGCCGCCGTACACAGGGAGCTTATCTGCCACTGGCGCAGCGGCTAGCACGGCAACGCCTGACCGAGGCCGATACCGGGCCGACGCATTCTGTCGCGGCATTCAACCCGGGCACCCGAACGGCGGCAGCCGCACGCCACCGCGGCAGCCTTGTGCAGACCCGCCAGGACCAGCCGCCTAACCCGCGGCCAGCCGCGCCTGCGCCGTGGCCAGTAGCGCGGCCTCGCCCACCGGTGCGGCAAAATCCAGCCGCTGCCGTATGCCGTTGCACAATACGTCCAGTCCGCAGACATCCAGCCCCAGCAGCTGCAATGCCGCATCGGCCGGCTGCAATGCTGCCAGCAACACCTGCTCCTGTTCCGCCGCCAGTTGCGGCAACGCCGCCCAGTCACCGGCATCGATCCAGCCCATGCGGCCGAAACCGCCGATAAAGCGCAGGCGCTTGGGCTGCAGGCAGAAAAAATGAAAATCACCCAACGCCAGGTAGTCGGCAAACGCCGGGCAATAGCGCAGCAGCCGCGCCTGAGTCGCCGCATCGGGCGACATCGCCTGCAGATCGCCAACCAGCGTCATGCGCTCGCCTTGCAGCACATCGGTACCGCCCTGCTGCAGCAACACGCTGACACGGCCGTCGGTACGCACATTGCGGCAATGCTCGGCCAGCTCGCTCATCAGCAGCCACGGCCGATGCGCCGCATCCAGCGCAAAAGGCAGCACGGTGACAAAGGGGTAGCCCGGCAGCGCCTGCGACTGCGTCGCCAGCGCCAGGGAGCTGCAGCGGTGCAGCAGGGACAGACAATCGGTAACGGGAATGTTCATGGCAAAGGTTGGCCGCAACAGGGAGATGCTCCCAGCTTAGGCAACATCGCCGGGCACGGCAATCGGCGCGGGCAAGTCGCCGTAGCGCAACAGACACGGGGGACAAACAAAAACCCCAGCAAACCTAGTTTGCTGGGGTTTTATCTGGAGGCGCGATCCAGAGTCGAACTGGACTGACCGGATTTGCAATCCGGGGCATAACCGCTTTGCTATCGCGCCGCAAGCCTGCAATACGTGATGACCACATATCGACCGAATATGGAGCGGGAAACGAGGCTCGAACTCGCGACCTCAACCTTGGCAAGGTTGCGCTCTACCAACTGAGCTATTCCCGCAGGGATACTGCCTGATGCCGTAAATTGTATGGAGCGGGAAACGAGGCTCGAACTCGCGACCTCAACCTTGGCAAGGTTGCGCTCTACCAACTGAGCTATTCCCGCAGGGGTACTACAATAACGCCGTAAATTGTATGGAGCGGGAAACGAGGCTCGAACTCGCGACCTCAACCTTGGCAAGGTTGCGCTCTACCAACTGAGCTATTCCCGCGTCGCATGATACTGCTGTACTGCTGTAAAATCGGTGTGGAGCGGGAAACGAGGCTCGAACTCGCGACCTCAACCTTGGCAAGGTTGCGCTCTACCAACTGAGCTATTCCCGCATCACTTCTCGTCGCCGCCGTATTACTGCGTTGTCGAGAGCTGCGAATTATAATGACCAAAAAATTATTGTCAACCTCTTACAGCTCGATTTTTTTGCCGGAAAACTGCGCAGCAGCCATTCGCAGATAGTAAACCATTGACCACAAAGTCAAAACAATAGCGATGACCATGAAAAAATTTCCGAGAATCAGCGTATCGATTGCCGGTAAAACCGGACCGGCATACAGCAGCAGCAGAATGGCGATCATCTGTGCCGCCGTTTTCAGCTTGCCGATATAGGCCACCGCCACGCTGCCGCGGCTGCCCTGCGCCGCCATCCACTCGCGCAATGCCGAAATCGCGATCTCGCGGCCGATGATGATCATCGCCATCCAGCCCTCGGTGCGCCCCAGCTCCACCAGCAGGATCAGCGCCGCCGCCACGATCAGCTTGTCGGCCACCGGGTCCAGGAAGGCGCCAAAGGCCGAGGTCTGCCCCAGGCGACGCGCCAGGTAGCCGTCCAGCCAGTCGGTGGCGGCGGCCAGCGCAAAGATGAAGGCGCCGAGGCTATTGCGATGGTGGGACAGCAGCACGCTGTCGGGGAGAAAGAACACGGCCACGCACACCGGGATCAGGGCGACGCGCAGCCAGGTCAGGAAAATCGGCAGGTTGAAGGGCATTATCCGGTTGTCTTTATTCAGTGCAGGGCTTGGTAAATTTTTTCTGCCAGCGCGCGGCTGATGCCGTCCACTTGCGCCAGATCGTCGATGCTGGCCGCCACCACGCCGCGCAGGCCGCCGAAGCGGGTCAGCAGCCGCTGGCGCCGCGTCGGGCCGACGCCGGCGATGTCCTCCAGCGTCGAACTGGTGCGCGCCTTGGCGCGGCGCGCACGGTGGCCGGTGATGGCGAAGCGGTGCGCCTCGTCGCGCACGGTCTGGATCAGGTGCAGCGCGGCGTGATCGCGCGGCAATTGTAGCGTCTTTTGCAGATGGGGAACGATCAACGTTTCCAGCCCCGGCTTGCGGCTTTCGCCCTTGGCGACACCGACAATCGGCACGTCGACACCGACCTCGGCCAGCACTTCCAGCGCCACGCCGACCTGGCCCTTGCCGCCGTCGATCAGCAGCACGTCGGGCAGCTTGCCCTCGCCGGTCGCCAGCTTGCTGTAGCGGCGGGTCAGCGCCTCGCGCATGGCGCCGTAGTCGTCGCCGGCGGCGGCGGTCTCGATATTGAAGCGGCGGTACTCCGACGGCTGCATGCCGCCACGGTCGTACACCACGCACGACGCCACGGTGGCCTCGCCCATGGTGTGGCTGATGTCGAAGCACTCCAGCCGCGCCACCTCCTCCACTTCCATCAGCTCGGCCAGCGCCGCCAGACGGGCGTTCTGGCTGGCGGCGCTGGCCAGGCGCTGGCCGATCGCCAGCTGCGCGTTCTTCTGTGCCATCTCCAGCCACACGCGGCGTTCGCCGATCGGGTTGCCGATGAACTGCAGCCGCTTCTGCGCCTGCTCGATCAGCAGCTGCTGCAGCTCCGGCGCCACCGTTTCGTTGTAGATGATGGCCGCCGGCAGCGGCGCGCCGAGGTAATGCTGGGCGAGGAAGGCCTCAAGGTTGGCCGCAAGGCTGTCGGCGGCATTGAGCGGGAACAGGCTCTTGTCGCCCAGGTGACGGCCGCCGCGGATCATCACCAGATTGACGCACACCACGCCGCCGGCGCTGGCGATGGCGATCACGTCGGCGTCGAGCTGGCTGGTATTGCTGGAGATGTACTGCTTCTCCTGCACCCGCGCCAGCGCCTGGATCTGGTCGCGCAGCTCGGCGGCCTGTTCGAAGTGCATCGCCTCCGATGCGGCCAACATGCGCGCGGTGAGCAGGTCGATCAGCTCGTTGTGCTTGCCCTGCAGGAAGGTGACCGCGCTCTGCACATCGGCACGGTAGGCTTCGCTGCCGATCTCGCCGGTACACGGCGCCGAGCAGCGCTTGATCTGGAACAGCAGGCAGGGACGCGAGCGGTTGGCGAACACACTGTCCTCGCAGCTGCGCAGGCGGAACACCTTCTGCAGCACCTGGATGCTCTCGCGCACCGCGTAGCCGTTGGGATAGGGGCCGAAGTACTGATGCGGCTTTTTCGGCTCGCCGCGGAAATAGGCCAGCTGCGGGAAGGCATGCCCGGACAGCATCAGGTAGGGGTAGGACTTGTCGTCGCGGAACAGGATGTTGTACTTGGGGGTCAGCACCTTGATCAGGTTGTTTTCCAGGATCAGCGCTTCCGCCTCGCTGCGCACCACGGTGGTGTCGATGGCGGCGATCTGGCGCACCATCAGCTGGATGCGCGGGCTGTGGTCGCTCTTCTGGAAGTAGGAGCTGACGCGTTTCTTCAGGTCGATGGCCTTGCCGACGTACAGCACGTTGCCGTCGGCGTCGAGCATGCGGTACACCCCCGGCAGGCCCGGCAGGTTGGCCAGAAAGGCCTTGGCGTCGAAGGCCGGCGGTTTAGTTGCCACACCAGGTCCTGACGTGATCACGCGCGGCGGCGATGGCGGCGCCCAGCGGCGCCTCCGACTGCGGCGCGGCCTTGGTGGTGGCATTCGGCTGGGTCAGGCCCTCCAGCCTGGCCAGATGCGCGCGCGCGGTGCTGCAGTTTTCCTGCTTGATCTTGCGGTTGTGCTCGTCGATGCGCTCATTGAGCTGCTTCACCTGCTGCGGCAGGCCGCCGTCGCTGGCCGGCGCCGAGGCAGGCGCCGCAACCGGCGGCAGCGGGCGCAGCTTCACCGTTTCCGACTTGCGGCCCTGCGGCGGCGGCCGATCGGAAAACACGGTGCGGCCGCTGCCGTCCACCCAGCGATAGACCTGCGCCTGTGCCGCCGCAGGCAGCAGCAACACACCCATAAAGAGCCAATGAACCGTCTTCATCGTTTCCCGCTTCCCCCACGGCCGTGAACCGGTATTCTAGCGTGCCGCCGCGGTTGCAGACAGGACTTGTTGCAAGCGCACCCGCCACGGCTTTTTGCACTGCGTGCGCGGGATCGGTATAATGCGTTTTTGCCGCTAAAGGAAAGCAAGATGCGCATCATCGAGAAGGCCTACACTTTCGACGACGTTCTCCTCGTGCCGGCCCACTCCGCCGTTCTGCCACGTGACGTTGCCCTGTCCACCCGCCTCACCCGTAACATCAGCCTGAATCTGCCCCTGGTCTCCGCTGCGATGGATACCGTCACCGAATCGCGTCTGGCGATTGCGATGGCCCAGGAAGGCGGCATCGGCATCATCCACAAGAACATGACCGCCGAGCAGCAAGCGCTGGAAGTGTCCAAGGTGAAGCGTTACGAAAGCGGCGTGGTCAAGGATCCGATCACCATCGCCCCGGACATGCTGGTACGCGACCTGGTGTTGCTGACCCGTCAGCACAAGATCTCCGGCCTGCCGGTGGTGCAGGATGGCAAGGTGGTCGGCATCGTCACCAACCGTGACCTGCGTTTCGAGACCCGTCTCGACCAGCCGGTGGCCAGCATCATGACGCCGCGCGAGCGTCTGGTGACGGTAAAGGAAGGCGGCAGCATCGATGAAGCGCGCGAGCTGATGCACAAGCATCGCCTGGAGCGCGTACTGGTGATCAACGACGCCTTCGAGCTGAAGGGCCTGATTACCGTCAAGGACATCATCAAGACCAGCGAACACCCGAACGCCAACAAGGACAACCAGGGTCGCCTGCGCGTCGGCGCGGCGGTCGGCACCGGTGGCGACACCGCCGACCGCGTGGCGGCACTGGTAGCGGCCGGCGTGGATGTGATCGTGGTCGATACCGCCCACGGCCACAGCCAGGGCGTACTGGACCGCGTGAAGTGGGTGAAGGACACCTTCCCGCAGGTGGACGTGATCGGTGGCAACATCGCCACCGCCGACGCCGCCCGCGCACTGGTGGCTGCCGGCGCCGACGGCGTGAAAGTGGGCATCGGCCCCGGCTCGATCTGCACCACCCGTATCGTGGCCGGTGTCGGCGTACCGCAGCTGACCGCCATCCACAATGTGTCCGAAGCGCTGAAAGGCACCGGCGTGCCGATGATCGCCGACGGCGGCATCCGCTTCTCCGGCGACATCTCCAAGGCGCTGGCCGCCGGCGGCAACGCCGTGATGCTGGGCGGCATGTTCGCCGGCACCGAAGAGGCACCGGGCGAAGTCGAGCTGTACCAGGGCCGTTCCTACAAGTCCTACCGTGGCATGGGCAGCCTGGGCGCGATGAGCCAGGGCTCCGCCGACCGCTACTTCCAGGACGGCAACGCCAACGCCGACAAGTTCGTGCCGGAAGGCATCGAGGGCCGCGTCGCCTACAAGGGCCCGATCGCCCAGGTGATCCACCAGTTGGTGGGCGGCCTGCGCTCCTCGATGGGCTACCTGGGTTGCAAGACCATCGACGAAATGCACGACAAGGCCGGCTTCGTGGAGATCACCTCCGCCGGCATGCGCGAATCGCACGTGCACGACGTGCAGATCACCAAGGAAGCACCGAACTACCACGTCGGCGGCTAAGCCCCCAACGTTGGCCGCAAAAAACCCCTGTTGCGAAACAGGGGTTTTTTCTTGACTGCCGGCACCTGACGGCACCGGCCAGCAGCTTACTCCGACTGCTGCAGGATTTCCTGCGCCCACACCATGGCATCGATGTGTGCCTTGTTGACGTCGGCCGGCTCCAGCTTCAGCAGCCCGGCCAGCGCCACGATGCGGTCGGCGTTGTCCTGCTCCGCGGAAATGGCCAGTGCCAGATACGGCGCGAACATGCCGCGCTGGTTGAGCAGCGCATCGGCTACCGGCGGCGGCAGGTCCAGCGGTGCCAGCGCGCCGGCCATCTCGATGTGCATCAGCGCGTCCAGCAGCGAGAACATGCCAGTGAGGAACAGGTGCTCGCACTCCAAGCGGTTGTTGCCGCCCAGCTTGCCCAGCGTCTCCATGAAACGGGCACGGAACAGCGAGCGTTCCAGCAGCGCCACCGAGCGGCCGTCGTCCTTGCGCGAGGTGAACAGCAGCAGCGTCAGCCACTTGAACAGCGACTCGCGCCCCAGCAGCAGCAGCGATTCCTCGATCGACATCACCTTGCGCGACAGGCCGTTGGCCGGCGAGTTGATGAAGCGCAGCAGCTTGAACAGCAGCACCGAATCCAGCTTGAACTGGGCGTCGATCTCCGGCGTTTCCGCTCCGGCGCGCAGCAGGCGCATGATTTCCAGCACCCGCATCTGGCTGGCGTCGGCCTTGCCGGCAGGCTGCAGATGCACCGCGGTCAGGAAGGCGCCCTGGAACAGCACGAAACGCCTGGCGGCACCCGGCGTCTTGATGCAGACATCGAAATCCTCGCTGGAGCCGATATTGCGCGCGTACCAGCGCGCCGCCGGGTAGCGCGCCAGCATCTGGTCCATGAACGGCGCCAGCACCTCGTCGGCGGCACCGCTGAAATCGAGGATCAGCAGGTCGATGCGGGAAAACAGCTCGTCCTGCAGCGCCTCCGGCAGCACGCGACGGTCGAACAGCGACGGTTCCAGTGCGAAGCGGCGCCCTTGGGCGCGGTGCTGGTCAAGCAGCACGATGGTGGCGTTGCTGACCGGATCGTCACTCGCCGGGTTGAGCACGAAATAGACGCGGTCGCTGGGAAAGGCCTCCAGCGACGCATCCTGCAGCGACAGCGTCGACACGTGCACCAGCGCGCGGCGCGAATTCAGCAGCCGGAACACGTCCATATTGATCAGGGTGCTGATCATCAGCCGGTCGAACTGCAGCCACTGTCCGGCAGACGATTCGCGGCGCTTGACGGTATCGCGCACCATGAACTCGTAGGCCACCACCCGCTGCTGCAGGTCGTGCAGCGGCTGGTGGGTGACAAAGCCCAGCGTGTGCGGCAGCACAACATTGTCATCCACCTCGGCAGCCGGTGCGCTGGCTGTGCTTTTCTCGCCGCGGCTTTCCCTGACCTCTTGCGCTTGCCCCTTGCCGGTCAAGCTGCCAAACAGACTTTTGAACATGACAAACCCTACTGTGTGCGAGCGGCGGGCAGCCTGGCGCCGCCTCCTGGATGAAACAGTGTCTAGCCGATGCGACCGGGAATGCGCGGGGTAGCGACCTGCACGTCGCCGCATTGCGCGCGGTGGCGCAGTGCATGGTCGATCAGCACCAGCGCCAGCATCGCCTCGGCGATCGGCGTGGCGCGGATGCCGACGCACGGGTCGTGGCGGCCGTGGGTCTCGACCATAATCGCCTCGCCGGCCTTGTCGATGGAGCGGCGCGGCTGCGCGATGGACGAGGTCGGCTTGATGGCCATCGACACGTCGATGTCCTGGCCGGTGGAAATGCCGCCCAGCACGCCGCCGGCATGATTGCTGGCAAAGCCCTCGGGCGTCAGCTCGTCGCCGTGCTCGCTGCCGCGCTGGGTCACGCAGCCGAAGCCGGCGCCGATCTCGACGCCCTTCACCGCGTTGATGTTCATCATCGCATAAGCGATGTCGGCATCCAGGCGGTCGTACACCGGCTCGCCCCAGCCCACCGGCACGTTCTCGGCCACCACGCGCAGGCGCGCGCCGACCGAGTCCAGACTCTTGCGGATGCTGTCCATGTACGCTTCCAGCTCGTCCACCTTGCTCTCGTCGGCGGCGAAGAACGGGTTGTCGTTCACCACGTCCCAGCTCCGGAACGGGATCTCGATGTCGCCGATCTGCGTCATGTGGCCGCGGATCACGATGCCGTACTGTTCATGCAGCCACTTCTTGGCAATGGCACCGGCAGCGACCCGTACCGCGGTCTCGCGCGCCGAGGAACGGCCGCCGCCGCGCGGGTCGCGGATGCCGTACTTGTGCCAGTAGGTGTAGTCGGCGTGGCCGGGGCGGAAGGTGTCGGCGATATTGCCGTAGTCGCGCGAACGCTGATCGGTATTGCGGATCAGCAGCGCGATCGGCGTGCCGGTGGTCCTGCCCTCGTACACGCCGGACAGGATTTCCACCGTATCTGGCTCGCGCCGCTGGGTCACGTGGCGGCTGGTGCCGGGCTTGCGGCGGTCCAGCTCGGCCTGGATGTCGGCCTCGCACAGGGCCATGCCCGGCGGGCAGCCATCCACCACGCAGCCGATGCCCGGCCCGTGGCTTTCGCCGAATGAAGTAACAGTAAACAGCAGGCCCATGCTATTGCCAGACATCGCTTTATCCCTTGCCTATTATTTGGTGATCGCCGCTGATTCTAGCACGGACCGGCAACGCTGCCGGTGCTTGCACGGTGTAACGATTCACCAAACGGCAAGGCCGGCAGGCCATGCTTCCGCCAACGTTGGCCGCAAAAAAAGCGCCCCATGGGCGCCTGCGCTGTGATGATGCATGCTCACCACGGCATGCTGCTGCGACGGCGGCGGTACCAGCCGGTGACCGACAACCGCTGCTGCCGCGCCGGCAGCACCTCGTGCCAGAAGCGGTCGGCCAGGAACAGCACCAGCGTGCCGGCTTCCGGCCCGACATCGACGAACTCGCGGCAGTCGGCGTCCAGGTACAGGCGGATCTGGCCGCCGGCCTGCTGCGGCCAACCTTCATTCAGATAAAACACCGTGGTCAGCGTGCGCGCGTCGTCGTCGCGGAAGCGGTCCAGATGTTTCTTGTAGAACGCGCCCTCCGGGTACACGGCGAAGTGCGACTCCAGCTCGACGAGGCCGAGGTACAGGCCGCGATTGACCGCCTGCATGATGTCGTCCATCGCCGCGTTGTAGGCCTGTACTGCCGGCAACGCCGCCACCTGGTCCAGCCACAGCACCGAATCCGCCCGGATTTCGGCACGGCACGCCTGGCCGCTGGCGCGACCGGTAGCAGCCTCGTGGAACAGGCCCTGCCGCCACATGTCGAGACAGGCGGTACGCAGGTTGGCAGTGATCGTGGCGGACAGCGCGTTGGGGATCACCACCCAACCCTCGCGCTCCAGGGTGCCGATGATGCGGTCGAGGTCGAATTGCAGTCGGAACATGGCCGGAAACGGTCGCAGAAATGAACACAGCCCGCTTTCTATCATGTCCGCTAACGGCAGCGAATGCGCCAGGTCAAAGCCGCTGCACTTTCCCGTACGGCACCGGCCTGCCACCGGATATCAACATGGTAGCGCGCACACAAAAGCCGTAGACTGCCGCCTTCACGAATTCACGCCCCGCCCCCGCCCATGCCCTTTTCCACCCTCGGCCTTGACCCGGCGCTGCTGCACGCGCTGGACGAACAGGGCTTCCACACCGCCACCGCCATCCAGCGCGAGGCGATCCCGGCGATCCTGCACGGCCGCGACCTGCTGGCCACCGCCCGCACCGGCTCCGGCAAGACCGCCGCCTACTGCCTGCCGCTGTTGCAGCGCTGGCAGCACGGCCGCCATGACGGCAAGCAGCCGACGCTGCTGGTGCTGCTGCCGACGCGCGAGCTGGCGCAACAGGTCGGCAGCGTGCTGCAACAGCTGGCCCGCCATCTGCCACCGCCGAAGATCGTCACCGTCTACGGCGGGGTGTCGCTCAATCCGCAACTGATGGCGCTGCGCGGCGGCGCCGACATCATCGTCGCCACCCCCGGCCGGCTGCTGGAGCTGCAGGCCAACAACGCGCTGCGCCTGGAACAGGTGTGCACCCTGGTGCTGGACGAGGCCGACCGCCTGCTGGAACAGGGCTTTGCCGACGAGCTGGAACAGGTGCTGGCCGAACTGCCGGCGCAACGCCAGACGCTGCTGTTCTCCGCAACCTTTGCGGCCAACGTGCAGCAGCTGGCAACAAGGCTGCTCAGCGACGCGCAGCGCATCCACATCGCGGAACAGGCGCCGGACATCCGCCAGCGCGCGATCGAGGTCGATAGCCGCCAGCGTACCCCGCTGCTGTGCCGGCTGATCGCCGAGCAGGATGGCGCGCGGATGCTGGTCTTCGTCGCCAGCAAGCAGGGGGCCGCCGAGCTGGCGCAGACGCTGCAGCGCGAGGGCATCCGCGCCGCCGCGCTGTTCGGCGAGCTGGCGCAAGGCCGCCGCGAGCGGGTGCTGGAGAACCTGAAGGACGGCACGCTGCAGGTGATCGTCGCCACCGATCTCGCCGCGCGCGGCATCGACATCCCGGCGCTGCCGGTGGTGATCAACTACGACCTGCCGCGCTCGCCGCAGGACTACACCCACCGCATCGGCCGCACCGGCCGCGCCGGCGAAAGCGGCCTCGCCATCAGCCTGATCGACGCCGACAGCCGTGCCCACTTCCGCCTGATCGAGAAGCGACTGCAACTGAAACTGCCGCGCGAACAGCTGGCCGGCTTCATCCCCACCGACCAGCCGTCGCCAAGGTTGGCCGCAGCCGACGACAACGGTGGCATCAAGGGCAAGCGCCCGAGCAAGAAGGACAAGCTGCGCGCCGCCGCCGCAGAAGCCGCCGCGCAACAGGTCGCCAAGCCGGACTGAGCCGGGCTGCGCACCGGCAAGAAAAAAACCCCGCCCGGTTCGTACCGGCGGGGTTTTTCATATGGAGCCAAGCGCGGCCAGGCCTCAGCCCTGCCAGCGCTCCTCGCGCCACTCGGCCATCGCCGCGTTGTCGAGGAAGGTCCACGCCACGAAACGGCTGATCTTTTGCCCCTGCGCCATGTCGATGGTCTTGACCTGTTTCGCGCCCAGCTTGCGCAACTGGCGGTACAGCTCGTGCAGGTGCGCCTCGCGCGACACCAGCGAGGTGAACCAGCAGCACTGCTCGGCAAACTCGCGGCTCTCCTGCGCCATGTTGCGCAGGAAGGCGACTTCGCCGCCGTCGCACCACAGCTCGGCGTGCTGGCCGCCGAAATTCAGCACCGGCTTGTCCGGCACCTCGCCGGTGAGGTTGGTCACCTTGCGCCGCGACACCGCCTCCGCCTCTTCCGCCGAGGCGTGGAACGGCGGGTTGCACAGCGTGACGTCGAAACGGTCCTTGCGCTGGATGACGCCGGCAAACACCTTGCCCGCGTCGGCCTGCAGCCGCAGCGTCAGCGCACCGGACAGCGCCGGGTTGAAATCGGCAATCGCCTTCGCCGCTTTCAGCGACACCGGGTCGATGTCGCTGCCGACGAAGCGCCAGCCGTACACGCTGCGGCCGATGATCGGATACACGCAGTTGGCGCCGACGCCGACATCGAGCACGTTGACGCGTGGCGGCACCGTGCCGCCGTTGCAGTCGGCGAGCAGATCGGCCAGATGGTGGATGTAGTCGGCGCGCCCCGGAATCGGCGGGCACAGGTAGCCCGGCGGCAGATCCCAGAAGCCGATGCCGTAGTAGTGCGCCAGCAGCGCGCGGTTCAGCGCCTTCACCGCCGCCGGATCGGCAAAGTCGACGCTGTCGTCGCCGTAGTCGTTGGGGCGCACAAAGGCGGCCAGCTCCGGCAGGCTGGCGATCAGCGCCGGGAAGTCATAGCGCTGGCGATGGGCATTGCGCGGGTGCAGACCGGCTTTGCCGGTCGGTTTGGGTGTGGCTTTCATGGGGTGTACCGCAAAAACAATGGCCGGATTGTACGGGGTTATCGCGCCGGCTGCTGCATTGCGGACAGCGGCGGCAGCCAAAGCTGCGGCCGTTGCGGCCAAGATTGGTGCCGGCTACAGCTCGCCCAGCCGGATCTCCGGCACGTACTCGCCGTCGACCTCTTTCACGATCGCCTGCGCCGCGATCACGCGCTCGCCGTTGAAGGTCAGCGCCGGGTTGCCGTGCAGCTGCCAGCCGCGGTTCAGCGCCTCGCTGACGCGGTGGCAGAAGGCGGCGTCGTCGGGGCCGGTCAGCAGTCGGTACAGTTTCATGGTGTCTCTCCCGGTAATAATTGATGCGGCCAACCTTACGCCGGCTGCGGCTTGCGCAGCAAGGCCAGCAGCCGCGCGCCGAACACGTTGACCGCGAGGCCGGCCAGCAGCACGCCGCCGCCGGCCAGTTGCCAGAAGCTCAGCCGCTCACCCAGCACCAGCGCCGCCGACAGCACGCCGAAGAACGGCACCAGCAGCGAGTACGGCGCCACCACGTTGGCCGCATGGCGGCTTAACAGCTTGCTCCACTGGCCGTAGCCGAACAGGGTGGCGATCAGCGCCAGATAGGCGATGGCGAACAGGCTCTTGCCGCTGAACACCTGCGCCCACACGATGTTGTCAGCCTCGAACAGCGCCGACAGCGCGAAAAACGGCACGACAGGGACCAGGCTGCTCCACACCACCAGCCCCAGCATGTCAGGCTTGAAGCCGGCGGCGACGATGCGGCGCACCACCACATTGGACAGCGCCCAGCTGGCGGCGGCGCACAGCGTCAGCACGAAGCCCGACAGCGGCAAGCCGGCGGCGCCGAGGCCGCCGATCAGGTATAGCCCGGCACTACCGATCAGCAAACCGGCCAGTTGCCAGGCCGAGAACGACTCCCTCAGCCACAGCATCGCGATCAGCAGCGTGAGGAAGGCCTGCGACTGCAGCACGATGGAGGCGAGGCCCACCGGCATGCCCAGCTTGATGGCGGTGAACAGGCAGGCGAACTGGCCGAGGCCGACCGACAGCCCGTACAGCGCCAGCCAGCGCCACGGGATAGCGGGGCGGCGCACGAACAAGAGGCCGATGCCCGCCGCCGCGGCAAAGCGCAGCGCGCCGAGCAGGAACGGCGGCACGCCGGCCACGCCCCACTTGATCACCACGAAACAGAAGCCCCACACCGCGACGATGGCGAGGGCAATCAGTCGGTCTTGCCAGTTCATGGCCTTTGCTCCTGCGAAGTTGTGCCTAGCCACCTCGGCGGCCGGGCGGGGAAACCCAGCCTGCTACCTTACGCCAGCCATGCCGGTGGCAACAGCGACAGTGTGTTCACGATGGCGTGGCTACAGCGGGCGCGGCTTGACCACGCGCTGCGTGCTGGCCGGCTTGGCCGCCAGCCTCGCGCCCGTTCGCCACGGCCGCGGCAGCAGCTCGCCGCCACAATTGGGACAGCAATGCTCCAAACGCGCCGCGCAGTCGTGGCAGAAGGTGCACTCGAAGCTGCAGATGAAGGCGCCGGGCAGATCGGCCGGCAGATCGGTATCGCACAGCTCGCAGCCGGGGCGCAGCTCAAGCATGGCACACCTCCTCCGCGTCCAGCCGCGCCAGCACGCTGTCTACGCGGTGGATCTCGGCAAAGCGGCCGGCCAGCACCAGCTCGGTGCGGGCGATGATGTCCTGCGGGCTGTAGACGCGGCCGCTGACGGGATGGGTCATGGCAAAGGTCAGCGTCGCCTCCGACACGTAATCGACGGCAAAGCCGAGATCGCTGCCGACGCGGGTGGTGGTCTCGCAGCACTGTTCACTGCGAATGCCGCTGACGATCAGGCGGTCGATGCCGCACGCCGCCAGCCACGCCTGCAGGCCGGTATCGGTAAACGCGTTGTGCACGTGCTTGGTAAAGGTCACGTCGGCGCCGTCCGGCAGCCACGCCATCGGCCGCACCAGACCGGAGGCAGCGCCGAACGGGCCGTCACCGTCCTCGTGCAACACATGCACCACCGGCACGCCGCGCGCACGGGCGCCGTCTATCAGCGCCAGCAGCCGGTCGCGAAACGCGGGCAAGGCGGCGGCATCCCAGTACGGGCATTGCAGAAAGGAATCCTGGACATCGATCACGAGCAGGGCGGAACGGGACATGGTGCTTTCCTCGGGTAGTGGCAGGGAATGACACCATTGTGGCTGCGGCCAACCCTGGCCGCGAGGCGCAAAGCCGACCACCTGCGGACCGATTGCGCCATCCGTTTCCCACATGCGGCGCGACTGTGTCAGCGCCGATACAAAGCCGACAAGGCGCCGACACGGTGGCGGCGGACACTGCAGGCTGCGGGAATGCCCCGTCCCTATGCAAAGGAAGCCACGATGAAACGTCCCGCCCTGCCGCGCCTGCTCGCCACCCTGCTCTGCCTGACCGTGCTGCACGGCGCGCTGGCGCAGCCGCCGGTCGCCCCGCCGCCCCACCAGAGCGGCGCCCACCACCCGCGACCGGGCCTGGCCGGCCAGCTGGAGCCGCTGCTGCCCTATCTGCAACTGAACGCCAGACAGCAGGCGCTGTGGCTGAAGGCCGACATCGCCGAGCTCAGCGCGCAGGCCACCCGCCGCCAGGCGCGGCAACAGGCGCAGCAGACCCTGCGCCGGCAGCTGGAAGACGACAGCAGCAGCCTGTCGGCCGCGCTGCGCACCGGCGTGGCGGCCAGCGACACGGCGGGCGCCCTGCCCGCCGCGTGGCTCGCCTTCCTCGACAGCCTGGACGCGCAACAGGCCAGCCTGGTGCGGCAAGGCCTGCTGGCGCACATGAACAGCGAACTTGCCGTGCCGGCGGCGCCGCAGGATCAGCCATAATCACGGCTGCCCACCACCGAACCGAAACGGAAGCCCGCATGACCCGCCCCGCCACCCGCCTGTTGATCGTTGACGACGACCCGGAGATCCGCAGCCTGCTCGGCCAGTACCTGCAGGCCTACGCCATGCACTGCACCTGCGTCGGCGACGGCGTGGCGATGCGTGCGGCGCTGGCCGCGCAGCGCTTCGACCTGGTGATCCTGGACCTGATGCTGCCCGGCGAGGACGGCCTGGCGCTGTGCCGCCAGATCCGCGGCGAGGGCGAGCTGCCCATCATCATGCTCACCGCGCGCGGCGAGGCCACCGACCGCGTGGTGGGGCTGGAGCTGGGCGCCGACGACTACGTGGTGAAGCCGTTCGACCCGCGCGAACTGGTGGCGCGCATCCATACCGTGCTGCGGCGCAGCCTGCGCAGCGCCGCCGGCGGCAACGGCAACCCGCAGCAGGACGTGCACTTCGACGGCTGGACGCTGAGCCACCTGAAGCGCGAACTCACCACCCCGCAGCAGCTGCTGGTGCCGCTGTCGAACGCCGAATACCGGCTGCTGTGCACCTTCCTGGAGCGGCCGCAGCGCATCCTCAGCCGCGAGCAGCTGCTGGACGCGGCGCGCGGGCGCACGGTGGAGGCCTTCGACCGCAGCATCGACCTGCTGGTATCGCGCCTGCGCCAGAAGCTGGGCGACGACCCGAAAGCGCCGCGCCTGCTGAAGACGGTGCGCGGCGAGGGTTACCTGTTTGACTGCAAGGTACGCCAATGAAACGCCTGATTCCCGATACCGTCTTCACCCGCCTGTTCGGGCTGGTGGTGGCGGCGCTGCTGACCACCCATCTGGTGATGACCAGCCTGCTGCTGTTTTTCGGCCCGCACTTTTCGCATGACGAGCCGCCGCCGCGCCCGCCACTGGAGCGTACCGCCCCCGGCGCCGGCCTGCGGCCAACCCTGGCGCCCGGCGATACCGTGCAGCAGCCGCCACCGCCGCCACCGGACAATCGCAACCGCTTTCCGGCGCCATTCTGGCTGGCGCAGCTGGTGACGCTGGCGATCATCGGCCTGCTGGCCTGGTACGGCGCGCGGCGGCTGGCGCGCCCCATCCAGCAGCTGACCCAGGCCGCGGCCCGGCTGGGCGACAATCTGGAGGCGCCGCCGATAGCGGAAAGCGGGCCTCTGGAAACGCGGCAGGCGGCGCGGCTGTTCAACCGCATGCAGGACAAGCTGCGCCAGCAGCTGGCGGAGCGCAGCCGCTTCCTGGCCGCGGTCTCGCACGACCTGCGCACACCGCTGACCCGCATCCGCCTGCGCAGCGCACAGCTGGACGATGCCGAGCTACAGGCCAGGCTGGGCAAGGACATCGACGACATGACCGCGATGCTGGACGCGACGCTGGCCTACCTGCGCGACGAATCGCAACAGGAAAGCTGGCAGCTGCTGGACATCACCGCGCTGCTGCAGGTGCTGGCCGAGGACGCGCAGGAACAGGGCCACCACGTCAGCGTCGACGGCCACACCGACAGCCTGCTGACGCTGCCGGGCAGCCTGCGCCGCTGCCTCGACAACCTGCTGGAAAACGCACTGCGCTATGGCGAACGCGCCGACATCCACCTGCAGCAGAGCGGCGATACGGTGTGCATCGAGATCCGCGACCACGGCCCCGGCATTCCGGAAAACCGCATGAGCTCGGTGTTCGAGCCCTTCGTGCGGCTGGAAGAATCGCGCAACCGCCACACCGGCGGTGTCGGCCTGGGCCTCGCCATCGCCCGCGACGCGGCGCGGCGCATGGGCGGCACGCTGACGCTGCACAATGCGCCGCAGGGCGGCCTGGTTGCGCGCCTGACCCTGCCGCGCGACGCGCACGGCGCCTTGTATCAGCTTTGATACAAAGCGGATAAATGGCGCCGACACAACGGCTATAAATTGTCATCACCCGCAGCCGCGCCACGGGTGCGCTCGGGAAATCCGACAGCGAGACGAGGAGCATGACAATGAGCAGCGCAATCAGTAGTGTCGGCAGCAGCTACCTGTCCGGCATGAGCAGCATGGGCGGCGGTCCGCGCGCGATGAAGCGCCCGGACAGCGAGCAGATGGCCAGCGAGATCTTCAGCAAGCTGGATACCGACAACCAGGGTTATCTCGAAGCCAGCGATTTTGGCAGCGACAACGAAGACCTGTTTGCCGCGCTGGACAGCGACAGCGACGGCAAGGTCAGCAAGAGCGAGCTGAGCACGCGCCTGAAACAGCTGGCAGAAGAGCTGGACAGCCAGTTCAACGCCCTGCGCAGCCAGGGTATGGGCGGCATGATGATGGCCGGCGGCAGGCAGGGCATGCCGCCACCACCGGCAGGCGGCGGGGACGACGCTGGCCTTGAGCAGGAACAGCTGTCGGCGATGGCTGTCGACGCCAGCGAGGCCGGCGACAGCGTGGCGGCAGCCCGCTTCACCGCATTGGCGGAAAACTTCGACAGCGCCGACAGCAACCAGGATGGCAAGGTCAGCTTCGCGGAAAGCATCGCCTACGAGGAGGCACAGCGCGGCAGCAGTGACGGCAGCAGCGGGGACGGCAGCGTTGCTGGCGCCGACAGCGAGCAGGATGGTCGCATCATGATGCGGCTGATGGCGATGCTGCGCGCCTACGGCAGCGACGACGACAGCAACAGTGGCAGCAGCGTGCAGTTGACCGCCTGACACCCGCCGACGGGAACCGGTGACGCCGGCCACGGTCTGTCACTGGCCACCCCTTTCCTGACGAGGCCCCCCATGCTGATCCGATCCCTGTTCCGCGCCGGCACCCTGCTGGCACTTTCCCTGCCGGTGCTGGCCGCACCGGTGGCCACCCTGTTCAAGGACCCCAGTTGCGGCTGTTGCAGCAAATGGGGCGAGCACATGGCCAGCAAGCAGCTGCCCCTGACCATCGCGCCGCGCAGCGACATGAGCGCCATCAAGGACCAGCTGCAGGTGCCGGCCAAGCTGCGCTCCTGCCACACCGCCACCATCGGCAAGTATGTATTCGAGGGCCATGTGCCGGCCGACCTGGTGCAGAAAGTGCTGAAGGAAAAACCGGATATCCGCGGCCTGGCGGTAGCCGGCATGCCGCAGGGCAGTCCCGGCATGGAAACCGGCGCCAAGCAGCCCTACCAGGTGATGGCGTTTGATGCCAAGGGCAAACAGTGGGTGTACGCCAACCGCTAGGGTCTGTTCAAAGCAGGCCGGTATTTGCCTGAATGCCGGCAGTAAAGGATGCGGTCCGTGCCGCTCAGGCCGCCGCCTCCTTTTTCCAGAACACGATCACCGTCGTTTCCTCGGCAAAACGTTCGGCATGCAGCGCCCCGGCCGGGATATCACACCACTGTCCGGCGCCGATGGCCCGTTCAGTACCATCCAGTGTCAGATACAGCACACCACTGCAGACCTGTACATAATTATGGGTATCGTGACGATGTGGCGGCACGCTCAGGTTGGCACGCGTCGCCAGCGTTACGTCGCAACTGTCACCATTGATGCGCCCAAGCTGCAGCAAGGCACCCGGAATACTGTTCATCTGTTCTGCTCCTCAAAAACGGACATGGCCGTGCAAACCCTTGGTCCACGATAAAAAACGCCGGCTCCACAGGGGACCGGCGTTTGTGCCTGCGGCCAACGTTGGCCGCAATCTCCGGCTTATGCCAGCTGCTTGCGCGCGATATCGGCGATTTTCACGCTCCACTCGGCCGGGCCGGTATTGTGCACCGAGGTGCCACAGGAATCCACGGCCACGGTCACCGGCATATCCTGCACGTCGAACTCGTAGATCGCCTCCATGCCCAGGTCCTCGAAGCCGACCACGCGGGACGCCTTGATCGCCTTGGACACGAGATAAGCCGAGCCGCCGACCGCCATCAGGTACACCGCCTTGTTGTCCTTGATCGCTTCGATCGCCGCCGGGCCGCGCTCGGCCTTGCCGATCATGCCGAGCAGGCCGGTCTGTTCCAGCATCTGGCGGGTGAACTTGTCCATGCGCGTGGCGGTGGTGGGGCCGGCCGGGCCGACCACTTCGTCACGCACCGGATCCACCGGGCCGACGTAATAGATGAAGCGATTGGTGAAGTCCACCGGCAGCTTCTCGCCCTTGTTCAGCATGTCCACCATGCGCTTGTGCGCGGCGTCACGGCCGGTCAGGATCTTGCCGTTGAGCAAGAGCACGTCGCCCGGCTGCCAGCTGGCCACTTCTTCGCGGGTGATGTTGTTGAGGTCGACACGCTTGCCGTTGCTGGTGTCGTAGGTGATTTCCGGCCAGTCTTCCAGCTTCGGTGTTTCCAGGTGCGCCGGGCCGCTGCCGTCCAGATGGAAGTGGATGTGGCGGGTGGCGGCGCAGTTCGGGATCATCGCCACCGGCAAGGATGCCGCGTGGGTCGGGTAATCGAGGATCTTCACGTCCAGCACCGTGGTCAGGCCGCCCAGGCCCTGCGCGCCGATGCCCAGCGCATTGACCTTGTCGAAGATTTCCAGACGCAGCGCTTCGACGCGGCTCAGCTCTTCACCCTTGGCGGCTTTCGCCTTCAGCTCGTGGATGTCGACGTGGTCCATCAGCGATTCCTTGGCCAGCAGCATCGCCTTTTCCGGCGTGCCGCCGATACCGATGCCGAGGATGCCCGGCGGACACCAGCCGGCGCCCATGGTCGGCACGGTCTTGATCACCCAGTCGACGATGGAGTCGGACGGGTTCAGCGCGTAGAACTTGGACTTGTTCTCCGAGCCGCCGCCCTTGGCGGCGCAGATCACTTCCACGCCGTCGCCTTCGACGATCTCGAAGTGCACCACCGCCGGGGTGTTGTCCTTGGAGTTCTTGCGCAGGCCGGCCGGATCCAGCAGCACCGAGGCGCGCAGCTTGTTGTCCGGGTTGTTGTAGGCGCGACGCACGCCTTCGTTGACCATTTCCTGCACGGAGAGGGTGCTGTCCCACTGCACCTTCATGCCCACCTTCAGGAACACCACGGCGATGCCGGTATCCTGGCAGATCGGACGACGGCCTTCGGCACACATGCGGCTGTTGATCAGGATCTGCGCCATCGCGTCCTTGGCGGCGGGGCTTTCCTCGTGCTGATACGCCTTGTACAGCGCGTCAATGTAATCCTTGGGGTGATAGCAACTGATGTACTGAAAAGCATCGGCGATGCTCTGGATAAAGTCTTCCTGACGGATGATAGCCATTGATGTGTTCTCCAGCGTAGCGGCTGTGGGGATAACCGCCCCATTTTAGGGACTTACGCTGCGCTGCGCCATGCTGGAATGCTTGAAGATTGCCCGGCTTGCGTTCATGCTGCCGTTTGTCAAAAAATCATCAGGGCATCATGATGCCGCGCCCGCTGTTACCGCTGTTGCTGTGCCTGCTGTGGCTGCCCGCCCCGGCCACGGCGGCCGTCATCCACGCCGTCACCACCGAATTCCCGCCGTTCCAGAGCGAGCAGCCGGCGCCGTGGGGGCTGGCGCCGTGGGGACTGGCTCTGGAAGCGGCGCAAGCGCTGGCGGCGCGCAACGGCGATACGCTGAACGTGCAGTTCCTGCCGTGGCCGCGCGCCTACCAGATGGCGGAGACCACGCCCGGGCTGCTGATCTTCTGCCTGGGCCGCACGCCGCAGCGCGAGGCGCGCTATGGCTGGATCGGGCGCATCGCCAATGGCGACGCCAGGCTGTGGCGCCTGGCCAGCCGCCCCGAGGTCAACCCCGCCACGCTGCAGCAGGCACAGCGCTGGCAGCTGGGCGTGACCGCGCGGGACATGAAGGCGGACTACCTGCTGCAACAGGGTTTTGCCTACGAGCGCAACCTGCAGCAAAGCAGCGACGATCTGTCCAATATCCGCAAGCTGTACGCCGGCCGCATCGACCTGCTGCCGTTCTCCAATTCCCTGGTGCTGGCGTGGCGTGCGCGCGAGCTGGGACTGGACCCGCAACAGCTGCAGCCGGTGCTGCCGCTGCCGGCGCTGTCCACCCCGCTGTACCTCGCGTTCAGCCCCGGCACCGCGCCGCAACTGAGCCGCCGTTATGCCCGCCTGTTCCGCCTGCTGCAGCGCGAGGGTGTGTTCGAGCGCCTGCGCCAGCGCCTGCAATTGCCGCGCGAGACGCTGCCCGGCGACTGAGCCGTTTCCGGCACGCCTTGTACGCCCTGAACGCCCGGCACCCACGGTAAGCCGCTCGCCGGCGCCGCCGGCCAAAAGCGAACGCCTCTCCCTACCACCAGGGCCGGCGTCAGTTGCTATAACCGCTATACGATCCCTGCCTTGTCTTCCTGCCGGAGCCGTCATGAGCGAAGCCTTTCCCCGCGGACTCAGCCACAGCGTTGCCCGCGCCCGGCTGGCCGCCGAAGGCGCCAACGAGCTGGGCACCGAGCAGCGCCGCAGCCTGGCCGCCATCGCCGGCGAGGTGGTGCGCGAGCCGATGTTCCTGCTGCTGCTCGGCGCCGGCGCCATCTATCTGGCGATGGGCGACGCGCACGAGGCGCTGATCCTGCTCGGCTTCGTCGCCATCATCATGACCGTCACCATCGTGCAGGAGCGGCGCACCGAGAACGCGCTGGAGGCGCTGCGCGAGCTGTCCAGCCCGCGCGCGCTGGTGATCCGCGACGGCGAGGCGCAGCGCATCGCCGGGCGCGAGGTGGTGCGCGACGACATCCTGATCCTCAGCGAGGGCGACCGCATTCCGGCCGACGGCGTGGTGCTGCAGGCGCACGAGCTGGCCACCGACGAATCCATGCTCAGCGGCGAATCGGAGCCGGTGGCCAAGTTCGGCCAGCGCGAGCCGGCCTACGCCGGCACGCTGGTGGTGCGTGGCCAGGGCCTGCTGCAGGTGTGCGCCACCGGCCAGCGCACCGAGCTGGGCCGTATCGGCAAATCGCTGACCAGCATCGCCGTCGAGGCCTCGCCGCTGCGCGACGAGATCGCGCGGCTGACGCGGCAGCTGGCGCTCTTGGGTGTCGGCCTGTGCCTGCTGCTGGCGCTGCTGTACTGGCTGCTGCGCGACAGCTGGCTGGACGCGCTGCTGGCCGGCATCACGCTGGCGATGGGTATCCTGCCGCAGGAATTCCCGGTGATCATGATCGTGTTCCTGGCGCTGGGCGCGCGCCGCATCGCCAGCCACCAGGTGCTGACCCGGCGCCTGAATGCCATCGAGACGCTGGGGGAAACCACGGTGCTGTGTGTCGACAAGACCGGCACCCTGACGCAGAACCGCATGGCGCTGGCGGCACTGGCGGTGGACGGCCAGCTGCTGGACACCGGCCGGCTGCCCGGCGGCGAGCTGCCGGAGGCCTACCACGAGCTGCTGGAGTACGCGGTGCTGGCCAGCGAGATCGAGCCGCACGACCCGATGGAACAGGCCTTCCACCACTACGCGCGCACCCATCTGGCCGACACCGGACACCTGCACCCGGCGTGGTCGCTGGCGCGCGAGTACGAGCTGTCGCCGGCGCTGCTGGCGATGTCGCACCTGTGGCGGCAGGGCGGCGGCGACGACGACGTGGTCGCCGCCAAGGGCGCGCCGGAGGCGATCGCCGAGCTGTGCCACCTGCCGGACGCGGCGCGCGCGCGCCTGATCGCGGACGCGACGCGGCTGGCCGACCGCGGCCTGCGCGTGCTGGCCATCGCCAAGGCGCGGCACAGCCCGCAGCGGGCGTGGCCGGCGCTACAGCATGATTTCGACTTCACGCTGCTCGGCCTCGCCGGCTTTGCCGACCCGCTGCGCCCGGAGGTGCCTGCCGCCATCCGCGAGTGCCGGCAGGCCGGCATCCGCGTGCTGATGATCACCGGCGACCACCCGCACACCGCGCGCGCCATTGCCCGCCAGGCCGGCATCGCCAGCCGCGGCACGCTGACCGGCGCCGAGCTTGCGGCACTGGGCGACGATGCGGCCAACCTTGGCCGGCAGCTGGCCGGCATCAACGTGTTCGCGCGCGTCACGCCGCAGCAGAAGCTGGCCATCGTCAACGCGCTGAAGGCCGCCGGCGAGGTGGTGGCGATGACCGGTGACGGCGTCAACGACGCGCCGGCGCTGAAGGCGGCGCACATCGGCATCGCGATGGGCAAGCGCGGCACGGATGTCGCACGCGAAGCCGCCGCGCTGGTGTTGCTGGACGACGACTTCACCGCCATCGTGGCCGCGATCCGCCTCGGGCGGCGCATCTTCGCCAACCTGCGCCAGGCGATGAGCTACACGCTGGCGGTGCACGTGCCCATCATCGGGCTGTCGATGCTGCCGCTGCTGTTCGGCATGCCGCTGATCCTGGCGCCGATCCACATCGCCTTCCTGGAGCTGCTGATCGACCCGGCCTGCTCCATCGTGTTCGAGGCCGAGAGCGAACGACCGCAGCAGATGCAGCAGCCGCCACGCCACACCGGCGAGGCGCTGCTGTCGCTGCCGCAGGTGTGGCTGGCGCTGGCGCAGGGCGCGCTGGTGCTGCTCAGCTGCGGCGTCGCCTACGCCGCCAGCCTGGCGGCGGCGCTCGACGACGCCACCGCGCGGACGCTGGCCTTCATCGTGCTGGTCAGCGCCAATGCGCTGCTGATCCTGCCCAACCGCTCGGCGCAGAGCGGCTGGCGGGCGCTGTTCGGCGGGCTGTCGGCGGTGGCGGCGTGGGTGCTGGGTGGCACCCTGCTCAGCCTGCTGCTGATCACCGACATCCCGGCGCTGGCCGGCGCCTTCGGCTTCGTGCCGCCGGCGCCGGGGCTGTGGCTGGCGGCGTTCGCGCTGGGCTGCGCCACCCTGCTGCTGCTGGAAGGCAGCAAGCACGTCGCCGGCAGGTTCTGAGGTTGACGATCAGGATGAGACGGTAAGGGTGTGCCAAGCGGCATCGGCCTGCCATTGCTGGCACCACTGCGGGAAGGCGTCGGCAGCCAGTGGCCGTGCAATGCCGTAGCCCTGCACCACGCGGCAGCCAAGCCGGCGCAGCAGCGCGCCGTGCTGCAGCGTCTCCACCCCTTCGGCGATCACCTGCCGCCCGAATACCGTTGCCAACTGGATGACGCCTTCGACGATGCCCAGATCGTCGGCATCATTGAGCATGTCGCGCACGAAGCTCTGGTCGATCTTGAGGGTATCGACCGGCAGCTTGCGCAGATAGGTCAGCGACGAATAGCCGGTACCGAAATCATCCAGCGCAAAGTGCACGCCCAACTGGCGGCAGCGCTGCAGGACGACAACCGCCTGCTCCATGTCGGCGATGGCTGCCGTCTCCAGCACCTCCAGTTCCAGGTGCGCCGGCGGCACGTTGCCGTGGCGCTGCAGCGCACGCGCCAGATCGGCACAGAAAGTCGGCGCCAGCAGGTAGCCGGCGCTGACGTTGACGCTGACGTGCATCGACAGCCCGATGTCGTGCCATGCCGAGGCCTGTGCCAACGCAGTGTTGATCACCCACTCGTCGACCGCGTTCTCCAGCTCGCTGCCATGCAGCAGCGGCAGAAACTCCCCCGGCAGCAGCAAGCCACGCTCGGGGTGATGCCAGCGGATCAGCGCCTCGGCACCGATGATGTCGCCACTTTCCAGGTCCACCTTGGGCTGGTAGTAGAGCACGAACTCGCCGTTGGCCAGGGCATGGCGCAGCAGTTCCAGCTCCTTGCGGTGCGCCTGCGCCTTGCGGTCGATCTCCGGATCGAATATCTGGTAACGGTTCTTGCCGGCATTCTTGGCCAGGTACATCGCCTGGTCGGCGTGGCGCAGCAGGGTGTCGGCATCGACATTGTCCTGCGGATAGAGACTGACGCCGATGCTGGCCGAGACGCACACCGCCACATCGCCAAGACGCACCTCCTGCCGGATCGCTGCCAGCAACCGTTCCAGCACCAGCGCACATTCGCCGGTGCCGGCCACATCAACCAGCAGTACCACGAACTCGTCGCCGCCCAGGCGTGCCAGGGTATCGTCGGCGCGCAGCACCGTCTTCAGGCTGTCGGTGACACCGGCCAGCAAGCGGTCGCCGGCAGCATGTCCGTGCCGGTCGTTGATGGTCTTGAACCCGTCAAGGTCCAGAAAACAGACGGCACAGGATTTGCCGCTGCGTGCACTGTGCCGGATCGCCTGTCCCAGCCGGTCGGACAGCAGGCGCCGGTTCGGCAGGCCGGTCAGCGGGTCGTAATTGGCAATGCGCTCCAGCTCGGCCTCGTGCGCCTTCTGCTGGCTGATATCGGCAAAAATGCCGATGTAGTGACAGATCCGGCCCGACTCGTCACGCACCACCGAGATGGTCAGCAGCTCGGGATAGCAGTCGCCGCTCTTGCGCCGGTTCCAGATTTCGCCGCGCCAGAAATCCTGCTGCAGCACCGAATCCCACATCGCGCGGTAAAAAGCCGTATCGTGCCGCCCGGATGACAGCATTCGCGGCGAGCGGCCAATGGCCTCGTCCGCGCGGTAGCCGGTAATACGCGAGAAGGCGGCGTTGACCTTGGTAATCAGGCCATCCGGGTTGACCACGATGATGCCCTCGTAGCTGCCATCGAACACCACCGCCGCCTCTCTCAGCGCCAGCTCGGACTGCTTGCGCCCGGTGATATCGCGCGAGATGCCGAACAGGCCGCAGATGTGGCCGTTGCCATCGTACATCGGCCCCTTGGTGACCAGAAACGCCATCGCCTTGCCATCGGGCAGCACCAGGTGCTCTTCGCCGGTCTGCACCACACCGGCGGCCATGATGTCACGATCCTTCGCCATCAGCGCCTGCGCCGAGGCCGCATCGAACAGCTCGCGGTCATCGTGGCCAAGGATGTCGCGTACCGGCTTGCCGACAATGGCGGCAGTAGCGGCATTGGCCAGCAAATAGCGCCCCTGCCCGTCCTTGACGAATACGGCATCGGTGGTGCCGGTTACCACCACGTCCAGCAGGCGGCGGCTGTGCTCCTGCCTGGCCAGCGACTGGTGCAGCAAGCCGCTCAGCAGGCTGACGCCGATGCCGTTGAGCACCAGGGATATCCATTGCAGCTGCACATAGGGGGACGATGCCGCACTGTGGAAGTGCGGCTGGGCAACCAGATCGGTAACCAGCGCGGAGAGTGCGGTGGCAAACAGCCCCGGCCCCAGCCCGCCCAGCAGCGCGCACAGCACGATAGGCAACATGAACAGGATCAGTATCGGCCGGGTGCTGAAGTCAAACGGAATGTAAAGGCGCAGCAGCAGCACCGCAGCGGTAATTGCCACCGCAAAGACATAAAAAAGCCAGTGCAGCCGCCGCCGGAGCCCCATGCCGGGTGCCAGCGTAGCTGCACGGGCTGCGGCGCTGGCCGGCGGCACCGCATGCAGCAGGATAAAGAATACCGCCGCCGTGGCAATGACGAAGAATATGCCCTTGGCAGTCGACAGCCGGGTCAGGGCGCCGGCATCGGTAAACAGCAGCAGCATGCGGTCGGACAATAGAATCCACAACAGCCCGAGCACGGCATAGCCGATGGTCGATAGCAGGATAAAACGATTACGGGGGCTACCTGTCATGCCACATTCATCCTTGGTTGCACACCGGTACGGCATACCGGCGGGGTGCGGCAAGGCGGCCATGCCGCCGCAACCGCCAAGCACCACATCCGGATGCATGTTACCTGAAGCCGCCGCCGCTCATGCCAACGGCTGCGGACTGGCGTGGCGTTTATACCGCACCGCGAATGCGGCCATCTTCACCCGGCATCCTGCAGCCGGCGCGAACCATCCGGTCCGGCAGCACCGTTGCGGCCAACCTTGCCGCGACCACCAGGGTTGGCCGCAAGCCGGCGGCAACGATACCAGGTACGCCATCGCAGCCGTACCGGTAAAAACATGTCATGACAAACAATCGCCATAAAAAGGGATATGCCCGCATCGAACGATGCGGGGCTTGCTCTGGCGATGACAGAATGACAAGGTTGGCCGCAGGCTGCGGCCAACCTTGGGCTCAGCCTGCGGCGACGCCGCTGCGGATCAGGTGGTCGAAGGCACCGAGCGCGGCCTTGGCGCCCTCGCCCATGGCGATGATGATCTGCTTGTACGGCACGTCGGTGACGTCACCGGCGGCGAACACGCCGGGCACGGTGGTGTCCTGCTGGCGGCCGATCAGAACCTCGCCACGGCTGGACAGCTCGACCGAACCCTTGAGCCAACCGGTATTCGGCAGCAGGCCGATCTGCACGAAGATGCCTTCCAGTTCGATATGGCGGGCCTCGCCGCCGGCACGGTCGATGTAGTCGATGCCGTTCACCTTGCCGCCGTCGCCGGTCACTGCGGTGGTCTGCGCCTGCAGGATGATGGTCACGTTGGGCAGGCTGCGCAGCTTGTGCTGCAGCACCGCGTCGGCACGCATGGCGTCGCCGAATTCCAGCAGCGTGACATGCGACACGATGCCGGCGAGATCGATGGCCGCTTCCACGCCGGAGTTGCCGCCCCCCACCACCGCCACACGCTTGCCCTTGAACAGCGGGCCGTCGCAGTGCGGGCAGTAGGCCACGCCCTTGTTGCGGTATTCCTGTTCGCCCGGCACGTTCATTTCGCGCCAGCGCGCGCCGGTGGCGATGATCACGGTTTTGGCGCGCAGCGTGGCGCCGCTTTGCAGCTGGATTTCGGTCAGCCCGCTGGCGCTTTCACTGGCCGGAACCAGCTTGCTGGCGCGCTGCAGGTTCATCACGTCCACGTCGTACTCCTTCACGTGCTGTTCCAGCGCCAGCGCCAGTTTCGGGCCTTCGGTTTCCTTCACCGAAATGAAGTTCTCGATGCCCAGGGTATCCAGCACCTGGCCGCCGAAGCGCTCGGCCACCACGCCGGTGCGGATGCCCTTGCGCGCGGTGTAGATGGCGGCGGCGGCGCCAGCCGGGCCGCCGCCGACCACCAGCACGTCGAACGCGTCTTTACTGGCGATTTTTTCCGCCTCGCGCGCCGCGGCGCCGGTGTCGAGTCTGGCGACGATCTCTTCCAGCCCCATGCGGCCCTGGCCGAACACCTCGCCATTCAGGTACACGGTCGGCACCGACATGATCTGGCGGGCGGCTACCTCGTCCTGGAACAGCGCGCCGTCGATCATGCTGTGGCGGATGCCGGGGTTGAGCACCGCCATCAGGTTCAGCGCCTGCACCACGTCCGGGCAGTTCTGGCACGACAGCGAGATATAGGTTTCGAAGCGGTATTCGCCGCCCAGGTCCTTGATCTGGGCAATCAGCTCCTGTCCGGCCTTGGACGGATGGCCGCCCACCTGCAGCAGTGCCAGCACCAGCGAGGTGAATTCGTGGCCCAGCGGTACGCCGACAAACTGCACGCGGGCCGTGTCTTCACCCTTGCGGCCAACGGTGAACGACGGCTGGCGGCTGGCCGTGCCGTCAAAATGCACGCTGACCTTGTCGGACAGGCCGGCGATGTCGGCCAGCAGGCCGCGCACTTCTTCGTCCTTGGCGCCGGCGCCCAGGCTGGCCACCAGCTCGATCGGCTGTTGCAACTTGGTCAGGTAAGCTTGCAGTTGGGTCTTGATAGTGTTGTCCAGCATGATGTGCTCCTTGGTATACGGGTACCCGGGAAAGCGGCCCCAAGGTTGGCCGCAAGGCCGTTTTCCGGGGCACCCGGCAATGAATGTCGGGTGATTGGCAAACCGGCCGGAGAGAGTCAGCCGGCTTGCCGGGGCGCTGCCGGAGCAGCGCGGCGGAAACTCAGATTTTGCCGACCAGGTCCAGCGATGGTGCCAAGGTGGCATCGCCTTCCTGCCACTTGGCCGGGCACACTTCGCCCGGGTGCGCGGCCACGTACTGGGCGGCCTTCACCTTGCGCAGCAGCTCGGCGGCATCGCGCCCCACGCCACCGGCGTTGATTTCCACGATCTGGATCTTGCCTGCCGGGTCGATCACGAAGGTGCCGCGGTCGGCGAGGCCGGCTTCCTCGATCAGCACGCCGAAGTTGCGGGCGATCAGGTGGGTCGGGTCGGCCAGCATCGGGTACTGGATCTTCTTGATGGTGTCGGACGTGTCATGCCACGCCTTGTGGGTGAAGTGGGTGTCGGTGGACACCGAGTAGATCTCCACGCCCAGCTTCTGGAATTCCGGGTACAGGTCAGCCAGGTCGCCCAGCTCGGTCGGGCACACGAAGGTGAAGTCGGCCGGGTAGAAGAAGACAACAGACCATTTGCCCAGCAGGGTTTGGTCGGTCACGTCGATGAACTGGCCGTTATGGAAGGCTTTGCTGGCAAACGGTTTGATCTGGCTGTTGATGATGGACATGCTTCGCTCCTTGGCATTGGGTTAGTCGTTATCGACGGATGGATGATGCCGGATAGCAATAGCAAATTCCAATTGATTGTTTTTTTCGAATAGTTTTATTTTTCTTATTACGCCATTGCCCGCCCTGCCGCACGGCAGGAATACCAAGGTCTGTTGACGTTTCGTTTGTGGATCGCAAAACGAAACGTCAACAGACCCTACGGTTCAGAGCGGCCGGCTCAGGACTTCAGATGGGTAAAGCAGCCGGCTGCCACCACCACATGCGGCCAACCCTGGGCTGCCCATGCGCCGCGCGCTGTCATCAAACTGACCGACACTCCTGCAATGCTGCATGCGCAGCACAGGGCCTGCCTGTCACACTGGCGCAACTTGTCACAATGCCTTACCATTCTGCGCGCTCATTTGTCATTAAACCAATAAAATAGCCCGGAACAGCCTGTGCTGCATCCGGTCAACACCTGTGGCAACCCGGTCCGCCGCGTTGCCATGCTTATCACGAGGAATACCATGTCATTGAAACAGCGACTCCTGTTTTTTGTCGCCATCCTGCTGGCGATTGCCATCGCGCTGCTGTCCGCGCTCTCCTACCAGCGCATGCGCGGCGAGATCATCCACGGCGTGCAGCAGGAGCTGGACGCCGCCATCGCCGGCAACGGCGAGGCGCTCGGCCGCTGGCTGGCCCAGCGCCGCGACGCCATCGAGTCAACAGCCAACCGCCTCGCCGATGTCGATGCCAGCGCGCCCTACCCGTTCCTGCAGCAGGGCAAGGACGCCGGTCACTTCGACCAGCTGTTCGCCGGCTACGCCGACAAGGCGATGCACTACCACACACCTGACAAACAGCCGGCCGACGGCTATGACCCGACCGCGCGGCCGTGGTACCAGCTGGCGACTGCACAAAGAGGCGCTGCCGTCACCGCGCCCTACGTGTTCAGCAGCACACAGAAGCTGGGCGTGACCGTGGCCAGCCCGATCCTGCGCGGCGGCGCGCAGATCGGCGTGGTCGGCGGCGACATCGCGCTGGACGGGCTGACCGCTGTGGTGAAGGCGATCAGGCTGCGCGGCGACGGTTATGCCTTCCTGGTCACGCGCGACGGCAAGATCGTCAGCCACCCGGCGGCCGGTTCCACCCTCAAGCCGGTGGCCGAGGTGATGCCGGGCTTTGACCCCGCGCTGGTGAGCGCCGCCGGCAACAGCCCGACGCTGCATGAAGTGGAGATCGATGGCCGCAGCCACTACGCCGAGGTCGCCAGCGTCGCCGGCAGCGACTGGGTGCTGGGCACGGTGGTGGAGAAGGACGTAATGCTGGCGCCGCTGAACCAGCTGCTGCTGACGCTGGTGCTGGCCGGCCTCGCGGTCGCGGTGATCGGCATCGTGCTGGCCAACTTCGCCCTCACCCGCCTGCTGGCCAGCCTGGTGCGGCTGCGCGATGCGCTGCTGGATGTCGCCACCGGCGACGGCGACCTGACCCACCAGCTGGTGGTGGACAAGCAGGACGAAATCGGCCAGACCGCCGAGGCGTTCAACCGCTTCATCGGCAGCCTGCGACAGATGTTCCTGGAAGTGCGCGAGCACTCGGTATCGCTCAACGGCGGCATCGACGCGCTGAACGGCATCACCCGCCAGCTGGCCAGCGATTCGAAGCAGCAGGCCGACGCCTCCAGCGCCACCGCCGCCACCATCGAACAGATCACCGTCAGCATCAACCACATCGCCGGCAACGCCACCTCGGCGGAAGAGGTGGTGGTGCAGACCGGGCAGACCTCGCGCCAGTCGGCGCAGGCGGTGGGCGAGCTGGCCGGCGGCATCGAGCGCATCGCCGGCCAGGTCGGCCAGCTGGCCACCACCCTCGGCGCGCTGGGACAGCGTTCGGCACAGATGGACCAGATCATCAGTGTGATCAAGGACATTGCCGACCAGACCAACCTGCTGGCGCTGAACGCGGCGATCGAGGCGGCGCGCGCCGGCGAGACCGGACGCGGCTTCGCGGTGGTGGCCGACGAGGTGCGCAAGCTGGCCGAGCGCACCGCCAAGGCTACGGTGGAGATCGGCGAGCTGATCGACGCCACCCATCACGATGTGGAATCGGCGCTGGGCGGCATGGAAGACACCCGGCAATCGGTGCAGCACGGGGTCAGCGCCTCGCGCCAGGTCGCCGGGCAGATGGCCGGCATTGAGGACGAGGTGTCGCGCGTGGTGCTCACCATCCGCGACATCGCCGACGCCACCCGTGAACAGTCGATCGCCACCACCGACATGGCGCGCGCGGCAGAGACCGCCAACCACATGGCGATCGAAACCGACCAGGCGGTGCAGAGTGCCACCCGCACCGTGGACGAACTGCACCAGCTGTCCAATCACCTGCACGGCATGGTGGCGCGCTTCCGCCTCTGAGCGCTATCCGCCGCATGACAAGGTTGGCCGCAGCGTCCGCGCTGCGGCCAACCTTTTTGCTTTTGGCCCCACCTCGGCCGCCTTCCGCACTGCCTCCTGTTCACCGGCCCTGACACGGCCAGCCGGTGCCGGCCATCGTCAATCGGCCTCACCGCCCGCGCGGCGACTCTCTATATATAAGAGTGAACCGTCGCGCCGCCCCGCTGTGCGGCCCCAGCCACCAGCGCCCCAGCGGCACAGGAAACGCTCATGCACCTCACCTTTCTCGGCGCCGCCGGCACCGTCACCGGCAGCAAGTATCTGCTGGAGTGCAGCGGCCGCAAGATCCTGCTCGATTGCGGCCTGTTCCAGGGCTACAAGCAGCTGCGGCTGCGCAACTGGGCCGGGCTGCCGTTCGCCCCGGCCGATCTCGACGCCGTGGTGCTCAGCCACGCCCACCTCGACCACAGCGGCTACCTGCCGGCGCTGGTACGCGACGGCTTTCGCGGCCCGGTGTACGCCACCGAGGCCAGCTGCGAGCTGGCCGCGATCCTGCTGCCCGACAGCGGCTACCTGCAGGAAGAAGAAGCCGAATACGCCAACCGCCGCGGCTACTCCAAGCACCAGCCGGCGCTGCCGCTGTACACCGAGGCCGACGCCGAACGCGCGCTGGCCTACCTGCGGCCGCTGCCGTTCAACCAGCGCCGCGAAATCTTCCCCGACATCCACCTGCTGCTGCGCCCGGCCGGCCACATCCTCGGCGCCGCCAGCGTCACCATCGAGGCCGAAGGCAAAACCCTGGTCTGCTCCGGCGACCTCGGCCGCCAGCACGACCCGATCATGCCGCCACCGCAGCCGGTGCGCCACGCCGACTACCTGCTGGTGGAATCCACCTACGGCGACCGCACTCACCCCGCCGAGCCGGTGGAAGACCTCCTCGCCGAGATCATCAACCGCACCGCGGGCCGCCACGGCATCACCGTGATCCCGTCCTTTGCCGTCGCCCGCGCCCAGCTGCTGATGTACTACATCTACAAACTGAAGCAGCGCGGCCGCATCCCGCAACAGCTGCCGGTCTATCTCAACAGCCCGATGGCCAGCGATGTCACCGCGCTGTACCAGCAGTTCCACCACCTGCACAAACTGTCGCAGAGCGAGTGCGAGGGCATGTGCCGCGTCGCCCACATCGTGCGCTCGGTCGAGGAATCCAAGCGCCTGAACCAGAGCAAGGAACCGGCGATCATCATCGCCGCCAGCGGCATGGCCACCGGCGGCCGCGTGCTGCATCACCTGAAGGCGTTCGCGCCCAATACGCGCAACACGCTGCTGTTTTCCGGCTTCCAGGCCGGCGGCACCCGCGGCGCGCTGATCGTGGCCGGCGCCGGCTCGGTGCGCATCCACGGTCAGGACGTGCCGATCAAGGCCGAAGTGGTGGCGCTGGAGCACCTGTCCGCCCACGCCGACAGCAACGAGATCCTGCACTGGCTGCAGGGCTTCAACACCGCGCCGCAGCAGGTATTCGTGATCCACGGCGAGCCGGCCGCCGCCGACGCGCTGCGCCGCCGCATCAGCCTGGAGCTGCACTGGAACGTGGCGGTGCCGGAACACCAGCAGCGTGTTGCGCTGTAGCGGCGCCACCGGCAGACATGACAAAGCCGCTGGTGCGGCCGGGCAAACAGCCCGCACACCAGCGGCAGCGGTTTGATGAAGATGCTTACCTGGCGCGCTGCAGGGCCTGCTCAGTGATGGTGGACAGCGTGGCGCGGGTGCTGATGATGTCCGGCGGCAGGCGGATTTCCAGCAGCGTGCCGTTCGGGTGTGCCAGTGCGCGTCCCAGTGCCGCGTCGAACTCGTCGTTGCTGGCGATGCGCTCGGCGGCGTAGCCATAGGCGCTGGCCAACTGGCAGAAATCCGGGTTGCCCAGCTGGGTGCCGCTGATGCGGTTGGGGTACTCGCGTTCCTGGTGCATGCGGATGGTGCCGTACACGCCGTTGTTGAGCAGCAGGATGATGGATTTGCCGCCGTGCTGCAGCGCGGTGGCCAGTTCCTGGCCGTTCATCAGGAAGTCGCCGTCACCGGCGATGGTGAAGGCGGTGCGGCCGGTGGCGAGGTTGGCCGCAATGCCGGCCGGCACGCCGTAGCCCATGGCGCCGTTGGTGGGTGCCAGCTGGGTTTTGTGGCCTTTCACCACGCCGTGGTACTGGAAGTAGCGGTGGATCCAGCTGGCGAAGTTGCCGGCGCCGTTGGTGATGACCGCATCGGCCGGCAGCTGGCGCTGCAGGCTGGCGATGACGCGCGGCAGGTCGATGTCGCCGCTGATGCCTTCGTTCAGCCCGGCCAGGCGTTGCGGCACCAGGTTGGCGCGGTAGTCGGCGTTCAGCTGCCGGCTCCAGGCCTGCCAGCGCGGCGCAGCAGCCGGGGCCGCCACCGGAGATGGTAATGCGGCCAGTGCCTGGGCGGCGGCGTTGACGCCGGACTGGATCGCCACGTCGGCCTGGTAGACGCGGTCCAGTTCATCGCCCTGCGGCAGGATGTGCACCAGTTGCTGCTGGCTGCGCGGCGCCTGCAGCAGGGTGTAGCCGCCGGTGGTCATCTCGCCCAGCCGGGCGCCGATGGCGATGATCAGGTCGCTGTTACGGATGTTGGCCGCAAGCAGAGGGTTGATACCGATACCGACGTCGCCGGCATACAGCGGGTGATGGTTGTCGAACGTGTCCTGGAAGCGGAAGGCGTTGCCCACCGGCAGCTGCCAGCGCTCGGCAAAGGCTTGCAGCGCGGCGGCGCCTGCGGCATCCCAGCCACTGCCGCCAGCAATGATCAGCGGGCGTTCGGCCTGCTCCAGCAGGCGTTGCAGCGCGGCGATGCCGGCCGGGTCCGGGAACGGCGCTACGGCTTCCACCCGTGGCAGCGGCTGCAGGCTGTCGGCCACCGGCTGCACCAGCATGTCTTCCGGCAACACCAGCACTACCGGGCCGGGACGGCCGTTCATGGCGGTGGCGAAGGCGCGGCTGATGTATTCCGGGATGCGGTTGGCGTCGTCGATGCGCTCCACCCGCTTGGCCATGCCCTTGGTGGACGGACCGAAGTACACGCTGTAGTCCATTTCCTGGAACGCTTCGCGGTCGCGGCAATCGCTGCCCACGTCACCGACCAGCAGCACCATGGGGGTGGAATCCTGGAACGCGGTGTGTACGCCGATGCTGGCGTTGGTGGCCCCGGGGCCGCGCGTCACCAGGCACACGCCGGGGCGACGGGTGAGCTTGCCGTGCGCCTCGGCCATGAAGGCGGCGCCGCCTTCGTTACGGCAGGCCACGAAGCGGATCTGCTCGCGGCTGCGATAGAAGCCGTCCAGCACCGCCAGGTAGCTTTCGCCCGGCACGCCAAAAGCGATGTCCACACCCTGTGCCACCAGGCACTCCACCAGCAGATGCCCTGCCAACTTGCTGTTCATATATGTTTTCCCTTTTGTTCTGGTGGTGACCGGTTGCCGTGCGGCCAACCCTGGCGGTTCACGGCAAAACAGTCACGGCCGGCGGCAGTGTGCCACCGGCCGGATACGCTATGGCCGCGCAGTGTAAGAACCTGTTCAAGGTCTTTTTTGTAGCTGCGGCCACGCGCTGCCGGATGCAGTGCAAGGAGCGTGCCCCGCCGCAGTGCATTCACTGTCAGGGGCGCGCGACGCCGCAATGCGCCGGCAGCGTCGTTTGCGAATGCCCGTTGCCGGCCAGCCTGATGAATGCCGGCAATCCGGAGGCGGTCCTGGCAAGGCAAAGTGTTGCGGCTTTCCCTGTCGCGCTCAAGCGATGTATTCTGCTGACTTCATTCCGGAAACTCATGAACTGCCATGCGCCGCACCCTGCCCTCGCTGATGGCCCTGCAGTGTTTCGAAGCTGCCGTGCGCCACCTCAGCTTTACCCGCGCCGCCGAAGAGCTGAGCCTGACGCAAAGCGCGGTCAGTCGGCAGATTCGCGGGCTGGAAGACTTCATCGGCCGCCCGCTGTTCGAGCGCGTCAAACAGCGGCTGGTGCTGACCGTGGCCGGCGAGGCCTACGCCGCGGCGATACAGGACGTGCTGGACCGCGCCGAGGCCGCCACGCTGCAGCTGATGGCCTGTCGCGGCGAGGGCGGTGTACTGACCGTGGCCATGCTGCCCACCTTCGGCTCGCGCTGGCTGGTGCCGCGGCTGGTGGATTTCAGCACGCGCTACCCGGACATCCAGCTCAATCTGGTGACCCAGGTGCGGCCGTTCGATTTCGACAAGGTAGAGGCCGATGTGGCGATCCACTTCGGCCCGGCGCTGTGGCCGGGTGCCATCTGCCACCGGCTGATGGGCGAGGATATCGTGCCGGTATGCGCCCCCGGCCTGCTGAAGCAACCGCTGCTTGATGTGCGCGAGCTGCTGGACTACACCCTGCTGCAACACACCACGCGGCCACAGGCATGGAACGACTGGCTGTCCGCCGCCGGCCTGCCGGACATGAATGCACGCCAGGCCAGCCTGCTGTCCGGCCCGCGCTTCGAGCACTTCTTCATGGTGATACAGGCGGCGGTATCCGGACTCGGCATCGCGGTGCTGCCGCAGTTCCTGGTGGCGGAAGAGCTGGCCTGCGGCCGGCTGGTGCTGGCGCTGGACAAGCCGGTGCGCAGCCAGCATGCCTACTATCTGGTGCATCCGGCCACCCGCACCGACGTCTACAAGGTACGCATGTTCCGCGAATGGCTGCTGGCACAGGCAGAAGCAGGCGGATAAGGTTGGCCGCAACGCGCGCCCGGCAATACATCCGTGTTCAGCGCAGCAGGGCCGCTATCCGCGCCTGCAGTGCCGGCAGCACCTCGGTCTCGAACCACGGGTTGCGCCGCAGCCACAGGTTGTTGCGCGGGCTGGGGTGCGGCAGTGCCAGTACGCCGAGCGGCAGGGTCTGCTGCCAGGCCTGCGCGGCCGCCGTCACCGTGTCGTACTGCGGCAGATGCCAGTCCAGTGCGTACTGGCCCAGCACCAGGGTCAGCTGCAATTGCGGCAGCTGTGCCAATAAGGCATTGCGCCACTGCGGCGCACACTCCGGCCGTGGCGGCAGGTCGCCGGATTTGCCGCTGCCGGGATAGCACAGTCCCATCGGCAGGATGGCGATGTGCTGCGGATCGTAAAAGACAGCCTTGTCCACCCCCAGCCACAGCCGCAAGCGCTCGCCACTGGCATCATCAAACGGCACGCCGCTGTCGTGCGCCCTGCGCCCCGGTGCCTGACCGGCGATCAGGAGGCGCGCACCTCGGCCCAGCTGCAGCAGCGGACGCGGTTCCTGCGGCAAATGTGCAGCACACAGCCGGCAGGCGCGCACCTCTGCCAGCAGCCGGTCACAAGCCAAGTAGTCGGTCGCCGCCATGATCAGGCCACCACCAGCCGGGTATCGCCGGCGGCCAGCACCTCGGCCATTTCCGCACTTACCGGCTGGTCGGTAAACAGCGCATCCACCTGCGCCAGATGCCCCAGTTCCACCAGCGCCGGGCGATCGAACTTGGAGTGGTCGGCCGCCAGCCACACCTGGCGCGACTGCTGCATGATCGCCTGCGTGGTCAGCACCTCGCGGTAGTCGTAGTCGCGCAGCACGCCGCCGTACTCGATACAGGACACGCCGATGATGCCGTAGTCGACCTTGAACTGGCGGATGAACTGCACCGTCGCCTCGCCGGTCAGGCCGCGGTCGCGCTTGCGCAGCGCGCCGCCGGCGACCAGCACCTCGCAGTCGGGGTAGTCGCACATCAGGTTGGCGATGTGGAAGTTGTTGGTGATCACGCGCAGGCCGCGGTGCTGGGAGAGCGCCTTGGCCACCTCCTCGGTGGTGGTGCCGAGATTGATGAACAGCGAGGCGTTGTCGGGGATTTCCGCCGCCAGCGCGCGCGCGATACGGCGCTTTTCCTCGATCATCAGCACCTGGCGCGCGTCGTAGGCGACGTTCTCGACGCTGGACAGCACGCTGGCGCCGCCGTGGTAGCGCTGCAGCAGCTTGTGTTCCGCCAGCAGTGTGATGTCGCGGCGGATGGTCTGGTGGGTGACGGCGAAATGGGCGGCCATTTTCTCGACCGCGACATAGCCCTCGCGGTTAACCCAGGCCAGCAGGTCTTTCTGACGTTGATTGAGGATCAGCATGCAAGCGGCACTTCCCTTGTCCGGATGATATTCATTGTAACCGAGTCGCCGCCGCTGCCGCCGCATCTACAACGGCAGACGGCACAACGGCCAGCCGCAATGCTGCAACTGGCCGCTGCTTATCCGTGTCGGCTTAGCGCGTGCCGCGCTGGATGAATTCGATCTTGTAGCCGTCCGGGTCTTCTACAAAGGCGATCACGGTGCTGCCGTGCTTCATCGGCCCCGCTTCGCGCACCACCTTGCCGCCCTTGGCGCGCACCGCGTCACAGGCGGCGTAGGCGTCAGCCACTTCCACCGCCAAGTGGCCGAAGGCGTTGCCCAGTTCGTAGCTGTCGGTATCCCAGTTGTGGGTCAGCTCGATCACGCTGTTGCTGTCCTCGTCGCCGTAGCCGACAAAGGCCAGGGTGAAACGGCCGTCGGGGTAGTCGTGACGGCGCAGCAGGCTCATGCCCAGTACCTCGGTGTAGAAGGCGATGGCGCGGTCGAGGTTGCCGACGCGGATCATGGTATGCAAGAGGCGCATGGTGTTCTCCGGAAAAGGTTGGCCGCAACAGGCAGCGAGGCAGATCAGATGGGGACGGCGCAGGTGAAAGCAAAGCCCGCGCCGGCTAGAACAGTGTGTTTGCGGGTCGTATCCAGAACATACTCACGATCTAGTGTAGTGCTGCGTTCTTGATGGAACTTGAAATCAGCTTGAAACCCGCATGGATATTGGTTTTCATATGTTTCAAATAGCGTGAAACACTACACTAGTGAGCCAGGACGAGACAAGGCGAAAACGGCTGAGGAAGCGGCATTTAGCCAGATATAAACAAGCATGCCGAAGTCGTTTTCAACGCAGTATCGTCGAAGCGCAGCAGATCGTGAACAGGTACTTAGTGTAGTGCTGCGTTCTTGATGGAACTTGAAATCAGCTTGAAACCCGCATGGATATTGGTTTTCATATGTTTCAAATAGCGTGAAACACTACATTAGCCGTAGCGGAACAGGCTGTCGCCGTACTGCTTCAACCACTGCCGCGCGCCCTGCCAGCCGGGATAGAGGCGGCCAACCTCGGCCCAGAACGCCGGCGAATGGTTCATGTGCAAGAGGTGGGCCAGCTCGTGGGCGATCACGTAGTCGAGTACCGATTCCGGCGCCTGCACCAGCCGCCAATTGAGGCGCACCACCCCCTTGCCGGTACAGCTGCCCCAGCGCGTGCGCGCCGAGGACAGGCCCCAGCCGGACAGCAGCCGCGCCGCACGCGGCTGCCACAACGCCAGCCGCGCGGCAAAGCGCTGCCGCGCCTCCTGCTGCAGGTAGCCGACCACGCTGGCGGCCAGCCGTGCCGGCTGCTCCAGCATCGGCCCGGCCAGGTGCAGGGTGTCGCCGACCAGCTGCGCCTGGTGGCGGCTGGCGGCGACGCAGTGCAGGCGGTAGCTCTCGCCGCCGAGCAGCACTTGGCCCTGCGTCAGCGCGCGCTCGTCCTGCTCGGCGTGGTGGCGCGCCAGATGGCGGGCGATCCAGTCGCGCTTGCTGGCCAGCACCTCATGCAGGTAGGCCAGCGACACCGCCGGCGGCGCGATCAGTTCCACCTCGCCGTGTTTGATGCGGATGCCGACGCTCTGCCGCGCGCGGCGGATCAGGCGCACCGTCACCGCGCCGTGCGGCAACTGCAGGCTAAGCGGCGCGGGCTTTGCGTTCATCGGGATGGGCAAACGGACCGACGCCGCCGATCTCGCGCTGGCGCGCCTCGATCCATGCCTCCGCCTGCCGCGTCATCGCCTCCGGGCCGACATCGTCGCGCGGATAAATCGCCGGGCCGATCACCAGCGTGATCTCGCCCGGATGCTTGAGGAAGGCGTTGCGCGGCCAGAATTCGCCGGCATTGTGCGCCACCGGCACCAGCGGCATGTCCAGCTGCTTCGCCATCCGCGCCGCACCCGGCTTGTACTTGCCGGCCACGCCGGGGCGGGTGCGGGTACCCTCCGGAAACACGCTGATCCAGAAGCCGTGCTGCTTGCGGTTCAGCCCCTGCTCCAGCATGCGGCGGTTGGCATTGGCGCGGTCGGAACGGTTGATGGCGATCGGGTTGGTCAGCGCCAGCCCCCAGCCGAAGAACGGAATCCACATCAGTTCCTTCTTGGCGACGAACACCTGCGACGGAAAGATCTCCTGCAATGCCAGCGTCTCCCAGCCGGATTGATGCTTGGCGCAGATGATCGCCGGCTGCTTGACGATGTTCTCGGCGCCGATCACGCGGTAGCGCAAGCCGATCACGTGCCACAGCAGCCAGGTCAACAGCCGCGCCCAGCTTTCACCGATCACGTGCCGGGTGCGGCGCGGCAGCGGCGCACCGATAAACAGGCCGAGGAAAAACAGCGGCGTGACAATGGCCACCAGCAGCCAGTAGATCAGGTTACGAATCAGCAACATGAGCAGTTCAGTTTTCCAGGTTAATCAGGTAGTCGGCGGCGGCGAACAGGTTGTCGAACACCTGCGTGCCCTCCGGCAGGCCGCCCTTTTCCAGCGTACGCAGGCCCTTGCCGGTCTTCACCAAAAGTGGCCGGCCGCCGACCGCGGCGATGGCCTGCAGGTCGCGCAGGCTGTCGCCGATCATCGGCAGGCCTTCGAAGCGTGCATTGAAGCGCTCGGCGATCTGCTCGATCATGCCGGGCATCGGCTTGCGACAGCCGCAGTTGTCGCCGGTAACGTGCGGACAGAACAACACGGCATCAATGCGCCCGCCGGCCTGCCCCACCAGGCGGTGCATCTTCTCGTGCATGGCATTGAGCGCGTTCACGTCGAACAGGCCGCGACCGATGCCGGACTGGTTGGTAGCCACCACCACACGCCAGCCGGCCTGGGTCAGGTTGGCGATGGCGTCGCAGCTCTTCGGCAGCGGCTGCCATTCCATGGTGTTTTTGACAAAATCGTCGCGATCTTCGTTGATCACGCCGTCACGATCGAGGATGACGAGTTTCATGGAGTCCTTCAGGCCACTGAAAACAGCAAAAACCGGTATTTAGCCACGGAAACACACGGAAAAACACGGAAACTGTCATTCAGCAGCGACAAACGCTGCCGAAAATTTCCGTGTCTTCCGTGTCCTTCTGTGGCAAGAACGAACTTACTCCGCCAGCAGCGAGATGTCGGCCACGCGGTTGAACAGTGCGGCCAACCTTGCCAACAGCGCGATACGGTTGCCGCGCACCGCCGCGTCGTCGGCCATCACCATCACGCCATCGAAGAAGGCATCCACCGGCGCACGCAGCGAGGCGAGCTGGGTCAGCGCGCCGGCGAAGTCATGGGCGGCGAACTTGGCGTCCACCGCCGGTGCCAGTGCTTCCACCGCCGCGAACAGTGCACGCTCGGCGTCCTCGGCAAACAGCGCCGGGTTCACCGCGGCGATGTCGCCCTCGGTCTTCTTCAGGATGTTCTTCACGCGCTTGTTGGCTGCGGCCAACGTTGCCGCTTCCGGCAGCGCCTTGAACTGCGCGACGGCGGCCAGGATGGCGCCGACTTCGTTCAGCTGCGTCGGCGCCAGCGCCAGCACGGCGTCGATCTCGTCGCCCTTGTAGTCGTTGGCGAGGTAGTTCTTCAGCCGTTCCAGGCAGAAGGCGTACACCTCGTCCACCACGGTGGCGGACAAGAGACCGGCCGGGAAGGCATCGGCGGCGGCGCTGATCAGCGCCTTCAGGTCCAGCGGCTGCTCCAGCACCATGCGCAGCACGCCCAGTGCGGCGCGGCGCAGCGCGAACGGGTCCTTGTCGCCGGTCGGCACCAGGCCGATGCCCCAGATGCCGACGATGGTTTCCAGCTTGTCGGCCAGTGCCACCGCGGTGGCGATGGCGCCCTGCGGCAGGCTGTCGCCGGCAAAGCGCGGGTGATAGTGGCCTTCGATGGCGTCGGCCACCACCTCGTCCTCGCCGTCGAGGCGCGCGTAGTAGCGGCCCATGATGCCCTGCAGCTCGGGGAATTCGCCGACCATGTCCGACACCAGATCGGCCTTGGCCAGATACGCGGCGCGGCCGGCCAGCGAGCTGTCGGCGCCGAGCTTGCCGGCGATGGCGGCGGCGATGCTGGACAGGCGGGTGACGCGTTCCAGCTGGTTGCCGATCTTGTTGTGGTACACCACGTGCTCCAGACGCGGCAGACGGCTGTCGAGGCGGTGCTTCTGGTCCTGCTCGTAGAAGAACTTGGCGTCGGACAGGCGCGCGCGCAGCACGCGCTCGTTACCGCCGACGATGTAGCGCGGGTCGTCGGTTTCCAGGTTGGACACCAGCAGGAAGCGGTTCATCAGGCGGCCCGAGCTGTCCAGCAGCGGGAAGTATTTCTGGTTCTGCTGCATGGTCAGGATCAGGCATTCCTGCGGCACGTTCAGGAACTCGGCCTCGAAGCCGGCCTCCAGCACCACCGGCCATTCCACGAGGCCGGTCACTTCATCGAACAGCGCGTCCGGTGCGGCGATGGTGGCGTTCAGCTTGGCGGCGGCGTGCGACAGGCGCTGACGGATCAACTCGCGGCGGGCGAGGAAGCTGGCGATCACCTTGCCCTCCTCCGCCAGCGTGCGCGGGTAGGCATCGGCGCTCGGGATGCTCACCTCACCGGTGGACAGGAAGCGGTGGCCGCGGGTGACGTTGCCGCTGGAGAGCCCCAGCACCTCGCCGGCGACGATTTGCTCGCCGTGCAGCATCATCAGGCCGTGCACCGGACGCACGAACTGCACGTCCAGATCACCCCAGCGCATCAGCTTCGGTGCCGGCAGCTTTTTCAGCGCGGCGGCGACGATGCCGGACAGCACCGCGGACAGGCTCTCGCCGGCCTTGGTCGATGCATGGGCGTATACGTCCTGCTTGCCGTCGTGCACGGTGGTGAGCTGGCTCACCTCCACGCCGCAGGAGCGGGCGAAGCCGGCCAGCGCCGGAGTCGGCTGGCCATCCTTCATGCCGCTGGCGACCGCCGGGCCTCGGCGCACGCTATGCTGCTCGGGCTGGATGGCGGCGACGGACGGGATCTGCACCGCCAGGCGGCGCGGGCTGGCGAACACGTGCGACTGCACGTTGCCGGCCACGAACTGCAGTTTTTTCAGTTCGTCGGTAATGGTATCGGCAAAGCTGGCGGCCAGCTTTTCCAGTGCTTTGGGCGGCAGCTCTTCGGTGAGCAGCTCGATCAACAGGGTAGCAGTCATGGTCATTCAATCTTCAAGCTAGGAGCATTGGGGGCGAGCTGGCACACCAGGCGCAGCATGGTATCGGCAGTCGAATCGGCAACCACCGGCACGAAGGTCCAGTTGAAACGCTGCAACGGGAACATCTGCGTGTACACGTGCTGGCCACTGGCGGTCCAGTACGAGGCGCCGATGAACGCATACTGGCGCGCGTTGCAGTCGGCACGGCCTTCGAGGCGGCGGATGTGATAGCGGATGCCCAGCTCTTTCTGGGTCTTGCGCTCGCTGAACCGCTCCTGGTTGACGAAACGGACAAGGCCGTCATTGACGTTGGCGATGGTGGCCAGCTCCAGGGACAGTTCCAGGCCGGTACCGCTCTGGTACACCTGGAACTCGCCCTCCGGTTGCGGCACCGCCTGCTGACTGCGCACATACCAGCTGAGCGCGGCCAGCGTGGCCAACAGCACAAAGAACAGCGCTGCCCACGTCTTCATGGCATCAGTCTTTCTTGCACATCGGGAAGCCCAGCGCCTCGCGCGCGGCGTAATAGGCTTGCGCCACGCCACGGGCCAGGTTGCGGATGCGGCCGATGTAGGCGGCGCGTTCGGTCACCGAGATGGCGCCGCGCGCGTCCAGCAGGTTGAAGGTGTGGCCGGCCTTCAGGATCATCTCGTAGCCCGGCAGCGGCAGGCCGGCATCCAGCAGGCGGCGGGCCTCGGCTTCGTAGTCGCCGAACTGCTTGAACAGCAGCTCGACATTGCTGTGCTCGAAGGCAAAGCGCGACTGCTCGACTTCGTTCTGGAAGAACACGTCGCCGTAGCTCACCGGCGTGCCGTCCGGCAGGTAGGTCCACACCAGCTCGTACACGTTCTCGATGTCCTGCAGGTACATCGCCAGACGTTCCAGGCCGTAGGTGATCTCGCCCAGCACCGGCTTGCAATCGAGGCCGCCGACCTGCTGGAAGTAGGTGAACTGCGTCACTTCCATGCCGTTGAGCCACACTTCCCAGCCCAGGCCCCAGGCACCGAGGGTCGGGTTTTCCCAGTCGTCCTCGACGAAACGGATGTCGTGCACGGTCGGATCGATGCCCAGCTCGCGCAGCGAGCCCAGGTACAGGTCCTGAATATTCGGTGGCGACGGCTTCAGTACCACCTGGAACTGGTGGTGCTGGAACAGGCGGTTGGGGTTCTCGCCGTAGCGGCCGTCTTTCGGGCGGCGGCTGGGCTGCACGTAGGCGGCGTGCCACGGTTCCGGGCCGAGGGCGCGCAGGAAGGTGGCGGTATGCGAGGTGCCTGCGCCCACTTCGGTATCGTACGGCTGGAGCAAGGCGCAGCCCTGACGGTTCCAGTAGTGCTGCAGGGTGAGGATGATTTCCTGAAAAGTGAGCATGTCGCGGCGTTTCAAAGATGAAAAACAAGGCACGATTCTAACCGCATCGTGCCTTGCTCTGCCATCCATTGCGGCCAACCTTGTGCCAAAGGTTGGCCGCAAACATCATATTGCGCTTACTGCCAGTCCAGAATCACCTTGCCGCTCTGTCCGGACAGCATGGCGGCGAAGCCGGCTTCGAAATCGTCGACCTTGAAGTGGTGGGTGATGATGGGCGATATATCCAGACCGGACTGGATCAGCGCCACCATCTTGTACCAGGTCTCGAACATCTCGCGACCATAGATACCCTTGATCTCCAGGCCCTTGAAGATCACCTGATTCCAGTCGATGGCGGTGTTGGCCGGCGGAATGCCCAGCAGCGCCACCTTGCCGCCGTGGTTCATCGTGTCCAGCATCTGGCGGAAGGCATGCGGGTTGCCGGACATTTCCAGACCGACGTCGAAGCCTTCGCTCATGTGCAGTTCCTGCATCACCGCTTTCAAGTCTTCGCGGCCGACGTTCACCGCGCGGGTGGCGCCCATCTTGCGCGCCAGATCGAGGCGGAAGTCGTTGACGTCGGTGATCACCACGTGGCGGGCGCCGACGTGCTTGGCGATGGCCACCGCCATGATGCCGATCGGGCCGGCGCCGGTGATCAGCACGTCCTCGCCGACCAGGTTGAACGACAGCGCGGTGTGCACCGCGTTGCCGAACGGGTCAAAGATGGACGCCAGATCGTCGGAGATGTCGTCCGGGATCGGGAAGGCGTTGAAGGCCGGGATCACCAGGTATTCGGCGAACGCGCCTTCGCGGTTGACGCCGACACCGGTGGTGTTGCGGCACAGGTGGCGACGGCCGGCACGGCAGTTGCGGCAGTGACCGCAGGTGATGTGGCCTTCGCCGGAGACTCGGTCGCCGATCTTGAAGCCCTGTACTTCCGAACCCATGCCGGCGACCACGCCGACATACTCGTGACCGACGTGCATCGGCACCGGGATGGTCTTCTGCGCCCAGTCGTCCCAGTTCCAGATGTGGATGTCGGTGCCGCAGATCGCGGTCTTGCTGATCTTGATCAGCAGGTCGTTGTGGCCGACTTCCGGATGCGGAACATCGGTCATGGACAGGCCGGGAGCGGCCTGCAGTTTGGCTAGTGCTTTCATTGCTAAACCCCTTATTGCCACAGAATCCACGGAAGACACGGAAAACGCTTAAAGCCGGCCACAAAATGCCCGTTCGGGCTGAGCTTGTCGAAGCCCGCGGTACCACGCCCTTCGACAGACTCAGGACGAGCGGGACCAGGGTATTTAAAGGCCGGACTAATAGCCACGAACCCTACGAAAGACACGAACATACAGCACCCCGTCACACGATTGCCGGCTGCAAGTATCGTTTCTGTGTCTTCGGTGGTTTCTGTGGCAAAACTATCGTGTCTCTTCGTGGGGGTCGTGGCCAAAAAATCAGATCACGCCCAGCTCGCGGCCAACCTTGATGAAGGCGGCCACGGTGTGCTGCACCTGCGCCAGGCTATGGCCGGCCGACATCTGGGTACGGATACGCGCCTTGCCCTTCGGCACCACCGGGTAGGAGAAGCCGGTGACGAAAACGCCCTCCGCCAGCAGTGCCGCCGCCATCTCGCCGGCCAGCTTGGCATCGCCCAGCATCACCGGAATGATCGGATGCTGGCCCGGCACCAGGCTGAAGCCGGCCTCGCTCATCGCCTGACGGAAATGGTCGGCGTTGCGCTTCAGCCTGGCGCGCAGCGCTGCGCCCTCTTCCGTGGCCAGTATCTGCAGCACCTTCAGGCTGGCGGCGGCGATGGCCGGCGCCAGGGTGTTGGAGAACAGGTAGGGGCGCGAACGCTGGCGCAGCAGGTCGATGATGGGCTTGCGGCCGGAGACATAACCGCCGGATGCGCCGCCCAGCGCCTTGCCCAGCGTGCCGGTGTAGATGTCGACGCGGTCGCTGACGCCGCACAGCTCCGGGGTGCCGGCGCCGTGCTCGCCCATGAAGCCGACGGCGTGCGAATCGTCCACCATCACGATGGCGCCGTAGCGCTCGGCCACATCACACAGCGTTTTCAGGTCGGCGATGATGCCGTCCATCGAGAACACGCCGTCGGTGACCACCAGCTTGAAGCGGGCGCCGGCGGCGTCGGTGGCCTTGAGCTGGGTTTCCAGATCGGCCATGTCGTTGTTTTTGTAGCGGAAACGCTTGGCCTTGCACAGGCGCACGCCGTCGATGATGGAGGCGTGGTTCAGCTCGTCGGAGATCACCGCGTCGTCTTCGGTGAGCAGGGTCTCGAACACGCCGCCGTTGGCGTCGAAACAGCTGGAATAGAGGATGGTGTCGTCGGTGCCGAGGAAGCCGGAAATCGCCGCTTCCAGGTCCTTGTGCACCTGTTGCGTGCCGCAGATGAAACGCACCGAGGCGCAGCCGTAGCCGTAGTCGTCCAGGCCCTGCTTCGCCGCCACGATCAGACGCGCGTCGTCGGCGAGGCCGAGGTAGTTGTTGGCACAGAAGTTCAGCACCTCGCGGCCGCCGGACAGGGTGATGTCGGCACGTTGCGGCGAGGCAATCACGCGCTCCGGCTTCTCGAAACCGTCGGCGCGGATCTGCGCCAGGGTAGCTTGCAGATGGGCAAGATAGGTATGGTTCATGGGGATGTCCCTGTGTATCGCCATTCGGGGTGACAGCCGTGCTGTCATCGGTCTGTCACCATTCTAGACCCGCGACGACGACTTTATCAGGGACAGTTGCGCACGATTTTCGACGGGTGAGTGTTACCCCCACCCGGCCGGCAACGCCCCTGCCGTGCGACAATCCGCTTCCACCCCCAGAGCCGAATCCGACCGTGAACCGCCCCAGCTCCCCTGCGCCGCACTGCCGCACCTGCGCACACTACTACATCACCCACGATGCCCGCTTCCCCTACGGCTGCCGTGCCATGGATTTCAAGAGCAAACGGCTGCCGCGGCAGGAAGTACGCGAAGCGACCGGCAGGGATTGTCTTGTCTTCACCGCCAGAACACGGTGCTCATGAGCGGAAAACCGGCGTTTTTCCGGCTCATGACAGACCCTGATTGTCTACCTCGCCATCGAGATAACGCCACAAGCCCTGTTCGCGCACAAAGCGGCTGCACTCCCGCATCCGTCCGGCACGGCCGTTGATCTTGTAGCGGGCAACAAAGGTAACCACACCGGTCTGATCCTGCTCGCCACCGGCCTCTGTCGACAAGATGGACAACCCCAGCCACTTGACACCTGCATCCAGCAACAGCTCATCCGGCAAGGTTTCAGCGGCCCAGCTCTGCCGCAGATAAGCCTCGTTCCCGAGCACAAAAGCAGCATAGCGCGACCGCATCAGCACCTCGGCGCTCGGCACCGGCTGTCCATCATGATACCTGCCGCAACAGGCCGCATAGTCCTGGCCACTGCCACACGGGCACGGCATGGCACTATTTGCTGCTTTGCGCTTCATGATGTCACCGCCCCAGCGCCGGCATGCCATACAACTTGAGCATGAAATCCGTGAATGCCGGTTGAGCCGGTTTGCCGGCAAGGTGCGGCCAACGTTGCAGCCACATCTGCAGCCGCTGCTGCATCAACTGCTGCGCCTTGGCACTGTCGATCTGCCCGGCATCGCGACGCACCGCAATCTGCCGATAGAGGGCAAACACGTCATCATCGACCACATTGCGGCCAACCAGCTGTACACGCAGCTCCCCCAGGCGGTCGGCAACCGCCACCCGGCTCAACTCGCCCTTGGCAACCCGTGCCGACAGCGTCTGTGCTTCCTCATACAGCCGCTGCGATGGCGGCACGGCGACCGGCCGCGAAATGCTGCCGGCAGCCCCTGGCAACGGAGGCAACACCGCGCATCCGGACAGCGCACCCAAAACAAAAGCGACCATGAATATCTGTTTCATGGTCGCCATTGTAACCCCGCCCTCACTCACTTCAAGCAAGGTGCTCAAATAATGGTGTTGACAGGTAACGCTCACCGAAGGAGGGAATCACCACCACAATCAGCTTGCCGGCATTCTCCGGACGCCTGGCCAGCTGCAAGGCCGCCCATACCGCAGCGCCGGAAGATATCCCCACCAGCACGCCTTCCTTGCTCGCCACTGCACGTGCCATCTCGAAGGCATCATCATTCGTGACCCGAATCACCTCATCGTAAATCGCGGTATTCAGGATCGCCGGCACAAACCCGGCACCCAGCCCCTGGATCAGGTGCGGCCCCTTGGCGCCGCCAGACAACACCGGCGACGCATCCGGCTCGACAGCAACAATCTGCACGCCGGGCTTGCGCGCCTTCAGTACCTCACCCACGCCGGTAATGGTGCCGCCGGTACCGACGCCAGCCACGAAGATATCCACCTGGCCATCGGTATCCCGCCAGATTTCTTCTGCCGTAGTTTGCCGGTGAATCTCCGGATTGGCAGGATTCTCGAATTGCTGCGGCAGGAAGTAGGTTTCAGGGTTGGCAGCAACCAGTTCCCTGGCCTTGGCAATGGCACCATTCATGCCTTCCGGGCCGGGCGTCAGGATCAGCTCCGCACCGTAAGCGCGCAATAATTGGCGCCGCTCACGGCTCATCGTCTCCGGCATGGTAATGACCAGCTTGTAGCCACGTGCGGCACATACCATGGCCAGCCCGATACCGGTATTGCCCGAGGTCGGCTCAACGATGATGGTATCCGGCCCGATCTTGCCGGCCTGCTCGGCGGCATCAATCATTGATATTGCAATGCGATCCTTGACGCTATGCCCCGGATTGAAGAATTCCAGCTTGGCGACCACTGTTGCCACCGCCCCCTCGGTCACCCGGTTCAGACGCACCAGCGGAGTATTACCGATCAAATCTGTTACAGAATTCGCAATATGCATTCGATTCCTCCAATCCATTTTCCACGGCATAAACATTGCTGTTTATTCTAATCAGCAGCGCCATCAGCCAGAGGCCGTAACGCCGGGCCAGGCTGGTTTTGACCCAAACGCGATCCACAAACGAAACGTCAACAGGCCCTAATACCGGTTCCTGCCAAGCATTGACCGGAGCACATGACCTTCCCCCTGGCGAGAGCCTGCCCCGTCCGGATCACGAATCAACTGATACCAACCAGCACCTTCTGCCAGGCATGATGGACTTCATCATCAAAGGCGACAAAGACAATCCTGCGCAATGCCGGCGGAGGTGCCGCCAGATAGGTCTCCACCACATGCCAGGCGATATTGGCCGCAGCCAGCGGAGGAAAGCGGTTGGCACCACAACTGATAGCCGCAAAAGCTAGCGAGGCCACCTGTTTTTCTGCCGCCAATTGCAGGCTCTTGTGATAACAGGACGCCAGCAGTTGCGCTTCGTTATCCTCGCCGCCTTTCCACACTGGCCCGACTGCGTGGAAAATCCAGCGCGCAGGCAAAGCAAAACCCGGCGTGGCACAGACCTCCCCGACGGTACAACCATTTAACTGCAAGCAGGCCGACAGCAGCTCACCCCCAGCCGCGCGATGCACGGCAGCATCGACCCCGCCACTGCCGCGCAACGAAACGTTGGCCGCATTCACGATAGCCGAAACATCCAGCTGCGTGATATCACCGCGCCATACCTCGACTCGCACGCCGTTACGGACAGTCAGCATCACCACACCTCAAGCGGGCACTGCACAACAAAAATCCCTCACAAGAGGGACGGCAATATCTGCCCGTTACGCCTCGGCGGCATCGGAAGGCACAGGGGCTGCAGCAGGCTTCTCCACCTTCGGCAGACACATTTTCTCGGCGGCCGCTTTTTCCTCGGCAGAGACTACCCCCACCGGCTTCAGTGCGAGATCGAACCGCTTGCCGCCGCGAGCCAGCGACTTCACGTAACGCTGCTTGCGGCAATGATTGGCCAGCATGCGCGAAACCAGTTGCGGATCAAACTGCGGCAGTTCCGCAATCAAGGCCTCATGAATCCCCAGCGCCAAGGGGCGGAACAGTTTGAACACGTCATACTTGGCATAAACATGTGCCGCAATCATTTCTGTCTGGCTTTTCTTGCTAAGGCTCTGGACCGCTGATTTGAGCGCCGCACCGAGCGCGGTTTCATTATTGGACTTCATCTGGGGATTCTTCATGGTTAATCTCATGGAACAACACGGAGAGACGGTAAATAATGTATGCCCCACTCCGACATGACCCGGGGAAAGACGTCTATCTTAATGCAGAGCCGACCTTGTTGCTACGACTAACGCTATCGACTCGTACTATAGAACACAAGGCACAAAGCGGCATGGAGGACGCGTCTCGCTGAGCACTGCGGCCAACGTTGACCGCAACGCGCACAAAGCACAAAGCCCAGCTCGATTGAGCTGGGCTTTGTT
>NZ_BMYP01000022.1 GCF_014652335.1 Vogesella fluminis | reverse complement strand
GGTGGATAGGTGGACGGGCTGGACGCTTACGATGCTTCTGGCTTCGACCGTGCTGTTCTCTGGCTGCGCCACGCAGGGCAAGCCGCCGCCGTCGATTTCGCTCGATGAACCGGTGCAGGCCCAGCCGCTTCCCGAGGCGCCGAAGCCGGTCGAAGTCGTGGCTGTGCCCGAGGTGCTGCCAATGCCGGCGCAGATGAAACCCATCCCGGACGCCAAGCCCACAGCAGAACCCGCCGATGAAACCGTGCGCGTGTCCCGCGCCAACGCAGAAGCGCGCATTGCGCCGACGCGCGAAGGCTACGTCAATGCGATTCAGGTCTGGCCGTTCACGGATGGCGCGCTGTATCAGGTCTATGCGGCCGTGGGCCGTGTGACCGTGATCGCGCTCCAGCCGGGCGAAGAACTGGTGACGGTGGCCGCTGGCGACACGGTGCGCTGGATCGTTGGGGACACATCGAGCGGCAGCGGTGATGCGCTGCGCGTCAATGTGATGGTCAAGCCGATCCGCTCCGGCCTCAAGACGAATCTGGTCATCACCACCAGCCGGCGCACCTACCTGCTGGAGCTGACCTCGACCGAGAAGACGTGGATGGCATCGGCGTCCTGGGAGTACCCGAAGGACAAGATGCTGGCCTTGCAGCGACAGGCGCAGGCGGCCAGCGCCGCCGCGCCAGTCGATGCGGGCCTGTCGCTGGGGAAGATCCGTTTCCGCTATGCGGTCAGCGGCAGCAATCCGCCGTGGAAGCCGCTGCGCGCCTTCGACGACGGCGAGAAGGTCTATATCCAGTTCCCGCCGGGCATCGCCCAGGGCGAGCTGCCGCCGCTGTTCGTCATCGGCGCGCAGGGTGACGGGCAACTGGTGAATTACCGCTTCCGCTCGCCGTACTACATCGTGGATCGCCTGTTCGGCGCGGCCGAGTTGCGCCTGGGCGGTGACAAGGGCGACGTGGTGCGGATCGAGCGCACGGACGGAACGCGGAGGAACTGACCATGAGCCAGGACGACTCCCCTGATCTTGCTCCGCAGGCGGGCAAGGTCGCGCCCGAGGCGGCGGCGCTGCGCGCTCAACCGCGCCCGGTCACGCGCCTGAACCGGCGCACTTTGGCCATCCTCACCGGCGGCCTGTCGGTCGCCGTGCTCGGGGCCACGATCTGGTCATTGCAGCCGCATCGGCGCGGCGCGGGCGAGCAGACCGAGCTGTACAACGTCGATCGCGTGTCCAAGTCCGAAGGGCTGGACGGCCTGCCTTCGGACTATTCCAAGCTGCCGGCCAAGGTGCCGGAACTGGGGCCACCGCTGCCGGGCGATCTTGGCCCGGCCATCGTGAAGTCGCAGCAGCCGGTGACGCCGACATATACGCCACCGGGCCACGACCCGGAGGATGCACGGCGCAAGGAGGCTGATGCGGCAGCGGGTTCGTCGGTGTTCTTCCGCTCCGGCGCTCAGGGCAAAGCCACCGCGCCAGGCACGGCCCAAGTCGCTGCGGCTGCGCCCGGCAGCACCTTGGCCGGCTTCGACCCGCTGGCCGCCGGGCCGGCCTCGACAGCGGCGCAGCCATCCGACCCGACCGCCGTGCAGAACCGGCAAGACCAGAAAGAGGCTTTCCTGAAAGGCGGCTCTACGGAAACCCGCAATTCCGGCAATCTGCAAATGCCGTCCTCGCCGTATCAGGTCATGGCTGGAACGGTGATCGCCGGGGCGCTGGTGACGGGCATCAAGTCGGACTTGCCGGGTGACGTGATCGCCACGGTGACAGAGCCGGTCTATGACACGGCCACGGGTAAGTTCCTGCTGATCCCGCAGGGTTCGCGCATCCTGGGCAAGTACAACAGCCAGGTGAGCTACGGGCAGAGCCGGGTGCAGGTGGTGTGGAACCGCGTCATCCTGCCAGACACGTCATCGCTGAAGCTCGACAACCTCGCGGGCACCGATCCGGCCGGCTATGCCGGGCTGGAGGATGGTGTCGATTGGCATTGGGATCGCGTTTTTGCCGGCGCGGCGCTGACGACCCTGCTGGGCGTGGGTGCCGAGTTGGCTGCGCCGGAGAACCGGCAGGACGGCAACCGCATCGTCATCGCTGGGCGCGACAGCGCGCAGGACAGCATCAACCAGGTCGGCCAGGAGATGACCCGGCGCAACATGAACATCCAGCCGACGCTGACCGAGCGGCCGGGCCTGCCGGTGCGGATCATCGTCAACCGCGATCTTGTGTTGCGTCCCTACCAGCCGTTGTTCTTCAACCGTGGAGTTGCGAAATGAACACCACCAAGAAGCTGCGGCTTGGGCCTCTGCCCAAGACCGAAAGCGTCAAGCTGACCTTTGCGTGCCCGGTCAGCCTGAAAGCCGACCTCGACCGCTACGCCGCGCTGCACTCGCAGGCGTATGGCGAGGCGGTCGATGCAACGACGCTGATCCCGCACATGCTAGAGGCGTTCATGGCAGCGGATAGGGGATTCAGGAAGGGAGGTAGGGGCAAGGCCGCACCGCCCAAATCAGGCTGACGAAGCGAACGCACCCAACAGCCGCTCACGATGAAAGCGCAGCCTACGGGCTGCGCTTTCATCGTTCTGGGAGTCGGTCAGTTGGGCTATTATGGAAACGCAAGTCGGTCTGCTGTTGGGAAACGTGCACGATGCAACGCGACCCGGCTTTCTTTCCTGTCGCTCTTATGTGGCACCTAGCCCACGTCGCCCGAGTCGCTTCAAGCGGCCCCAAACAGAGCTAACCTTGCGTCCCACATAGAGTTTTAGACCTCGTGCGATTTGCATAAATGGCTTGACACGAGCAGTTTTTTATTGCGGCCAACCTTGCGCCAAGGTTGGCCGCATTGTGTTCCGGCGCTGCTCTGGCACAATGGCGGCAATTCAAGGAGATGATCATGCAATTGACGGAATTGCTGGCGGTGCTCGACGCCAAACTGGAGCCGGCCCGCTTCAAGGATTACGCCCCCAACGGCTTGCAGGTGGAGGGGCGCAGCGAGGTCAGGAAGATCGTGACCGGCGTTACCGCCTCGCAGGCGCTGATCGACGCCGCCATCGCGGTGCAGGCTGATGCCATCGTGGTGCATCACGGCTATTTCTGGAAAAACGAGGCGGCGCCGATCATCGGCATCAAGCGCCAGCGTATTGCCAGCCTGCTGCAACACGGCATCAGCCTGCTGGCCTACCACCTGCCGCTGGATGCTCACCCCGAACTGGGTAATAACATGCAATTGGCACGGCAGCTTGATATTGCCAATCCGCAACCAGTTGCGACGGAACCCTTGTTGTGGCTGGGTGACTGGGGGCAGGGCTCGGCGGCCGATTTTGCCGCACGGCTGGCCTGCCGCCTGGGGCGCACGCCACTGCTGCTGGGTAACGCGCAACGTCATGCCCGGCGTATTGCGTGGTGTACCGGTGGCGCGCAGGGTTATTTCGAGCAGGCGATTGCGCTAGGGGCAGATGTGTTCATTTCCGGGGAAGTCTCAGAGCATAATTTCCACTGCGCAGAAGAGACCGGTGTCGTATTTCTTGCGGCAGGTCATCATGTGACCGAGCGTTATGGTGTAAAAGTACTGGGTGAGTGGCTGGCTACAGAATATGCACTGGATGTGCAATTTATTGACCTGTACAACCCGGTCTGATGCGGCGTCCATGATGCGGATCAAGTGATTTGCGGAGCGCCCTTCAGGTTCCATTCGGTAATCAGGTAGAATTACACGGTTTTAAGTTTTAGGGCTCGGTTTCCATGTTTGAGGATGACTGCAATGAGTGAACAACACGTTGATACGGGGCGTCGTCGCTTTCTGACGCTAGCCACCAGCGCGGTTGGTGGTGTGGCGGCAGCCGGTGTGGCGGTGCCGTTTTTGATGAGCTTTGCACCTTCTGAGCGTGCCAAGGCTGCTGGTGCGCCGGTCGAGGTCGATATCAGCAAACTGGAGCCGGGCCAGAAGATTAACGTCGAATGGCGCGGCAAGCCGGTCTGGGTGCTGTCCCGCACCCCGGAGCAGTTGAAGAACCTGGCGACCATCGAAGGTGAATTGCTGGATCCGAAATCGGAATCGCCGGAACAGCCGGAATACTGCAAGAATGCAACCCGCTCCATCAAGCCGGAGATTCTGGTTGCGGTCGGGATTTGCACGCACTTGGGCTGTTCGCCAACCCATCGTCCGGATATCGCTCCTGCCGATCTGGGGCCGAAATGGCTAGGTGGTTTCTACTGTCCTTGCCATGGCTCCAAGTTCGACTTGGCTGCCCGTGTCTATAGCGGTGTGCCGGCGCCGAAAAATATGGAAATTCCGCCGCACAAGTATATGTCCGATACCCGTCTGCTGATTGGCGACGACAAATAAGCGAGGGGAAAAACATGAGCAAAGGACAACAACTGCTGAACTGGATCGATGACCGCTTTCCGCTGTCGTCGATGCTGAAAGACCATATCACCGAATACTACGCACCGAAAAACTTCAACTTCTGGTACTTCTTCGGCAGCCTGGCGATGCTGGTGCTGGTGATCCAGATCGTGACCGGCATTTTCCTGACCATGAACTACAAACCGGATGGCACGCTGAACGGTGCCGGTATCCCGGTGGCGTTTGCATCGGTCGAGTACATCATGCGTGACGTGGCCGGTGGCTGGGTTATCCGCTACATGCACTCCACCGGCGCCTCCATGTTCTTCGTGGTGGTGTACCTGCACATGTTCCGCGGCCTGATCTACGGTTCCTACAAGCAGCCGCGTGAACTGGTATGGGTGTTCGGCACCCTGATCTTCCTGTGCCTGATGGCCGAGGCGTTCATGGGCTACCTGCTGCCGTGGGGGCAGATGTCGTTCTGGGGTGCGCAGGTGATCGTCAACCTGTTTGCCTCGATCCCGGTGATCGGTCCGGACTTGTCGGTATTCATCCGCGGTGATTTCGTGGTCGGCGACGCAACGCTGAACCGCTTCTTCGCCCTGCACGTGATTGCGGTACCGTTGATCCTGCTGGCATTGGTTGTGGCTCACCTGATTGCACTGCATGAAGTCGGTTCCAACAACCCGGACGGTGTCGAGATCAAGAAACTGAAGGACGACAAGGGCATACCACTGGACGGCATTCCGTTCCATCCTTACTACACCGTGAAAGACATCCTGGGAGTGGCGGTATTCCTGATCGTGTTCTCCGCCATCGTGTTCTTTGTACCGGAGATGGGTGGCTACTTCCTGGAGCATCCCAACTTCGACCAGGCTGACCCGCTGAAGACCCCGGCACACATCGCGCCGGTATGGTACTTTACCCCGTTCTACGCGATTCTGCGTGCGGTGCCGTCGTTTGCCGGTACCCAGGTATGGGGCGTGCTGGCGATGGGTGCGGCGGTGGTGTTGATTGCCTTCCTGCCGTGGCTGGACAAGTCGCCGGTGAAGTCGATCCGCTATCGTGGCACCAAGTTCAAGACCATGCTGGTGCTGTTCATCATCAGCTTCATCGGGCTTGGCATCCTGGGTGCGATGCCGACTACCAACCTGCGCACCGTGGTGGCTCAGCTGCTGTCCTTCGTCTATTTCGCATTCTTCCTGGCCATGCCGTTCTACACCAGGAATGATGCAGGTTCGACCCCGGTTCCGACCCGCGTCACCATGAGCACGCCTGCCCGGCAGGTGCGCTTTGCCGTATTGGTGGCCGTGACACTGGCGGTTGCAGCACTGTTTGCGAAACTCATCTGATAGAGGGGGCACTATGAACAAGACTATTCGTCAACTGATTGCCGCCGTTGCCCTCATTGTTCCTGCTGCCGGTGCTATTGCATCCGCAGAAGGTCCGGTGCTGGAAAAGGCGCCGATCAACGTCCAGGACACCGAAAGCCTGCAGCGCGGCGCACAGATTTTCGTCAACAACTGCCTGTCCTGCCACTCGGCCAGCGCCATGCGCTACAACCGTCTGACCGAAATCGGCCTGACCGAAGACCAGATCAAGGGCAACCTGATGCTGGCGACGGACAAGATCGGCGAGCAGATGAACGTGGCCATGGACAAGAAGGATGCCAAGGTATGGTTCGGTGCGGTACCGCCGGACCTGTCGGTAATCGCGCGTTCGCGTGGTGCCGATTACCTGTACGGTTATCTGCGTGGTTTCTACCGCGATGATACCCGTCCGACCGGCTGGAACAACCTGGTATTCGACAAGGTGGGGATGCCGCACATCATGTGGGACTGGCAGGGTGAGCAGGTGCTGGAAACCGTGAAAAATGCCGAAGGCCACGAAGAGCACAAGCTGAAGCTGATCAAGGCCGGCACGCTGACCAAGCTGGAAAACGGCAAGGCCAATACCGCCGAGTTTGACAAGCGCATGGCCGATCTGACCAACTTCATGGTGTACATGGCCGAACCGATGCAGGTCAAGCGCCAGCAAATCGGCTACATGGTACTGCTGTTCCTGTCCTTGCTGCTGTTGCCGGTGTCCTATTTCCTGAAGAAGGAATACTGGAAAGACGTGCATTGAGCAGGTCCGGGCTGTAAAGAAAGCGATGCTGCGGCATCGCTTTTTTATTTTGCAATCATGGTCTTGTGAAACTTTGCTGGTAATTGTCAAGTCGAAAGTGCTAAAATTGCCTGTTATTTCATCAACTCGTCCGCACTAAGGAATCCAATTCGTCATGATGACCCTCTATTCCGGCACTACCTGCCCTTTCAGCCAGCGCTGCCGTATCGTGTTGTTCGAGAAAGGCATGGACTTCGAGATCATCGACGTGGATATTCACAACAAGCCGGAAGACCTGGCTGTGATGAACCCGTACAACGAGGTACCGGTGCTGGTCGAACGCGACCTGATCCTGCATGAGTCCAACATCATCAACGAGTACATCGACGAGCGCTTCCCGCACCCGCAGCTGATGCCGGCCGATCCGGTGATGCGTGCCCGCGCGCGCCTGTTTCTGTTCCGCTTCGAGCAGGAGTTGTTCGTGCACGTCAAGGCGCTGGAAAACGGTGCCGGCGGCAAGGAAGCCACCAAGGCCCGCGACGGCATTCGCGATGGCCTGGTGACTATCGCCCCGATTTTCGCCAAGCAGAAGTTCATGCTCGGCGAGGAGTTCTCGATGATCGACGTGGCGATCGCGCCGCTGATGTGGCGTCTGGAGCACTACGGAATTGACCTGGGCAAGAGCGCGGCGCCGATCCTGAAGTACGCAGAGCGCCTGTTCCAGCGCCAGTCGTTCATCGATTCGCTGACCCCGGCTGAAAAAGCCATGCGCAAATAAGGGGTGCTGTCGTGTCGACCAGTACCAAGCCCTACCTGATCCGCGCACTACATCAGTGGTGCACCGACAACGAGCAGACCCCATACCTGGTGGTGCATGTAGATGGCAACGTCACGGTGCCGCTGGAGTTCGTGAAGGATAACGAAATCGTGCTCAACATCGGCTACAACGCCACCAAGAACCTGCAGATCGACAATGAATGGCTGTCGTTCTCGGCGCGCTTTGGCGGGGTCAGCCGCGATATCTGGGTACCGATCGGCAATGTGCTGTCCATCTTCTCGCGCGAAACCGGCGAGGGCATGGGCTTCGAGCTGGAGCCGGTCACCGGCGAGCGGCCGCAGCCGGCTGCCGAGCCGGAGTCGGGCGCGACCGACACACCGGCCAGCGGCAAGGACAAGCCGTCGCGTGCGCACCTGCGTATCGTCAAGTAAGTCACGCGGCTGTCGCTGACAATCAGAAAACCGCCCGAAGTTGGGCGGTTTTTTTGTGGCACCAGCGGCAAGGTTGGCCGCAGATGGTCCGGGCGCTTGGGCGCAGGGTAGGGGCGGTTGCCAGCGGTACGGTCGCGGCGTGTGCCGTCACCCGTCACGTGAGTGCCATAGCCGTGGTGGCAAGAAAAAACCGCCCGGCAGGCGGGCGGTCATGATTGCGGCCAACGTTGGCCGCAGGCAGTTGGCGCATTTACTCGATGCGTTCGCCGTGCAGCGCCACGTCCAGGCCTTCGCGTTCTTCTTCCTCACTGACACGCAGCCCCATCACCGCATCGATGATCTTCAGCAGTATGAAGGTGACGATGGCGCAGTAGATGGCGGTGGCCAGCGCACCCACGGTCTGGGTCATCACGCTGCCTTCCACGCCACCGATCTCCTTCACCGCAAACACGCCGGTAAGGATGGCGCCGAGCAGGCCGCCAACGCCATGTACACCAAAGGCGTCCAGCGAGTCGTCATACTTCAGCATGTGTTTCAGCGAAGTGGCACTCCAGAAGCATACCAGACCGGAGATCAGACCGATGGCCAATGCACCCTTGGCATCGACAAAGCCTGCTGCCGGGGTGATGGCAACCAGGCCGGCGACAGCGCCGGAGGCAATGCCAAGTACCGAAGGCTTGCCTTTGCTGATCCATTCTGCGGTCATCCATGCCAGTGCTGCCATGCCTGTGGCAACCTGGGTCGCCACCATGGCCATTGCGGCACGGCCATCGGCCGCGACCGCCGAGCCGGCATTGAAGCCAAACCAGCCGACCCACAGCATTGAGGTCCCTACCAGGGTCAGCACCAGATTATGCGGTGCCATCGCTTCGCGGCCGTAACCGATACGCTTGCCCAGTACCAGTGCCGCAACCAGGCCGGCAATACCGGCGTTGATGTGCACCACGGTACCACCGGCAAAATCGAGTACGCCATGATCAAACATCCAGCCACCGGGTGCCCATACCCAGTGTGCAACCGGGACATACACGAGCAGCGACCACAGCGCCATGAACACCATCATCGACGAAAACTTCATGCGTTCGGCGAAGGCACCGGCGATCAGTGCCGGGGTGATGATGGCAAACGTCATCTGGAACATCATGAACACGCCTTCCGGGATGGAGGCGGCCAGCGGATGTACCGTCAGCTTGGCTTCATCTTTCAGGTACAGCATACCGTCGAGGAAGATGCGGTCGAGACCGCCGATATACGGGTTGCCCGGCATGAATGCCAGGCTATAGCCGATCACCGTCCACAGCACGGTGATCATGGCGCAGATGGCAAAGCTCTGCATCAGCGTGGACAGCACGTTTTTCTTGCGCACCATGCCGGCGTAGAACAGGGCCAGGCCGGGAATGGTCATGAACAGCACCAGTGCGGTGGAAGTCAGTATCCAGGCGGTGTCACCGCCGCTGATGGTGCTGGTGGCAACCAGTTGCGGCAAGTTGGCAAAGCTGGGGGCCGTAAATAGTGCCGATAGTAGCGCCGGGGCGCCGATTGACAGTTTTTTCATTGTATTTCCCCTTGCATTGGGCCTTAAACGGCATCGGCGCCGGTTTCACCGGTGCGGATGCGGACGACCTGCTCCAGATCCATCACGAAAATCTTGCCGTCACCAATCTTGCCGGTGCGGGCGGCCCCCTCAATCGCCTCGACCACCTGATCCAGCAACTCGTTGGCGATGGCGATCTCCAGTTTGACCTTGGGCAGGAAGTCCACCACATATTCGGCGCCACGATACAGCTCGGTATGCCCCTTCTGACGTCCGAAGCCTTTGACTTCGGTAACGGTAATGCCCTGGACACCGATGGCAGAAAGCGCTTCCCGGACTTCGTCAAGTTTGAACGGCTTGATAATCGCGCTGACCAGTTTCATGTTTGACTCCTTGATGCGAGGTTGTGCGTAAAAAGACAATCTGGCCAATGCATGAACCGTGCCAGTGTTTATTCTTGTTATTTATCAGTAATTTGCGATGGGATTGCCTTTTTGGTGCATCATTTTCTGCACCATGCACCGCAGTCGGGAGGCGGCATGCTTCAGTGTGGTGCGTGCGGGCCGCTGCAGGGGGCGGCACTTTTTGCTAAACTCAAATTCAATCCATCATGACAAAGTCAAGGAATTGCCATGCTTAGCCAGAAACTGTTCGATGAAATCAGCAACAAGATCAGCGAAACCATAGCCGCCAGTCCGGCCAAGGACATCGAGAAGAACATCAAGGCGATGATGGGCGCCACCTTTGCGCGCATGGATCTGGTGACGCGTGAGGAATTCGACGTGCAGCAGGAAGTGCTGGCGCGCACCCGCGAGCAGCTGACGCAGCTGGAAGCGCGCCTGCAGGCGCTGGAAGCCGCTACCGGCCCGGCGGCAGAGGCTCCTGCTGACGGCTCCGACGCACAGTAAGCATGACGCTGGCCGTTTGCCTCAGCCGTGCCCTGTCCGGCTTGTGTGCTCCGCAAGTCAGTGTCGAGGTACACCTGTCAAACGGCCTGCCGTCGTTCACACTGGTCGGCCTGCCGGATACCGAGGTCAAGGAAAGCCGCGAGCGGGTGCGTGCCGCGCTGCTGCAATCCGGCTTTGATTTTCCGGCACGACGCATTACCGTCAACCTGGCGCCCGCCGATCTGCCCAAGGAATCCGGGCGTTTCGATTTGCCGCTGGCGGTCGCCTTGCTGGCAGCAGCCGGGCAGCTGCCGGCAGAGCAACTGGCCGGCTATGAAATGGCGGGTGAGCTGGGACTGGGGGGCGAATTGCGTCCGGTACGTGGCGCACTGGCAATGATCAATGCCGCACGTGGCAGCGGCCGTGCATTCATCCTGCCGCATGCCAGTGCCAGCGAGGCCGCACTGGTGCATGGCGTCAGCATTTTTTCTGCCGGCACTCTGGCAGAGGTGTGTGCACATCTGGCCGGGATTAGCCGTCTGCCGGAGGTGTCAGCAGCACAAGTACGGCCTGCCGAGCAAAACTATCCCGATTTGTCCGAGGTTCGGGGGCAGGGGGCGGCCAAGCTGGCACTGGAGCTGGCTGCCGCTGGCGGGCACAGTCTGCTGATGCAGGGGCCGCCGGGTACCGGCAAATCAATGTTGGCCGCACGCCTGCCCGGCATCCTGCCGCCAATGACGCTGGATGAAGCACTGGAAAGCGCTGCAGTACAGTCGCTGGGCAGCCAGGGTTTTACCTTGTCGCACTGGCGTACTCGTCCCTACCGCTCGCCTCATCACACAGCCTCGGCGGTGGCCTTGGTCGGCGGCGGCTCCGATCCGCGTCCCGGCGAGATCAGCCTTGCCCATCGCGGTGTACTATTTCTGGACGAGTTGCCCGAATACGATCGAAAAGTCCTTGAAGTGCTGCGGGAACCGCTGGAGAGCGGCGAGATCCATATCTCCAGAGCAGCGCGACAGGTTTCCTACCCCGCGCGTTTCCAGTTGCTGGCCGCGATGAATCCCTGCCCGTGCGGCTATCTTGGCCATCCGCGCAAGCCCTGCCGCTGTACGCCTGAGCAGGTCAGCCGATATCGCGCTAAAATATCCGGCCCGCTGCTGGACCGCTTTGACCTGATGGTGGAGGTCGGCTGCCTGTCGCTGGACGAGCTGCAGGCTTTGCCCGGTGGTGAGGACAGTCGGGTGGTGCGTGAGCGGGTAACCATGGCACGCGAGCGGCAGCTGCAGCGACAGGGCAAGATCAATGCCGAATTGACCTCGGCGGAGCTGGCCGAGGTCTGTCCCTTGCCTGCAGCGGACTGCGCATCATTGAACCAGATGCTGGACAAGCTGGACTTGTCGGCACGGGCATATTTCCGGGTACTGCGCATTGCACGCACGCTGGCGGATCTTGGCGGGCACGCTTATCCGGCACGGACGCATCTGTTGCAGGCTGTGCAATTCAGGCGAGGGTTGGCCGGCTTTGGCAGTCGTTGAATCCCCGTATTGTTGGCAACACCCTCCATTCTAGTGAGTTTCATGAGTAATCGAGATTTGAAGCAGGTGCGCAGTTCCTCCCGCAAGCCGGCCGGCAACAGCAAAGGTGGCGGCGGTATGATGACCGGCGTGCTGGTCGGCCTGATTGTCGGCGTCGGTGTGGCGATAGGCGTGGCGTTTTACATGAACAAGGCCAGTGTGCCGTATAGCAATCTGGAACGTCTGCAGGCCACGCGTGCTGCCGCGTCGGAACCGGTTGCCGAGGTGCTGGCTCCGGGGGCGAAACTGAATACCGCCGAACCGGCTCCGGTGGTGACGGCACCGAAAGCGGCCGCATCGCAAAGCACCGCCGTGACGCCAAAAGACGACGAGCAGCGCTTTGATTTTTACAAGATACTGCCCGGGCAGCTGGAAGCCGTGCCGGTAGACCCGGTGCAGGGAACCGATACCAAGACCGAGCGTCCGACAGCCGTGCCGGTCAGGATCTATCTGCAGGCCGGTGCATTCAACAACGAAAGCGATGCTGACAATATGAAGGCCAAGCTGGCCCTGATGGGGGTAGAGGCCAATATCCTGTCCAGCAATGTGCCGGAAAAGGGTCTGGTTCACCGGGTACGGATTGGTCCGTTCGAGCGGGCTGCCGATGTCGATGCCTTGCGCCAGCGCCTGCGGCAGGATGGTATCGAAGTCGTGGTGGTGAAGTTGTCAGCCAAACAATAATCTCGTGGATTTCATAATGAAAAAATGGGTATTAGCCGCATTATTGCTGTCGTCATCATTGGCGCATGCCGCACTGGTCGAGGGCCGTGACTACACCGTACTGACCAAGCCGCAGGCAACCGTTGCCGCCGGCAAGGTAGAGGTGATCGAGTTCTTCTCTTACAACTGCGTTCATTGCTACAACCTCGATCCGGCACTGGAAGCCTGGCGCAAGAAGCTGCCGGCCAATGTGCAGTTCCGTCGTGAGCAGATCGTGTGGAACAAGCCGACGGAAGGGCTGGCCCGCCTGTATGCCACCTTCAATGCCACCAAAACGCTGGGAAAGCTGCATCAGCCGGCATTTGATGCGGTGATGAAGAAGAACATCGACCTGGCCGACGAGGCCAAGCTGCGCCAGTGGCTGCCAGGCCAGGGTGTCAATACCGCCAGCTTCATGCAGACCTACAAATCGTTTGGCGTGAATGCGCAGGTGGCCCGCGCCAGCAAGATGACCCGCGATTATGCGGTGCAGGGCACGCCGGCAATCGTGGTCGGTGGCAAGTACATGGCGCAGCCGGTAGAGCCTGCACGCCTGCTGCAAGTAGTCAACGAGCTGGTGGCCAAGGTGGCGAGCGGCAAATAAGCACCGCCGGCGGGTTGTGCAAGGGTCGTCTGTGGACGGCCCTTTTATATTGAAGTGAAAGATCGGGGGCATGGTGGACTGGCTGTTTTTGGCAAAAGCATTGCTATTGGGGGTGATCGAGGGACTGACCGAGTTTCTGCCGGTATCCAGTACCGGCCACCTGATCGTGGTCGGCGATCTGATCGGCTTTTTCAACGAGGGCAAGGTGTTCGAAGTGGCGATCCAGCTGGGGGCGATCCTGGCGGTGCTGTTTGAATACCGGCAGCGTTTCGTCAGTGTCGCTACCGGTTTGCGTTCCGACCCCAAGGCACAACGCTTCGTGCTGAACCTGCTGGTGGCATTCCTGCCGGCCGCGGTGATGGGGCTGTTGTTCATCAAGCAGATCAAGTATTACTTCTTCAATCCGGTCAGTGTTGCCACCGCACTGGTCGTTGGTGGGCTGCTGATCCTGTATGCCGAGCGGCGCACTCATAGCGTACGGATACACCAAGTGGATGATATCGGCTGGCGCGATGCGCTGAAGGTCGGCTGTGCCCAAGTGCTGGCCATGATTCCGGGCACCTCGCGCTCCGGGGCCACCATCATTGGCGGCATGTTCTTCGGGCTGGATCGCAAGGTCGCCGCCGAGTTTTCCTTCTTCCTGGCGGTGCCGACCATGTTTGCCGCCACCTTTTACGACTTGTACAAGCATCGCGACGTGCTGTCGTTGAGCGATGCGCCTATGTTCGTGGTCGGCTTTGCGGCTGCCTTTGTCAGTGCCTTGCTGGCGGTGCGTACTCTGGTGCGCTTTATTGCCACCCATACTTATGAGGTGTTTGCCTGGTACCGTATCGGGTTCGGTGTAGTCATTCTGGCGACTTGGTACTGGGGTTGGGTAAGCTGGAGCGTTTAATGCTTGACGGCCTGATTTAAATAGAGTACTATCTCTTTCTCAGTCGCGGGATGGAGCAGTCTGGTAGCTCGTCGGGCTCATAACCCGAAGGTCGTAGGTTCAAATCCTGCTCCCGCAACCAGGAATTTCAAACAAAAAGCCAATCCTTCGGGTTGGCTTTTTGATTTTCTGCTGTCGTGTAGCATGCCATGCATGGCGGTCCGGTTTGCGGTCACTTTCGGGATAACACGGCCGCACTGATTCAGTCCATCGTGGCTTTGCCAGATGCTGAGAAACCGCTTGCGGCCAACCTTGGCGGGCGGAAGTGGCGCACCTGCCACCACCAACCGCGCCAACGCGGATCGGCATCGGTGGCGCCTTCGGCGTAACGCCATTGCTGCCAGTCAGCGAGCAGGCGTGCCAGTTGCTGTTGCAATGATGGCGCCAGCCCCTTGGCCTTGTCGCGCAGCTGTGCCGGCGTGTCGCTGGCCTGTGCGGCAACACCGGCCTGCTGCAGGCGCAACACCAGCAGTTGCCAGCCGCGCACCGGATAGCTGCGCGGCGGTGGCCGGCGCCACAACAGCCATAACAGCAACGGCAACACCAGCACCACACCGCCGAGCAGCAACACCGTCATCACACTGCCCACGCCTACCCGGCCCAGCCCCAGGCGCTGGAACAGGCTCTGCTGCCTCCGGGCATCGTAATCCACCACCCACTGCTGCCAGACAAAGCCCGCCCGCTGCCATTGCGCGTGGGCGCTGCGCCACCAGGCGGGTGGACGTCGCCCCAGCACCGGCACTACCGCCTGCGCCTCCGGCACCAGCTCGCCGACCTCGCTGACGACGCGCGACGGCGCCACCAGCGCCGTCGGATCCACCCGCTGCCAGTGGCCCTGCAGCCACACCTCGGTCCAGGCGTGGGCATCGGAGGAGCGCACCAGCCAGAACTGCCCGCCCGTATTGAATTCGCCGCCCTGAAAGCCGACCACGATTCGTGCCGGCAGGCCCGCGGCACGGGCCAGGGTGGCAAAGGCCGAGGCGAAGTGCTCGCAAAATCCCTGGCGGCTGGAAAACAGGAAATCGTCGACCACATCGCCCTGCAGCAGCGGTGGCGATAGCGTATAGCGCAGTCCCTGCTGCTGCAGCCAGGCTCGCAACGCCACCAGGCGCCCGGCCTCGTCCCGAAACTGGCGCCCAAAGAATTCCCCCTGTTGCCGGGTGCGCAGGTTGGCCGCAGGCAGTTGCAGATAGTGATCGCGCTGCTCGGCACTCAGCGCCGCCGGATAGGCAGCCTGCGCCACGCTGCGCACGTCGTAGCGCAGGCGCGCCTCGTTACGGGCATCGATGCGCCGCAGCAGCTGGGCGGCGACCTGCTGTACGCCCTCGCCGGCCCACACCGCGTGCTCCAGCACCGGTAGCGCGCCCTTGAACGGCGTGGCGGTGATCGAGTACGACAGCTCGCCGGCCGCGCCCGATGCCAAGGCGGCGCCGCTGTCCGGCACACTGCCAGCCGTCCAGCGCGCGCCGTCGAAACGGTCGAACACCATCACCCGCCAGTACAGTTGTTCGCGCACCGGCTGGCGACCGCGAAACTGGGCGGTAAACGCCGGCTCGCGCGACGGGATCATCTGCCCGATACTGCCCGGCGCCAGGCTGTCACTGAGGCCGCTGGTGGCACGCTGGTCCATTGTCGGCATGCTCCACAGCGGGCCGGGCAGCCGCGGCATGGCGACGAACAGCAGCAGCATCAGCGGCATCGCGTACAGCAGCGCCAGCGCGGCGGCACGCGGACTGGCGGCACTGTCGACCCCGGCGAGCAACACCATCGCCCAGGTCAACACGAACAGCGACAGCAGCAGCCACAAGGCTGACGGCAGGCTCTGGTCGAACAGCAGCGGCGTCGCCGCCAGGAAAAAACCCAGCCCCAGCAGCACGCGCCAATCGCGCAGCGTCACCGTCTCGAAGGCCTTGAATCCGGTCAGCAACAGTAGCAGTGCCACGCCGCCTTCGCGGCCAACCAGGGTGCGCAGACTGAGCCACAACAGCAGCACCGGCACGATCATCGCCAGCAGCAACCACACGCGATGCGGCAGTTGCCGGTCCTGCCACGCCAGCCACGCACGGCCGCCCAGCTGCAGCGCGAACAGCAGCGGCACCCACGGCGGCAACTGCAAAAACAGCGGCAGCACGGTCAGTGCCAGCGCTGCCAGTACGGCAAAGTGGGCCAGACGCGGTTCACTGCGCATCCCGTACTCCAAAGCCGGCCAGCGCGCGCAGCCCCGGCCGCACCTCGCCCGCCGTCAGCCGCAACTCCTGCTGCGGCAGCCGCAGGACGACGTCCTCGCCGCGTCGCCCCGCCGCCAGCAGCTGCCAGCATAGTCGCGACAGGCGGGCCTCCGCCGCCATCTGCGCCGGATAGGCCGACCACTCCAGCAGGCAGGTCGAGCGCGCCGCTTGCGGCTCCTCGAAACGCCGCGCCAGCAGCACGCCGCGGCGGGCGTAGGCTTTCCAGGCGATACGCCGGGCGCCCAGCTCTGGCTGCCAGGCCACCAGGTGGGAAAACAGCTCGCCCGGCACCGGCTGTGCCTCGCGCGACTGGCCGCCGTCGGGCAGGCTGGCCGCCGCCCGCTCGTCGGCGCAGGGCTGTGGATAAACGCACACCTGCGCCTGCAGCCGCAGATAGGCAAAGGCCCGCACCAGCCCCAGTGGCGATTCGGAATAGACACGCAGCGGCGGTATCGTCATCTGGCCGCGTTGCAGCGTCAGTCGCGGCAACAACACCTCGCCGGGCCGGTCCAGCGCCATGCCGCCGGCCTCGTCATGCCAGCCGAGGTGCAACAGCCGCGGCTCCTCCTCCGGCCACTGCAATTGCAGCGGAAACAGTGCGTGACTGCCAGCCACCACATCGTCGGCCGCCCCGCAGCGGATCGCGAGGCCGGCCAGCTGGCGATACGCCAGCACCACCGCAATCAGCACCAGCGACACGATCCAGAACGACAGCACATAGGCGAGACTGACCGCGTAGTTCAGCGCGCCGATCCACACCGCCCACGCCACCAGCAGCAAGCCCCAGCCAAATGGGGTCGGCAGCAGATAGATGCGCGACTGCCCCAGCACCAGTTGCTGCTGTCGCGGCAGCCGGAGCAGCATCCAGGACGACGCCGCCTTACGCCAGCGGGACATGGTCCAGCAGCCGCTGTGCGGCATCAATGCTGTTCATGCCCGGCAGCCGCGACTGCAGGCGATGCGCGCACACCGCTACGAATACCGCCTTCACGTCCTCCGGCAGCACATGATCGCGGCCGTTCAGCATTGCCCAGGCACGGGCGGCGGCCAGAACGGCCAGGCCGGCACGCGGGCTGAGGCCGTGCATGAACAGCTCGCGCTTGCGACTGGCCAGCAGCAAGGCCAGCACGTACTCGGCCAGCGCACTGCTGACGGTGATCTGCGTGGCCTTCTGCTGTAGCGCCAGCAGCTCGCCGGCATTCAGCGCCGCTGGCAGCGCCGACAGGGCCTGCCGCCGGTCACCGGCCAGCAGCAGGGCGCGCTCCGACTCCGGTGACGGATAGCCCAGCGAGATGCGCATCAGGAAGCGGTCCAGCTGCGACTCCGGCAGCGGGAAGGTGCCCAGCTGGCCATCCGGATTCTGGGTGGCGATCACGAAAAACGGTTTGGGCAGTGCGTGCGTCCGGCCGTCGATCGATACCTGGCGCTCCTCCATCGCCTCCAGCAGCGCCGACTGCACCTTGGGCGAGGCGCGGTTGATCTCGTCGGCCAGCAGCAATTGCGAAAACACCGGCCCCGGCTGAAACTCGAAACGCCCTTCGTCGGGACGGAACAGGCTCACCCCCAGCATGTCGGCCGGCAGCAGGTCGCTGGTGAACTGCACCCGGCGATAGTCCAGCCCCAGCACCCCGGCCAGCGCATGCGCCAGCGTAGTCTTGCCGACGCCCGGCACATCCTCGATCAGCAGGTGGCCGCCGGCCAGCACGCAGGTCAGGGCCAGGCGGATTTGTAGTGGTTTACCCAGGATCAACGCATTCAGTTGACGATACGCAAGGGAGATGGATTGCATTTGAAGACCGTTGGCCGCACACTTTATATAGATTTCATATATCCCTTTTGCCACCACAACGCAACAAGGAAACGCGCGTGCTCACCTGGCTCAAATCGCACCTGACCGGCGGCGGTCTCACCGCCTTTATCAGTCACTCCGACTGCCTGCAGCACAATATGGGTAGCGGCCATCCGGAATGCCCGGAACGTCTGGTCGCCATCAAGGACCAACTGATGGCCGTGCAGCTGTTCGACAGCCTGCAGGAGGTGGAGGCGCCGCTGGTGAGCGAACAGCAACTGGCTCGTGTGCACCCGCCGCATTACGTGGAATATATTGAGGCGTGTTCTCCATCGACCGGCACCTTCCGTGTCGACCCGGATACCGCGATGTGCCCTGGCACCCTGCAGGCCGCCAGGCGCGCCGCCGGTGCGGTGGTGAAGGCTGTCGACATGGTGTGCAACAGGGAGGCACCGAATGCATTCTGCTCGATCCGGCCGCCGGGACACCACGCCGAAAGCGCCCGCTCGATGGGCTTCTGCTTTTTCAACAATATCGCGGTCGGCATTGCCCATGCGCTATCTGTTTACAGGTTTCAGCGTGTTGCCATCGTCGATTTCGATGTCCATCACGGCAATGGCACCGAGGAAATCTTCCGTGATGATCCGCGGGTGATGATGGTGTCGATTTTCCAGCACCCGTTCTTCCCCTACAGCGGCGACCAGCCACTGGGGACGAACATGCATCATGTGCCGCTGAAAGCCGGCAGCGGCAGCCGCGAATTCCGCGAGGCAGTCGAGTACCTGTGGCTGCCGCAACTGGAAGAATTCAAGCCCGAAATGATCTTCATCTCGGCCGGTTTTGACGCCCACCGTGAAGACGACATGGCTTCGCTGGCACTGACCGAGGCCGACTACGAGTGGGTGACGCGCAAGCTGCTGCAACTGGCCGCCACCCATTGCGAGGGACGTATCGTGTCGGTACTGGAGGGAGGCTACGACCTGTCGGCACTGGCGCGCAGTGTCGCGGCACATATCAAGGTGTTGTCCGACGGTTGAGGGGCCGCCGGAGGGCAGGCTCCGCCCGGCATCATGAATAATGCCGTTCATCCGGGCAGATGAGCGGCATTATCGCAGTGCGGAGCATTGTTGATTGCCGGGCGCCGTCAGCCAACCTGCAGCAGTTCGACCTCGAATACCAGCGTCGCATGCGGCGGAATCACGCCGCCGGCGCCGCGGGCGCCGTAGCCCAACTCGGCCGGAATGGTCAGCTTGCGCTTGCCGCCGACCTTCATGCCCTGTACGCCCTGATCCCAGCCCTTAATCACGTAGCCTTCACCCAGTACGAAGCTGAACGGCTGGTAGCGATCCTTGCTGGAATCGAATTTGGTGCCATCGGTCAGCCAGCCGGTGTAGTGCACAGTCACTTCCTGAGCGACGATGGCTTCTGCGCCGTCGCCTGCCAGCAGGTCTTCGATGATCAGTTCTGCCATGGGATATCCTTGTTTGCTGCATTAGCGGAAGCGGCATTTTAGCAGTCCGCCGGCGAACCGTCGAAATCTTGATATTGTCTTTGTTCTTCAATGGCTTATAAATAAATACGGGTGAATTTCTGCCTGTGGTCTTATCTGGCATAAAGGAACGGCAATGGACATTACCCACCTACCTTCTCATGAGCATATAGTCGTCAGGCATGTCACTCCCGACCAGCCGTTGCAGTGGTTGCGCATGGGCTGGCAGGACCTGCGGCGGGCGCCGGCAGATTCGCTGTTCTATGGTGCCGCATTTGTGGTGATGGGCTTTTTGCTCAACTTGTACTTTGATTTTGCGCCCCAGTTCATGCTGACCTTGGCAACGCTGTTCCTGCTGGCGGGCCCGTTCCTTGCCATCGGCCTGTACGACATTGCACGCCAGCTGGAGTCGGCACGGCACGGCCCGATGCTGATGCACAGCATTACCGCGTGGCGCAGCAACCTGCCGGGTTTTACCCTGTTTGCCGCCTTGCTGGCGGTGCTGGTGTTCGGCTGGTTCCGTGTTTCGCTGCTGATGTTTGCGCTGTTCTTCGAAGGTAGCGTGCCGTCGCTGGACCAGCTGGTGGTTTCGGCCTTTACCACCGAAAACCTGCCGTTCCTGCTTGCCTACTTCGGCACCGGCCTCTTCTTTGCCGCGGCAGTGTTCGCGCTCAGCGTCTGCGCCATTCCGATGATGCTGGACAAGGATGTCGATACCATCACCGCAATGGTGATGAGCGTGCGGGCGGTGTACCGCAATTTGCTGACGATGCTGGTGTGGGCAGCTATGATCGTGTTCCTGACCGCGATCGGCTTTGCCACCTGGCTCATTGGTCTGCTGATCATCATGCCCCTGATCGGGCTGTCCAGCTGGCATGCCTACCGCGCCCTGATCAACTTCGAGCGCTAGCACCCGTCCATTCCATGAGCCATCACATCGTGTTTGTCGACCGGGACAGCCTGCCTGTCCCGGTGCCGTCTTGTATCTTTCCGCACCGCTTCACCGCCTATCCGTCCACCAGCCGCGAGCAACTGCTGGCCCACTGTGCCGATGCCGACATCGTGATCAGCAACAAGGTCGCGTTCGACGCGGCCACGTTGGCCGCATTGCCGCGGCTGAAGCTGCTGGCCATCGCTGCCACCGGCTACAACCACATCGATGTTGCCGCCTGCCGCGAGCGCGGCATCGCGGTGTGCAACATCCGCCACTACGGCGACGACACCGTGGCGGAGCACGCCTTCATGCTGATGATGGCGCTGATGCGCAACCTGCCGGCCTACCAGCGCGATGTCGCCGCCGGGGTGTGGCAGCAGGCGGCGCAGTTCTGCCACTTCGGCGCGCCGATCCGCGACCTGCAGGGCGCGACGCTGGGCATCGTCGGCAGCGGCGGCATCGGCCAGGCGATGGCGGCGCGCGCCCGTGCCTTCGGCATGCACGTGCAGTTTGCCGAGCGCAAGGGCGCGGCCACGGTGCGCGACGGCTACGTGGCGTTTGACGCGCTGCTGGCCAGCTCCGACGTGATCTCGCTGCACTGCCCGCTGAACGACGACACCCGCAACCTGATCGCGCAACCGGAGCTGATGGCGATGAAGCCGGGTGCAGTGCTGGTCAACACCGCGCGCGGCGGGCTGGTGGACGAGGAGGCGCTGGTGGCGGCACTGAAATTCGGCCAGCTCGGCGGCGCCGGCTTCGACGTGCTGTCGGTGGAGCCGCCGCGCGACGGCAACCCGCTGCTGAAGGCGCGCCTGCCGCACCTGATCGTGACGCCACACGTCGGTTGGGCCAGCGGCGAGGCGATGGCCAGACTGGCGGCGCAGCTGGTCGGCAATATCGAGGCCTGGCAGCGCGGCGAAAGGCAGAACCGGCTGGACTGAAACCGTGTGCTTGTGATGGACAAAGCCTGACGATGTCAGGCTTTTTTGTTGAACTTTTCATTTTTGTACAGGACAAGTATTTGACAAAATAGAATGATTGATCGATAACGCAGTATCGATAAAGGACTGACATCATGAAAATTGCGGTGGTGGGTGCCGGCATTGCCGGCCTGTCCTCGGCCTGGCTCTTGAGCCGGGCCGGACACCAGGTGGTGCTGTTCGAGGCCGCGGCCTACGCCGGCGGTCACAGCAATACCGTCGACGTCGAGCTGGAAGGCGTCCGCGCGCCGGTGGACACCGGCTTCCTGGTGCACAACGACCGCACCTATCCCAACCTGATCCGCCTGTTTGCGCTGCTGGGGGTGCCGGTGCGCGCCAGCGAGATGACCTTCTCTGTGGTGCTGGAGCAGGAAAACGTGGAGTGGGCCGGCAGCAGCGTCGCCACCCTGTTCGCGCAGAAGCGCAACCTGCTGCGGCCAACCTTCTGGCGCATGGTCGGCAACATCCTGCGCCTGCACCGGCTGGCACCGCAGCTGCAGCGGGAAAGCCGCGACAGCGGCGAGACGCTGGGGCAGATCCTCGACCGTTACCGCTTCAGCGATGCGCTGCGCGACTGGTATCTGCTGCCGATGGGGGCCGCGATCTGGTCCAGCTCCACCCGCGACATGGCCGCGTTTCCGGCCTCGACCTTCTTCGATTTCTGCGCCAACCACGGCCTGATGCAGATACTGGACCGGCCGCAGTGGAAAACGGTGCAGGGCGGCGCGCGCGAGTACGTGCGGCGCATGGTGGCCGGCATCGGCGAGCTGCGGCTGTCGTCGCCGGTGCACCAGGTGCGCCGCGACGGACGCGGCGTCACGCTGTCCAGCCGCCACGGCGACGAGCACTTCGAGCAGCTGGTGCTGGCCTGCCACAGCGACCAGGCGCTGGCGCTGCTCGGCGACGCCAGCGAGGCGGAACGGGCGCTGCTGTCGCAGTTGCGTTACCAGCCCAACCGCGCGGTGCTGCACACCGACGCTTCCTTCCTGCCGGCGCGGCGCCAGGCGTGGGCGGCATGGAATTACCGCATGGGCGAGGGCGGGCCGTCGTCGCAGCCGGTGATGGTCAGCTACCTGCTCAACCAGCTGCAGGGGCTGCCGTTCCGCAGCCCGGTGATCGTGACGCTGAACCCCTACCGCGAGCCGCAGGGCAAGCTGGCGGAATTCGACTACGCCCACCCGCTGTTCGACCGCGCCGCCATCGCCGCGCAGCAGTCGCTGGCGACGATACAGGGCCGCCAGCGCACCTGGTTTGCCGGCGCCTGGGCTGGCTACGGCTTCCACGAGGACGGCCTCAAGGCCGGCATGGCGGTGGCGCAGGCGCTCGGCGCGCCTATCCCGTGGGACATCAGCGTGCCGCTGGCCGCACCGCCGCTGCAACCGCAGCCGGCGGTGGTCGCGCCATGACCGCGTTCAGCCTCTATCGCGGCCATGTCTGGCACGGCCGCAGCGCGCCGATCCGCCACCAGTTCAGCTACCGGCACGCCTGGCTCGCGCTGACGCTGCTGCCGGGGCAGCCGGAGCCGGCCAGCATTCGCCTCGCGCCGGGGGTGAGCTGGCAGCGCCGTCACCACGGCCCGCGCGACGGCTCGCCGCTGCTGCCGTGGCTGACGGCAAGGTTGGCCGCAAGCGGGGTGCATGACATCGCGCGCATCGAGCTGCACACCCTGCCCAGCCTGTTCGGCTACGTGTTCAACCCGGTCAGCTTCTACCTGGTGTTCGATGCCGTCGCCACGCTGCGCGCGGTATGGGTCGAGGTCAGCAACACCTTCGGCCAGCATCACGACTACTGCCTGCACCACCCGGACCATCGCGCCATCGGCCGCCGCGACCTGCTGAGCACCGGCAAGGCGCTGCAGGTGTCGCCGTTCTTCCAGGTGGAGGGCAGCTACCGCTTCCGCTTCCTGCGCGCGGCGGATGGCCGCTTCGCGGTGCGCATCGAGTACCGCCGCGACGACGAGCACAACGACTTCGTCGCCACCCAGCAGGGCACGCCGATGCCGTACTCGCCGGCGCGGCTGTGGCAACTGCTGCTGGCCACCGGCCTGCTCACCGTGGCGGTGTGGCTGCGCATCCACTGGCAGGCGCTGCGGCTGTGGCGCAAGAAAGTCCCGTTTTTCGGCAAGGATGGCCACGCGGCCAGCTCGGTTTCTCCCGGAGAGTTGTCATGAATTCATCCTCGCGTACCCTCGCTTCTCCGTTGCCCTTGCGCGTGCCGCTGCTGGTGCGCCCGCTGCTGCTGGCACTGTCGCGCCTGCAGTACGGCGAGCTGACGCTGATCACCCCCGACGGCAGCAGCTACCAGTTCCGTGGCGCTCATCCCGGCCCGCAGGCACAGCTGCAGGTCTACGACTGGCGCGCGCTGCGCCGCATCGTGCTGGCCGGCGACATCGGCCTGGCCGAGGCCTGGCGCGACGGCTGGCTGACGTCGCCGGACTGGACGTCGCTGCTGCAGCTGGCACTGGCCAACGAGGCCGCCTTCGAGCAGGCGATCCACGGCAGCTGGCTGGGCACCGCCGGCTACTGGCTGAAGCACCTGACGCGCGCCAATACCCGACGTGGCAGTCGCCGCAACATCCACGCCCACTACGACATCGGCAACGACTTCTACCGGCTGTGGCTGGACCCGGGTATGACCTACTCCGCCGCCATCTTCAGCGGCGAGGCCGGGCAGACGTTGGCCGCGGCGCAGGAGGCCAAGTACGAACGCATCCTGGCGCGGCTCGATGCGCAGCCGGGGCAGCGCATCCTGGAAATCGGCTGCGGCTGGGGCGGCTTTGCCGAGTACGCGATCCGCAGCCGCGGTGTGCACGTCACCGGCGTGACCCTGTCGCCGTCGCAGCTGGAATGGGCGCAGCAAAGGTTGGCCGCAGCCGGGCTGGCGCAGCAGGCCGATCTGCGGTTGCAGGACTACCGCGACATCGACGGCCAGTTCGACCACATCGTGTCGATCGAGATGCTGGAGGCGGTCGGCGCGCGCTGGTGGCCGCGCTACTTCCGCACCCTGCACGAGCGCCTCAAGCCCGGCGGCCGGGCGATGGTGCAGGTGATCACCATCGGCGACGAGCATTTCGCGCGCTACCAGCGCGGCACCGACTTCATCCAGCAGTTCATCTTCCCCGGCGGCATGCTGCCGTCGCCGGCGGCGCTGGAGCGCGACATCGCCGGCGCCGGGCTGCAGCTGGCCGAGCGCTACACCTTTGGTCGCGACTACGCCGAGACACTGCGGCGCTGGTTGCATGATTTCAACGCCGCGCTGCCGCAGGTGTATGGCCAGGGCTTCGATCAGGCCTTCGTGCGCCTGTGGCAGTTCTACCTGCACTACTGCATCGCCGGTTTCGACGCGGGACGCACCGATGTCTGCCAACTGGAAATCCGTCGCCGCTAGCGTGGCGCTGCTTGTCGCACAGATGGGAAATGCCATGGCACTGCCGGCAGAACTGAACGGTTTGCAACTGCGCGGCCAGGGCACGCTGCGCTGGTTCGGCTTCAAGCTGCACGACTCGGCGCTGTACACCCCGGCGGCACAGCCCTTCCAGTGGGCGCGGCCGTTCGCGCTGGAGATCCGCTACGCGCGCAGCATTGCCGGCGCCAGGCTGGTAGAAACCAGCCTCGAGGAAATGCTGCGCTACGGCATGCCGGAGCGCGTCCGCGTGGCGTGGGCCGAGCACATGCGGCGCGCCTTTCCCGACGTGCAGGAGGGCGACGTGCTGCTCGGCGCCATGGACGGCGCGGTGGTGCGCTTCTGGTTCAACGGCCGCCCGACCCACCGCATCGACGACCCGCTGTTCGGGCAGCTGTTTTTCCGCATCTGGCTGGATCCGGCATCGCGGGCGCCGGCGGTGCGCGAGCAGCTGCTGGGTGGCCGCGGATGAACGCGCCGGGCACGCGCCAGCTGGCACTGAGCGGCCTCGGCGGCCTGCCGCTGGCGATGGTGGCGCTGCCGCTGTACGTGCACACCCCGGCGCTGCTCAAGCTGGCGGCCCTGCCACCGGCAGCCATCTTCTCGGGAGCAAGAACATGATCCGGATACGGAAAGCCGCCGTGCTGGCCATGCTGTGCGGGCTGCTGGCGGCGTGTTCCAGCGCCAGCATCGACGACTACCGCGGCACGCGGCCAAGCTTTGACCTGCAAACGTATTTCAACGGTCCGCTGACGGCACAGGGCATGTTCCAGGACCGCAGCGGCAAGGTGCTGCGCCGCTTCAGCGTGCAGATGAACGGCAGCTGGCAGGGCGACCGCGGCGTGCTGGACGAACACTTCATTTACGACGACGGCGAAAAACAGCGCCGGGTGTGGACGCTGCAAAAGCTGCCCGATGGCCGCTACCGCGGCACCGCCAGCGACGTGGTGGGGCAGGCCAGCGGACACACCGAAGGCTTTGCGCTGTTCTGGGACTACACGCTGCGCCTGCCGGTGGACGGCAAGGTGTACGAGGTGCGTTTTGACGACTGGATGTACCAGCTGGACGAGCACACGGTGCTGAACCGCTCGGTGATGAGCAAGTGGGGCGTGCGCCTGGGCGAAGTCACGCTGATGTTCCGCAAGGGGGCGCAGCCGTGAGCCTGAACCCCCGCTTGCAGGACTGGCACAACCGCCGCGTGTGGCTGGTCGGCGCCGGCCACGGCATCGGCGCGGCGCTGGCGCGCGAGCTGCACCGCCTCGGCGCCTGGGTGGCGCTGTCCGGCCGCCACGAGGCGGCGCTGCGCGAGGTCGCCAGCGGCCACGAGCGGATGTGGCTGCTGCCACTGGACGTGACCCGCCCCGAGGACTGGCAGCGCTGCCGCGACCAGTTGCTGCAACAGTGGCAGGGCATCGACCTGGTGGTGATGCTGGCCGGCGACTACACCCCGCTGCGCGCCTGGCAACTGACACCGGAGCTGGCGCGGCGCATGGTCGACGTCAACCTGCTGGGGGTGATGTACGGCAGCGCGGCGCTGGTGCCGCAGCTGCTGGCGCAGTCCGGCGGCGCCATCGCACTGGTGGCCAGCGTTGCCGGCTGGGGCGGCATGCCCAACGGCCTGGTGTACGGCGCCACCAAGGCGGCGGTGAACCACTTCGCGCAGACGCTGTACCTCGACCTGCACCGCCACGGCATCGGCGTGCACGTGATCAATCCCGGCTTTGTCGCCACCCGCCTCACCGCGCAGAACGGGTTTGCCATGCCGGCACTGCTGACGCCGGAACAGGCGGCGCAGCAGATCGTGCGCGGCTTCGCCCGCGGCGAGTTCGACATCCATTTCCCGAAGCGCTTCTCGTGGCCGCTGAAGTTGGCCGCACTGTTGCCCTACCGCCTGTACTTCTGGCTCGCCCACAGGGTTACCGGACTATGAATCCCCAACTTGCCCGCCATCTGGACTGGTTTGCCTCGCTGTCGCCGCAGACGCTGGATGACATCGACGCCGTCTACGCCGAGTCCGCCACCTTCCGCGACCCGTTCCAGCAGGTGCACGGCCGCGACGCGATCAAGGCCTTGTACGCGAACATGTTCCGGCGGCTGCAGGTGCCGCGCTTCGTGATCGGCGAGGTGGTGGCGCAGGACGACAAGGCCTTCGTCAGCTGGGATTTCCGCTTCGAGCTGGGTGGCCGGGCGCAGCAGATCCACGGCGGCACGCTGCTGACCCTCGCCGCCGACGGCCGCATCGCCGCGCACCGCGACTACTGGGATGCGGCGGAAGGGGTGTACGAAAAACTGCCGCTCGTCGGTGCCTTGCTGCGTGTGATCAAACGGCGCATGGCATAATGCCGGCCTTGTCGATGTGTTGTCGGGACGCCAGCTTGTACAAATGATGAACGAAGACTCCGCCCCGAGCGATGGCGGCCTGCCCATCGCCGCCGTCGAACGCGAAACCGGCATCTCCAAGGACCTGTTGCGAATGTGGGAGCGCCGCTACGGCTTTCCGCAGCCGGCGCGCGATGCCGCCGGCGACCGTCTGTACAGCGCGGCGCAGGTCGGCAAGCTGAAGCAGGTGCGGCGGCTGATGGATCTCGGCTTCCGCCCCGGCAAGCTGGTCGGGCAGAGCATGGCGCAGCTGGAGGCCTTGGCGCAGGTGCACACCCCGGCGCGGGTGGTGCCGGATGTCTGCGCCGGCCTGATCGACGCGCTGAGCGGCCACGACGCGCTGGCGGTGCGCGAGCTGCTGCGCCACCGCCTGTTCGAGCTCGGCCTGCGCCGCTTCGTCGGTGATTTTCTGGCCGTGGCCAACCCGCTGGTCGGCGAGGCGTGGATGCGCGGCGAGCTGCGCGTATACGAGGAACACCTGTACTCGGAAGAGGTCAAGCGCGTGCTGCGCGAGACCCTGGCCGGCATCCCCGCCGGCCTGCAGTCGCCGCGGGTGATGCTGACCACCTGCCCGGGCGAGCAGCACCTGATCGGCCTGCTGATGGTGGAAGCGCTGCTGCGCCTGGCCGGCTGCGACGCCATCGCCTTCGGCACGCAGATGCCGCTCACCGATATCGCCAGCGCGGCGCACAAGCACCGCGTCGACGTGGTGGTGCTGTCCTTTTCCGCCTCCTACGAGGCCAGCCCGCAGACGGACGTCGCGGTGCTGGACACCCTGCTGCCGGACGGGATTGAGGTCTGGCTCGGCGGTGCCGGCTGCCGCGGCCTGAAGCGGCTGCCCGCGCGGGCCACGCTGTTGACGCTGGACCAGCTTGATGCCTGCGTCAGCGGCTGGCGTGAGCGGCAGCCGCCGGCAATTGCCGTTTGAAAAAGGCGGCGACCTTGGCCATAACAAAGAGGCCATCACGGCGTATCGCCGGATGGCCCCGGGGTGCTGGCAGCGCGGCCGCGCAATGAGTGGCCGGTGTCAGAACGGTCTCAGTCGTCCATGTCTTTCAGGTTTAGGCGCGGGGTATCTTCCGGATCCTGCCCCAGCTTGCCGCGGATACAGGACAGGTACATGTTGACATCCGGCCCGCCGCCGTAACGCTGCGCCTGCCAGATCATCTCGCCCAGGCAGTCCAGTACCTCGTGCTGTGCGTCGTGCTCGTTGCCCGTCTGCTGCAACAGCTGCCGGTACAGCGCACGGATGCCGGGTGGCTGGTTGATCGATAGCTGTTCTTCCAGCGCCAGATGCATGCTCATGTGCAGGAAGGGATTGGTTTCGCCCTGTTCCGGCAGCCATTCGCGCTCGGCGTACTGTTGCGGGTGGTTGAGCATGTCGTGGTATTCCGGATGCAGCGTGATCACGCTGAACAGCAGCTTCTCCAGATCGGTCAGCGGCTGACCGGCCTGCTGCTTCTGCCAGGCATCGAAAAAGAAACGGCGGGCATCCTGTCGGCTGGGTGCGAACATCATGGTTGACTGATTTACTCGGAAAAGCGGCATTATACGGATGGAGACCCACCATGACCACGATTGCAGACTTTGCGGCCAAACTTGGTGATGGCCTGTTGCAACCCCTGGCGCAGTACCGCGGCCAGGTGCTGCTGATCGTCAACACCGCCAGCGAATGCGGCTACACCCGGCAGTATGCCGGCCTGCAGGAGCTGCACAGCAGCTATCAGGGGCAGGGCTTCTGCGTGCTGGGTTTTCCCTGCAACCAGTTCGGCGGCCAGGAGCCGGGCGACGCCCGTGCGATCCATGATTTCTGCGTCAGCCGCTTCGGCGTCAGCTTCCCGCTGTACGAAAAGGGCGATGTCAACGGCGCGGGCGCCATCCCGCTGTGGCGCTGGCTGACCGGCGCCGACGGCAAGCACCCGCATCCGGTGAAGTGGAACTTCACCAAGTTCCTGATCGACCGCAAGGGGCGGCTGGTGAAACGCTACGAGCCGGCGGCGGAGCCGCACGACATCGCCGGCGATATCGAGGCGCTGCTGCAGGCCGCTGCCTGAGTGCCGCCACAAAACACTGCGGCAAGATGCTTACTTGCGGGTAAAGATCACGTCCCACACGCCGTGGCCGAGGCGGATGCCGCGCGCCTCGAACTTGGTCAGCGGGCGGTAGTCCGGACGCGGCGCGTAGCCGTCGGCGCTGTTGGCCAGATCGGCATTGGCGCTGAACACTTCCATGATCTGGATGGCGTAGTCTTCCCAATCGGTGGCGGCGTGCAGGTAGCCGCCCGGCTTCAGCTTGCGCACCAGTTTTTCCACCAACGGCGCCTGGATCAGGCGGCGCTTGTTGTGGCGCTTCTTGTGCCACGGATCGGGGAAGAAGATGTGCACGCCGTCCAGCGAGCCGTCCGGCAGCATGTTGTCCAGCACCTCCACCGCGTCGTGGCGGATCAGGCGCAGGTTGCTCAGCTGCTGCTCGTCGATCAGCTTGAACAGGTTGCCCACCCCCGGCGAGTGCACCTCGATGCCGAGGTAGTCCTTGTCCGGATTGCCGGCGGCGATTTCGGCGGTGGCGCCGCCCATGCCGAAGCCGATTTCCAGGATTTTCGGTGCCGCGCGGCCGAAGGCCTGCTGCAGGTCCAGCGGCGCCGCCTGATACTGGATACCCCATTTCGGCATGCCTTCGTCGATGGCGCGCTGCTGCGCAGGAGACAGATGGCCCTGACGCAGTACGAAGCTGCGGATGGCGCGGTTGAAGGCCGGATTTTCCATGGTCGTCACTCAAAAACTGCAAAAAGATCGCGATGTTACCGAATCTTGGCCCTCAGCGGTAGGGCTGCGCCGCCGCCCCGCCGGCGGCATCCTGGCGCAGATCAATTCCGCCGCCGATTCACCTTGGCAAAGCGGCAGTATGTGCCATGCTGTGTGAGGGGAAGGCGGACGTAGCAACGGACACGGGAGGTGTCACATGAATGATGAATTGCACGACTTTGTGAAACAGCTGGAAGAATGCCGTGCCGAAGGGCAAGAGTTGGCGGCGTTGCTGTGTGTGGAACCGGTGCGCCATCTGTCGCTGCCCTTGTGCCACGAAACCTGCGCCGAGCTGCGCGCGATGGCCGAGGTGTTCCAGTGCGACGAGGCGCTGCTGGCCAGCGCCATCCTGCGCGGTGCGTTGCGCCATATGCAGCAGCATCTCAACGACGATCTCGACGCACTGGCCGCACTGGCGCGCGACCGGCTGACCAGCCCGTGCGAAGGTGCCAGCGAGGCGATCTGACACGGCCGCCACTCATAACACAGAACCCCGCCGCGGCACGCGCCACGGCGGGGTTTCTTCATGGTGGCAGCCAGGGTTGGCCGCAAGGCGGCGCTACAGCCGGCGCAGCAGCTCGTCCACCGTCGGATAATGAATGCAGCCGGGCAGCTCGCGCAGCACGCGTGCATTGCTCAGGCGCCGTGATTCGGCCAGGAACGACCACAGCCCCGGCGACACCTGCCGGCGCACCTCGTCACGCGGCAGGCGCGGCGCGCGCGGGTAGCCCAGCGTATCGGCCAGCTTGTCGTACCACTGGCCGACCGGTAGCGGCTGGCTGTCGCAGGCATTGTAGACGCGGATGCCGCCGTGCGGCTGCTGCAGCGCGGCGGCGCACAGCCGTGCCAGGTCGTCGGCATGGATATGGTTGCCGATGCTGTCCTCGGCGGCATCGATCAGCGGCGTGCCGTTGAGGAGGCGAGTGACGGGCAGGCGCTCGGCGGCGTAGATGCCCGGTGCGCGCAGGATGGTCAGCGCGCTGCCGTGGGCGATGGCAAAGCTGCGCAAGGCGTGTTCGGCGTCGACGCGGCGGTGTGCACGGGCTGACGTTGGCCGCAGCGGCGCGCACTCATCCAGCAGCTTGCCATCGGCATTGCCATACACGCCGCTGGTGCTGATATAGACGATTTGCTGTGGTAGACTCCCCGTTTTTGCCAGTTGCGACAAGGCCTTGCGCATTCTGGGGTCGGTATTGCCGCATTCCGGCGGCGGCGCCGTATACAGTACCGCGTCGGCCAGGCCGGCGAGGCGCCCAAGGCTGCGCGCATCATCCAGATCGCCCGGCACTGGCCGGGCTCCCAGCTGTCGCCATTGCGCGGCGGTTTCCGGGCGGCGCGTCAGCGCCAGTATCCGCCAGTGCGGCAGCAGCAGGGGCAGGGCACGCCGGGCGATGTCGCCGGTGCCGATGATCAACAGGGTTCGCATGACGGCCATTTTAGCGAAGTTTAAGGGAACAAGATGACGTGTCAGGTAACGGTGCTTCCGAGCGGCCATTCTTTTGCGGTTGAAACGCATGAAACCATTCTTGAGGCTGCCTTGCGCCAGAACGTCGGTCTTCCTTACGGTTGCCGCGATGGTGCCTGTGGCGCCTGTAAGGGCAAGGTTGTTGCCGGCGAGGTAGAACTCGGCGGCGTGCAGGACAAGGCATTGTCCGAGGCTGACCGCGCCCAGGGCATGGCGCTGTTCTGCTGTGCCAGGCCGCAGGGTGACATCACCATCGAGGTGCGCGAGCTGGCCGGCATCGGCGACATCCAGATCAAGACCCTGCCGTGCCGCGTGGAGCGCATCGAGAAGATACACGATGTGGCGGTGCTGAAACTGAAGCTGCCGGTGTCCGAGCGCCTGCAGTTCATGGCCGGCCAGTACATCGACATCCTGATGAAGGACGGCAAGAAGCGCAGTTTCTCCATCGCCAACGCACCGCACGACGACGCCTTCATCGAGCTGCACATCCGGCACCAGCCGGGCGGTTCTTTCTCCGAGTACGTATTCCACAGCATGAAGGAAAAGGAAATCATGCGCTTCAAGGGGCCGCTGGGCTCCTTCTTCCTGCGCGAGGATTCCGACAAACCGATCATCATGGTGGCCAGCGGCACCGGTTTTGCACCGATCAAGGGCATCATCGAGCACGCCATCCACCACGGCATCACCCGCCCGATCGTGTTCTACTGGGGCGCGCGCACGCCGCACGACCTGTACATGGCGGAGCTGGCGACCAAGTGGCAGGCGCAAAACGTCAACATCACCTTTATCCCGGTGGTATCCGACGCGCAGCCGGAGCATGACTGGCCTGGCCGCAGCGGTTTCGTGCACCAGGCGGTGCTGGACGATTTCGACGATCTGTCCGGCTATCAGGTGTACGCCTGCGGCGCGCCGATCATGGTCGAGGCCGCGCACAAGTCCTTCATCGGCGAGCGCAAGCTGCCGGAAGACGAGTTCTTCTCCGACGCCTTCTTCCTGTCCAAGGATATGAGCGGCAGCAAGCCGTAAGTCAGCCACCGGTCATGACAAAGCCGCCTCGTCAGGTGGCTTTTTTGTGCATGGATGGCGGGCTCAGGGTGCCGGCCGCAGCAGCTGCTCGAAGACGGCTTGTGTCAGCTGCTGCTGGGCAAGGCCCAGCTCCAGCAGTCGCGCCAGCGTCAGCGCGTAGTGGCTGTGCAGTAGCGGCGGCCGCGCGAATTCCTGCAGCAGCGCGCCCAGATCCGGCTGGCTGTCGTCGTGCTGCGCGCGGCGGTACTGCTGCGCCAGTGCCAGCAACTGCTGCCCCAGCTGCAGCTGGCTGGCGAAGAACGCCGGCCAGTCCGGCTGCATCCGGCCGTGCCGCATCGTCTCGCGCAGCAGCGGGCCGTTGATGTAGAGGAAGGCGTCGAACACGCGCTGGCAGAAGCGGCCGGCGCCGCGCGGGCCGCACCACAGCCAGGCACCGGCGGCCGGGGCGAGGGCGTCCAGCAGCGGCCGCGCCTGCTCGCGCAAGGCCGGGGTGCAGCCGACGAAGAGCATGAAACCGTACTGCCGTGCCGCCGGGTGCGGGGTAGCTGCCAGCTCGATGTCGATGTCCGCGCTATCGCTGCTGCCCAGGCGCAAGCCCTGCCAGCACAGCGCCGTGCCGTCACGGTTGGCCGCAGGCTGCAGGCCGCAGTCGGCCAGCCGCTGCTGCAACGCGTCGAGGGTGGTGGCGGGGGTGGCGGGCAGGTCCATCCGGTGCTTACATCAGTTGCCAGTCAAAGTCGCGCAAACGCTGCAGGAACCAGGCCATCGCCTGCCCCGGCTCCTTGGTTTGCCATGCGTAATATAGTGGCACGGGATCGCGCGCGTCTTCCACTGCCTTGAGCAGCAGACGGCCGTCGGCCAGCGGTTTTTGCACATGCTGCAGTGGCAAATAGCCGATACCGAGGCCGGCGCACTGCATGTCGATCTTGTCGTCGAGGCTGGATACCGTCAGCCGCGCCTGGCCTTCCTGGATCGAGGCACTGCGCGGCGTCAGCATGCGCGAGCTGTCGGCCAGCACGATGATTCGGTGCTTGCGCAGCTCGTGTGCCGGGATCGGCTCGTCCGCCTGTGCCAGCGGGTGGGTCGGCGCGACGCAGAAGCCGAAGGAGGCACGCCCCATTTCGCGGCAGTACAGGTTGCCCTGCACCGGCATGTCCGGTGCGCCGATGGACAGATCGGCGCGACCGTCGATCAGCGCATCCCACATGCCGCCGAAGTTCTCGCGCGTCAGGCGCAGTTCGGTCTGCGCGCCCAGCTCGTCGAATTCGCGTACCAGCTGGATCACGCGTGCGAACGGCAGCAGCGCGGAGATGGCAATGCGCAGCTCGCCCTCCCAGCCGGTGGCATGGGTCTTCACCCGCTGCTCCAGCATCGCCGCCGAATCCAGCAGCGTGCGGCCTTCCTGCAGCAGCAGCAGCCCGGCCGAGGTCAGCTTGGCCTTGTGGCCGCTGCGGTCGAACAACATCACGCCCAGGTCCTGTTCCAGCTTCTGCACGCTGTAGGTGATGGCGGACGGCACGCGGAACAGCGCCTCGGCGGCGGCGGCAAAACTGCCGCGGCGGTCGATGGCGTCCAGTACCAGCAGGGCGTCGAGGGAGAGTCGGGTCATGGTGGGGCTGCCTGAAAACGGAATGAAAAAAGCCGGTGGCGCGTGCCACCGGCTGTGTCGGCCATCGGGGGATCAACCCTGCTTGGCGCGCTCGATGCCTTCTTCCAGTTCGCGGGTGGCGTCTTCCAGTGTACCCCAACCCTGGATTTTGACCCATTTGCCTTTTTCCAGATCCTTGTAGTGCTCGAAGAAGTGCACCATCTGGTCGCGCAGCAGCTGCGGCAGGTCTTCCAGCTTCTGGATGTCCTTGTACATCGGGCACAGTTTTTCCACCGGTACCGCGATCAGCTTGGCGTCGACACCGCCGTCGTCTTCCATCTTGATCAGGCCCAGCATGCGCACGCGGATCAGTACGCCCGGCGGCAGCGGGAACGGGGTCACCACCAGCACGTCGACCGGGTCGCCGTCACCGGCGATGGTCTGCGGCACGAAACCGTAGTTGGCCGGGTAGAACATCGAGGTGCCCATGAAACGGTCCACGCACAGCGCGCCGCTTTCCTTGTCGAATTCGTACTTGATCGGGGCGCTGTTGGCGGTGATCTCGATAACGACGTTAACGTCGTTCGGCATGTTCTTGCCCGGGCCGATGAGGTCGATATTCATGCGTGGAAGTCCTTTTCCGGTTGAGTCGTCAGGAATAAACCCGGCAATTATAACAGCAGCCCAGCCGAGGTATAATCGCGTCTGTTGATGAGAGCCATAACCATACATGATGCTAGACAAGCTGATTTCCGAATTCGACCGCGGCCTGCGCACCCTGTTTGTGCCGGCCAGCAGCGCGCGCCCGCACCCCGACCGTGATGTCGCCGAGGCGGAGCTGTCCGCCGCGGACAAACGCCACGCGCTGGGGCTGATGCGCGTCAACCACTGCGGCGAGGTGTGCGCGCAGGCGCTGTACCAGGGCCAGGCGCTGACCGCGCGCGATCCGGCGGCGCGCGAGGCGTTGCGCCATGCCGCGTTCGAGGAGGTGGAGCATCTGGCGTGGACCGAGCGCCGCATCCGCGAGCTGGGCGGCCGCCCCAGCCTGTTCAACCCGCTGTGGTACACCGGCTCGCTGGCGATCGGCGTCACCGCCGGCCTGCTCGGCGACAAGTGGAACCTCGGCTTCCTGCAGGAAACCGAGCATCAGGTCGGCGCCCATCTCGACAGCCATCTCAGCGAGCTGCCGGCGCAGGACGACAAGAGCCGCGCCATCGTCAGCCAGATGCGTGACGACGAGCTGAAACACGCCGACATGGCGCAGCAGCTGGGCGCGGCCCGCCTGCCGCTGCCGGTGAAGGGCATGATGAAGCTGTCCGCCAAGCTGATGACGGTGAGCAGTTACCGGCTGTGAGCGCCAGCGCATGAAAAAAGCCACCCGAGGGCGGCTTTTTTGTTTGCGGCCAACCTTGCGCAAGGTTGGCCGCAAGGGCGGCGTCAGCGTCAGAAGAACAGCACGGTGAGCAGCAGGAAGGTCGGGATCAGGAAGGCACAGGCCCAGCCGATGTAGCCGAAGAAGCTCGGCATCACCACGCCGCGCTCTTCCGCGATCGCCTTCACCATGAAGTTGGGGGCGTTGCCGATATAGCTGTTGGCGCCCATGAACACCGCGCCCATCGAGATCGCCAGCAGGGTGTTGGCACCGGCGCCCATCAGCTGTTGCGCGTCGCCGCCGGCCAGGTTGAAGAACACCAGATAGGTCGGCGCATTGTCGAGGAAGCTGGACAGCGCACCGGTGAGCCAGAAGTAGGCGACATTGACCGGGGTGCCGTCGGGGGCGGTCACCATGCGTACCAGGCCGGCGAAGGCGCCGTCCGGGCCGGCCTTCAGCATCGCCAGCACCGGGATCATGCTGATGAAGATGCCGGCGAACAGTTTGGCCACTTCCAGCATCGGCGCCCAGTTGAAGGCGTTGGCCTCGCGGCAGCGGCGTGGCGTCAGCTTCAGCGACAGACCCGCCATCGCCAGCAGCAGCAGGTCGCGCACCACGTTCTGCAGCTCGATGTCGAGGCCGTATACCTGCCACACCACGCCCGGCTGCCACACGCCGGACAGCAGCACCGCCACCACCACGCCGCCCAGCAGCAGGAAGTTGAGCTTGCCCTCGATGCGCAGCGGGCTGTCCGGGGTCGGGTCGCGCGCCAGCGTCTGCGCGCTTTCCTTGCGGTAGAAGTAGCTGTCCAGCACGAAGAACACCAGCAGCAGGATCAGGCTGGCGCTGAACATCGGCGCCAGCATGTGCTCGATGGTCCAGCCGAAGCCGACGCCCTTGAGGAAGCCGAGGAACAGCGGCGGATCGCCCAGCGGCGTCAGCGAGCCGCCGATATTGGCGACCAGGAAGATGAAGAACACGAACACGTGGGTCTTGTGGCGGCGGTTGTCGTTGGCGCGCAACAGCGGGCGGATCAGCAGCATCGAGGCGCCGGTGGTGCCGGTGAAGCTGGCCAGCACGGTGCCGGTGGCCAGCACGCCACTATTGAGCAGCGGCGAGCCGTGCAGGTTGCCGTTGATGTAGATGCCGCCGGCGACGGCGAACAGCGCCACCAGCAGGATGATGAATGGCACGTACTCCAGCACCATCGTGTGCAGGATGTCGTGGCTGACGCCGGCCAGGCCATGGTTGGCCGCAAACGGCAGCACGAAGGCCAGCGCCCAGCCGGCGGCGATCTTGCCGAAATGGTGGTGCCAGACGGCCGGGGCCAGCAGCGGCATCAGGGCAATGCTTAACAGCAGGCCGGCAAAGGGCACGGCCCACAGCATGGACAGTTCTGCGCCATTGACGCTGGCGTGAGCCAGCGACGGCAGCAGTGCCAGCGCCAAGGGCAGCGCAGGACGTAGCAAGCGGGATAGGGACATGTTCGACTCTGGGTTTTGCAGGGGGCGCTGCGCTTCCGGCGATCGCGCGCACCCTTGATTGTTATGGCTTGTGCCTGGGCGACCGGAAAACGGCAATTGTAACCGCCGCATCCGTCGCCGCGCCATCGGGAACTTCCCTGCAAAACAAAACGGCCAGCCGGGCGGCTGACCCTGTATAGCTCGCTGATAGGCGACGGCTCCAAGAATATACGCGAACGAGGGCTGTCGTTTGAGCGGGCGGCCGGGTTTGACTTCGAAACAGCGACCTATCTGGTTGATGATCGCCACGATTACGGCGAGCTGCGCCGGATTGCCATTGGCTATCTGGATAGCCGCCTGCACTTCCTGTGCTTCGTGGAAACGGCGGACGGTATCCGCGTTGTCAGTTTCCGCAAAGCCAACACCCGTGAGGCAAAGAAACATGGCAAACCACAAACCCTTGACTGACACCGAAGGTGAAGTTCGCGAGCTGACCGCAGAGGACTTCCAGGGCGCTGTGCCTTTTTCGGCGCTGCCCGAATCGCTGCGCCGCAAACTCGGCGCGCGCGGCGCGCAGAAAGCGCCCACCAAGGAGCGCATCACCATCCGGCTGTCCCCTGACGTGGCGCAGGCATTCAAGGCTACCGGCAAGGGCTGGCAAACGCGTTTGAACGACGCGTTGCGCGACTGGCTGAAGACCCACTCACCGGTTTGACCCATTGCGTGGCCGGCCTCCTGAAGCTCGAATTGCAACACTAACGTTGGTCGCAACCGCCCGCTACACGGTCGCTGATGCCTGATTCTTCCCTTTGGGTAATGACATTGATCTGTTACGGGATCGGTGCAGATGCTCAAAAATTGCTGCGTAGCATCAAGCTCACTTCTGTCTGTCTGAAGCCGAACGCCCAGTCCAGATTGCTGCGGTTGATGCTATGCCGTACACGCAGTTCCGGTGCCAGGCCGGCAAATGACCATTTGTTCACGCCGGCCCTGAGGATGTACACCTGTTGGCGGTCGTGCCGCTGCGCCCCCAAAAAGCCATCGAAGGCATCATTGCGGCTATCGCGATAGACAGCCATGGCATTGACAAAGGCACCGGCACTACCGGCAAATGCGTGGTAGACACCCGTGCGCACAGCCCAGTCCCTGCTGCTGGCCTGTGCCGTATCGTAGCGCTTGCGCGTGAGGTCGATACCGCCATACAAACTGGTGTTGGCAGACGGAGAAAAGGCAACCATGCCGCTCCACTGGTACTGTTTATAGTCGGCGCCGGTTTGCTGCCCTTTGCTTGTGTATTCATAGCGCTTGGCATCCAGGCTGCTTCCCAGCTGCCACTGCCTGTTCAGGGTGTGTTGCCACTCCAGCTGTACGCCGTGGGCCAGATAATCACTGTGGCGGTTGCGGTAAAAGTGTTCCAGATAGGGCGTGAACGACAGGCTATCCCCGCTATCCAGATACTGATACCCCAGTTGCAGCATCGCCAGATTGTTGCTGTAGTCCCGGATGCTGGCGGATTCGGATGGGTTGATCCGCGAGTAATAACTACCATAGCTCATCGGCATGATCTGCAGGTTATGGTTGCCAGACAGATTAATGCGCCGCCGTAGCGACAATTCATAGTTGGTCAACGGCGTGCTTATGGCTTGCGGCATCTGCCGCTCGAACAGGCAGATATTCGCCAGGGACTGCAAGCAGCTGTGGTAGCCATTCCCCTGGTTTATGTTGTCGTTATACCCCCAGCCCAGCGCCGCGCTGCCGTGCCAGCCGCTGCGCGCATCCAGCGCCTGCTGGAACTGCCGCACCTGCATCTGCGCCTGTGGCGGCAAATCCGCCTCCAGCACACGTGCAAAGCCCTTGCGCGCGTTGCTGTCCTGATTATCCTCGAACTGCAACCGGGCCAGCTCCAGTGCGATGCGTATATCGTCCGGCTCTTGCTCGCTCGCCAGCTGCATATGCCGCAGCGCCAGCGGGTAATTGCCCTGTGAATGTGCCAGCAGGCCTTCCGCCATTGCCGCCAGTGCCGGGCGATGCCCAGCCAGCTGGCGATAGCGGGAAATGAAATCCGGCAGCTGGCGCCATTGCCTGCTATTGATGGCGACGTAGATGGCAGGCTCCAGCGCATCCAGCTGGTCGGGCACCTGGTAAATCTGCCCTTCGTAGAGCAGGGTGCCGGGGGGCGGTTCCTGTGCTTCTACAGCCTGCGTTTTCTGCTCAATGGCGCGGCTGGTCTGCTCCCGCAGCAAGCGGGTGCTATCGTCGTCGGCCCCGGCGGCAGACCGGGCCAGGCAAGCCAGCAGCAGCCAGCCCGCACAAAAACGGCAAGACATCATCAAACAAACCCCGGAAATGGCAATGTGTGCAAGAAACCTGAAAACCGCAGTTATTGCCACAAAACCCACGGAAAAACACGAAAATTCAAGTCATTGCCGGCCGGTGGCTGCACATCCATCGGGTGAGCCGCTCGCGCTCACTATCGCACTGATTTTTTCGTATTCTTTCGTGGGTTTCGTGGCCAATTGAGGTTTTTAGAATAAGATGGAGGCCGGCGAGCCGGCCTCCCAAGGTGCGACCTGTGCAAATCATGCCCGGATGAGGTACCACCCGGTCTTGCCCGTTTGACGCTCTCTGCCGGTGGCTGCCGGCAGGGAGCGGTCAAACATCAGCAAGCCTCACTGGCGCGCGCCGCCGAAGGCGACGTCACCCTGTGCACCTGCACCGGCTTTGTAGACGCCTGCCAGGGCATTGGCGTTGTTGTAGAACTGGCCGGAGATGGTGGTTCCTTTCGAGAAACTACCGTTGGGATTGATGACAGTGTTGGCAAAGTCAAGCGTCGAAGAACCACGAACCAGGCTGCCGGTCAGCGACTTGTCACCCGCTGTGTAGTTGGCAGTCAGCACCCCCTTGTAGACATTCGGGCTTTCCGGGTTGTGCTGGTTGATGCCCACCACGTTGTACTTGGCGTTGACCAGGGTCGGCATGGTGGTGGTCGGGTTTTCACCCACGTACCACGCCGTGTGCTGTGCACTGCCCATGTTCAGGTCGGTGCTGACCTCTACGGCATAGTTGCTGCCTTTGGGCGACCACTCGCCGAAATAGACATTGCTGCCTTCCACCTTGCCGATCACCAGACCGCCGAAGTTCGGCATGATCGACGATACCAGCGCGGGCGGTACGATCATCTGGCGCACGCTGTTGATGCTGGTGGTGTCGCCGTTGTAGCTGACATTGTTCTTCCACACCTGCGCGATCTTGGTATCGCCCATCACCAGCCCGGCCAGAATGTTGATGTCCTTGCCCTTGAGGTAGGTCTTGCCGTTGGATTCCGGGCCGCGGGCAATGGCGTTGTTGGATTGCGTCACCGGGCCGCCGGCCAGGTTGATGTAGGCTGACGAGCCAGCCAGCTTCAGCCCGGCATTGCCCGAGCCGAACAGCGTAGACGAACCGGCAACAACGGTAGCCGTGTTGGTCGAGCCGCCAGCCACGGTAGCGGCAACGGCGGAAGTACCGGCGAAGGACAGGGCCAGGGCCAGGGTCAGTACGGTTTTTTGCATGAGATTACTCCTTGGGTTTAAAGAAAAGCACTGCATGAACACTGGTTTGATTAAAGCCAGCAAAATCCGGTAAGGGTTTCAGAAGCGTGCGCGCATCCCCACGGTCAGGGTGCGGCCCGGCCCTGGCGCCGCGATCTTCGACATCGGGTCCATGTAATAACGGTCGGTCAGGTTGCTGATCTTCAGGCTCAGGTCGAGGTCCTTGCGTACGCGCCAGCGCGAGTAGAAGTCATGCAGCACCACCGAGTGCCAGTACAGCTGCGACATGGTGTTTTGAGTCCAGATTTCCTTGAAATAAGGCTTGCTCAGCAGATCGTCCATCTGCTTGTTTTGCGCCTTGGCGTGGTATGTCGAGCGCAGGCCCAGCTCCAGCTGTTCGTTGAGCAGGCGGGTGCCCAGCTCCAGGTTGACCGAATATCTGGGCTGCAGGCTGGTAGCCGTCAGCGTGTCGGGGAAACCGCCGGTCATGCACTCGGGCATGCGGTTGCGGTACATGTCGAACTGGTATGCGTAATCCTTGTCGCACAGCTCCTGCTTGCGCCGGTAAGTGGCGCCCAGGCTGCCGAAGAAGCGCCCGCTGTCGAAGCGCGACTGGAATTCGATGCCGCTGGTCTTCTTTTTGTCGTACTGGATGACGGCCAGGTGTGAATCCCGTTCGATGAAATCCTTGATCTCTGTATCGAAATAGCTCAGGCGGGCATCGGCCATGCGCAGATCGGGGAAGAACTGCGTCAGGTCGTGGGCGTAGCCGATCTCCCAGTTGGTGCTGCGCTCCGGCTTGCTGGCGCCGCTGACGCCCAGCATGCCGACGCCCTCCAGATTCGTTGATGTAGAGGCCAGCTCGAAAAGGCTGGGGAAGCGCGTGGTCTGGGCATGGCGCAGGAAGACGGTGCCGTAAAGGGTTGGCCGCAGCGTGGCGGACAGCACCGGCGACCAGGCATGGCCGGACTGGGTATCCGGCGCGCTCCAGGACTCGGCCTCCGTAATGTTTGTGTAAAGTGTCTCGCCCTTGTTGTTGGTGCCGGATGCCTGGATGACCTTGTGGAAAGTCCCTGTCTGTCCTCCTTCGGTATAGCTGGCTGTCTGGTCAAGGCTCAGCTCACCATTGGCAAACGGGCTCTTCGACGAATCGACCTTGCCGTTGACGACGGGCAGGACAAGCGTCGTTTGCCAATAGGGTGCCGTTTTATCAGACGAATAAGGATCGGGGTCAGTCCCGTTTTCTGTCGCTTTAGTATAAAAGGATCTATAGCCATCGCCGTGCGTCACCCCCGCCCCCCCCCAACTACCATAATAACCTTGCCCTATATTGGGGAACGGGTTTGCATTGTGTTGGCCGGCGTAATCGGCCAGCGCCTGATACGCGGCCTTGAACGCCGGGTCTTCTGTAGGCAGTGTTATCCGGACCGGGATTTTCGCACCGGACGCATCAGCGTAAACATCCCAGGTTTTATAAACACTGGGGTCGTCATAATTGATCTTGCTTCGTGCATCCTCCATCGCATTCGCCAGCTCTTTGTATTTGGCCCATTCCGCCTCGGTCATCAGCGTGGCGTATTTCAGCTGCACCCCGGTCTTGAGCCGGGTGGCCTGGGCGGTGGCGATCTGCTGCCGTCGGCGCTCCGCCAGCCCGGTGTCGTTGGCCGAATAGCGGTTGTAGCGGGCGCCGGCGCTCAGCGAGAGCCAGGGGGTTGGCTCCCATTCGAAGTTGAACGTGCCGGTGGCTTCGCGGCGCTCGCCGGAGCGCGGGCCGTAGTTGGCCGCGGCGTAGTGGAAGGCTTGCCCGCCGGGGAAGAACCAGCCGGAAATCTCCATATTGGATACGCGCTCGTCCAGCTTTTCGCGCTGCAGGCCGCCACCCACCGTCAGGCGCAGGTTGCTGGCCAGCCGCATCTGGTTGCTGAAGTCGAAGCCGGTACGTTCGTGGCGCGTCCATTGCGCGCTGCCGGCGATGATGGTGCCGTCGTGGTCCGGCTCCACCGGCTCGGTGGCGCCCATGCTGAGGCTGAGGTCCGGGCTGAAATAGCAGTCCTGGCCCGGTCTGCCGCTGGGCAGATTATTGGTCAGGATGTCCGCGATCGAACCGGTGCGGCAGGTACGCCAGTCGCCGATCAGTTTGGTGTAACTTTCCATTGCGGCGCTTTTATTGATGAAGTACGGGCTGTTGCCGGTCTGGTGGCGCACGCCGTTCGCCTTGGTCTGCCACAGGTTGGCCTGCAGATTGATCCAGGGCGAGCCTTCGGGTTTCCATTCGTGGCTGAGCTTGTAGGTATCCAGCCGCAGCTTGGAGCGCGGCCACTCGGCCACCAGTTGGCCGATCGGGTTTTTATTCCTGGCCAGCGCCTCGGCAAAGCCGAGCGACAGAATGGATTGGCCGGCGTTGGTTTCGCCATACTCCATGTCGGTACGCATGACGCTCAGGCCGATCTTGTGCGCATTGGGCAGGTACCAGTTGTTTTTGAGCAGGGTGGTCTCGGTGTGGCTGGCTGTGCTGAGCACCTCGTTGCCGGGGAAATACAGCTTGGTCAGGTTGGGGAAATACTGGGCAGTGCTGTTTTCGGCATACGCATCGTTATTGGTATAACGTTCGGCACCCTGCTTGCCGGCAAAGTAGTTGCCCTTGTCGCGCTGGCTGTAGGCAAACAGTATGTCGGTGACCTCGTTGCGCCCGGCGATGGATATCATTTCCGAATGGTCGTTGAGGTTGAGGAGGCTGCTTTTCCCCTTGGTGTTCGGTACCGGCTGGTCCACCATTACGTTGTAATTCGAACCAAGGCCAGCTCCGGGAATACTGCGGTAGTCCCTGCCGAAGTAGGAACTGGCATCGACCTGCGGCTTGGTACTGTTGCCCGAGATTTCGGCATTGACCTCGATGCCGAAGTTCTTGCCCTCGGGAATGATGTCGCCAGCCTCGATGGTGCGGACATTGATTGCCCCGCCCACACCGCTCTTGATTCCCCGGCTAAGCGACGGGCCTTTTTCTACTTCGACGCTGCGGAACATCGCCGGATCGACGTAGTTGCGGTTGCCTACGCCGTAGACCTGCAAAAAGACGTTGGTGGATTGTTCCGTGCCATCCACGGTCAGCGGCACCCGTCCCTCACCGGACAAACCACGCACATTGGGCGTAATGGAACTGCCGTTGCGCGGGTCCATGCTGTAAACGCCGTTCATACCTTTGAGTACGTCCGCGGGAGAGGTGATCTGGGTACGTGTCAGGTCCTCGCGGTCAATGTAAGTGCTGGTGATGTTTTCTTCGTAGACTTTCTTCTTGGCAGCGGCATCGGTGTTCCGTTTGCCTTTGACCACGACGGTAGGCAGCTCGACCTCGGCTTTCCTGGCGGTTTCTGTTTTCCCGGGTGCCGGCGCGGCGGGCTCTGCGGCCTGTGTCAGTGTTAGCGGACTTAGCAGGTACAGGCTTGATATCAACAAGGCTGATTTTTTTGGTTTGAATGGCATGAACGTAGCTCCTTGAAAGCCAAAATGGCCAATGAGAGCAATTATCATTCAATGCAATTCAGATACCAATGATAATTGTCATGATTTGTATTTTTGCTATTTACATGCCGTTTTTGTGGAAAATTGATATTTTTTGCTTGGCAGGAAGCTATTGTTAATTTTTAATTGCAATTTTCATATATAAACAGACGGGCCGGCTAATCCGGTGCCAGGTTGCAACAACCGGCCGTCAGAGGTGTTGTCTTGCCGGAAAAATCAGAAGCATTCAGGCCAACGTATTCGCACAGTCTCGCTGGATCAAGCAGCGTTAGCGCGCGTCCTTTGCCACGGAGCAGCCCTTGTTGCCGGAACTTTTGCAGTTGCCGCGACAAGGTCTCCGGCGTCATCGCAAGATGGCCGGCAAGCATCGTGATGTTTATTGGTAAATTGATATTGACCGGCCCGTTGACGCAGTGCCCGTCGTGGGGGCAGTGCAGCTCCAGCAAATAGGTAGCCAGGCGCTGACTGGCATTGTTCAGTGACAGGCACTCGATACGGCTTACTGCCCGGTATAGCCGTCGTACCAAGGCGGCAAGCAGGGTTTGCATCAGTTCCGGGGATGTATTACACAGCGCAAGAAGTGCCTCTCGCGGGTAGGCATACAGCTGTGTTTTCTTGCTGGCGCGCGCAGTCAGCGGGTGGAGTGGTGGTTTGAGAAACATTGGCGCCTCGGCTAGCAGCGCACCAGCCTCCAGAACCTGAAACAGCGTATCGTGGCCACGAAAGGACGGGCGGTAGAGTTGAATCTCCCCGCTAACAATGGTGTAGAAGTGGTCTGCTGGCTCTCCGATAGCAAATACTTGCTGCCCATGGCGCACCGGTAGCCACTGGGCTGTGCATGCCAGTGCTTGCAGCGCAGAATCGTCTACGTCGTCAAATAGAGGTGAAGCACGCAACGCAGTGAATGGGGAGGGGCGTTCCATCGTGTAGCATTTCTATTGTTGCAAAGCAACTCAAGATGCTAGCATCATTGAGAATAATTATCAATTTGTTTCTTGTTTGAAACAGCTTGTGTGGAAAGTGTACGAAAAATTCGTATAAATGCACTGTTGATGCTGATTCTGAAAAGCCCTGAGCCCATTTTTCATTTTGGCTTGCCTGCCACATCACGGCGCTCATCATCTTCCTCGCCATGACTCTCACTTCACCATGATTTACAATGAAATCACTGTAATACAACGCAAGGAGTACGTCATGGGCATGATGTCTTTACGCCTGCCAGACGAGCTGACCCGTCAGCTCGACGCACTGGCAGCGGCCACCGGCCGCACCAAGTCTTTCCTGGCCGGACAGGCTATCCGCGACTACATCGACCGCGAGGCTTGGCAGATCGCCGAGATTCAACAGGCCATCAGTGAGGCCGACGCAGGGGACTTCGCCAGTGACGACGAAGTGAATGCCATCAGCGCGAAGTGGAAACGCAATGCAGGTTAGGTGGCTGCGCAAGGCGATTCAGAACCTGAACGCCGAGGCGGAGTGCGTTGCTCAGGAGAACCCGACAACCGCCGCCGAGATGTTCGAGTACGTCAAAGCCAAGGTCGACGCGCTGGCCGACTTTCCTGCCGCCGGCCGAGCTGGCCGAGTACCTGGTACGCGAGAGCTGGTTATTGACCACTATCCGTACCTCGTCCCGTACCGCGTGGCAGGCGACGAACTCCATGTACTGCGGGTTTTCCACACCCGCTGCAAGCCGCCGAAAACCTGGTGGCGATGAAAAATGGGTCACCAGGCCCTCGGGGCCTGGTTTTGCCCGGCGCATCGCTTTGTCAAACGGCCCTGGCAGGGAATGACCCTGCGGCGGGCCGTTTTTCGCGCGCTGCATCCGGGCAGAACCGGCCGCTGCGATAAAACAAGTGTTAACAGGCCTTGGTCTGAACGTCAGTACTCGTATCCTACCTCGGCCCAGAACTGCCGGCCGGTTTCGTAGCGACGATAGCGTTTGTCGCCATAGGTATAGGTTCCCGTTACATTACGCTTGTTCAGCAGGTTGCTGACCTCCAGTGATGCATAGGCACCGGCAGCAAAGGCGGGCTTCCACAAGAGTTTTGCGTCCCAGGTAAAGGTGCTTGGCAGGTGCTCATCCCTAATCGAGTAGAAGTAGTCGTTGCCCACTTTTTTGATGCTGTTGCGGTCTTGCTCGGGTTGGGTGACCTTGCTGCGCCAGCGTAGCTGATGGTTCAGGTTCAGGCCGTACGCAGGCCACTGTGTCGAAATGTTCAGGTTTAGGGCGCGCGGACGGTTAAAGTCTGGCGAGTTTAGCGAACTGATATCGACCAGTTGGTTGTTATGCCAAACCTTGTCCGTTCTGACATGATAGTCAGCGGTGATGCTGTTGTAGCCATTGCTGCCTTGCAAGCTGGTTCTTTGCCGGCTGAGGGTAAAAGACAAAGATGCTTGCGTGTAACTGCCTGCCAGGGTGAACGGCTTGGCGTTTCTCAGTTCTACGATTGCCGCGTCGTAGCGGCTTTGTCCGCGGTTGGTGTATTTAAGAAAGGTGGCCTTGTTCAGCATGTCGGCATTATCGCGACGGAACTGGGCGATTTCCCGTCGAAGTGCGGTGCGTTCTGTATTGCTCAGGCCGGGGCTGCGCAATCGGTCTTCCAGCAGCCGCAATCGGGTTTGCAAGGCAATGGCCTCCGGATATTGCCGGTCTCTTGTTACCGGGTCGTGTCCGTCTCGGCGGATGTAACGTATGCCGGTGATGGCACTGTCGCCACGATAGGCCAAGCCAAGCAGGGCTTCATCTTCATAAGGAGCACGCAAGCCATCGTAGCCGCCATAGTCCTGGCCCAGGTCTGTTCGGTAGATGTCGGGTTCGCTGCCGCCAGAAGACCAGTCAAGCGTTTCTTGATAAAGCCCCCGGTTTTCTGCTTCCTTAAGTTTGTACGCCAGCATGGATCGGCCGTAGTAGCGGTTCATGCCGGCATTCATTAGCCAGCGACCGTCGCCGTTGACATCCCAACTCAGGGCCAGTCGGGGTGCAAAATTCGTCTGATGCAGGAAGTCGTCGCGGTCGGCACGTATGCCAAGCCGTGCCTCCACGCGGCCATAGTCGAGGCGGTCTTCCAGCCAGATACCGTTGCTGGCAAAGCTGGTGCCAGATTCTCCTTTGGGAAAGACCGTGCGGGACGCCGGGTCGAAAATACCGCTGCAGCCATTTGTATCGTATCGGCAGCCATAGGTAACCTGTACGCTATCTTCGGGGCGCATGTAGCCGGCTTTTACTTTTGCCAGTTGTATCCCTGTGGAAAGCGTATGGCTGGTGGACCCGGTATTTACGGGCCTGGATTCGAATTTGAAGCGGGCCTCGTATGTACGTTGACGGCTTTGCAGGTTGCCGTAACCGCCATGTTCATTAAGGATGGGCGCGCGGTCCAGAATATCCAGCCATTGCTCTTTGCCGGGTGAGGGCATGGTATCTGCCTGGCGGGTCAACAGTTCTCGCAGCTCTGCAAGATCACCTATCTTGCGACGTTCTTTGGCAGCGGTGTTGCGTTGGTCATCTTGCTGCCCCATGCCTGCTATAGCTTCGAAGCGGCCAATTTCCAGGTTTTGTGCCCAGCTGATTGATGCACCGTAAGAGTTGTGATGACGCGTGTAGTCGGAATTGCTCAGGCCATTGAGAAACAGCGACTCTTTGCTTTTGGCAGTGTTCAGCGAAATGTCCACGGTCGTGCCAGCATCGGGTTGCCAGCTAAACTTTGCAAGTGCGTTATCGATGATCCGCTTTTGTTGTTTGTTGCTGTCGTCAACCAGCGCCACCATTGGTCGTCCGGGGGCGCCAACGAGAATGCCACCGTTTTCTTCTGATGGAATGCTCGATTCCCTCCTTGATAGCGACATCACCACCCCGAGGTCATCCCTCAGGCCTTTCTCGCCAGACAGGGTGTAGAAGTCTTTCTTGAACTGCTGCTGGAAACGTGACGGTGCGCTTGCATCATTGCTTTTAGCGGTCGTCCCCAGTTCGGGGTCCAGCGGCTGCTTTGTCCAGCTGTCGCTGGTGGTTCGCCAACTGGCAGCGAAACGGTCGCTGCCACTGTAACGCTTGGTTTTGGCATCAATCACCCCGCCAGTAAAGCCGCCATATTCGGCAGGAACATTGCTGTCCATGACGGTGACGGATTCCAGCAACCTGCTGTCGACATAAAAGCCTTGTGTGTCCGAACCTGTGCTGACTACCAGTTGCCCTTGGCCTGTGTCGGCTGGATCCAGATCATTGTTGGCGCCCATGCCATCCAGCCTGAATTGGTTTTGCCAGTAAGGGCTGCCGTGGATGGAAATCTGGTCTGGTTTTATCTCGCCCGGCGTCATGCTGTTTCCTGATGCATTGGAGAACTGCACAGCCGGGTTGTCTTTGAGCAAATCGGTGAGATTGCCGTTCTGAGTGGTGCGTTCCTTTATGCTTTCGGCGTCCAGTATGCTCTTGCCGGTTTGCTTGTCTTTGCGCGGAGCTACCACCTGAACAGTAGGTAACTCGGCGCTCTCTTTTGCTGCCAAGGCTTGGTGCGATGCACAAGCAAGCAGGACTATCAGTGGTTTGTAGCGAAATGTTGGATGAGACATGATGTTGAGTTATGGTTTTTTGTTGGTGTAATTGCTCGGTTTTTGCGCGTTAATGAATGTAAAATCGCGCGAAATATGGTTTACTGCTGTGCAAACTTGCAATGAGAACTAGTTGCAATTACAATGTATCATACTCATTTATAATTTTTAACATTTTGCGTATATTTTCATGAACATATCGGATCGGTTTGGTTACTGGCGGGATGTGCGGGGCCGTGGCGATGTGCTGTTGCTGGGGCTGGCGACAGGGCTTGCCGTTGCGGGCGTCTACTTAGGGGTTGAGCTCAATCGCTGGAGCGGCAATTTCTACAATGCGCTGCAGGTGCTGGATGCCGACAAGACCTATGCGCTGCTGGGGAACTATTTGTTTTTGCTGGCGGGCATTGTTGTGTCGAGGGTGGCTGTGACCTACCTGAAGGAGTGCCTGGCATTGCGCTGGCGAGTCTGGTTGACCGGGCAGATGCTGGGGCGATGGCTGAATGCAGGGCGGCACTATCGCCTGGAGGCGATGGCGGGCCACGACAATCCTGACCAACGTGTGGCTGAAGATGCGGCCTTGTTTTCTCGTGGCGTGCTGGATACGGGCTTTGGCTTGCTAAGTTCGCTGCTGTCTCTGCTGTCGTTTGGTGTCATTCTCTGGCAGCTGTCCGCAAGCATGCCGTTGCCTGGTGTGGGTGCGTCTGTTCCGGGTTATCTGGTTTGGGCCTGTGTCATCTATACCTTGGCCGGTACGCTGGTAACCCATTGGTTGGGTGCGGAGCTTGTTGATATCCAGTTCGGCATTCAGCGCAAAGAGGCGGAGTTCAGGCGGGTGTTGCTTGGTCAGAGAGCGCATGCAGAATCGATCAGCTTTCAGCGTGCAGAACAAGCTGAGCAAGTGCGTGCCATGGCGTGTATGTATGAGGTGGCAGGTGTGCAGAGCGCACGTATCCGTAAAGAAAAAAGCCTCGGCATCTTTACGATCACATACGGGCAAGTCTCTGCACTGGTGCCCGTCTTTTTTGCGATCCCCATCTTTTTGTCAGGAAAAATGCAGCTGGGTGGGCTGATGCAGACCAGCCAGGCATTTGTGCAGGTGAGCATGGCATTAAGCTGGTTTATTTTTGCGTATAAGGATCTGGCGCAGTTGGCCGCAACCTTCCGGCGTCTGTCGGGATTTGGCCGGGCGCTTGATGAGGTGCAGAAGAATGAGGTGTTACCGCATGCCTGTGACGAGTGCTTGGCATTCGGCGGTGTGGTAGCACTGCCCGACGGCGCCAAGCTTGCACCCTTGTCTTTGCAGGTTGGTCTGCATGAACGATTGTGGCTGCAGGGCCCTTCGGGCGCCGGCAAAACCACGCTCACCCGTTTGCTGGCAGGTCTGTGGCCATTGGCAGCAGAATCATCTGTTTGCAAGCCTGCCGGCAACGGCATGTTTCTTCCCCAGAACAGCCATATTGCCGAGGGAACGCTTATGGCTGCGTTATCTTACCCCCGTTTGCCTTCTGTATTGATGCGAGACGCTTGCCAGCGAGTTTTGTGTGCGTGTGGCCTGGCAAACCTGGTTGATTGCCTGGATGAAAGTACTGACTGGATGCGTCGCTTATCGGGAGGCGAGCAGCAGCGCTTTGCATTCGCTCGCCTCATCTTGCACCGTCCGGATTGGGTCGTGATGGATGAGCCTGTCAATAAGCTGGACGATGCCAGTGCACGTGATTTACTGGCGCAGCTGTACCGCGAGCTACCAGAACTAACAAGTTTAACCATCAGTCATCAGTCACTGCCCCGCATGGCTTATACCCGGCATATGTTTTGGCAGCTGTCGACCGACAAAAAGGAGCAGATTGCATGCCCCGTTTGATGCGGTTGAGTGTGTTGGTGTGGGTGCTGTTGTCTTGTCCGTTGCGTGCGGCTCCGATTGCGGTTGACCCGGCGCTGATACAGGGTGAACTGGCAAACGGCTTGCGGTATGCAATCTTGCCAACGCCCGGTAAAAAAGGTGATCTAGAGCTTCGCTTGAACGTAGCAGCAGGTTCATTACATGAAGCGGAGTGGCAGCGCGGTTTGGCACACGCAGTCGAGCACATGGCATTCAAAGGTTCTCGCCTGTTTCCTGGTTCGCAGCTTCCTGGTTCGGGTGGCTTGCAGGTGCTGGAGGAGTTGGGTCTCTCAATCGGGGCACATGCCAATGCGGTAACAAGTTATGACTGCACGCGCTACAAGTTTTCGCTGACCAATGCCAGTGCTGTAAAAACAAAACTGGCTTTGCAGGTATTGGCTGATTGGTCATCTGGCCTGACTATGGCACCTGATGCATTCGAGGGGGAGCGGGGTGTAATTCTGGAAGAGTGGCGGATGAGGCGTGGTTTGTCTTATCGCCTGGGCTTGGTTCAGGATGCAATGCGCTATGCAGGTAGCTTGTATTCCCATCGTGAAGTGATTGGCATGGAGGATGTACTGCGTAATGCGCCTGTTGAGCAGGCGCGTGCCTTTTATGATGCTTGGTACCGCCCCGAGCGTATGACAGTGGTAGTGGTGGGAGATGTGAAGGTGGCTGAGGTCAAGGCGATGATTGACAATGCCTTTGGCGGCATCAAGTCTCGTGCGCCGCTGCCAGCGCTGCCGCCATCCACGTTTTCGCCCCGTCCTGCTCTTCAGGTTGAGCGGTATGTCGACCCGGAGAATCATCGACGCAAAGTGGTGATCAGCTGGCAGAGGACATTGGATGCATCTCCGGACGAAGGCGCTTCAGTATGGCGTGATTGGCTTGAGGGCCATGCACTGCGTTTGCTGGTGCGGCGTCTGGAACGTGTGGCTCAACAACCCGCTGCGCCGATTCGAGCGCCGCGTATGGTGCCTGGGTCGGTATTGATTGCGCCAGGTCGTGTCGAATATCAGCTCTCATTTGAACCGGTGGGGTCTGATGCTGTTCCGGCATTGCAAACTGTCCTGACCGAAATTGAACGTTTGAGCGTTCATGGCTCATTTCGAGAAGAGCTTGTAACTGTGATTGATGAAGAGGTGAACAACGCACTGGCTGTCGAAAGACAGCAGCAAGACCCGGCAACGGTGGCAGACAGGTTGACCGAGAGTCTGCACTATCGACTGCCTTGGCTTTCACCCAGGCAATGGCGCGAGCTTCATCAGCAATGGGCTCCGAAAGCAGCTGTAGAGCACGTGCGTGCTGTATGGCAGAGTATGGACGATTTGCCTATGCAGGTTCTGCAGATAGCACGGCCTGATGACCCGGCACTCGACGAAAATGACGTGGCGAAGATCCGTGCCTCACTAAAGGCAAAGCCGCCTTCACCAGGTGAGTTACCGGCCCGTATGCCAGCTATTTCCCTGCCGAGGCCGCCCATGGGTAATGCTGTGCCAATTCCGCGGTCAGGCTTGCCAGGTTTTGGCCAGTGGCGGCTATCTAACGGTATGAAAATTCAGGTGCTTGCACGTCCCGGTTTTAAAGGGCGCGCTCAGTTACGAGCGACGGCGGCTGGAGGTTTGACTGATGAGTCTGCTATCGACAGGCATATGGGTAACTTGTCCATACTGCTTGCCGAGCGTGGTGGCTATGCAGGGATGGACAGCAGTTTACTCAACAGTTGGTCTCGTGAACGTCAGCTGGATCTCAGCCCGTTCATTCTGTCTATGCAGCATGGTTTGTCCGGCTCGGCGCCCGTTGCGCGGTTGGGAGATCTGTTTGCTTTGCTGAGCGTAAAGCTGCGACCGCCAGCAATACAGCAGACGATGCTGGATAAGATTCGGCAAGAGTGGCCTGCGCGACAGCGCGTTGAAGATGCCGAGCTTGCGTTCACTCGTTTCATTTATAAGAACGGCCTGCAAAGTGGCGATGTCGGCAGCGAACCGACGCTTGATGAATTACAAGCAATGACGGTGCCCAAGCTTTTGGGCAGGCACCGGCAATTGTTTGGCAGCCGCAAGGACTGGATGATTACCGTAGTTGGCAATGTTGATCCTTTATCGGTGGTGCGTTTGGCTGAGACATGGCTGGCTGGTCTGGAAGAGGAGGGGAGTGCTCCGGTGCTGTCTGCTTCTCGTGGGCTGAAACCTAAAACAGGTAGTGGTCGACATGTTCTGGCGGCGGGTATCGAAGATAAAGGGGTGCTCAATTTACAATATATTGCTCCGGCTGTTTGGTCCCCGACGGATGCCATTGCGGCAGACTGGATCGGTCAGCTGGTGCGGGAGCGAGTCCAGCAGCGATTACGTCGTGAAGAGTCCGCCGTATATGCCGTAGGCGCGACCCCTTTGCTGCTTCGCCATCCTGAGGAGGCATTCATGTTATGGATTCGGTTCAGTGCAAACCCTCGTCGCCTTGATGAGCTGGCAAGCATGACCGGGGAGGCGGTGCTGGCCTTGGCGCGGACAGGCCCAAGCCGACTTGAGCTTGATCATATTAAAGGGCAGTGGCTAGATGCAAGGAGGCGGGCTTTGGACGATGCTGCCTCATGGGCTCAAGCACTTTCCCAAAGCACCGGCTTGGACGCCGACCCGGTTAACTTTGAGCGAGGGCTTGAGTTGGCCGAGCGTTTGTCTGCTGAGCACATAAAGCATCTTCTGGCTCAATGGCTGTCAACGGCGCCACGCCTTTTTATGATGCAGCCTGCCGCCCTGCAGTAGTCGGTTTCAATGTACATGCGGCTGCGCAATGCGGCAGGTAACACCTTGGCGCCCTTCGGGGCGCTTTTTTGTTAGCTATCTGCCTGCTTTGTCGTCGTCTCGGTTTGCAGCATGCTCAGGGTACTCGTGCAGCGGTTTGCTGGTGTCCTTGCTTGCTTGGCAGGCCTACTGA
>NZ_BMYP01000021.1 GCF_014652335.1 Vogesella fluminis | reverse complement strand
CTTTTTGATACCAGATCGGCAAGTCGTTGATTTTACAGCCGACCAAGCGCCAACAAAAATGAAAAAGGTTGGCCGCAACGCTTGCGGCCAACCTTGGACACGGAAATAAAGCCTGATAATCGTATCAATCGATACCCAGCATCGATGGCGTCATCATCGCCTTGAGGCGGATTTGCTCGATGCCGTGGCGTTCGCGATGGCTGAGCCACCAGATGGCACCTTTCTTCACGCTCCACAGCAGCGGTTGCTCGCTCATCAGCGTGGCGGCGAGACGACCGATGTAGGGTTGATGACCGACCAGCACGATGGTCTTGCCGCTGCGCGGCCAGTCGATGGCAGCCAGTACCTGCTCGACCGAGGCATCCGGGTTCAGCGCCGGTACAACTTCATAACTCTTGGCAAACAGTGCCGCGGTTTGTTGCGAGCGCAGCGCCTCGGAGGCGAGCAGCGCAAAATCGTCGGGCAGCTGCTTGCGCAGCCAGGTTGCCATCGCGCTCGCCTGTTTCTGGCCGCGACGGGTCAGCGCGCGCTGCATGTCGTCTGAGCCTTCCTCGGCTTCGGCATGACGCCACAAGATGAGATCCATATCATTCCTTAGTCTTATTGTTTGGCTGCCATATGCTGTGCCATGTGTATTACGACAGCAAGAAATGCACCAACAATGGTGCCACCACCGCCGTGACAAAACCGGTCAGCCCCATTGCCAGACCGGCAAAGGCGCCGGCAGTTTCCGAAATCTGGAATACGCGGGCGGTGCCGATGCCGTGTGCGGCGATGCCGGTGGCGACACCCAGCACCACGTCATCGTTCATGCGCAACAGTGTCAGCAGCGGCCTGGCCAGCACCGCACCGATGATGCCGGTCACGATGACAAAGGCGGCCGCCAGGGTGGGAATGCCGCCGATGGCCTCGGCCACGCCGATCGCGATCGGCGTGGTGGCTGAGCGCGGTGCCAGGCTGAGCACGATCTGCGGCGGCAGGTCGAAGGCGACGGCAATCAGCACCGCGCTGGCCACACCGGCGATACTGCCGACCACGATGCTGCACAGGATGGCGAAGGCGCTGCGCTTGAGGCGCGCCAGATTGTTGTATAGCGGAATCGCCAGCGCGACGGTGACCGGCCCGAGCAGGAACTGGATGAAACTGGCGCCGCGGAAGTACTCGTCGAAACTCAGCCCCAGCGCCAGCAGGCTGACGATCAGCAGCGCGGCACCGACCAGCACCGTATTGGCCAGCGGATGGCCGTGATAGCGGCGGCTGATACTCAGTGCGACGCGATAGGCCAGCAGCGTCAGGAAGATGCCGGTCAGCGGCGACTGGCGCAGCCATTCATGGAGTGCCGGTGTCATGGCCTGGCCTTTCTGCCTTGTTGACGGCGCAGCAGCAGTGTCAGCGTCAGCGCGCTGATCAGCAGCGTCGCCAGTGTCGACAGCAAGAGCACCGCCGCCATCGCCAGCGGTCGCTCGGCCAGCAGCGGCCAGAAGGCGAGGATGCCGGCGCCGGCGGGAATGAACAGCAGCGACATGTGCGTCATCAGCCGCGGCACGTTGTGGCGCAGCGTGTCGGGAATGCCCTTGCGCACGCACAGCGTCAGGAACAGGAACAGCATGCCGAGCACAGCGCCGGGGATGGGCCAGCCGAGGCTGCGTGCCAGCAACTCGCCGGCAAACTGGTAGCCCAGCAGCCACAGGAAGGTTTCGATCATCGACAACTCGCAGGGTGGTCACAAGGTTGGCCGCACGCGACAGCGGCGGGACAGGACGGGTTTTGGCATAATGCGCCGCATGACGCCTTTTTCTGACTGGTCGGCCCGGTTGCCGCCAACTTCACCGCTGCTGGCAGAGTGCATCACCGTCAGCGGCTCGCTCACCAACTACCTGATGGCAACCGGCCACGACTTCGCCGTCAGCGTACTGCAGCAAGGCAACGATGCGATTCATGCCGACGAAACCGCCCTGTTCGAGCTTACCCCAGATAGCCAATTGCATGCCAGACACGTGAGCCTGTCCCTGGCCGGCAAACCGGTGGTGGTGGCACGCAGCGTGTGTCTGCCGGCGTGCCCGGTGTGGCGGCCGATACTGGAGCGCGGCAGCCGTTCGTTGGGGCTGACGCTGTTCGGCGGCCTGCCGCAACTGCAGCGCGGCGAGCTGAACTTTGTCGAATTGCGCGCCGGACATCCGCTATTTGCACTGGCGCAGGCGCACGATCCCCGTGTCAGCAGCCGCTATCTGGCCCGCCGCTGCCTCTTCGAGCTGGACGGGCAACGGCTGCTGGTTTGTGAAATCTTCTTGCCGGAACTGGAGCAATTGCTGTGATGAGCATGGACTTTATCAAGGAGCGGCTGACGGTCTACGGCCAGCTGATGCGTATCGACAAGCCTATTGGCACCCTGCTGCTGTTGTGGCCGACACTGTGGGCGCTGTGGATCGCCTCAGCCGGCCAGCCGGACTGGCAGCTGCTGCTGATCTTCAGCCTCGGCACCTTCTTGATGCGCTCCGCCGGCTGCGTGATCAACGACTTTGCCGACCGCCACATCGACATGCACGTGGCGCGCACCAAGCAGCGGCCGTTCGCCCGCGGCGCGGTGAGCGGCAAGGAAGCGCTGCTGCTGGCCGCGGCACTGGCCGTACTCAGCCTGCTCTTGATCCTGCCGCTGAACCGGCTGACCCTGCTGCTGTCACTGCCGGCGGTGTTCCTCGCCGCCAGCTATCCGTTCACCAAGCGCTTCTTCCCGCTGCCGCAGGCCTATCTCGGCCTGGCTTTCGGCTTCGGCATCCCGATGGCGTTTGCCGCGGTGACCGGCGACGTGCCGCTGCTGGCCTGGCTGCTGTTCCTGGCCAAGGCGCTGTGGACCATCGGCTACGACACCGCCTACGCGATGACCGACAAGCCGGACGATCTGAAGATCGGCATCAGGACCTCGGCCATCACCTTTGGCGATCACGACGTGCGCGCGGTGATGCTGTGCCACGCCGCCTTCATCGCGCTGATGACCGGCATCGGCCACAGCCTCGACCTCGGCTGGCCCTACTACCTGTCGCTGCTGCTGTCGGTGCTGCTGATCGGGCGCCAGTACCTGGACATCCGCCACCGCGACCGCGCGCTGTGCTTCAAGGCCTTTCTCGACAACAACCGCGTCGGCGCGGTGATCTTTGCCGGGCTGGTGCTGGCTTACGCGCTGCGCTGAAGCGGATCGCCATGACAGGCAAAGCTGGCAGCCGGTGGCTGTCCGCTTTGTTTGGCCGCCGTACTCAAAAATGGCAGCCGCATCCAGATTTATCTGCCGTGATTTGTAGTCTAAGTTGAAACAGGTAGCTGCCTGCCGGCAGACAACAGATCTTCCCCTCGAAGGAGACGCACCATGATCAACGGTATCTATCACGTCACGGTATCCACCAGTGACGGTCAGCACAGCGATGGCCAGTGGGTGATCGACAACCATTCACTGCAGGGCACCGATTCCACCTCGCGCTATCAGGGGCGATTCCACCTTTCCGGCCAGCATGTGGCAATGCAGATGAACGTGTCGCGCCACCAGGAAGCCGAGCGCACGCTGTTCGGCCCGGCCATGCAATACCTGCTGTCGCTGAACGGCCACTTCATGAGCGACAGCAACGCCTTCAACCTGTCCGGCCCGGTGGCGCAGGAGCCGGCGCTGATCGCCACCGTCAGCGGCCACTGGCTGAAGGCGCTGGACTGAGCCATCCATCCGGCTGCAGCCGCCCATCCAGCAGCCGGATCTGGCGCGGACAGCCATCGGCCAGGCGCTGGTCGTGGGTAACGATCAGGAAGGTGGTGCCATCCTCGCGATTGAGTTCATGCAGCAGCGCAAACACCTCGTTCGCCGTCTGGGTGTCGAGGTTGCCGGTCGGTTCATCGGCCAGCACCAGCCGCGGGCGATTCATCAGCGCCCGCACGATGGCGACGCGCTGCTGCTGCCCGCCCGATAGCTGTACCGGCTGCTTGGCGGCATGCTCGGCCAGCCCGACGCGCTGCAACAGCATGGCGGCACGCTGCCGGTCCTGCGACGTGACCCGCCCCTGGCCGGCGAACAACGGCATCATCACGTTTTCCAGCGCCGAGAATGCCGGCAGCAGATGGTGAAACTGGAACACGAAACCCAGATAGCGATTGCGCAAGGCGGTGCGCGCCGCGTCGTCGAGGCCGGCGGTGGCGGTGCCGGCAATATGCAGCTCGCCGGCCGTCGGCGTCTCCAGCAGCCCCATGATGTTGAGCAGCGTCGACTTGCCGGAGCCGGACGGCCCCAGCAGCGCGGCGAATTCGCCTTCCACCAGCTGCAGCCCGATACCGTGCAGCACCTCGACCCGCGGCGACTTGCCGCCGCCGTAGCTTTTCTTCACCCCTTGCAGGGTCATGACCTCAGCCACGGATTGCCTCCACCGGGTCCAGCCTGGCCGCACGCAGTGCCGGCAGCAGCGCCGCCAGCACCCCGACCAGGGTCGCGATCAGTGCAGTGGTGACGAACAGCTCGCCGTCAAGCACCACCGGAAACAGCGGGCTGCCATCCTCGGTCAGCGCCAGCCGGCTGATGCCCACCGACATCGCCGCCCCCAGCAGCGAGCCGAACAGCGAACCGAACAGGCCGACGAGGCCGCCCTGCAGCAGGAATACCGCCAGGATGCGCGACGCCGGCGTGCCCATCGCGCGCAGGATGCCGATCTCGCGCTGACGCTGCACCACCGTCACCACCAGCACGCTGGCGATGCCCAGCGCCACGGCAAAGGTGACGAACACGCGGATCATCAGGCTGGACGCGCTCTGGCTTTTCAGCGCCGTCACCAGCTGGCCGTTGCTGGACTGCCAGCTGTCCGCGGTCAGGCCGGTGGCCAGCGCAAGGTTGGCCGCAAGGCTTTCCGCCTCGAACAGGCGCTCGCTCTTGATGTAGATTTCGGTGACGTCACGCTGGAAGCCGAGCAGGTTCTGCGCCTCGCGCAGCGGCAACAGCACCCAGCGCTTATTGAGATCCTTGAGGCCGAAATCGAGAATCGCGCCCACCGTCATGCTCTGGCTGCCGCCGGTCGCGGCCTGCAAGCGCAGGCGTCCGCCCGGCTGCAGGCCCAGGTCCGCCGCCAGTTCCTTGCCGATCAGCGCGGTGCCGGTCGGCAGTAGCAGGCGCCCGGCTTGCAGCTTGTTGTCCAGCCGCACCACCTGGCAGTAGTCGTCAAGCTCGACCCCCATCAGCACGATGGACTTGCGCACACCGCCCTGCTGCGCGACGCCGGGGCCGCTGGCCATCGCCGCTACCGCGCTGACATTGGGCGTGCCGCGCACCCGTGCCACGATGCCGCTCCAGTTGGCGATGGTGTTCTCGCGCTGCGTGCGCTTGGCGATGTCGGCCAGCTTGACGCTGCCCGGCACCGTCAGCGGCGCCTGGTTGACGATGTCGGCCGGGCGCAGCACCACGTGCGCCTGGGTCGACAGCGTGCGGTCGATGATGTTGGCCTGCAGACCGCTGACGATGGCGGTGATGTAGACGATGACGCCGACACCGATGCTGACCCCGGCCAGGATCAGCGCGGTCTGGAAGCGGCCCTCGCGCAGCAGCCGCCACGCCACCGTCCACACGAAGTTCATGGCGCTGCCTCTACGATGCGCACGCGGCTGCCGGCCGCCAGCAACGGAAATGGCGTCACCACCGCCATGCCGGCGCGCAGCCCCTGCAGGATCTGCACCTTGCCCTCTACCACCGCGCTAACCTGCACCGGCTGCAGCTGCAGGCGACCGTGCTGCACCAGCGCCACCTGGCCGCGCTTCACCGCCTCGGCCGGCAGCAGCAGCACCTGGCGCAAGCGAGTGGTCTCGATCTCCGCCGACACCGTCATCCCCGGCAGCAGGAAGCCGCCGTCCTCGCCCAGCAGCACCTCCACCTCCAAGGTGCCGCGGTCCTTATCCACCTGCGCCGCGATGCGGCCAACCTTGCCGGCCACCCGCCGCGCCGGGAAGGCATCGGCCGCGATCAGCGCCGGCTGGCCGCCGGCCAGTTGCGCCAACTGGCGTTCGTCGACATCCAGCACCACGTGTTTCGGGCCGGCGGCGGCAAAGCTGAGTCTGGTGCTGCCGGCGGTGAGCAGGTCGCCGACCTCCACCTCGCGCGCCAGCAGCACGCCGTCGGCCGGCGCGCGGATCTGCGCCTGCGCCAGCCGCGCCTGATACTGCGCCAGCTGCGCCTGCAGTTGCGCCACCCGCAGCCGCGCCTGATCACGGCCGCGCTGCTGGCCATCCAGCGCCGCCTGGCTGACGAAGCCCTGGCGGAACAGCGCCAGCTGGCGCTGCAACTGGCGCTCGGCATCGGCCTGCTGCTGGCCGGCATCCTCCAGCTGGGCACGGGTCTGCTGCAATTGCGCCAGCAGCTCTTCCGGCTCCAGCTGCAGCAGCACGGTGCCGGCGGTCACCGCCTGCCCCTTGGCCACCGGTGTCGCCACCACCCGGCCGCCGATGGTGGCGCCGAGCCGGCTCTGGCGGCTGGCCTCGACGCGACCGCTGGTCACCACGCTGCGCACCACGTCCTGCGCCTCAAGCGCCACCACCGTCACCGTCGCCGGACGCCACCACCAGTAGCCGGCGGCCAGCAGCGGCAACAGCAAAAACAGGGACAGCAGGATTTTGCGGCGCGTCATGTCGGGTAAACTCGGGTAATGAAGGAAGGGTCTGATTCCATTCTACGAAACATCTTGCCAACGGAGCTTTGATCATCATGAAATTTGCCGACATTCTCGCCACCCTGCCCACCATCGACGGCATTGCCGCGCTGATGCTGCTGGATGCCGCCGGCGAACCGCTGCAACGCCTCGACAACAAGCCGGGCACCGCCGGCTCGGTGCGCGTCTATCACGCGCTGGTAAAACGCTTCGGCCACATCGACAAGGCGGCGGCGCGCGAAGGCCTGGCGCTGTACGCCGAACACACCGACGACGCCCGCGCCCACCCCGGCAAGCACCCCAATATCGACCGCCTGCTGGCGATTGCCGAACAGGACGCGCCCGGCCTGCGCGTGCGCATCGTGCTGGACGACAGCGCCGAGGCCTGATCCGCGCGGCCGCAAAAAAACCCGCCACTGCTGGCGGGTTTTTTCATGGCAACGCGCGGCGGCACTCCCCCGCGGCGCGTCATGCGCCAAGGTTGGCCGCAGGCTGCGGCCAACCCTGGGCTGCTACACGAACCGGTATCTACACATCCTGGCCTTCGACGATGCCGTCGTGGCTGGCGGCCTGCAGCGGCAGGATCAGGTTCAGCACGATGGCCAGCACCGAGCACAGGCCGACGCCGACCAGCTCGAAGCTGCCGAACTTCAGCGCCAGCCCGCCGATGCCGGAGGTCAGCACCACCGAGATGATCACCAGGTTGCGCGGCTCCATCAGGTCGACCTTGGCCTCGATCAGCGTCTTCAGGCCGATGGAGGCGATGGTGCCGAACAGCAGCACCATGATGCCGCCCATCACCGGCATCGGGATCGACTGCAGCAGCGCGTTGAACTTGCCGAAGAAGGCCATGGCGATGGCGAATAGCGCCGCCCACGTCATCACCACCGGGTTGAAGTTGCGGGTGATCATCACCGCGCCGGTCACTTCGGCGTAGGTGGTCACCGGCGGGCCGCCGATGGCACCGGCGATGCACACGCCGAGGCCGTCGCCGGCCAGGGTGCGGTGCAGGCCCGGGGTCTTGGTGTAGTCCTTGCCGGTCACGCCACCGATCGCCATCACGCCGCCGATGTGCTCGATAGCCGGGGCGATCGCCACCGGCAACATGAACAGCGCCGCCGCCCAGTTCACCTCCATGCTGCCGAAGGCCGGCACCACGAACCACGGCGCGTTGGCCAGCTTGTCAAAGTCCACCACGCCGATGAAGGCGGCCACGATGTAGCCGACGGTGACACCGGCCAGGATCGGCACCAGCTTGAACATGCCGCGCGCAAAGATCGACACCACGATGGTGGTGGCCAGCGACACCGCCGCCAGCAGCAGCGAGGTCTCGTACGGCATCACCTGGTTGCCGCCGGCACGGCCCATCGCCATGTTCGACGCGGCGTTGGCCACCGACAGGCCGATGATCATGATCACCGGCCCGATCACCACCGGCGGCAGCAGGCGATTGACCATCGCCATGCCGCGCCAGCGCACGATGGCGGCGAACACGAAGTACATGAAACCGGCGCAGAACAGGCCGAACATGGTGGCGCCCTGCCCCCAGGTCTGCATCGAGTAGATGATGGGGCCGATGAAGGCGAACGAGGAGCCGAGGAAGATCGGCACCTGGCGGCCGGTGCACAGCTGGAACACCAGCGTGCCGACCCCGGCGCCCAGCAGCGCCATCGCCGGATTGAGGCCGGTCAAGAGCGGCACCAGCACCAGCGCGCCGAAAGCGACGAACAGGATCTGGGCACCAGATACCGCCGTCTTCAGTTGTTGAAACATGCTGTGTTTTCCTTATTGTTGTTGAAATCGTGCGCCACGCGGCCGGCGCCTCAGGCCGCCGCGCAATACATGATCGCCTGGGCGATGATGTTGTCCTGCCCCGCCGCCAGCGTGCTGCGCGCACGGAACTGCTGCACCATCGCCTGCACCCGGCAGTAGGTGTCGTAATTGGGCAACGCCCGGTAGGCGATGTCGGCATCCAGCCGTGCGGCCAACCTTTTGATGGTGGTCGGCTTGATGCACACGTGGCGTTGCGGATCGCTGTAGGCGAGAAAGCAGCTCACCAGCGGCCACTTGGCGGCATTGGCCTTGCCGTTGTCGTGACGGCACAGCTGCAGCACGTCGACGAAATCGGCAAAGCTGGTTTCGTCAAAGCGGTACAGCAGCGCATACAGCGCCGCCACGAACGGGCGGTGCACGTCGCTGAACGCCAGGTAATTGCGGAAGGCCATGCGCTCGAAGGTGCTGACCGTGGTGCAGCGGGCGACGATCTGGCGGCAGCAGTCGATCACCGCCGCCGTATTGCCGCTGTCGATGGCGGCGCGCAGCTGTGGCTCGCCCAGACCGTCACGGCACAGTTGCAGCACGCGGTCGATGCCGCGGTGCTTCTTGCACAGCGCCAGCCACGCCTCGTCCTGCAGGCCGTGCGGGAAGCGCAACAGGAAATCATGCTCCAGCTGTTGGTAGGCGTTGTGCTGCATCGACATTCCCCCGCGCAAGGTTGGCCGCAAGCCGGCGGCAACGGCTCATCAGGCGTGTTTGGTACCGAAGATCTTGTCGCCGGCGTCGCCGAGGCCCGGGATGATGTAGCCGTGTTCGTTGAGGTGGCTGTCCAGCGACGCGGCCACGATCTGCACGTCCGGATGGGCGTCGTTGACGGCCTTGACGCCTTCCGGCGCCGCCACCATCACCACCGCCTTGATCTGCTTGCAGCCGTTGCGCTTGAGCAGGTCGATGGTGGCGATCAGCGAGCCGCCGGTGGCCAGCATCGGGTCGATGATCATGGCAATGCGCTCGTCGAGGTTGCCGACGAATTTCTCGAAGTAGGACACCGGCTCCAACGTTTCCTCGTTGCGCGCGAGGCCGACCACGCTGATCTTGGCCGACGGCACCAGATCAAGCACGCCGTCCAGCATGCCGATGCCGGCGCGCAGGATGGGCACCACGGTCACTTTCTTGCCCTTGATCTGCTGCACGTCGATCGGGCCGCACCAGCCTTCGATGGTCACCGGCTCCAGTTCAAAATCGCGGGTGGCTTCATAAGCCAGCAGGCGCGCCAGCTCCTGGGTCAGCAGGCGGAATTTCATGGTACTGATGTCGCCCTCGCGCAGCAGGCCGAGCTTGTGCTGCACCAGGGGATGATTGACGACGGTAATGTTCATGGCAGGATCCCAGACCTTGGCAAAAAGCGGCCCCGGAACCAGGTCCCGGCAAACCGCTTTCGGTAATCGATAAAACCGGCTGCACCAGGCGGTGCAGGCGTGAGGTATGGGGCAAGATTATACAATCATTTCAAACGCCCCGCTGTACGCGGCTCTCCGGCCCCCGTCCAAACAAAACAGCCCGTGGCGCGGGGCACACGGGCTGTCGGAGCGAAGCAGACGCGGCTTAGTTGGCCAGGTCTTTCAGCACTTCCTGCAGTTCGCCGGACTGGTACATCTCGTACATGATGTCGGAACCGCCGACAAACTCGCCGTTGACGTACAGCTGCGGAATGGTCGGCCAGTTGGAGTAATCCTTGATGCCCTGGCGCACTTCCGGATCGGCCAGCACGTCAACAGTGGCGAAGTTGTTCACGCCACAGGCCTTGAGGATCTGCACCGCACGGCCGGAAAAGCCGCACTGCGGGAACTGTGCCGAGCCCTTCATGAAAAGCACGACAGGGTTTTCGGTCACGGTCTGGCGGATGGTGTCCTGGATCGACATGGTATTCCTCTTTCAAGTGGTCGTGCCGGGCGCATACCCGACTAAATCAATGGGTTATTGTAGCCCCGCTTCGGCTTTCGGCTCAAGTGCGGCATCCGCCACGCCGGCCTTGCGCTGCAATACTGCGGCAAAGAAGCCGTCGGTATTGTGCTGGTGCGGACGCAGCGCCAGATAGTCGCCGGTATCCAGCGCGATCTTCTGCTCGGCCAGCACCTGGCTGGCTGGCACCAGCTCGAATGCCGGATGGGCGGCGAGGAAGGCTTCGACGATGGCCTGGTTTTCCTGCGGCAGCAGGCTGCAGGTGGCGTACACCAGCCGGCCGCCGGCCTTCACCAGCCGCGCGGCAGAGGCGAGGATGGACTGCTGCTTGGCGTTGAGCTCGGCCACGCTGTCCGCGCTCTGGCGGTACTTGAGGTCAGGATTGCGGCGCAGGGTGCCAAGGCCGGAGCACGGCGCATCGACCAGCACGCGATCGGCCTTGCCGGCCAGACGCTTCACCTTGGTGTCGTTCTCGTGCGCGATCAGCGTGGTGTTGACGTTGGACAGGCCGGAGCGCGCCATGCGCGGCTTGAAGTTGGCGAGGCGTTTTTCCGACACGTCGAACGCGTACAGGCGGCCGGTGGAGGCCATCTGCGCGCCCAGCAGCAGGGTCTTGCCACCGGCGCCGGCGCAGAAGTCGACCACCATTTCGCCACGGCGGGCACCAGTGAGCAGGCCCAGCAGCTGGCTGCCCTCGTCCTGCACCTCGATGGCGCCGCCGACGAACAGCGGGTGCTTGACCAGCGACGGCTTGCCCTTCAGGCGGATGCCGATCGGCGAGTACGGTGTTGCCTCGCAGGCGATGCCGGAATCCTGCAGCTGTACCAGCGCGTCGTCACGCTTCAGCTTGAGGGTGTTGACGCGGATATCCAGCGGCGCGGCGGAGGCCAGGCCCTTGCCCAACGCCACCACGTCTTCTTCCGGCATCGCGGGCAGCAGGTCCAGTACCCACTGCGGCAGCGCCGCACGCGCGGTCAGCGTGTCCGGCAGCGGCGCACCCTTCAGCGACGACAGCCATTCGCGCTCGGTTTCCTTGATGATGCCGTCCAACTCGCGCAGGTTGGCGCCGCCGATGCGCACCAGCGTGGCCAGCGCCAGCTTGCGGGTGTTGGCACGTTGGCCGCACAGCGCGCGCAGCGTTTCCAGGTGGCGCAGGCAGGCGAAGGCGGTTTCCGCGATCAGGTGGCGATCGGTGGCGCCCAGCTTGCTGTTGGCACGGAAGTGGGCGGTGAGCACGGCATCGGCCGGGCGGTCGAACTTCACCATCGCGAACAGTACCTGTTCGATCTGGTTGAATTGCTGCAGGTTAATTTTCATGTTTACTAGACCTTTGGGGTGGCGGTGGTGTCCACACTACCGCACCGTTAAATTCAATCAGTGTCGCGCGCAATTCAAAGCGCTTGTCGTTATCCACCCGCATGATGCGGATGGGCAGATTGGCAAACTCCGGCGCCAGCCAGAACTCGATCAAATCCTTGTCGTTGCGGGCGCGCAGCACCACTGCACGCAGCGTGCCGCCCTCCACCTCGAAATCCGTCTCACCGGCCAGTTGCAGCGCAAACTGGTACACCTTCTTGCCGGTGGTCACCTGCCGCGTCGCTGCACCCGGCTGCTCGCCGTGCAAGCCCAGCTCAAAGGCGAGGCTCAGCCAGTCCAGCGCGCCCGGTTGCAGCGGCGCCTGTTTCGCCTCCTTGTCGCCGTAGTCGAGCACGCCACCGGCCCAGTCGAAGCGGGCGTATTCGCGCGGCGCATCGTTGCGGCTGGCACTGAAGCGCTGCGGCTGCAGGCCGTTGCGGCCAAGCTCGCCGTGCACCTCGTAGCGCAGCGTCGGGCCGATCAGCGGCTTGACCGTGGTGACGATGCGGTAGTCGCCGCCGCTGCGCTGCCAGTTCATCTCGCCGCGCCCCAGCGGCAGGCCACTGCTCAGCAGCGCGTACTCCAGCCGCGCCGCATCGGGAAAGCGCGCCGGCTTCGGCGCGGCCGGCTCGCCGTGCTCGGCGCCCGATGGCGCGACTGCCGCCGCCGGTGCCGACGCCTCGACCGCGTGGCCATCACTACCGGCCTGCGCCACCGTTGCCGCCGAGTGCGGCAGCGCGGGCGACGCGGCGACCGGCCTGGCAGGCGCCGGCGCCGGCTTGGCCTTGACGGCCTTGACGGGCCTGGCTGGCCGCGGCGCCGAGGCGTCGGCCGCCTCGCCATCTTCGGTGGCGGCAGCCATACCAAGCGCCACCGCCGCCGGCGCCGAGGCATCGTCTTGCTCCGGCGCCATCGCCTGCAGCGAGATGGTCAGCCTGCGCAGCGGCGCCTCTGCCGGCACGGCGCTGTCGAAAGACAACAGGCTGCCGCCGAACAGCAACAGGTGCAGCAGCAGCGACGCCAGCAGCGCCAGCAACAACGGCCCCCGCCAGCGCCGCCGCGCGGGCATCATGCTCAGAGTACCGGCACCTGCAGCGCGAGGCCGGCGGCGGCGGCGTCGACACCGCCGATGCGACCGTTGCGGATCTGCAGCTCGCCGGCGGCAAAGCGGCGCACTGCTTCCGGATACAACCGGTGCTCCTGCTGCAGCACGCGTGCGGCCAAGGTGGTCTCGGTATCGTCGTCCAGCACCGGCACCACCGCCTGCGCCACGATCGGGCCGTGGTCCAGCTCGGCGGTGACGAAGTGCACGGTGCAGCCGGCCACCTTGCAGCCCATGTCGATGGCGCGCTGGTGGGTATGCAGGCCGGGAAAGGACGGCAGCAGCGACGGATGGATGTTCAGCATCCGCCCCTCGTAACGCGCGGTGAACGCCGGCGTCAGGATGCGCATGAAGCCGGCCAGTACCACGAGATCAGGGGCGAAGGCGTCGATTTCTGCGGCCAACCTTTCGTCAAAGGCTTCGCGGCTGGCGAACTGCTTGTGATCCAGACCGACGGTGGCGATGCCGCGCGATGCCGCCCAGGCGAGGCCAGCGGCATCGGGACGGTTGGCGATCACCGCGGCAATGCGGGCGCCGGGGATGTCGGCATCGACGATGGCCTGCATGTTGGAGCCACGGCCGGAGATCAGGATTACGATGTTTTTCATGTTCAGCAGTCAGGAACGGTTATGCAGTAGCGGATAAAGGTTGGCCGCAAACAGAAACGCCGCCAGCAGTGCCAGCGGCGCGGTTACATCAGTACGGCGCTCAGGCAACCTGGGTCTGGTGCTCGTCGCCGTTGCGCGCACGGATCACGCCGATACGCGACACGGTTTCACCCTGCCCGGTCAGGAAGGCGGCCGCGGCGTCGGCATCGGCCGCGTCCACGATCACCACCATGCCGATACCGCAGTTGAAGGTGCGATACATTTCCTGGGCATCAACATTGCCTTCCGCCTGCAGCCACTGGAACAGCTTCGGCAGCGCCCAGCTGCCCGCGTCGATCTGGGCTACGGTGTTTTCCGGCAGCACGCGCGGGGTGTTTTCGGTGATGCCGCCGCCGGTGATGTGCGCCATGCCCTTCACGGTCAGCTTCTCCATCAGCGCGAGCAGCGGCTTGACGTAGATGCGGGTCGGGGCGATGACGGCCTGACGCAGGGTGGTGTCACCTTCGAACGGTGCGTCCAGATCCGGCTGCGCGCGATCGATGATCTTGCGCACCAGGCTGTAGCCGTTGGAGTGCACGCCGTTGGACGCAAGGCCCAGCACGACGTCGCCCGGCTTGATGTTGCGACCGGTGATGACCTTGCTCTTTTCCACCACGCCGACGGCAAAGCCGGCGAGGTCGTATTCGCCTACCGGGTACATGCCCGGCATTTCGGCGGTTTCACCGCCGATCAGTGCGCAGCCCGCTTGTTCGCAACCCTGGGCAATACCCTTGATCACATCGGTGGCTTGCGGCACATCCAGCTTGCCGCAGGCAAAGTAGTCCAAAAAGAACAGCGGCTCGGCGCCCTGTACCAGAATGTCGTTGACACTCATGGCCACCAGGTCGATGCCGACGGTATCATGCTGGTTCCAGTCGAAGGCCAGCTTCAACTTGGTGCCGACACCGTCCGTGCCGGAAACCAGCACCGGCTCCTTGTATTTCTTGGAGATTTCCACCAGTGCGCCGAAACCGCCGAGGCCACCGAGGACTTCGGGACGCATGGTGCGTTTGGCAAACGGCTTGATGTTTTCGACGAGCGCGTCACCGGCATCAATATCGACACCGGCATCGCGGTAACTGAGGGACGTGGTATTCAAGGTCTACTCGCTTTCTGCTAACGTGATCGTTTTCCTGCTGCGGCAAACGGGCTCTTGGCCCGAAGCGCCTGTATTTTAACTGAAAAGCCGATGGAACGCTCCCGCACAAACTATCTTCCGTGGTTGATTGTCGCTATCACCCTCGCTGGCGCGGTATGGCTGCTTGACCGGCTGTCCGCGGTGCTGACCCCGTTTGTCACCGCCATCGTGCTTGCCTACATCCTGGACCCGGCCGTCGATTACCTGCAAAAACACGGCTTATCACGCATCCTGTCGCTTGTTTGCGTGATGTTCGCCGGATTTTTCGCCATCCTCGCGCTGTTGCTGATCGTGATCCCGATGCTGCTCAGCCAGGGCCATGCGCTGGTGGAGCGGCTGCCGGCGGTGGTGGATTTCATCCAACAGCAGGCGCTGCCGTGGCTGAACCAGCTGCTCGGCACCAAGCTGAGCCTGGACACGCAAAGCTGGCGCAATACGCTGAGCAGCAATACCGGCAGCCTGCGCCAGCTGCTGGCCAGGCTGGCGCCGCAGCTGGGTCATGGCGGCGCCCTGCTGCTGAGCGTACTGGCCAACCTCAGCCTGCTGCCGGTGCTGCTGTTCTACTTCCTGCACGACTGGGACCGGATGGTGGTGCGCGTCGGCACGCTGGTGCCGCGGCGCTGGGCGCCGGAGGTTGGCCGCATCGCCCGCGAGCTGGACGAAGTGCTGGGCCAGTTCCTGCGCGGCCAGCTGTCGGTAATGCTGCTGATGGCAATCATCTACGGCGGCGGCCTGGCACTGGTGGGGCTGGAGTCCGGCCTCGCCATCGGCATCGTCGCCGGCCTGCTGGTGTTCATTCCCTATGTCGGTGCATTTCTCGGCCTGCTGCTGGCGACGCTGGCCGCCGTCCTGCAGTACAACGGCTTCAGCGGCCTCGTGCTGGTGTGGAGCGTGTTCGTGGTCGGCCAGACGCTGGAGAGCTTCCTGATCACGCCCTATCTGGTGGGCGAGCGCATCGGCCTGTCACCGGTGACCGTGATCTTCGCGCTGATGGCCTTCGGCGAGCTGATGGGCTTCGTCGGCGTGCTGCTGGCGCTGCCGCTGGCAGCCATCAGCGTGGTGCTGGCGCGTTATCTGGTGCAGCGTTATTTCAACAGCGGCTTTTATCAGCGTAAAATCGATTCCTGACTCTATCTAGAACCTTGCCGCATGTTGGATCAGCTCGTCCTCGACCTCAGCCCCACACCCCTGCCCGGGTTTGACAACTTTCTTGCCCAGCGCAACAGCGAAATCATCGCCGCGCTGACCGCGGAAGGCGGGGAGCGCTTCGTCTACCTGTGGGGCGAACCCGGTTGCGGCAAGACCCACCTGCTGCAGGCGTGGATCGCCCACGCCGAGCTGCTCGGCCGCGCCTCGATCTACCTCGACGCCCAACACGAGCAACTGCCCGATTTCGCCCGCGAGGCCAGCTTCATCGCCGTCGACCATGTCGACGACCTGGCGCCGGACGACCAGATCATGCTGTTCTCGATCTACAACTCGCTGAAACAAAGCGGCGAAGGCCGCCTGCTGATGGCCGGACACCAGCCGCCGATGCAGGCGCCGGTGCGCGACGACCTGCGCACCCGCCTCGGCTGGGGCCTGGTGTTCGAGGTGAAGGCGCTGTCCGACGACGACAAGCTGGCGGCGCTGCGCCACCACGCCGCCGAGCGCCAGCTGGCCATCGGCGACGACGTGTTCCGCTACCTGCTCACCCACTGGCGCCGCGACCTGTCCAGCCTGATCGGCATGCTGGACATGCTCGACCGCTACTCGCTGGCCATGCGCCGCCCGATCACGGTGCCGCTGGTCAAGAACGTGTTACAAACCGCCCCTACCGAAAGCTGAAGCACCATGAATCTTGCCCTGTTTGACCTGGACAACACCCTGATCATTGGCGATTCCGACAGCGAATGGCCGAAATTCCTGATCAAACGCGGCATCCTCGACGCCGAGCACCACGCGCGGCAGAACGACTACTTCTACGAGCAGTACAAGGCCGGCACGCTGGACATCCACGAATTCCTCGATTTCCAGCTCTCGCCGCTGACCCGCTTCTCGCGCAGCGAGCTGGACACCCTGCACGCCGCCTACATGGAAGAGCACATCAAGCCCATCATCCCGCAAAAGGCGCGCGCGCTGCTGGCGGCGCACTTCGCCCAGGGCGACGAGGTGATGATCATCACCGCCACCAACCGCTTCATCACCGGCCCCATCGCACGCGAGCTGGGCGTGGAGCACCTGATCGCGGTGGAGCTGGAAGAAGACGACAACGGCAACTTCACCGGCAAACCCACCGGCACCCCCAGCTTCCAGGCCGGCAAGATCACCCGCCTCAACGAATGGTTGGCCGCACGCGGCGAAACGCTGGACAGCTACGACAAGGTGTTCTTCTACAGCGACTCGCGCAACGACCTGCCGCTGTTGTCCATCGTCAGCAACCCGGTGGCGGTCGATGCCGACGCCACCCTGAAGGCGCACGCCGAAGCCCGCGGCTGGCCGGTGATTACCCTGCGCGACTGACGCCCGTCCAGTCCGCCACAAGAGCACACCCATGGACCGACTCGATACCTTTCTTGCCCGCGCCGAAGCGCTGCTGGCACGGCTGGAGCCGCTGCTGCCGCCGGCCGTGCCGGCCACCGACTGGAGCGCACCGGCCTTCCGCTGGCGTCGCCTCGGCGCCAGCGCCTGGCTGGAGGCCATCCACCAGCCGCACAGCGTGGCGCTGGACGAGCTGATCCACATCGAACGCCAGAAGCTGCTGCTGCTGCGCAACACCGAGCAGTTCCTCGCCGGCCGCCCCGCCAACAACGTGCTGCTCACCGGCGCACGCGGCACCGGCAAGTCGTCGCTGATCAAGGCGCTGCTGGGCCGGTACGCGGTACAGGGCCTGCGCGTGATCGAGGTCGACAAGGCGCAACTGCCTGACCTCGCGCAGATCGTCGATGCCGTCGCGGCGCGGCCGGAACGCTTCATCCTGTTCTGCGACGACCTGTCGTTCGAGGAAGGCGAAGACAGTTACAAGGCGCTGAAGTCGGCGCTGGACGGCGGCCTCGCGCGGCGTGCGGCCAACCTGCTGGTGTACGCCACCTCCAACCGCCGCCACCTGATGCCGGAAAAGGCCAGCGAGAACCGCGAGGGCTGGCTCAAGGACGGCGAGATCCATCCCGGCGAGACCACCGAGGAAAAAGTGTCGCTGTCCGACCGCTTCGGGCTGTGGCTGTCGTTCTACCCGTTCGACCAGGACGCCTACCTCGCCGCCGTGGCCGGCTGGCTGGCGCACTTCGGCCTCAAGCACGGCAAGCACAGCGAACGCGCGGCGCTGCAGTGGAGCCAGCTGCGCGGCAGCCGTTCCGGCCGCGTGGCCTGGCAGTTTGCCTGCGACTGGGCCGGGCGCAGCAGCAAGGAGCGCCGCGCCGAGTGAGCCACCTGCCGATAGCCCTGCTGCGGCCCTCCGCACGCAGGCAGCGCGGCATATGCAACGCAATTCACCGGCCATGCAGTAAAAATGCCCGGCACCTGCCGCGATACAATATCATGTCAGCGGTCCGGCGGCGGCCCTGCGCGCCGCCGCCCGACACCCTGCGCCAGCACGCAGCCGAACAACCCTCTTCACCGTCCCATCTCAGGAAGTCTTGCTTATGAATGTCATCATTGGTTATGTGATCACGCTGGGCTGCATCTTCGGCGCTTACATCGTTCACGGCGGCAACATGATGGTGATCATCCATGCACTGCCCACCGAGTTGCTGGCGATTCTGGGCGGCGCCATCGGCGCCTTCGTGGTCAGCAACCAGGGCAAGACGCTGAAGGCAGTCAAGGCCGCGCTGCCGGGCGCATTCAAGGGCTCCAAGTACACCAAGGCACGCTACATGGAACTGCTGTCGTTGCTGTACGAAATCATGGTCAAGATCCGCAAGGAAGGCCTGATGGCGATCGAGAACGATGTCGAGCACCCGCACGAAAGCCCACTGTTCAGCAAATACCCGAATATCGTCCATGACCATCATGTGGTCGAATTCATCACCGACTACCTGCGCATCATGGTATCCGGCAACCTCAACGCCCTTGAAATCGAAAACCTGATGGACAACGAGATCGAAACCCATCACCACGAGGCGGCGATGCCGGCGGGGGCGGTGACCAAGCTGGGTGATGCGCTACCGGCGTTCGGTATCGTGGCGGCGGTACTGGGCGTGGTGAACACCATGGGCTCGGTCGGCCAGCCGCCGGCCATTCTCGGCGGCATGATCGGCAGTGCGCTGGTCGGCACCTTCCTCGGCATTCTGCTGGCCTATGGCGTAGTGTCGCCGCTGGGCTCGCTGCTGGAGCAGAAGGTCGAAGACAGCACCAAGGAATTCCAGTGCATCAAGACCACGCTGCTGGCCAGTCTGCAGGGTTATGCACCGCAAAGCGCGGTCGAATTCGGCCGCAAGGTGCTGTATTCCACCGAGCGCCCGACGTTCAACGAGCTGGAGCAGCACGTCAAAGGCGCCAAATGATCCGGCTAGCCCGCCACGCCGCCGCTGCCTGTCAGCGGCGGCGTTTTGCATGCCGCCTTTCCCCATTGCAATACCTCATCCGGGATCCCGATCATGTCTGAATCCAAACCTGTCATTTCCGTTGTCGCCGGCGCACTGATGCGCGCCGACGGCAGCTTCATGCTCGGCAGCCGCCCGGCAGGCAAGCCCTATGCCGGTTACTGGGAATTCCCCGGCGGCAAGGTCGAACCCGGCGAAACACCGCTGGCGGCACTGGTACGAGAATTCCGCGAGGAGATGGGCATCGAGGTCAGCCACGCCACGCCGTGGCTGACGCGCATCCACCACTACGAACATGCGTCGGTGCACCTGCGCTTCTTCCGCATCTGGGCGTGGCAAGGCACGCCGCAGCCGCACGAAGGGCAGTCTTTTGCCTGGCAGACGCCGGGCCATCACAGCGTCACACCGATGCTGCCGGCCAATGACCCGGTGCTGCGCTCGCTGCAGCTGCCGGATGTGCTGCAGATCAGCTGCGTCAGCGAATGCGGCCGCGACCACACGCTGGAAGTGCTGGCGCAGCGCGACAATCCGGGCTGGGTCATGGTGCGCGAGCCGCAAAAAAGCCGCGAGCAGCTGGCCGACTTTGTCGCCGAAGTGGCCGACATCGTCCACCCCAGGGGCGGCAAGCTGCTGGTCAACACCGATCCGGCATGGATCAGGGGCTGGCCGGTGGACGGCCTGCACCTGAGCGGCCAAAGGTTGGCCGCACTGGACGAGCGGCCGCCGCACCTGGCCTGGGTCGGCGCCTCGGCGCACAGCAGCGCGGAACTGGCACGCGCCGCGGCACTCGGCCTCGACTACGCGCTGCTCGGCCACGTGCAGCCTACCGCCAGCCACCCGCAACAGGCGACGCTGGGCTGGAACGGCTTTGCCCGCCTGCTGCAGAACGAGATCCCGCTGCCGGTATTCGCCATCGGCGGCCTGCAGGCGGCGGACCTGGACACCGCCCGCACACACGGCGCACACGGCATCGCGCTGATGCGGGGGGCGTGGCGATGAAGGCACTCAGCCGCAGGCAGTGGCAGTTCATCGCACTGGCACTGCTGGTATTCGCCGCGCTCAAGGTGGCGCTGATCGTCTGGTATCTGCAGCAGCGCCAGCCGGCCGCGCCGGCCGTTACCAGCATCAGCTGCAGCTCGCTGCAGCAGGGCTGCACGCTACCGGATGGCAGCATGCTGCGTGTTGACAGCATCCCGCGCCAGCGCCATCCGTTCACGCTGACATTGGGCAAGCATGGCAGCGAGGCGCCGACAGCGGAGTTCTCGATGCGGGACATGGACATGGGCTTCAACCGCTACCGCTTTGTCGATGGCGGCGATCACTGGCAGGCCCGCATCACACTGCCTGCCTGCGTCAGCGGCAGCCCCGACTGGCTGCTGGACCTGCGCCAGGACGGGCATATCTACCGTATCGCCTTCCGGGCTGAATAGAGCCGGCCAGGCTGGCACACCCTTTGCTAGATACTATCCGGCTCCACGGAGCGACAGGTGTTGTTCTTCGTTTACTGCGCAGTCCGATCGACCAAACGCTCGGTTGACGAAGTATTTTGCACAACAATGGTGCAGCAAAGCCGCCCGAATTGGTGCAATGCGCCAATTCGGGGCTTCTTTTCCGGATGGTCACACGGCGTCGCCACGACGACGTGCAGGGTTAGATAGAGGGAGAACCAGAACGGCTCAGCCGTCATCTCAACAGGCAAGGTTGGCCGCAAGCGATTGCGGCCAACCTTTTCCTTTTTGGGGCTGCCCTGCCGGCCGCTCGCTCCTCTCTCTCAGGACGGCTGCGCGCCAACCAGGTAACGCTTGCTCATCTGGCGGAACAGCTCGGTGCCGGACACCTGCAGCGCCTCGAACAGCACCATCTCGCGCGTCACCAGCACCGCGCCGGCATCGCGCATGCGCTGCAGGCCGTAGTCGCGGTTGACCTCGCCCCGGCTGGACACCGCATCGGCCACCACGAACACCTGCTTGCCGTGCGCCAGCAAATCCAGCACCGTCTGCAGCACGCAGACATGGGTTTCCATGCCGCATACCACCACCTGCGGCCGCTGCAGCAAGTCCGGCGGCAGGCACTGGCTGGCAACGCAGGAGAAGTGCAGCTTGCTCACCACCGCCGCACCCGGCGCCGCCGCCAGCAATGCCGGTGCGGTATGCCCCAACCCCTGCGGGTACTGCTCGGAAAACACCACCGGCAGCCCGACATCGTGTGCCGCCGCAATCAGCCAGCGGCAGCGCGCCAGCATCCCCTCCGCATCCAGCACCGCCGGCAGCAGTTTTTCCTGGATGTCCACCACCAGCAGGGTGGCCCGTTCCTTGTCGATCAGCATGATTTGTCCTCCATGGTTGCAAACAGCTTAACCGCTTGCCATAAACAAGGGCAAACCCCTGATGGGAAAGCGTTTGTGTTGTGGCACCATCACACCATCAAGAACAAGCCAGGCCACGGCCGCACGGAGAGTCTCATGCTGCAAGGTGCACACCGCGAATTTCATCAACGCATCCTGGAAGCCCTGCCTGCGCGACGGGTATTCAGCGACCCGCTGTCGACGCTGGCCTATGGCACCGACGCTTCCTGTTACCGGTTGACGCCGAAGATCGTCATCAAGACCGAGAATGAGGACGAGGTACGCACCATCCTGCACGAGGCCGCCCGCCTGCAATTACCCGTTACCTTCCGCGCTGCCGGTACCTCGTTGTCCGGCCAGGCGGTAAGCGATTCCATCCTGATCGTGGCCAGCCACGGCTGGAAGCGGCGGCAAGTGCTGGATGACGGCGCCGCCATCCGCCTGCAGCCGGGCGTGATCGGTGCCGAGGCCAACGCACTGCTCGCGCCGTACGGCCGCAAGATCGGCCCCGACCCGGCCACCATCAACTCGGCGATGATCGGCGGTATCGTCAACAACAACTCCAGCGGCATGTGCTGCGGCACCGCCGAAAACACCTATAAAACGCTGAAATCACTGCGCATGATACTGGCCGACGGCGCGGTGCTGGACAGTGGCGACGCCGCCAGCGTGGCGGCATTCCGCGCCAGCCACGCCGGCCTGCTGGCGCAGCTGGCGGCACTGCGCGACCGGGTACTGGCCGACGAAACGTTGGCCGCACGCATCCGCCGCAAGTACAGGATGAAGAACACCACCGGCTACAGCCTGAACGCGCTGCTGGATTTTGCCGACCCGGTGGACATGCTGGCGCACCTGATCGTGGGCAGCGAAGGCACGCTGGCTTTCGTGTCCGAAGTCACCTACCACACCGTGGTGGAGTACCCGCACAAGGCATCCGCCCTGGTGTTCTACCCCGACATCAAGGCCGCCTGTGACGCCATCCAGATCCTGGCGCAGCACAAGGACGTGGTGTCCTCAGCCGAGCTGCTGGATCGCGCCAGCCTGAAATCGGTAGAAAACAAGGCCGGCGTACCGGCATTCATCAAGACGCTGGGCGACGGCGCCGCCGCCATCCTGATGGAAACCCGCGCCGCCAGCCCGGAGGCGATTGCGGCCAACGTGGCCGCCATCAGCGGCTTCATCACCCACATCGATACCGCAACCGGCATCCGCTTCACCAGCGACGTGGCCGAGTACACACAATACTGGAACATCCGCAAGGGCATGTTCCCCAGCGTCGGCGCCATGCGCGCGGCCGAGACCACGGTGATCATCGAGGATGTGGCCTTCCCGATCGAGCATCTGGCCGAAGGCACGCTCAAGCTGCAGGCGCTGTTCAGGCAATACCGCTACCACGAAGCGATCATTTTCGGCCACGCGCTGGAAGGCAACCTGCATTTCGTGTTCACCCCCAACTTCAGCGGCCCGGAAGAAATCGCCCGCTACGAAGCGTTCATCGAAGCGGTATGCCAGCTGGTGGCGGTGGAATACGAAGGCGCGCTGAAGGCCGAACACGGCACCGGCCGCAACATGGCGCCGTTCGTGGAAATGGAATGGGGCCCGGCCGCCTATCGCCTGATGCAGGAAATCAAGGCGCTGCTCGACCCGCAGGGCATCCTCAACCCGGACGTGATCATCACCCGCGACAAGCTGCTGCATGTGCGCGACCTGAAGCCGATCCCGGCAGCCAACCCGCTGATCGACAAATGCATCGAGTGCGGCTTCTGCGAGGTGATGTGTCCCAGCCGCGCCCTGACCCTCACCCCGCGCCAGCGCATCGTGGCCAACCGCGAAATGGCGTTGCTGCAGAAAACCGGCAACAGCGAGCGCCTGGCCGAAATACAGGCCGCCTACCAGTATGCCGGCATCGACACCTGTGCCACCTGCGGCCTGTGCGAAACCGCCTGTCCGGTTGGCATCAACACCGGCAGCCTCACCAGCCTGCTGCGCCAGGCCAGCCTGAGCGATACAGGCCGTACCGTGGCCGATACCCTGGCCGACAACTTCGCCACCGCCGCCAGCAGCGCCAGGCTGGGACTGAAGGCGCTGGACACCCTGCACGCGGTAGCCGGCGATGCCGCCACCGGCGCCATCATGCGCAGCCTGCGCAAGGTGGTTGGCCGCAAGATCCCGCGCTGGACACCGTACTTCCCGCGCGCTGCCGGCAAGCTGCGGCTGGCCCCCGGCCGGGATGGCAGCACGCGCAAGGTGGTGTACCTGCCGTCCTGCCTGACCCGCACCTTTGTCCCCTCCGCCAAGGCGCCGGATGCACGGCCACTGAACGAAGTGGTGGCCTCGGTGCTGACCAAAGCCGGCTACGCACTGATCTACCCGGACAACCTCGCCAGCCTGTGCTGCGGCACGCCGTTCAAATCCAAGGGCGCCATCGATGCGGCACAGAAGAAGGTGCACGAGGTGGAAGCCGCGCTGCTGGCCGCCAGCGACAACGGCCGCTGGCCAGTGATCATCGACAACGGCGTGTGCACCGCTGCACTGCTGGATGGGGTGCAGGACCCGCGCCTGCGCATCCTCGACGTGACGACTTTTGTACAAGAGGAAGCCGCGCAGTACCTGCAATTCAGCCCGCAGGACGAGACGGTGGCACTGCACGTGGTGTGCTCGATGAAGAAAAAGGGCCAGTCCGCCACCCTCAACGCGCTGGCACGGCGCTGCGCCAGCACGGTCATCGAGCCGGCCGGCATCACCTGTTGCGGCTTTGCCGGCGACAAGGGCTTTTCATACCCGGAACTGAACGAAAGCGCGCTAGCCGGCCTCAAGGAACAGGTCGCCGGCTGCTGCGGCGGCTTTTCCACCAGCGCCACCTGCGAGATCGGCCTGTCCGAACACGGCGGCATCCCCTACCAGCACCTGATGGTACTGGTAGACAGGGCAAGCCGGAGCGCCGGCTGATACGACCCGCCAACGGCAACGCCCCGCACTACAGGCGGGGCGTTTTGCTTGCTCAGCGTTTGCCGAAGTGATACGGCGACAGCTTGTAGTACGGGTTCAGCGGATGCCAGCCGGATAGCACCTTGCCGTTGTGAAAACGCGGCCGGATCGCGCCGCTGACAAAGGCCAGCACGCCACCAAACAGCGGAAAAACAAAAAATAATAACAATACCGCAGCAATTACCAGTTCCATCATCGCGCCCTCCATTGATCTGTTGGCATTATGCGCCAAGCGGGGCAAACGGGCGTTCGAGAACAGGACATTGACGTTGTGCAGTGCGACATAAATCGGCGTCGCCGGCAGGCCGCCATGAAAAAAGCCGCCCGAAGGCGGCTTTTCTTTGTTGCGGGCAGTGCTGTCTTGCTTAAACGGCAGGAACAACCACAACCTTGATCGCAACCACAACATCGTGATGCAGGGCGATTTCAACGTCGTACTCGCCGATGGCCTTCAGCTGGCCGTTTGGCAGACGAACTTCGAAACGCTTGATGGCAACGCCAGAAGCGGTAACGGCTTCAGCGATGTCAACGTTGGTTACGGAACCGAACAGGCGGCCGTCAACACCGGCTTTTTGTGCGATGGTAACGGTAGCTTCGTTCAGTTTTTCAGCGCGGACCTTGGCGTCTGCCAGAATTTCAGCCTGTTTGGCTTCCAGCTCGGCACGGCGAGCTTCGAATTCTTTCAGGTTGGCGTCAGTTGCACGCTTGGCTTTGCCTTGTGGGATCAGGAAGTTACGGGCGTAGCCGTTCTTCACGTTTACCACGTCACCCAGGGTACCCAGGTTGGCGACTTGTTCGAGCAGAATGATTTGCATCTTGTCGGTCCTTTCCCGGTCTTAGTGCTGGTCAGTGAATGGCAGGAAAGCCAGGAAGCGCGCGCGCTTGATAGCTTCTGTCAGTTGACGCTGGTAGCCAGCCTTGGTGCCGGTGATACGAGCCGGGATGATTTTGCCGTTTTCGGCGATGAAGTCTTTCAGCAGATCGACAGACTTGTAGTCGATTACTTTGATGCCTTCCGCGGTGAAGCGGCAGAACTTCTTGCGCTTGAAGAGTTGACGTGCCATTTGATTAACCTTTTACAAATTCAACGTGTTCGATATGCAGAACCAACCGGGGATTACGTAAACTACGCTGACTGAGAAAACCGGTGCAATGCACCACATTTCCTGCCATCTTTCCTGCCATTTTTCTGGCACCTTCCCCCAGCAGCACAGCCTGTATTTCACAGACCACATCACGTTCCAGGTTGGCCGCACTTTGGCGGGATTGATGTCTGAGCCACATTTCCAGTACCGGCAAGCCGGCGGGCGTGCATCTCAGCGAGTCTTCGCGTTCGACCGTAGCGGTCAGTTCAATTCGGTTCTGCAAGGAATCGGTTACCTGCCGATTAGGCAGTAACTTCAGCCTCGGCTGCAGCTGCCTGGTTATCCAGCAAGCTCTTCGCCTTTTCGTCCTTCATCATCGGGGATGCTTCGACGATAGCGCGATTCATCTTGATGGTCAGGTGACGCAGAACGGCGTCGTTGAACTTGAAGGCGTGTTCGATTTCAGCCAGGGTCTCTGGTGCGCATTCAACGTTCATCAGCACGTAGTGAGCCTTGTGAACTTTCTGGATCGGGTAAGCCAGTTGACGACGGCCCCAGTCTTCCAGACGGTGAATCTGACCGCCAGCGTTCAGGACCATGCCCTTGTAACGCTCGACCATGGCGCCAACCTGTTCGCTCTGATCCGGATGGACGATGAACACGATTTCGTAGTGCCGCATGTGAACTCCTTGTGGCTATAAAACCCTTCGTCATGCGAAATAGCGAAGGGCAAGGGTTAAAAGCTGAAGATTGTACGGACTTATGCGCCGTGCCGCAATGTCGCGGCACGTATTGCGTGCTTTTGCCGTGCCGTCTGTGGCAAAGCGCTCAGCCGATCACGTCAAAACCGGCGTTTTCGATGGCGTTGCGCAGTGCGCCCTCGTCGGCCTGGCCGTCGTGCTGCACGCTGACGCGCTTGCTGTCCAGATCGACCTCCACCTCGGCCACGCCGGGCACGCCGGCCAGTGCCTTCTTGATGCTGTTGGCGCAGCCGCCGCAGGTCATGCCGTCGACGGTCAGAATCAGGTTTGCCATATCGTTCTCCAGTACGGATATAAAAGTTGCGTTAACGCATTTTCTTGAGCAGGGCCATCACCTCGGCGATGGCCTCGTCGCTGTTGCCTTCGTTCACCGCACGGGCCACGCAGCCCTTGAGGTGGCTTTCCAGCAGCTGCTGCGCCACCGCGTCCAGCGCCGAGCGCGCGGCGGCGATCTGGGTCAGCACGTCGACGCAGTAGCGGTCGGCGTCGATCATGCCGGCCACGCCGCGCACCTGCCCTTCCAGCCGCGCCAGCCGTTTCAGCAGCGCCGCCTTGTCCGGCTGCACCACACGCTTGTCGCTGCAGCAGTCATGTTGCGAGTCGTCCATGGTTTACCTCGGCAAAAAGTCGATTTGCGCCATCATGCCCTGGTCTTCGTGCTCCAGGATGTGGCAGTGATACATGTGCAGGCCGGCCAGCACGCTGCCGGCCTGCCGGAAAAAGCGACGCGCCATGACGGGCTCCTGTTCAATGGCCATCATCTTATACCCCCATAAGGTATATAGGCAATCACCGCGCGCGCGGCAACAAGTTCAGGCTCACGGCTAGTCATGGCGCAAGGCAAGGCAACAAAAAGGCCGCAACGCTTGCACGTTGCGGCCAACCTTGTCGCGTATCGCGCGCGGCGGCGGTTTACGACGCCTTCAGCACCCGCTGGCGGCGACTTTCGGACAGCACCATGCCGGCGGACACCGACACGTTCAGGCTCTCCACGGTGCCGAACATCGGGATCGACACCAGCACGTCGCAGTGTTCGCGCGTCAGGCGGCGCATGCCCTCGCCCTCGGCGCCCATCACCCACGCCAGCGGACCGCTGCCGTCGAAGTGGTACAGGTCGGTGCTGCCTTCCATGTCGGTGCCGGCGATCCACACCCCGGCGTCCTTCAGGTCGCGCAGCGTGCGCGCGAGGTTGGTGACGGTGATGTAGGGCACCACTTCGGCCGCGCCGCAGGCCACCTTCGATACCGTCGCGTTCAGCGTCGCGGAGCGGTCTTTCGGCGCGATCACCGCGTGCGCGCCCATGGCGTCGGCCACACGCAGGCAGGCGCCGAGATTGTGCGGATCGGTCACGCCGTCGAGGATCAGCAGCAGCGGCGGCTCGGACAGGTTTTCCAGCACGTCGTCGAGGGTGACGAAGTTCTGGTTGGCGTCGATCATCGCCACCACGCCCTGGTGGCGCGCCTTGCCGGTCATGCTGTCCAGGCGCTCCTTGTCGACGATGTGCGCCTTGACGCCCTCGGCGGCGGCCTTCTCCAGCACCGCCTGCGCGCGCACGTCCTGACGGCCGCCGGCCAGAAAGATTTCCAGTACGCTTTTCGGGTTTTGCCACAGGCGGGCATTGACGGCATGGAAGCCGTGAATGAGTTTCTTGTTGCTCATGAGGCATCACCAGTAAAAATCAAGCGCGCATTGTAGCGCTTTATTCGCCCGCGCATGACGGCTCAGGCCAGGCTGGCCTGGCAGCGCTGCTGGTGCATGAGCAGCCAGCCGCCAAGGTTGGCCGCCGGCAGCGGCTTGCTGAAGTAGTAGCCCTGCAGGATGGCGCAGCCGTTGCGGCGCAGGAAGGCGCCCTGCTCCGCGGTTTCCACGCCTTCGGCGATCACCGTGTAGTGCAGCTTGCGCGCCATGGCGATGATGGCCTCGGTGATGGCGGCGCTGTCCTCGTCACCGGGCAGGCCCTCGATGAAGGAGCGGTCGATCTTCAGGTAATCCAGCGGGAAGCGCTTCAGATTGGACAGCGAGGAGTAGCCGGTGCCGAAGTCGTCGATCGACAACTTCACCCCCAGCGCCTTCAATTCGCCCAGCAGCAGCACCGCCTCCTGCGGGTTCTGCATCAGCATGCTCTCGGTGATCTCCAGCTCCAGCCGCGAGGGTGCCAGCCCGGTCACCGCCAGCACGTTATTGACCTCGGACAGCAGCGTCTGCTGCTCGAACTGGCGCGCCGACAGGTTCACCGCCAGCCGCGGAATGGCCAGCCCCTGCGCGTCCCACGCCATCATCTGGCGACAGGCTTCGCGCAGCACCCAGGCACCGATAGGCTTGATCAGCCCGGTTTCCTCTGCCAGCGGAATGAAGCGCGCCGGCGACACCAGCCCCAGATGCGGATGGCGCCAGCGGATCAGCGCCTCGACGCCGACCAGCTGGTGATCGTCGCCGGCCACCTGCGGCTGGTAGTGCAGCTCGAACTCGCCGCGCTCCAGCGCCTGACGCAGGCCGCTTTCCATCAGCAGGCGCTCGAAGGTCTGCGCATTCATCTGCGCGTCGAAGAACTGGTAGGTGTTCTTGCCGGCTTCCTTGGCGCGGTACATCGCGGCGTCGGCATTTTTCAGTAGCGAGGCGGCGTCGATGCCGTCGTTGGGGTAGACGCTGATGCCGATACTGCCGCTGACGAACACTTCGTGGCTTTCCACCCGCATCGGCCGCGCCAGCGCGTGCAGCACCTCTTCCGCCATCCGCGCCAGCATCTCGTGGTTGTCGAAGTCGCGCACCAGCAGGGTGAACTCGTCGCCGCCCAGGCGCGCCACCATGCCGAAACGCTCCGCCGCCTGCAGCAGGCGCGCCGCAATCTCGTGCAGCACCTCGTCGCCGGCCTGGTGGCCGAAGGAGTCGTTGATCAGCTTGAAACGGTCGAGGTCGATGAACATCAGCGCCATGGCCGGCAGCGCTCCGTCCGGATTGGCGATGGCGCCATCCAGCGCCTCGATCAGCGCCGAGCGGTTCGGCAGCCGTGTCAGCGGATCATGACTGGCGAGGAACTGCAGCCGGTCTTCCGCCTGCTTGCGGCCGGTGATGTCGGAGAACACACCGACGTAGTGGGTGAGCCTGCCGTGCAGATCGCGCACCGCGCTGATCGACAGCTCGGCGGTATACGGCTCGCCGCACTTGCGGCGGTCAAACATCTCACCCTTCCAGAAGCCTTGCTGGCCGAGGGCGTCGATCAGGGATTTGTTGCGCTCGCGGTTGGCGGTTTTCAGCATGCGCGAGGTGCGGCCGATGGCCTCGTCGGAGGCAAAACCGGTGATACGGGTAAAGGCCTGATTGACCATCACCACCGCGCCGTCACCATCGGTGACCAGGATGCCTTCGGTGGCGTTGTCGAATACCGTTGCGGCCAACCTCAGCTCAGCGTTGGCGGCCACGCGCTCGGAGATGTCCATCACCACGCCGATGATCGCCTTCTTGCCCTGGTAGTCGAACAGCCGGCTGTGGACCTCGACATCGACGGTGTCGCCGCTCCGGTGCAGCAGGCGCGTGGTGTAGTGCATCACCTGGATATTCTCGCGCAGACGGCGATAGATCTGCTGACGGATGCGCTCGTCCTCGCCCGGTATCAGCACCGAGGCGATCGGGCGGCCGAACAAGTCCTCCGCCGCGTAGCCGACCAGGTCGGACAGCTTGGGGTTGACGTAGACCAGGGTGTCGCCCTGCACGATGTAGATGCCGATCAGCGACTGTTCCACTACCGCGCGGTACTTCTCCATCGCCTCGTGACGCTGGCGTTCTTCCTCCTCGCGCTGGCTGATGTCGACCGAGATGCTGCCGACGCCGGCCGGCAGGCCGTCGCTGTCGAACAGCGGGAACACGCTGGACAGCATCAGGTAGTGCTTGCCGCCGCTGCTGACGCGCTGCTCGAACTGGCGCGACTCCAGGCTGTGCATCACCTGCAGGTCGTGGCCATTGATGCGCGCCGCCTCGTCGGCATCGAATACATCGAGCGAGGTCTTGCCCTTGAAGTGCTCGGCCGGCAGGCCGAACAAGTGGGCAAAATTGAGATTCACCAGCAGGTAACGGCCGCTGTTGTCCTTCAGCGTCATCAGGCTGGTGCTCTGGTTGAGCAGGGATTCGAACTGCGCGCGCACGTCACGCAGCAGGCGTTCGCGGCGGCGGTAGAGATCGCCCGTCACCGCCACGCCGCACAGCAGGCCGCCGCACAGCGCCATGGTCAGCGCCGCCGGGGTCTCCTGCAGCACCGCCCAGCCCGGCACCGCCAGTTGCAAGGGCAGCGTCAGCAGCAACAGCACCAGCAGCAACAGACCGCTCTGGCCGGCACTGCCATAGCGCGGCGCGGCAAACACCAGCAGCGGCAGCAGCAAAATCAGGCTGTATAGCAATGGCGGCCGGCCCGCCGGCAGCCACAGCAGCGCAAAGCCGCCGGCCATGGCACAGCCCAGCCACAGCGCACGCTGCTGCATCGCCGCGCCTGGCGCCGGCGAAAACAGCAGGCCGCAACACAGCAGCAGCGACAGCCACGCCAGCGCAAACCAGCCCGGCCACTGCAGCGGCGAAGCCGGCGACGCGAGCGCCAGCGGCAGCACGATCAGGAGCGCCGGCAGGCACAGGCGCAGCATCAGCCGCTCGATGCCGAAGGCGCCATACAGGCGGAAATGGCGCGGCGGCAGCACCCGGCGCAACACCAGCAGCGGCAGGCACAGCGTGCTCGTCCACAGCAGCGCCGGCAGCGGTGGCAGCAGCCACAGCGCGACAACAGCGCCCGGCACGCACCAGGCAAGGCCGGCACGCAGGCCGGCGCTGCCGGTGCGCCACGCCAGCGCGCCGTGCGACAGGAACATGGCCGGCAACAACGGCGCGGCCAACTGCGCGGGCCACGCAGACATGCCGGCCACGAAAACGACGAACGCCAGTACGGCGTTCCGGGTTTGTCTCTCCACTGCTCCCCTACCCTTATCAGCTGATGGCGCATGGCCTGCCGGCCCGGCAACAGGCCGGGAAGACAGGGTTTTCTGGTGAAAACGTACGCGGGTAATACCCCGGATTTTATTGATATTGGTTGGCCGTCTTGCGCGGCCCTCATCCGGTGGCGTTGTTATAATACCCGCCTCTTTGCGAATGTATAGCGATATGACCTCCTCTTTGCGATCGTGGCCCGCCAGCGGGCAAAGAACCCGGCTGGCACGGCCGGCGGGCAGTGCCGACAGCGCGCTGATTGCTGCGCTGCCGCATCCGGGACAGCCGGTTTTGATCCTCACCGCCAGCGCGCAGGACGCGCAGCGGCTGCAGGCCGAGCTGCCGTTCTTCCGCCCCGAGCTGCGCATCGCCCTGCTGCCGGACTGGGAAACGCTGCCCTACGACCACTTTTCACCGCACAGCGACCTGGTGTCGGAACGGCTGGCCACGCTGTGGCAAATCCGCAATGGCGAGTGCGACGTGGTGATCGCGCCGGTGTCCACCGTCATCACCCGCCTGTCGCCGGTCAGCTTCCTGCTGTCGCGCACCTTCCGGCTGAAGCAGAAGCAGCGGCTGGATGTGGACAAGCTGCGCGCCGACATGGTTACCGGCGGCTACCAGCATGTGTCGCAAGTGGTCGCCCCCGGCGAGTTCTCGCTGCGCGGCGGCCTGATCGACCTGTTCCCGATGGGCAGCGCGCTGCCCTACCGCATCGACCTGTTCGATGACGAGATCGACAGCCTGAAGACTTTCGACCCGGACACCCAGCGCACGCTGTACCCGGTGCCGGAGATCCGCCTGCTGCCGGCGCGCGAGTACCCGACCGACGAGGCCGGCGTCACCGCCTTCCGCCAGCACTACCGCGAGCAGATGGAGGGCGACCCGTCGCGTAGCCGCATCTACAAGGACGTGTCCAACAAGCTGTGGCCGGCCGGCATCGAGTACTACCTGCCGCTGTTCTTCGACGCCACCGCCACCCTGTTCGACTACCTCGGCGCGGCGGCGGGCGTGATCGTGCACGGCGACGTGCTGGCCGAGGCGGAAGGCTTCTGGCGCGACGCGCAGAGCCGCTACAACATGGCCGGCGGCAATCCGGAGCGGCCGGTGCTGCCGCCGGGCGAACTGTTCCTGCGTCCGGACGAGCTGATGGCGGCGCTGAAGCCCTACCCGCGCATCGAGCTGACCTGCGACGGCGAGCCGCAGGGCGACTACCTGCCGCTGCCCGACCTCGCCGTCGATCGCCGCGCCGACAACCCGTTGACCAAGCTGGACGACTTCACCCGCCGCTACGGCGGCCGCGTGCTGATCGCCACCGAGAGCCTGGGCCGGCGCGAGACGCTGCTGCAGTTCCTGCGCGACAACGGCATCCAGCCGCAGCCGGTGGACAACTGGGCCGGATTCCTCGCCAGCGACGGCAAGCTGGCGCTGGCCGCCACGCCGCTATTCAACGGCTTCGAGCTGCACCACGCCGCCATCGCCATCGTCACCGAGGCCGAGCTGTACCAGCACATCGCGCGCAGCCACGGCAAGCGCCGCAAGAGCGCGGCCAGCTCCGACGCCATGCTGCGCGACCTGGCCGAGGTCAAGGTCGGCGATCCGGTGGTGCACGAGGCACACGGCATCGGCCGCTACATGGGGCTGGTATCGATCGACCTCGGCGACGGCCAGACCGAGATGATGCAGCTGGAGTACGCCGAAGGCGCCACCCTGTACGTGCCGGTGGCGCAGCTGCAGCTGATCAGCCGCTACGCCGGCCGCGCCAGCGACGACGTGCAGCTGCACCGGCTGGGCAACCCGGCGTGGGAAAAGGCCAAGAAAAAAGCCGCCGAGAAGGCGCGCGACACCGCCGCCGAGCTGCTCAACCTGTACGCACAGCGCGCCGCGCGCGAGGGCCACGCCTTCACGCTGAGCCACCACGACTACGACGCCTTCGCCGCCGGCTTCGGCTTCGAGGAAACCCCCGACCAGGCCGCCGCCATCGAGGCGGTGATCGCCGACATGACCTGCGGCCGGCCGATGGACCGCCTGGTGTGCGGCGACGTCGGCTTCGGCAAGACCGAAGTCGCGCTGCGCGCCGCCTTCGTCGCGGTGATGGGCGGCAAGCAGGTGGCGGTGCTGGTGCCCACCACGCTGCTGGCCGAGCAGCACTTCCAGAACTTCAGCGACCGCTTCGCCGACTGGCCGGTGCGCATCGCCGAGCTGTCGCGCTTCAAGAGCGCCAAGGAGGTAAAGCAGGCGATGGCAGGGTTGGCCGCCGGCAGCATCGACATCGTGATCGGCACCCACAAGCTGGTGCAGCCGGACGTCGAATTCCACAACCTGGGCCTCGTCATCATCGACGAGGAACACCGCTTCGGCGTGCGGCAGAAGGAGCAGCTCAAGCGCCTGCGCGCCAACGTCGACGTGCTGACGCTGACCGCCACGCCGATCCCGCGCACGCTGTCGATGGCGCTGGAAGGCCTGCGCGAGTTCTCCGCCATCACCACCGCGCCGTCGCGGCGGCTGGCGGTGAAGACCTTCGTCAGCCCGATCGGCAACGGCATCATCCGCGAAGCGATGCTGCGCGAGTTCAAGCGCGGCGGCCAGGTGTTCTTCCTGCACAACGAGGTGGACACCATAGCGAACATGCGCGAGAAGCTGGCCGAACTGGTGCCGGAGGCGCGCATCGGCGTCGCCCACGGGCAGCTGCGCGAACGCGAGCTGGAACAGGTGATGCGCGACTTCCTGCAGCAGCGCTACAACGTGCTGCTGTGCTCCACCATCATCGAGACCGGCATCGACATCCCCAACGCCAACACCATCCTCATCCACCGCGCCGACAAGTTCGGCCTGGCCCAGCTGCACCAGCTGCGCGGCCGGGTTGGCCGCAGCCACCACCAGGCCTACGCCTACCTGCTCACCGGCGACGGCATGACCCGCGACGCGCAGAAGCGGCTGGAGGCGATACAGGCGTCGGAAGAACTGGGCGCCGGCTTCTACCTGGCGATGCACGACCTGGAAATCCGTGGCGCCGGCGAGGTGCTGGGCGAAGGCCAGTCCGGCGAGATGCAGGAAGTCGGCTTCAGCCTGTTCACCGAGATGCTGAAGCAGGCGGTGCGCGAGCTGAAGAAGGGCCGCGAGCCGGACCTCGACGCGCCGCTGGGCGTCACCACCGAAATCAACCTGCACAGCCCGGCGCTGCTGCCGGACGACTACTGCCCCGGCGTGCACGAGCGGCTGGTGATCTACAAGCGGCTGGCCACCTGCGAGGACGAGGGCGAGATCGACACCATCCACGAGGAACTGATCGACCGCTTCGGCCTGCCGCCGCAGAACGTGAAAACGCTGGTCGAAAGCCACCGCCTGCGGTTGGCCGCACGCGAGATGGGCATCCAGAAACTGGACGCCAGCGAGGTGGCGATCCAGCTCACCTTCGTGAAAAACCCGCCAATCGACCCGATGAAAATCATCCAGCTGATCCAGAGCAAGCGTAACTACAAGCTGGCCGGCCAGGACAAGCTGCGCGTGGAAAGCAGCATCCCGGACGTGGCGATGCGCATCGTGCGGGTAAAGGAGCTGCTGAAGGAGCTGGCGGTGTAAGTCTGCGTTTTCCCCGGCACGAAAGCATGCGGCCAACCTTGGCGCCAAGGTTGGCCGCAATATTACTCAGTACTGGCACCATACCTTGATCAGGGCGAGTGCATTTGCGGTTTGGCCGAAGCGGCCAGTCACACAAGCGAGAGGATCATGGCTGTTTATACAAAAATTCGGACATGCTTTTAATATTTACGCACCCCTCCCCCAACACAGTACTTGACAACAAGACGACCGGTCTAATATATAAAAACATGTCACGTCAAAGCCTATACCCCGATACCCGCGAACACATCCTGGCCGTTGGCGAGGTGCTGATTCATGGCCGCAGCTTTACCGCGCTGGGGCTGTCCGAACTGCTGGCCGAGGCCAAGGTGCCGAAGGGGTCGTTCTATCACTACTTCAAGTCGAAAGAAGACTTTGGCGTGGCGTTGCTGGCGCGCTATTTTGCCGCTTACCGCGAGCGGGTCGGCGATCTGCTGGCTGACAGCCAGCCCGGCAACGGGCGCGAGCGGCTGCTGGCCTACTTCCAGCAATGGCTGGACAACCACGCCAGCTGCGAATCGCAAAGCTGCCTGGCGGTAAAGCTGGCGGCCGAGGTGTCCGACATGTCGGAGCCGATGCGCGTGGCGCTGAGCGAGGGCATGGATGCCATCGTGCGCAAGCTGGCGGCCTGCATCCGCAGCGGGCAGCAGGATGGCTCGATCAAGCCGCAGCTGCCGGCCGATGACACCGCTTATGCGCTGTACAGCCTGTGGCTGGGCGCGGCGCTGATGTACAAGACCCAGCACAGTCTGGCGCCGCTGCAAGCGGCGATGGTCCACACCCAAGGCCTGCTGTTGCCCTGCAACGCCGCCTGAGATACGCAGTACCGTTCGCCACGGGCGAGCGGTTTTTTATGGCACAAATATAGACGACCGGTCTATTAGTAAATGAACAGAAATTGCCCGCCTGCCGCCTGCCGCCTGCCGCCTGCCGCCTGCCGCCTGCCGCCTGCCGCCTGCCGCCTGACAGCCGACAGCGCAGCGCGCGGCCAACGTTGGCCGCAAGCCGTATTACCCGAGCGCCCCTGCCTGCCGGCGGGCGTTAGCACCACCCGTACTGCCGCCTCTTTGACTGAAAAGGACCACACCCCATGCAAGCCGACAAACTGCTGACCCCGCTGCACCTCGGTGCCGTTACCCTCGCCAACCGCGTGCTGATGGCACCGCTGACCCGCCTGCGCAATACCGAGCCGGGCGACGTGCCGACCGCACTGGCGATCGACTACTACCGCCAGCGCGCCGGTGCCGGCCTGATCATCAACGAAGGCACCCACATCTCGCCGACCGCCAAGGGCTACGCCGGCGCACCGGGTATCTACAGCGAGGAACAAGTGCGCGCCTGGCGCGAGGTCAACGACGCGGTGCACGCCGCCGGCGGCAAGATCGCCATCCAGCTGTGGCACACCGGCCGCATCTCGCACAGCAGCCTGCAGCCGAACAGCGACGCGCCGCTGGCACCGTCGGCGATCCGCGCCGACAGCAACACCAATATCCGCGACGAAATGGGCCAGCTGGTACGCGAGCCCACCTCCACCCCGCGCGCACTGGAAACCGCCGAAATCGCCGACCTGATCGAGGACTACCGCCGCGCCACCGACAATGCGCGCCGCGCCGGCTTCGACCTGGTGGAGATCCACGGCGCCCACGGCTACCTGCTCGATCAGTTCCTGTCGCCTGCGGCCAACATTCGCACCGACCAGTACGGCGGCAGCGTCGAGAACCGCGCCCGCATCGTGCTGGAGGTGCTGGACGCGGTGATCGCCGAGTGGGACGCCGCCCACGTCGGCATCCGCCTGTCGCCGCTGGGGGTGTTCAACGGCCTGTCCGAGACCGACCAGCAGGAAATGGCGCTGTACCTGATCGCCGAGATCGCCAAGCGCAACATCGCCTTCCTGCACCTGTCGGAGCCGGACTGGGCCGGCGGCCCCGCGTGGCCGGACGAGTTCCGCCGTGCCGTGCGCGCCATCTACCCGCACCCGATCATCGCCGCCGGCGGCTATACCGTGGACAAGGCCGAGCGCCTGATCGGCGCCGGGCTGATCGACGCGGTGGCCTTCGGCCGTCCGTTCATCGCCAACCCGGATCTGCCGGCGCGTTTCGCCCGCGGCGCGGAACTGAACCCGCCACACCCGGAAAGCTTCTACGGCGGTGGCGCGGCAGGCTACACCGACTACCCGGCGCTGGCCGATTAAGCCGCAGCCGGCCCTGCCCCAAGGTTGGCCGCAACGCTTGCGGCCAACCTTGCGCCATTGCGCAAGCGCGCGATGGCGGCATAATGGCGCAATCTGCATCACGCTTCTTACCATGTCCCCGTCTCCGTCCGCCTCCCGCATCGTGTTCATCATCCACGGCCGTCACTGCCCGGACGGCCTGCCGCAGCAGCTGCTGCAACCGTTCCGCGACCGCTTCAGCGTCGACGTGCTGCTGACCACCTCGGCCAGCGGCGCCACCCGCCTCGCGCACGAGGCGGCGCTGTCCGGCGCGCGCTGGGTAGTCGCCGTCGGTGGCGACGGCACCGTGCACGAGGTAGTCAACGGCCTGATGAGCGTGCCGCCAGCGCAGCGGCAGCAGCTGGTGCTGGGGGTGCTGCCCAGCGGCACCGGCAACGACTTCGTGCGCACGCTGGGCAGCGGCCGCCACAGCGACGACATGCTGGCGCTGATCGCCGCCGGTCACGCCTACCCGCTGGACCTGATCCGCGTCACCACCCGCGGCAACGACGGCCAGCCGCAGCTGCGCTGGTGCAACAACATCGCCTCGCTCGGCATCAGCAGCGACATCGTGCGGCGGGTGAAGCGCCTGCCGGCGTGGCTGCCGGCCAGCGCCACCTTCTCCAGCGCGGTGCTGGCGGCGCTGCTGCGCTTCCGGCCGCGGCCGATGCGGCTGACGCTGGACGGCGAGACCATCAGCGGCCGTTTCCTGTGCCTGTCGGTGGCCAACGGCCGCTACTTCGGCAGCGGGCTGGGCATCGCGCCGCAGGCCAGCGTCAACGACGGCCTGTTCGAGCTGGTGCTGATCCGCGACGGCAACGGCCTGGATTTCCTGCGCCTGCTGCCGCAACTGCGCGCGGCGCAGCCGCTGCGCGACCCGCGGGTGCGCTACCTGCGCGGTCGCCAGCTGCAGGTGGACGGCGCGGCGGAAGACTGCCCGCTGGAGCTGGACGGCGAGCTGTGTGGCAGCGCGCCGGTCAGCTTCGAGCTGGTGCCGGCCGCGCTGCAGTGCCTGATGCCGCCGCCCGGCTGAGGCCTTGCGGCCAACCTTTGCACTGCAACATCCGCACAACGCCCGCCTTGCGCGTTTCATGCCGTTTTCCCGGCCGGAAAACGGCATTTTTGCCTTGCACCGCAACAACTTGTAGCCGCGCGACTACACCACACTCTGCACCGCAACATCCGGACTTTGTGTCAATTTTTTGACGACGCGAATTGACAGCCGCTTTGGCGGCACTACAATTCGAACGAAAGAAAAAACAACAAAATAAACACAAAAACAAACAGCAAAGAAACAACTCACAATACGGCCTGCGGCCGAGGAGACTTCTCAAATGCAAGATCAATTCATTCTGGCGCTGGATCAGGGCACGACCAGCTCCCGGGCAATCGTATTCAACCGCAGTGGCGACATCGTCGCCTCGGCACAGAAGGAATTCCGCCAGATCTACCCGCAGCCGGGCTGGGTCGAGCACGACGCGATGGAGATCTGGGCCGGCCAGGTCGGCGTGGCCGCCGAGGCGCTGGCGCGCGCCGGCATCCCCGGCAGCAAGATCGCCGCCATCGGCATCACCAACCAGCGTGAAACCACGGTGGTGTGGGACCGCGACACCGGCCAGCCGGTGTACAACGCCATCGTGTGGCAGGACCGCCGCACCGCACCGTTCTGCGACGAGATCCGCGAGCGCGGCCTGGCCGACACCATCCGCAACAAGACCGGGCTGCTGGTCGATTCCTACTTCTCCGCCACCAAGGTGCGCTGGATTCTGGACAACGTGCCCGGCGCCCGCGAGCGCGCCAATGCCGGCAAGCTGGCCTTCGGCACCATCGACAGCTGGCTGATCTGGCAGCTGACCCACGGCGCGGTGCACGTCACCGACGTGTCCAACGCCTCGCGCACCATGCTGTACGACATCCACCGCCTGCAGTGGGATGACGAGCTGCTCGACATCATGGGCATCCCGGCCAGCATGCTGCCGCAGGTGAAAAGCTCCAGCGAAGTCTACGGCTACACCCACGCCGCGCACCTGGGCGTGGCGATCCCGATCGCCGGTGTCGCCGGTGACCAGCAGGCGGCGCTGTTCGGCCAGCAGTGCACCACCCCGGGCATGGTGAAGAACACCTACGGCACCGGCTGCTTCATGATGATGAACACCGGCGACACACCGGTGCCCTCGCACAACAAGCTGCTGACCACCATCGCCTGGCAGGTCGGCGACAAGGTGCAGTACGCGCTGGAAGGCAGCATCTTCATCGGCGGCTCGGTGGTGAAATGGCTGCGCGACGGCCTCGGCATCATCAAGCACTCGCACGATGTCGGCCCGCTGGCGGCCGGGGTGAAGGACAGCGACGGCGTGTATCTGGTACCGGCCTTCGCCGGTCTGGGTGCGCCGCACTGGAATTCCGACGCGCGCGGCACCCTCGTCGGCATGACGCAGGGCACCGGCGCCGCCCACATCGCCCGCGCCGCACTGGACAGCATCGCGTTCCAGACCATGGACGTGCTGGGTGCGATGCAGGCCGACTCCGGCATCACCATCGCCGAGCTGCGCGTGGACGGCGGCGCCTGCGTCAACAATGTGCTGATGCAGTTCCAGAGCGACATCCTCGGCACCCAGGTCGCGCGACCGAAGATCACCGAGACCACCGCGCTGGGGGCGGCGTATCTCGCCGGCCTCGCCGTCGGCTACTGGCAGGGCACCGACGACATCCAGGGGCAGTGGCAGCTGGACACCCGCTTCTCGCCGCAGCTGGATACCGCCACCGTCGATCGCTATGTCGCCGGCTGGCAGCGCGCCACCCGCGCCGCGATCAGCTGGGCCAACGACGCGGCCTAAGCAAGGTATCGCGCCGGTAGCCTGACGCTGCCGGCGCGGCCAGTACCTCCCCTAATCCTGTTTTCCCGCGGCGGCAGCCAGTATGCTGCCCCGCGTTCGCGACGGAGTTTCAACATGAATCCACTATTCGGCGAATTCATCGGCACCGCGCTGCTGGTGCTGCTCGGCAACGGCGTGGTTGCCAACGTGATCCTGAAAGGCACCAAGGGCCATAACAGCGGCCTGATCGTGATCGCCTTCGGCTGGGCGATGGCGGTGTTTGTCGGCGTGTTCAGCGTTGCCGCCATCAGCGGCGCCCACCTCAACCCGGCGGTCACCGTCGCGCTGGCGGTGGCCGGCAAGTTTGCCTGGGCCGACGCGCCGGGCTATATCGCGGCGCAGATGCTGGGCGGCATGGCCGGTGCGCTGCTGATGTGGCTGATCTACCGCGACCACTTCGACCATACCGACTGCGCCGACACCAAGCTGGCGGTGTTCTGCACTGGCCCGGCGATCCGCAGCACCGGCGGCAACCTGCTGTCGGAAGTGCTGGCCACCTTCGTGCTGGTGTTCGCCATCCTCAGCATGGTGGCGCCCAAGGTGTCACTGGGCGCGATGGACGCACTGCCGGTGGCCCTGCTGGTGCTGGGCATCGGCGTGTCGCTGGGCGGCACCACCGGCTACGCGATGAGCCCGGCGCGCGATCTGGCGCCGCGCATCATGCATGCCATCCTGCCGATCAAGGGCAAGCGCGACAGCGACTGGCGCTACAGCTGGGTGCCGGTGATCGGCTCGCTGCTGGGTGCAACCTTGGCCGCAGTGGCGCACAGCGTGGCCTGAGCCTGACACGGCGGCCCGCGCCACAGCGGTGCGGCCGTCCAGACGGACTGCACTCTCCCTCGACGCCTTCGGGCGTCTTTTTTTTGCGCTAAATGAAACACAAAACAAACATTAACGATCGTTTAATGTTGCTTTTGTGTTCGTTTATATCTATCTTCTATTATTCAAGAGACAACAAGCGCCACGCCATCAGGCAGGTGCCGTTCGGAAGGAAAGCTCGTGGAAAATTATGATCTGCTCGTGATCGGTGGCGGCATCAACGGCACCGGCATCGCCCGTGACGCCGCCGGCCGCGGCCTGAAAGTGCTGCTCTGTGAAAAGGACGACCTGGCGGCGCACACCTCGTCGGCCAGCACCAAGCTGATCCACGGCGGCCTGCGCTATCTGGAATATTACGAATTCTCGCTGGTGCGCAAGGCGCTGCAGGAGCGCGAAGTGCTGCTGGACGCCGCGCCGCACATCATGTGGCCGCTGCGCTTCGTGATGCCGCACGACGCCGAACAGCGTCCGGCGTGGCTGATCCGCTGCGGCCTGTTCCTGTACGACCACCTGGCCCGTCGCCGCCGCCTGCCCGGCAGCGAGCGCATCCGCTTCGAGCGCCACCCGGCCGGCAGCCCGCTGAAGTCGCGCTACCACCAGGGCTTCGTCTACTCCGACGGCTGGGTCAACGACGCACGGCTGGTGGTGCTCAACGCGATGGACGCCGCCGAGCGCGGCGCCGGCATCCGTACCCGCACCGCCTGTATCGCCGCGCAGCGCGACGGCGACGGCTGGCTGTGCACGCTGGATGGCGAGCACGGCCGCCAGCAGGTACGCGCCCGCGCGCTGGTCAACGCCGGCGGGCCGTGGGTGCAGCAGCTGCTCGGCGGCGTGATCCACGCGCCGGCGCGCAAGGCGATCCGCCTGGTGAAGGGCAGTCACATCATCGTGAAGAAGCTGTTCGATCACGACTTTGCCTACATCTTCCAGAACCCGGACAAGCGCATCATCTTCGCCATTCCCTACGAGCAGGACTTCACCCTGATCGGCACCACCGACGTCGAATACCACGACGATGCCGCCAAGGTAAGCATCGACCGCGACGAGATCGCCTACCTGTGCGCGATGAGCAACCGCTACTTCGAACGCCAGATCGGCCCCGCCGACGTGGTGGCCACCTACTCCGGCGTGCGCCCGCTGCTGGACGACGACAGTGACAATGCCAGCGGCGTCACCCGCGACTACGCGCTGGAGCTGGACAGCGACGGCGCGCCGCTGCTGTCGGTGTTCGGCGGCAAGATCACCACCTACCGCAAGCTGGCGGAGCAGGCGGTAGACCAGCTGGCGCCGCTGCTGGGCAACACGCGCCCAAGCTGGACCGCCGGCCAGCACCTGCCCGGCGGCGACCTGCCCGGCGGCGACTTCGACGCCTTCGTGCACAGCCTGCAGCAGGCCAGACCGTGGCTGCCGCCGGCGCTGGCGATGCGGCTGGCGCGCGCCTACGGCAGCCGCGTCCATATGCTACTGGGCGATGCGGCCAACCTTGCGGCGCTGGGCGCGGAAATCCAGCCCGGGCTGTTTGAAGCCGAGCTGCGCTATCTGGTGGACAAGGAGTGGGCGACGACGGCGGAAGACATCCTGTGGCGGCGCAGCAAGCTGCGCCTGCACCTGCCGGCCGGCGCCGAGGCCGCAGTAGCACACTGGCTGGCCGCATACCGGGCAATGCCGGCCGGCAATGGCCGGCAACGACAGATGATCGCGCAATAGCCTGCAAACGTTGGCCGCACGCAAAAAAGCCCGCACGCGGCGGGCTGTCAAGGAGCAGAAACAACACCCTCAGAAAGTCATGCCCGGCGACAGCTGCGCCGGCAGCGTCAGCTCGCCCGCTTCCACCGACGCCATCGGGTAGGCGCAGTAGTCGGCGGCGTAGAACGCGCCCGGACGATGGTTGCCGGACAGGCCGGTGCCACCGAACGGTGCCGCGGACGAGGCGCCGTTGGTGGGTTTGTTCCAGTTCACCACGCCGGCGCGGATGTCCTGGTTGAAGCGCTGCCACAGCGCCGCGTCGTCGGCCAGCAGCGCGGCGGACAGGCCGTACTGGGTGCGGTTGGCGATCTGCAGCGCTTCGTCGAAGTCGTGGTAGCGGATGATCTGGCTCAGCGGGCCGAAGTATTCCTCGTCCGGCAGCTGGGCGGCGATGGCGGTCACGTCCAGAATGGCCGGGGTCACGAAGGCCTTGCCGTCCTGCAGCTGGCGCATGGCCAGGATGGACTTGGCGCCCATGGCCAGCAGTTTGTCCTGCGCGGCCAGCATGCCCTGCGCGGCCTTCAGCGACACCATGGCGCCCATGAACGGCTGCTGCTCGGCATCGTATTCACCGATGGTGAGCTTGGCGGCCACTTCGGCAAAGCGGGCGATGAAGCGGTCACCGAATTCGCCGTGCGGCACCAGCAGGCGGCGTGCGCAGGTGCAGCGCTGACCTGCGGACAGGAAGGACGACTGGATGGCGTGGTGCACGGCGCCGTCCAGGTTGTCGACTTCAGCAACCACCATCGGGTTGTTGCCACCCATTTCCAGCGCCAGCATGAAGCCCGGGCGGCCGGCGAACTGCTTGTGCAGTGCCACGCCGGTGGCGGAGCTGCCGGTGAACAGCAGGCCGTCAAGCGCCGGGTGCTGCGCCAGGGCGATACCGGTATCGCGTTCGCCCTGCAGCAGGTTGATCACACCAGCCGGTGCGCCGGCCTTTTCCCACAGCTTGACGGTGAGTTCGGCCACCAGCGGGGTGAGTTCGGACGGCTTGAACAGGATGGTGTTGCCGGCAATCAGTGCCGGCACGATGTGACCGTTCGGCAGGTGGCCGGGGAAGTTGTACGGGCCGTACACCGCCATCACGCCGTGCGGGCGGTGGCGCAGCACGGTGGTGTCGCCGGCCAGCTCGCCGCGCTTTTCACCGGTGCGGTCGTTGTAGGCGCGGATGGAGATGTCGATCTTGCCCACCATCGCCGCCACTTCCTGGCGCGACTCCCACAGCGGCTTGCCGGTTTCCACGCCGATGGCGCGGGCCATGTCTTCCTTGTGCTCGCCCAGCACTTCGGCAAAGCGGCGCACCAGCGCGATGCGCTCGTCCAGCGAGCGGCGGCGCCAGTCGTCAAAGGCGCGGCGCGCAGCGGCGAAGGCCGCGTCGATGTCGGCGGCAGAGGCCGAGTGGCCTTCCCATACCGGCTGGCCGTTGGCCGGGTTGAGCGATACGAAGGATGCGCCGCGACCGGTGGTCCAGGCGCCGTCGATGAACAGTTGGCTCATAGCGATATTCCTGTCTGGTCACCTCGAAAAACTCCCGTTTTTCGAGGCGCCCGTTTGTGTTGGTAAACCGGCAGCACTGGCTGCCGGCAATAAATGTTCGGTTTATTTGGCCGGGTTCTGCGGCATCACGCGGACGCGGTCGCCGGCTTTCACCTGCAGCGCGCGCGCCTGTTCGGCGGTGAGGTGCACCACGCCATCCACCACGTTGGCCGCAGCCAGAATCACCCGGAAGTCGGCCAGCTCGCCGTTGGCCACCAGCTGGCGCGGCGCATCGGCAGCAGCTTCAGCCACGATTTCCACCTGGCACAGGCCGCTGTCGCGCATCACGCGCAGGTCGTCGATGCGCGCTTCCAGCACCGGGCCACCTTCGAAGATGTCCACATGCTGCTCCAGGCGCAGGCCTTCCACTTCCAGCAGGCGGCGTGCCGGCTCGGTTTCCTTGTGCACCTTGCCGATGCAGTCGCGGGCGTCCTGCGGCAGGAAATCGATGTACACCGGGTAGCGCGGCATCAGCTCGGCAAGGAAGGATTTCTTGCCCAGCGCCACCAGGCGGTCGGCCTCGTGGAAGTCGATACGGTAGAAGTGCGCGCCCAGCGCCTTCCAGAACGGCGATTCACCGTTTTCGTCGAAGTAACCGCGCATTTCGGCGCAGATGCGCTCGGCAAAGCGTTCGCGGAACTGGCCGATGAACATGAAGCGCGCCTTGGACAGCAGCGAGCCGTTGCCGTTGACGCGGAAATCCGGGTCTAGGAACAGCGTGCACAGCTCGGAATAGCCGGTCAGGCCGTGCGACATGTGCAGCTTGTCCATGCGCGTCCACAGCCCCAACTCACGGCTGGCGTGCACGAAGGTATCCATGCGGTAGGTCCAGAACGCCTGATCCAGGCCGACGGCCACCTCGATGCCGCACACGCCGACCACCTTGCCGCTGGCCGTGTCTTCCAGCACGAACAGATAGCCCTGCTCGGCCAGTGGCAGTTCGCCAGCGATGGTGCGCTGCACGCGCTCAAGGCGCGCGCCCTGCGCGACCGGGTCCGGCTTCAGCGTGGTCAGGCCGGGGCCGGCCTTGTGGCCCAGCATCACCAGCGCGTCGACGTCGTCCGGCCGGCACATTCTCAATACGATCATCAGCGGCCCCCTTCGGTCTGCAACGGAACGCAACGCACGGCGTCGCCATCCACGATTTCCAGTGCATCCGCCACTTCCGGCGGCAGTACCACTTCGTCGCCCAAGAGCGGCGGCAGGTCCACCAGCAGGCAGCGGAAGTCGGCAGTCAGCGTGTTGCTGACCAGGTGCGGCACGGTGTCACCGCTCACTTCGCCACGGCGGGCGGTGTGCAGCCGGCTGTAACGCACCGAGCGACAGACATCCAGCTGCGCGGTGAGCACCGGGCCGGCGTCGAACAGGTCGACGAAATGATCCGGCTCCAGGCCTTCGGCCAGGTGGCAGCGGTAGTTGGTGCGCGCGCCGGCGTGCGGCTCGCCCATCACGCGCTGCGCTTCCTCGGCGATCAGCGGCACGTACAGCGGGTCCACCTGCATCATTTCGGCGATGAAGGTGCGGCTGCGGCCACCGGAGGCCAGCTCCATCTCGGCAAAGTCGCGACGGAAGAACTTGAAGCCGACGGCGTCCCAGAACGGCGAGCGGCCGTTGTCGTCGGTCACGCCCGGCAACACCGAGAAGATCTCGTTGTTGAAGCGTTCGCGGTGCTGGGCGATGAACATCATGCGGGCGCGCGACAGCAGCTGCGGCAGCGCCAGGCCACGGCCCAGCGCGGCTTCGTCAAAGTAGAAGCCGGTCAGGCGGCTGCGGCCGGTCAGCTCGTGCGAGGTCACCAGCGCGTGCACGCGGTGGTTCACCTTCAGCTCGCGCGAAGCGTGCACCAGCACTTCGTTGCGAAAGGCGTAGAACGGCTCGGAATAGCCGGCGACGGCCATGATGCCGGCGGTGCCGTGCAGCTGGCCGGTAGCGGTGTCTTCCAGCACGAACAAATAGCTTTCCTCGCCGGGGCAATCGACGTCGGCGCGCAGCGAATGCACGGAATCATTCACGCGCTGCTGCAGGCGCTCGCGGTCGGGCGGCAGGGAGTGCAGGACCGGGCCGTCGGAACGCGCCATGCGTTCAATCTGCGGCAGGTCGGACAGCTTGCTCGGACGGACTAGGAGCATGGATCTTCCTCTGTAGGGAAAAACGGCGGCGATACTTGGTCGCCGCCGTGTATTACGTCGTGATCAGGCCGGTTGTGCCTGTTTGGCGGTTTCCGCCTTGGTCACCAGTTCGGCGATGGTGGCATCCAGACGCGCCAGGCCTTCCTTCAGGTCGGCTTCCGGAATCACCAGCGACGGCACGATGCGCAGCACGTTGGTGCCGGCTACCAGCACCATCAGGCCGTGCTTGGCGGCGGCGTTGACGATGTCCTTGGCCTTGTTGTGGAACGCGCCCTGCAGCTCGGCGCCGATCAGCAGGCCCATGCCGCGCACTTCCTTGAACACGCCGTGCTTGGCGTTGATGGCGGCCAGGCCGTCCTTCAACAGCTGGTGACGCTTGCTGACGCCGTCCAGTACCTCAGGGGTGTCGATCAGTTCCAGCACCTTGTCGGCAACAACGCAGGCCAGCGGGTTGCCGCCGTAGGTGGAGCCGTGGGTGCCGACCACGAAGGACGCGGCAACCTTGTTGCTGGTCAGCATCGCGGCGACCGGGAAACCGTTGCCCAGAGCCTTGGCGCTGGTCAGGATGTCCGGGGTCACGCCGTAGGCCTGGTAGGCGTACAGCGCGCCGGAGCGGCCGACACCGATCTGCACTTCGTCGAAAATCAGCAGCGCGTTGTGCTTGTCGCACAGCTCGCGCAGCTTCTGCAGGTAGGCCTTGGTGGCCGGCAGCACGCCGCCCTCGCCCTGTACCGGCTCCACGATCACGGCGCAGGTACCGGCGTTGATGGCGGCCTCGGCGGCTTCCAGGTTGTTGAATTCGATGTGGTTCAGGTCACCCGGCAGCGGGGCGAAGCCTTCGGTGTACTTCGGCTGACCGCCCACCGATACGGTGAACAGGGTACGGCCGTGGAAAGCCTGCTTGCAGGACACGATGCCAGTCTTGCTGCCGCCGAAGTGGTCGAAGGCGTAACGGCGCGCCAGCTTCAGCGCGGCTTCGTTGGCTTCGGCGCCGGAGTTGCAGAAGAACACCTTCTCGGCAAAGGTGGTTTCGGTCAGGCGACGCGCCAGCTTCAGCGCCGGCTCGTTGGTGAAGGTATTGGACAGGTGCCACAGGCGGTCTACCTGCTCGTGCAAGACCTTGGTCAGTTCCGGATGCAGATGGCCCAGGCTGGTCACGGCGATGCCGCTGGCGAAGTCGATGTATTCCTTGCCCTGCTGGTCCCACAGGCGGGAGCCTTCACCCTTGACCGGTACGAACGCGGCCGGGGCGTAGTTGGGAACCATCACTTCATCAAATGTTTGGCGGGTAACAGGAGCGGACATCTGGGAATCCTTCATCTGGCGTTGAGATGGAGCCATTCTAGGGAGGCGCGTCAAACTTTCCATCCAGAATCAAGACACGCAGCTTTCTGTTTGGGCCAGCCTGTCACGCTTGCGGCCAACGTTGGCCGCAGGCGGCTCAGGCCTCGTCGGCCAAGTCGCTGTCGCCGGGGAAGCGCTCCTCGCGCGGCGAGATGCCGAAATGGGTGCGGTACACGGTGGAAAAGTGCGGCCCGGAAGAAAAACCGCACAACAGCCCGATCTGCACCACCGACTTGCCGGTGTTGCGCAGCAGTTGCCGCGCGCGCTCCAGCCGCAGCTGCAGGTAGTAGCGCGACGGCGAATCGTCCAGGTACTGCTTGAACAGGCGTGCCAGCTGGCGCCGCGACTGATTGGTGAGCCGCGCCAGCTCGTCGGTGGTCAGCGGCTCCTCGATATTGGCTTCCATCAGCATCACCGCCTCGGTCAGCTTGGGGTGTTTCTCGCCGACCCGCGCCAGCAGCGGCACGCGCTGGCGCTCGTCGCTGCCGCGCACGCGCTCGGCGCACAGCAGCGCGGCGATGGACTCCACCAGCTCGACACCGTGCTGGCGGCCGATCAGCGCCAGCACACCGTCGATCTGCGCGAGGCCGCCGGCACAGGTGAAGCGGCCGCGATCCAGCTCGTACACGTGCTGCGACGCCACCACATTGCGAAAGCGCTCGGCAAAGGCCGGCTGTTCCGGCCAGTGGATGGTGGCGTGGTAGCCGTCGAGCAGGCCGGCACTGGCCAGCCACCAGGCACCGCAGTGCACCCCGCCCAGTAGCGACACGCGGGACGCCAGCAGCGCCAGCGCATGGCAGCACAGTGCGGCATCACTGAACGGCAGCACGCCCTCGCTGAGCACGAACAGCTGGTCGCAGGCCTCGGCGTCGCGCAGCGCGCCGCTCACCGGGTAGCGCATGCCACCGGCCATCGGCAGCGGTTGGCCGTTCCAGCTATAGAAGCGCAACTGGTACAGCGTCTTGCCGGCCAGACGGTTGGCCTGCAGGAAGGGCTCGGCAAAGCAGCCGATGCCGAACGGAGAACAAGGCGGCAGCAGCAGCACCGCCAGCTGCAGCGGCGCCGTCATCGCCCTGCCCCCGCAGCGGCCACGGCGCGGCCGGCGCGCGCCGCGAACGGCGACGCCACACCGGTGACGGGCAATGGCCGGGCGGCAACGACGGGCAGGGACATGCTTCACTCCTTGGCGGTGGATGGATGGGGCTGGGCGCGCGGCGCCGGCGTTAGCGGCGGCGCGAACGGACGCACCCAGCCTGTTGCGTACGCATCATTTCAGCAATCCCTGCGCGTCACAACGGCCGGCGGCGCGCCTGACGCGGCGCAACAATCAACCGGAAAAGAAAAATTTTACAGATTTATCAAGGAGATAAAAATTTTTTGCGCTCGGCAAGACCGGCAGCGACGGTGCCGCTTCTGTACAGCGATGTCACCTGTACGCAATTGTCGCGCCCGTGATGGCCGCCGGCTTGCGGCCAACCCTGGGCCGCGGTCGCGCTCAGTTGTCGCTGTCGGTGGGCGGGATGGCGGGCGCCGGCTCCGCAGTCTCTTCATCCGGGGTGATGCCCCAGTCACCCCACAGATACCAGTCGTCGCCGAGCACCTCGGCCGGATGCTGGGTACGGCCGGAGCCGTTGCCGCACTGCAGGGAGCCGGCCGGACAATACTTGTCGCAGCCCCAGCAGATACGCTCCGGGTGCTTGGGATGCAGCGGGAATTTCTTGGCCATGGCATGAGGTGAAGCATGGTGCCGGGAAGCCGCCCCGGCCCGGTGTCGCGCCAGTAGCGACAGGAGCCGGGCATTGTAACAGACCCTGGCATTGACGGCATTCAAGTTGAAAAACTGCCGGCATCCGTTTTTTTTCATGCCGCACTGGCAAAAAAGCCGCACAAATGTATATACAACCGGTACGCGCTTGGCACGTCTCCGCGATTAGGATAGAAACAGCCGCGGAGTGCGACACACACCGCAACGACAAAGGAAAACGGAGACCACATGAACTACAAACACCTGCTGGCGCTGACCGCCATCTGCTCGCTGCCACTGCTGGCACAAGCTCAAACCATCCGCATCGTCACCGATGTCAGCTACCCGCCATTCTCGAAACAGGCCGCCGACGGCAGCATCACCGGCTTCGACCCGGACATCGCCCGCGCCATCTGTACCGAGGCCAAGCTGCAGTGCGAACTGAAAGCGATGGACTTCGACGGCATCGTGCCGGCGCTGCAGGCCAAGAAGTTCGAAGTCGCCATCGCCTCGATGAGCATCACCGCGGAACGCGCCAAGATCGTCGATTTCAGCGACATGTACTTCAACGTGCCAGGCCGCCTGCTGGCCAAGGAAGGCACCCAGATCAACGACGCCTGGTACAAGGGCAAGAACATCGGCGTACTGCGCAGCGCCGTGCAGCAGCAGGAAGCCAACGACAAGCTGAAACCGAAAGGCGCACAGATCAAGGTCTACGGCAAGATCACCGACGCCTTCCTCGACCTGTCCAGCCAGCGCCTGGACGCGGTGTTCCTGGAGTCCACCGTCGGTGAGGAAGACTTCCTGAAAACCGGCAAGGGCAAGGGCTACGCCTTCGTCGGCCCGGTGTTCAACGATCCGAAGTACTACCAGGGCTGCGGCATCGCGGTACAGAAAGGCAACAAGGAGCTGCTGGCCAAGATCAACGTGGCACTGAAGAAAATCCTGAAGGACGGCACCTACAAGAAGATCCAGGACAAGTACTTCAGCAACGACATCTACCCGTTCAAGTAAGCCGCACCGGCAGCAAGCCTGAACCCCGCAACCCACACCCGCCCCGGTGCGGGTTTTGTTTTGCCGCGGCCGGGCATGGCACGGGGGCGACCGGACCCGGGGGGGATGCCGACCACAACAGCGCTACCACTAAGCGGTATGCCTTGAGTGTGCCCGGCAGCGCCACATGCGGCGGTCGTTGGACGGCTGGCTCACCCGCAGCCCCGTAACCTGTTCAAAGTCTTTTTACAGCGGCGGCCACGCCTTGCCCGTAGCCGGGGCGCTTGCTATACACAGGGCAAGCCGCACCGACCCCGCACCAACAAGGGCGCTGCCGCGCTTGCGGCCAACCTTTCCAATGCGGCCGCGGCCGCCAACTTGCCGCGAGGTGACTCCTGCCATGACTCCCGGTTTACGAACCTGCCTGTTCGACGAGGCGCAGCTGGCCGTGCTGCTCGACAACATGGCCGAGCGCTGCGCCGGCTTGCTGCGCGGCCGGCAGCGCGTGGCGGTGATCGGCATCCGCCGCCGTGGCGCGCCGCTGGCCGACCTGCTCAGCGAGCGATTGATCGCGATGCACGGCATGGCACCACCGTTGCGGCTGGACCTGCTGGTCAAGCGCTACGCCGACGACCTCACCCTGCTGCACCCGGAAACGCAGCTCACCGAACAGGCGCAGCACGCGGCGCTGGATCTCTCCGGCTACACCCTGCTGGTGGTGGACGACGTGCTCTACAGCGGCCACTCCATCCTGAAGGTGCTGGCCTATCTGGTGCAGAAGCAGCCGGCCGCCATTTGCGTCGCGGTGCTGGCGGAGCGGGCCGGCCGCTGCCTGCCGCTGGCCGCCGACGTGGTCGGCGCCCGGCTGGAGATCGCGCCTACCGACATCATCGAGTGCCACGTGCCGCCGTTCGAGCGCGATTTCAGGATCGAGCTGCTGCAGCCCGGACGCGCCACCACCCCGGACGGACAGGACCATGTTTGAAGACCGGGACGATGCCGCGCGCCAGCTGGCCGCACGGTTGCACGCCTACCGGGGCCAACACCCGCTGCTGCTGGCCATCCCGCGCGGCGCGGTGCCGATGGCCAGACTGCTCGCCGACAAGCTGGACGGGGAGCTGGATGTCGTGCTGGTACGCAAGCTGCGCGCGCCCCGCCACGCGGAAACCGCCATCGGATCCATCGATGAAAGCGGCTGGCGTTATGTGGCGCCGTACGCGGCGGCGATGGGCGCCGACCAGGACTACATCGAGCGCGAGACCCAGGCCCAGCTGGCGGCCATCCGCGCGCGGCGGCAAAGCTACACCCCGATCCGGCCGCCGCTGGATCCGGCCGGCCGGGTGGTGATCGTGGTCGACGACGGCCTGGCGACCGGCGCCACCATGCTGGCGGCGCTGCACGCGCTACGCCACCAAAAGCCGGCCCGGCTGGTCTGCGCCGTGCCGGTAGCCTCGCCCGACGCGCTGGAGCTGGTCCGCCCGCAGGCCGACGAGGTGGTCTGCCTGCACGCGCCGTACTACTTCCAGACCGTCGGCCAGTTCTACCGTCACTTCCCGCAGGTGGAAGACGAGGAAGTGCTGGCGCTGCTGGGCGGCTGAAGCCCGGCCAGCACCTCGTCCAGCGTGGCCAGCAGCTGGTCGGCGTTGGCGCGCGAGAACGGCAGCTGCGGCCGCAGTTTGAGGATGTTGCCTGCCGAGCCGGTGGCGCTGATCAGGATGCGGCGCTGGCGTAGCGCGTTGACGATGCGCCCGGTTTCCGCCGTGGCCGCCGTCTTGCGCTGGCGGTCGCTCACCAGCTCCACGCCGAGGAAGAAGCCGGCGCCGCGCACATCGCCGATCAGCTCATGCCTTGCGGCCAACCTTTCCAAGCCGGCCTTGAGGTAGGCGCCGGTATCGTGCGCGTTCTGCTGCAGGCCCTCGTCGCGGATGATGTCCAGCACCGCGAGGCCCGCGGCGCAGGACACCGGGTTGCCGCCAAAGGTATTGAAATAGCGCACCCGGCGGCCGAAGGCTTCGATGATCTCCGGCCGTGCCGCCAGCCCGGCAATGGGATGACCGTTGCCCATCGGCTTGCCCATGGTGACGATGTCCGGGATGACGCCGTGGCGCTGGAAGCCCCAGAAGTGGCTGCCGCTGCGGGCGAAACCGGCCTGCACTTCGTCGGCGATGAACAGCCCGCCGGCGGCGCGGATGGCGTCCACCGCGCCGGCGAGAAAGCCCGCCGGCTCGGCAAACACGCCGTCGCTGGTAAACAGCGTGTCCACCAGCAGCGCCGCCGGCTGGATGCCGTGCCGCTGCAGGTCGGCGATGGCCTGCTCGACGTGGCGGGTAAAGCGCGCGCCCACGTCCTCGTCCGGGTAGCGGTAGGCGTCGGGCGCCGGCACGGTGCGCACGTGCACGCCCAACGGCACCTTGTGGCCGAAGGCCGGCGAGCACGCCGCCACGCTGCTGGTGACGCCGTGATAGGCATGGCTGGTGACGATCACGCCGGCACCGCCACTGTAGTTGGCCGCCAGCCGCAGCGCCAGATCGTTGGCCTCGCTGCCGGTGCAGGTGAACATCGCCTGGCTGCTGGCCGCCGGCAGGGTGGCCAGCAGCCGCTCGGCGTAGTCGAGGATGCTGTCGTTGAGATAACGGGTGTGGGTGTTCAGCGTCGCCGCCTGGCGCGCGATGGCCTCCACCACCCGCGGGTGGCTGTGCCCGACCGAGGCCACGTTGTTGTACACGTCCAGATAGGCGTTGCCGTCCGGGTCGTACAGCCACACCCCCTCGCCGCGCACCACGTGCAGCGGCTGCTCGTAGAACAGCCGGTAGGCCTGCCCCAGCAGCTGCAGCCGGCGCTGGATCAGCGCCTGCTCGCGCGCCGGCAGGCTGGCTGCGGTGGCCGGATCGAAGGCATTGGCCATGCGTTGGTCCTTGCTGCTCATGCTTGTCCTTTCATGCCGCACACCTGCAGCAAAAATGCCTGCGCGGCGTCACGGCCGACGGCTTGCAGCCGTTGCAGCCCGTCCCAGCTCAGGCCGTTGTTGCGCAGGATGTAGGTCTTGTTTTCGGGGTAGCGGCTGGCGCGCCAGCCGGTGATGGTCACCGTCATGCACAGCCGGGTGAGGATCAGTTCGTACAGCAGCAGCACTTCTTCGCGCCGCAGCGGGTACAGCGCGTGGTAGCCGGCGATCAGCTCGGCGGCGGTGTCCAGCGGGTTGGCATTGCCGGACAGCTGGTAAGAGCAGGCCACCGCCAGTTCGCCCACCAACGGCGCCTGCACCATGTCGCCAAAGTCGATCAGCCCGCGGGTGGTGATCTGGTCCTGCGCATCCACCAGCACGTTGTAGGGGTTGAGGTCGTTGTGGATCACCTGCCGCCGCAGCCCGGCCAGTGCCGGCAGGACCTCGCACCGGAAATGCGCGACAAACGCCGCCAGGGTGTCGGTTTGCGGCCCCGGCGGCAGCTCGGCCAGCAGCGGCTGCAGCCGCTCGCTGTGCTGGATGTCCCACAGCAGCGCGTGATCGGCGGACGGATGGGCAAAATCGCTGAGCGCCAGATCCAGCCGCGCCAGCGTCTGCCCCAGGTCGCGGCGCTGTGCGGCGCTGCGCGTGATCTGGTGCAAAGCTTGGCCGCCAAGGTAGCTGAACAGGCGCAGTACCCGCTGCATGCCATCCGCCAGCGTAATCGCCGCATACGGTTCACCATCCAGCCGCGGCATCACCCGCGGAATCGGCAACGCCGGGTCGCGGCTGGCGGCATGCAGCAACGCGCGGGTCTGGAAATCGGTGACGCCGCGCACCTCGGCCGGGTGGGTCAGCTTCAGCACGTACTGCTGGCCATCGTCGCCGTGGATGTGAAAGTTCTGGTCGCGCTCGCTGTTGAGCGGGCTGGCGCTGCCACGCAGGCCGTAGTGCTGCCACAGCAGTTCACTGGCGGCCTGTGGCGTAGTGGCGCTGCCCATGGTGGAAAACAGCTGGTCGATGGCGCTGTCAGACATGCTGGCCTCCGTTGATGTGGATTTCCGAGCCGTTGATATACGAGGAACGGTTGGAGCACAGGAAATAGATCGCCTCCGCCACCTCGTGCGGCGTGCCCAGCCGCTGCATCGGTACATCCTGCTGCCGTCCCCGGCGCGGCACTGGCGGCGGCGCTGCTGCATCACGACATCACGACATCACGACATCACGACATCACGACANACATCACGACATCACGACATCACGACATCACGACATCACGACATCACGACATCACGACATCAAAATTATGATGCATCATATTTGTTGCATTTTTTAATTGCAAGCGCGGCACCGTGCCGCGTGATGGCTGCTGCCGCGTCGGGCTTGGCGGCCCTGCGGCCAACCTTGCACACCCGCCCGCGTGGCCCTGTTGCCTGTTTGATGCATCCTATTTGCAGACGCCGATGCTAGAATCGGCCCAACTCAATCTTGCGGCACGCCCCACCATGACCGACGCGCTGGACACGCTGGAACACGACAACTTGGGTAGCACCGTCTACCACCTGCTGTGCAATGCCCTGATCCAGGGCAAGCTGAAACCCGGCGAGCGGCTGAAGATCCGCGAGCTGGCGGCGCGGCTGGGCACCAGCGTCACCCCGGTGCGCGATGCCATCCTGCGGCTGGTGCAGGAACAGGCACTGGCGATGAAGTCGGCGCGCGACATCCGCGTGCCGCACATGACGGTGGCGCGCTATCTGGAGATCCGTGCCATCCGCATCAAGCTGGAAGGGTTGGCCGCAGAGATGGCGGCGCAGAATGCCGACGCTGCGCAGATCGCGCTGCTGGAAGAGCTGGTGCGCCAGAACGAGCAGGCGCTAGCCGACGGCGACACCGCCCGCGGCTGCGACCTGAACCAGCGCTTTCACTTCGCGCTAGTCGACATCGCCGGCATGCCGTTCCTGCAGGGCATCCTGTACCGCATCTGGCTGCAGATGGGGCCGCTGATTGCCGATGTCTACGGCGCCGGCGGCGACGACATGCTCGACTTCCACTACCCGGTGCTGGATGCCATCCGCACGCATGACGGCCCGGCCGCCGCCCGCGCCATCAGCGATGACATCCTGTGCGGCGGGCAGGTGATCCTGCAGCATCTGCAAGCCGCGCCGGCGCCGGATGCCTAGCAGCCTGTCGGACTTAACGAGCCGTATGAGATAATTCGGATCATCCAAAACACA
>NZ_BMYP01000020.1 GCF_014652335.1 Vogesella fluminis | reverse complement strand
TTCGCTTGTCAGGACGAGATGGTAACGGCTGGCGAGGGACTTATGGGTAATGGAATGGGTTTAAAGCCATCGCCAGGCTTGTCTATTCCGAACAAATGGCGTAACTGGCGCTCGGCAGAACTGTCCGCTGGTGCAAAAATCATCAGCAAACTGCCATTTTTTGTTTCATGGCCGTCTTCTGGCGTTGCAACTTCCTTGAGCGGCAAAACATCCGGGCAAAGCTTGGCAACCAGAAAGAAATCGCCTTCCTGGATAAGCGATGTTACGGGGCTGTCGTAGTAGTAAAGACGGTATTCGGGGCCGCGATGTTCGACGTTGCGGCGGCAGTCATACCATGTGACCGAACTGTCACAGATTAGCGGTTCTTCATTCTCATCAGATATGTAGATTTGCCGACAGCGATATCTGAACACTTCATGCTTGGCGGGGGTGCCCAGCCATGCTTTGAAACCGGCTTTTGGCAGGCCGCCTATCTCGTGCTGGTTTGATTTTGCCGGTTCTGCATCCACGGCACTCAGATACTTGGCGGCAACGCCTTCAACATAGTCACTTATTCTGTCTTCGAACATGGTGGTAACGTGGTCTCGTCGATTTCCTTGCAAGAGGCATCCATTATCAGCCAGGCGATTACGTAGTCAATCAGGATTATGCTTTTTGATTTTTGCAGATGGCGGATGGCGCACTCCCAGATAATCATGACACGCCATCCTTGCTGTTCAAGTTGTGCTTGTTGTGCAAGATCACGCGCTTTGTTGCCACGTATCTTGTTCAGCCAGAACGAGGTTCTTGTTTGGGGAATCTTGAAATACCGGCAATCATGGCCGTGCCAAAAGCAGCCATGAATGAAGATGACGGCTTTGTACTTCGGGAAAACCAGATCAGGTTTTCCCGGCAGCGTCTTGACATGCAACCGGTAACGAAAACCGGCTGCATGCAGGGCTTTGCGGATGATCAGCTCCGGTTTGGTATCTTTGGCCTTGATACCGGACATCATCCGGCTGCGGGTGGCCTGATCAACAACGTCTGTCAGCTGACGCTTTCTTTCCGGTGTGTCTGGTATGGCGAGGGGCTTTCAAGCAGATCCACACCGCTGCCATTGCTTTCCCACATATCCTTGATCACTGGCTCGAATTGTTCTGCCACAATTCGTGGCTTCATGATTTCGGCCACAGCATGAAACACCGGCATGACCACGGAGTTACCAAATTGTTTGTAGGCGCGGGTGTCCGACACGGGAATGACAAAAGAGTCGTCCAGCCCCATCAATCGTGCGCATTCTCGCGGCGTCAAACGACGAGGGTTCTTGCCCACGCCCTGGTCAACCAGAACTTCCGATCCGTCCTTGTAGTATCGGGCTGATAGTGTCCGTGCAATGCTGTTCGGACCAACAAGGCCAAAGCCGAAACCATTACCTTTTTCCCGATGCTTTACGGCGTAATTCTGCAGGTATTGCCACAGCTTCGGGGTCAGGGTGTATTTGGGATTGACCTGACCGGTTTCGTGATCGAAGTATTTGTTGCCGTCATGCTCGTTCCATGGCTCGGTACCATCCGTTTTGTGCAGGATGTCCTTGATCGTGGTATTGCCCTTTGGGGGCAGGGCAAGCAAGTCCCAGTTGAAATCAGTTGGCTCCCTGAAGCCGACAATCACGATACGTTCGCGGTGTTGCGGTACAAAATGCTGGGCATCAATAATCTTGCAGTGAATGTGGTAACCCAGCTCTTCGCTTAGTGTCCGGCGAATGACATCAAAGGTGCGCCCTTTGTCGTGGGACATCAGGTTCTTCACGTTTTCCAAAAGAAACGCCCGTGGCCGCTTTACCTGCAAGATGCGAGCGACATCAAAGAACAGGGTGCCCTGGGTTTCATCTTCAAAGCCATGAGCACGGCCAAGGGCATTCTTCTTGGAGACACCGGCAATGGAGAACGGCTGGCAGGGGAAGCCTGCCAGCAGGACATCATGATCAGGAATGTCGAATGCGTTGACTTGTGTGATATCGCCGTTCAGTGCGTGCGAGTCATGGCGGAAGTTGGCCGCATAGGTTTTTTGCGCGTAGGTATCCCATTCGCTGGTAAAGACGCATTCGCCGCCAACCCGCTCGAATGCCTTGCGTATTCCACCGATACCGGCAAACAAATCAATAAAACGAAACTCGGTTTCGCGCTTTTCCTGCGGGCCGAAAGGCAGCAAAAGCTGCTTCAGGCTATCTACTACATAAGGTTTAGGTTCGGTTTCGCGTGCAGCCCAGCGCCGGATCGTACCTTGGTCGCTACCAAGGCGATTGGCCAGTTCGGCTTTACTGTAGTACTTGAGGGCTTCATCAAGATATTGATGAACGAGTTCTTGGCGTGTGTTCATGACTGCTTTTTCTGGGAATTTATTGTGCATTTTGACACAAAAATTCCCTTTTTTCCGGAGGAATTCTGGATACGGTCTGAAACATCGGGATGGGTACGCTGGATTGGATCAGGCCGGGTAGATGCGCTCAGCAGAGCGTAATCGTACGTATCCTTCAAAAGGTTGGCCGCAACGTCTGTGGCCAACCTTGCGGCCTCAGCGTTCCAGCGCGCGCGCGGTCAGCCACAGCCGGGTGTCGAATTCCAGCTGGTGGTAGTCCGGCAGCATGTGGCAGCACAGCTGGTAGAACGCCTTGTCGTGGTTCTTTTCCTTCAGGTGCGCCAGCTCGTGCACCACGATCATCTGCAGGAACGGCTCCGGCGCCTCGCGGAACAGGGTGGCGATGCGGATCTCGTTCTTGGCCTTCAGCTTGCCGCCCTGCACCCGCGACACGAAGGCGTTGGTGCCCAGCGTGCCGTGGACCGGGTGCATATTGTTGTCGTACTGCACCTTGGCCAGCGGCGGCGCGTTCTTCAGGTAGCGCTGCTTCAGCGCCATCACGTAGTCGTACAGCGCGCGGTCGGTGGCGGCGTCGTGGCGCTCGGGATAGCGGCGGGCGAGCCACTGGCCGAGCTGACCCTGGTCCAGCAGCGCGCGCACCTTGTCCAGCAGTTCGGCGGGATAGGCTTGCAGATAGGTCAGCGGCTGGCTCATGAGGGTCGTGCTCGATCTCGGGGCGTTGAAACAGGGACAGCGCCCGGCGGGCGCTGTCGGATAGCGGCGAAGGCGTGCTTAAACGTGCAGCAGCGCCATCTTCAGCGGATGCTTGCCGTCAAACGACGGGAAGTCGGCTTCCGGGGTAATCCACTCCACCTCGCGCACGGTGCGGCCAACCTTGGCGGCGCTGCGCTTGAGCTGCTCCAGCCAGGCGTCGGCATCGACCTGCGCCACGTTGTTGCAGCAGATGATGACGCCGCCTTCGGCGGTGGCCAGCAGCGCCGGCTTGAACAGCGCGGCGTAGTCGTTGACCAGGTCGACCACACCGAACGGGCTCTTGGCGTAGCGCGGCGGATCGAGGAACACCAGGTCGAACTGGCGCGCTTCCAGCGGCTGGAACGGGGGCATCTTCTTGCCGCGCACCATCTTCGCCTGGCCGAGGCCGGACAGCTGGCGGATGGCCGGGAAGAAGTCGCTCTGCACGCAGCGCGGGCGGGTGGCCAGGGTGTTGAGCTTGGCGTTGCCGCGTGCCACGCGCAGGCTGGATTCGGCGAAGTCCACGTTCATCACGAAGCTGGCGCCGGCCTTGGCGGCGGCAACACCGACACCGCCGGTGTAGGCGAACAGGTTGAGCACGCTCTTGCCCTCGGCCAGCTGCATCACGCGGCGGCGGCCGGCGCGCAGGTCGAGGAACAGCCACGGGTCCTGGCCGTCGTGACGCGCCTCGAAGTGGTAGTTGACGCCCAGTTCGCTGATCACGCGCGGCTGTTGCGCCTCGACCAGTTCTTCCTCGCTCAGCGCGTTGCCGATGCGCGAATTGCTGCCGCTGCGGTCGTTGTACACCGCGTGCAGGCCCAGCGGCGCGTAGTGGTCGAGGATGGTCTGGTGCTCTTCGTCGCTGAGCGGGGTGTGGAAGGTCTGGATCAGCAGCACATCGCCGTAACGGTCGATGGTCAGGCCGTCGCGGCCCTCGACGCTGCCGTGAAACAGGCGGTAGGCGTTGGTGTTTTCTTCTTGCAGTTGCGCCAGCAGCGCGGTGCGCTGGGCATCGGCGGCTTGCAGCAGGGGCAGCAGTGTGGACATGGCTTCTCGCAATTCCTGAAAAAAGTGCGGCCGGTGGTCATCTTGCCCCGGCCGAGAATGGCGGAATTGTACGCTGATACCGCCACCGCTGTCGCAGCCGGTGTGGCGTCGCCGCAACCCGCCGCCGCGCTCTTGCGGCCAAGCTTTTAGACCAGCCACCACAGCGCCAGCGCCACGGCTGCCGGCAATGCTTGTACGTACAGTATCTTGCGGCTGGCGGTGGCGGCGCCGAACACGCCGGCGACGATCACGCAGCCGAGGAAGAACGGCGCGATGGCGGCCGGGCTGCCCGGCAGCAGGCTCCACAGCAGGCCGGCGGCGAGAAAGCCGTTGTACAAGCCCTGGTTGGCGGCCAGCACGCGGCTGGCGGCGGCGAATTCCGGCGTCAGGCCGAAGGCGCGGCGCCCGGCAGGACGCGTCCACAAGAACATTTCCAGCACCATGATGTAAACATGGATCAGCGCGACCACGGCGAGGGCGAGACTGGCGGCGAGTGTCATGGCGGCTCCGTTCAGGCGCTTTGCGGCAGCGGCAGCGCGGCAAAATCGGCGCTGCGCGGCAAGTCGGCGAGGATGGCGGCCAGTGCCGGCGGTGGCGCGATCAGCTTGCGGCTGCGCAGGTCCAGCCAGGCGCCGGCGACGTCATAGATCGCGGCCAGGGTGCCGTCCGCCTTGCGCATTTCCTGGCGAATGTGCCAGCGGCTGTTGTCCGGGCTGGCGGCGGCGATCAGCACATTGATGCTAAGGCGTTCCCCCAGGTTCACCTCGCGGCGATAATCGGTGCTTTCGCGGAACAGCACCGGGCCGAAGCCCTGGCGTTTGAATTCGTCGGCGCCGAAGCCGGCCGCCTGCAGCCACTCCAGCCGGGTGTGGGTGCACAGGTCGGCGTAGGCGCTGTGGCGCATGTGCTGGTTGGCGTCGATATCGGCCCAGCGGACCTCGACGACCTTGCTGAATGCGGTCATGAGTGTGATTCCTAAAATAGAACGATCGTGCTATTTTGCACGAAGACAGCGGCAAGGCAAGCAGCGATGACGAAAAAGGCGGCAACGAGAGAGGCAATTCTGCAACAGGCGCTGGCGCTGGCCAGCCAGGTCGGCGTCAGCGGGCTGACCATCGGCAGCCTGGCGGCGGCCAGCGGCCTGTCGAAAAGCGGGCTGTTCGCCCACTTCGGCAGCAAGGAGGCGCTGCAGCTGGCGGTGGTGCTGGCGGCGCAGCAGCAGTTCGTCGCCGAGACGGTGCAGCCGGCGCTGGCGCTGCCGCGCGGCATGGCGCGGCTGACGGCGCTGTTCGACGGCTGGCTGGTGCGCATGGAGCAGGGCCGCTACCCGGGCGGCTGTCCGCTGCTGGCCGCGGCCTATGAGTTCGACGACCAGCCCGGCGCGGTGCGCGAGGCGCTGGTCGCCGGCCAGCGCTGGCAGCGCGACACGCTGCAGCGGCTGCTGCAACAGGCCTGCGACGCCGGCGAGCTGGCGGCGGATTGCGACGTGGCGCTACTGGCCTTCATGCTGTTCGGGCTGGTGCAGAGCGCGCACCACGACCAGCAGTTGCTGGACAGCGCCGACGGCATGGCGCTGGCGCGGCGCGGTTTTGTGCGGCTGATGGCGATGCACCAGGCCGGCTGAGGGTCAGCGTTCGCCGCTGCCGTACAGCCGTTGCGGGGTAAAGGAAACGCTGCCTTTTTCCGACGACAGCCACAGCGTGCCGTCCTGGATGGTGGCGTTGAGCTGCATGCTGCGCTCGCACAGCGCGGCCAGCTCGGCCAGCGTTTCCGGCGCGATGCTGAAGATGTTGAGGTGGTCGAAGCGGCCAACCTTGCCTTCCATGCCCTGCCACCAGATGTCGGCGGCGCGGCCGCCGTAGCTGTACAGCCACACCTTGGCGGCGCGGCCGCAGGCCTTGCGCAGCCGCTTCTCGTCCGGCTCGCCCAGCTCGATCCACTCCTCGATCTCGTCGCTGAAGTTCTTGTGCCACAGGTCCGGTTCGTCGTCGTCGCTGATGCCGCGGGTGAAGGCCATGTACTCGCCGGCGTGCAGCGCGAACACCGCGATGCGCAGCATCATGCGTTCGATGGTTTCCGACGGGTGCTGCGCGATGGTCAGGCTATGGCTGTCGTAATAGCCGCGATCCATGTCGGAAATGGTGAGGTCGGCTTTGTAGATGGTGGCTTTCAGTGCCATGGCGGGCTTTCGGCAAGGGCTGGGAAGGCCGGCAGTATAGACCGCCGGCCCGCTCCGGGCACCTTTGCCGTGTCAGTTGCCGTTTGCGGCCAGCATGCGTGCGGCCAACTGTTGCTGTCCGGCATTGCCGGCCTGCAGCGCGGCGATCACTGCGTTGATGTCTTGCGGCGTGCGGTTCTGGCTCAGTTTTTCCTTTACATCCCAGCGCGTGACCCGCAGCCGGAAGCCGACGATGGCGCGCTGCATTGCCGCCAGTGCCTTTTCCGGCACTGCCGCTTGTGTCCAGCCGCCCGGTCCTTCGAAGCGGGCGGCCAGCTGCGTCAGCAGCGCGGTCAGCTCGTCGCCGCTGACCGCCTCGGCCTGGCCGTGGGCGTGGGCGACGCGGTAGTTCCAGGTCGGCACCATGCCGGGGCTGACATACCAGCGCGGCGAGATGTAGTCGTGCTCGCCGTGGAAGATGGCAACGCTGGGCGCTTGCAGCAGCGCCGCGCTGTGGCCGTTGGCGGCGGCGAGGTGGCCGAGCAGGCAGTCGGGATCCTGCGGATCGGGCAGCAGCAGCAGGTGGCTGAGCCACGGCGTGTCCGGCTGCTGGGTCAGCAGTGTGGCGAACGGAAAGTCGGCGGCCAGCTTGCGGCCAACGTTGGCCGCAGCGGCAAAGGACGGGGGCTGGTAGAACGGCATGGCAGGCTCCGGGGTGGACAGGGATATGGCGTGATGCTGCCGTGCCGGTGGCTCCTCTGCCAGTGCCACTTGCCGGTGCCGGGATGGGGCCGGTTACCGCCGGATGCCGGTGCGGGGGCGGTCCTGCGGCCAACGTTGGCCGCAGCGTTCAGCTGGTGCGCACGCAGTTGCGGCCTTCCTGCTTGGCCAGGTAGAGCGCGGCGTCGGCGCGCGCGATCAGCGGCGTCGGCGTTTCCTCGCCGGGGTACAGCTCGCTGATGCCGATGCTGACGGTGAAGCGCACCGCCTCGCCGCCCAGCGGGTTGTCGAGGCGGATCTGCTCCACCGCCTCGCGCACCCGCTGCATGATCAGGCCGGCGTTGTAGCGGTCGGTGTCCGGCAGCAGGATGGCGAACTCCTCGCCGCCCAGGCGGCCGCAGACGTCTTCCAGCCGCACGTTGAACTGGATGCAGGAGGCGAAGCGGCGCAGCACCTCGTCGCCGAAGCCGTGGCCGAAGCGGTCGTTGAGGCGCTTGAAGAAGTCGAGGTCCAGCATCGCCAGCGACAGCGGCCGTTGCCAGCGCTGGCCGCGCGCGATTTCTTCCTGCGCCCGTTGCAGGAACTGGCGGCGGTTGTACAACCCGGTCAGCTCGTCGGTGTTGGCAAGGCGTTCCAGGTCGGCCTGCAGCTTCTTGGCGGCGCTGATGTCGTACTTGATGGCGACGATGTGGCGCAGCTGCTTGTATTGGTCGTGCACCGGCGTCACCGACACCGTTTCCACGCAGCTGTGGCCGTCGCGGCGGGTGCTGCTCAGCTCGCTGCGCCAGTGCTTGCCGTCGTGAATGGTCTGCAGCAGCTGCTCCTGCAGTTCCGGCTGCTGTTCCAGCAGCAACTGCACCAGCTGGCGCTGGCCGCGCACCTCGTCGAGGCGGTAGCCGGTCATGCTGCTGAACGCCGGGTTGATGTACTGCACCACGCCGTTGCCGTCGGCGATGGCGATGGCCTCGGCGGCGTGGTCGACCGCCGCGCCGCGGATCGATAGCGCCTCGCTGAGCGCCACGCTGTGCAGGTAGCGGCGGATGGCATACACGATCAGCAGCACCATCACCAGCCAGCTGGCGAGGAACAGCGCCAGCTTGCTCCACCACGGCGCCAGCAGGGTGTCCTTGTCGATGCCGACCGACACGATGAGCGGCAGGTGCTCGACCTGGTGCGTGACGTGCAGGCGGCGGCGGCCGTCAAAGGTCGAGGTCATCTCGTACTGCGCCTCGCTTTGCCGGTTGCGGATCATCGCCTCGGCCGCCGCGTCCGGCACCGGCTGTGCCGGCAGTTTCGGCAGCATCGGCTGGCGTGCCAGCAGCTGGCGCTGCTTGTCGGCAAAGACCAGCACGTCGTGGCGGTTGCCGATCATGGCGCGGTTGATCTGCGCCTGGAAGTGTTCGACGCGCACCGCACTGCCGATCAGGCCGATCACCTTGCCGTCGTCGCCGCGCACCCGCTGTGTGGCCAGTACCACATCGTCGCCAGTGATGGTGCGAAAGCGCTCGCTGACGAAACGGTCGTCACGGCTGTTGTCGCGCATCGCCTTGCAGTAGCTGCGCTCGCTGGCATCGAAGCCGGGCGATACCTTGAACGACAGCACCAGCTTGCAGTCGCGATCGACCAGAATCAGGTCGTAGGCCTGCGGCATGCCCTGCATGGCGCGCACCAGCCGCGTTTCCAGCGCGCTGCGCGCCGGGCTGTCGCCGGTGGCGGTAAAGTCGGCGGCATGGAGCTGGCGCGCCAGCGTGCTCTGGATCAGGTCGATTTCGCGAAATTCGCGCTGGACCCATTCCGACAGCAGCAGGTTGGTGACGCGGGCCTGGCTGAAGCCCTGCTTGATGGCGCTGCGATAGGAGCTTGCCAGCTCCAGTGCGCCAAGGCCGAGCAGCAGCAGGCTTAACGCAGTGCCGAGCAGCAGCGTCCTGGCGGTGGGGCCGGACAGGGGAAGGTGCGGGACAAGGGCCATACGCTCGGTGACAAGAGTCGCGATAAGGGATTCTCGCATGAAGTTTTGCATGGCGGCATGACGATTTGCAGTGGCAGCAGCAAGTTGCATGCGGCCTGTATCATGCCCTCGTCGCGAAGTGTGTCACGGGCGGCTTGCCGGCAAGGTGCTGCCGGTGGCGGCATGGCCCGCGCTCAGCGGCTGAAAACCAGGCGCAGTCCGAGCGCCATGAATACGGTACCGGCCAGGCGGTCCAGCCACATGCCGCGCCGTGGCGTGGTCATCAGCCATTGTCCGGCGTAGCCGGAAAAATAGCCGAGCAGGCCGAACAGCAGTGCCGCCTGCAGCGTGAACAGCACCCCCAGTTGCAGCGTCTGCCAGGCAATGGCGCCGCCGTCGGCGATGATGAACTGCGGCAGGAAGGCGAGGAAGAACAGCACCACCTTGGGGTTGATGGCATTGGCCAGCAGCCCCTTGCCGAACAGCGTTGCCAGCCCGTCCGCCGCCCCCTGGCCGTCGCGTTGCCACTGGCTGCCGCGGCTGCGTAGCGCCTGCACCCCCAGCCACACCAGGTACAGCCCACCGGCGAGCTTCAGCGCAAAAAAAGCACTGGCTGATGCCGCCAGCAGTGCGCTGATGCCGGCCGCAGCCAGCAGGGTGTGGCTGAGACAGCCCAGTGCGCAGCCCAGCCCGAACACCATGCCGTGGCGCCGTCCGCGCGTGATGCCGATACTCAGCACCATCAGGTTGTCCGGTCCCGGCGATAGCGTGATCAGCATCGCGGCGGCGAGGAAGGCAAAAATCTGGTCGGGACTCAGCATCGCGGACTCCTGCTATAAAGACTGCATTATCAGTAACTTGCGAACCAAGTCCGGCTCAGCCCAGCGCCTTGCCGAAAATGATCAGGTCGCGGTGCACGCCGTCCAGCACCGCCACACGCGGGAAGTGCGCCCACTGTGCAAAGCCGTGGCGCTGGAACAGCGCGACGCTGGGCTGGTTGTGGCCGAAGACGAAGCCGAGCAGGTTCTCCACCCCGTACTGCGGTGCGATGTCCAGCACCTGCTGCAGCAGGCGGCTGCCCATGCCGCGCCCGCGGCAGCTTTCCGCCAGGTAAATGCTGACCTCGGCGGTGCCGTTGTAGGCGGGGCGGCCGTAGAAATCGGACAGGCTGACCCAGGCGATGACATTATCCTGCTCGCGCACCACCCACAGCGGGCGGCGCGTGGCGTTGTGGGCGTGGAACCACGGCAGGCGGCTATCGACGCTGACCGGCTCCAGATCGGCGGTCACCATGCGCCCGGCGATGGTGCTGTTGTAGATGGCGACGATCTGCGGCAGGTCGTCGAGGGTGGCGATGTCCAGCTGCGCGTGACTCATGCTGTCTCCTTGTTACGGTTGGAACATTGTGCTGGATGGTGCCTGCTTTGTGAATGATGTGCGGCTGCCGGTGTTGTGCGGAGGTGGTGGCAAGGTTGGCCGCATGGCCGCATGGCCGCGTGCGGTGTGCCGCGGCGCGTTCGCGTGCCCTCAGAACCTGTTCAAGGTCTGCTGCGGCTGTTCTCAATTGGGGCGTACCGCGTTGAAAACGGCTTCGGAATGCTCATTGATCCCATGTCAACTCCGCTTCCTCAGCCGTTTTCGCCTTGTCTCGCGTGAGTGCGTGAGACCTTGAACAGGTTCTCAGGTCGGGCCGGGGGTATCACTGTCGATCACGCGGTTGCGGCCGCCGGACTTGGCCAGGTACAGGCGGCGGTCGGCGCTGTCGAACAGCTGGTTCCAGCTGGTACCGGGATGCGGCATGCCGCTGGCGATGCCGATGCTGGCGGTCAGCTGCGTGGTCGGGTCGGCGGGATTGAGCAGGATGCCGTTCAGCGTCCGGCACAGCTTGTCGGCCACCTGGCGTGCGCCGCCGGCATCGGTATCCGGCAGCAGCAGGCAGAACTCCTCGCCGCCGATGCGGGCGAAGATGTCGCCCTGGCGTACCGCGTCGGCGATGTGGTCGGCCACCGCGCGCAACACCTGGTCGCCCTTGCGGTGGCCGTAGGTATCGTTGATGCTCTTGAAGTGATCGAGATCGATGACCAGCAATGCCAGTGAGCGCTGCTGGCGGCCGTGCTGCGCGTACTGGCGCAGCGCCAGGTCGAAGAAGGTGCGGCGGTTGAAGATGCCGGTCAGCGGATCGAGTGCCGCCAGCCTGCTCAGCTGCCGGTATTGCAGCTCGCGCTGTACCTGGATAAAGCCCAGTTGCAGCATGATCGCGCTGCACAGGGTCAGCAGCAGCAGCGCCGGCCGGCTGAACAGCGGCGGCAGGCCGGCGCTGGCGGCATAGGCCAGCAGGTAGAGGCAGAACAGGGTACAGGCACCGCCCAGCAGCAATGCCGCCGGGCCGCGCTTGTGCCGCTTGTGCAGCAGCTGGTGCGCGATACCGGCGAAGAACCAGCCGCTGACCAGCAGGAACAGGGCGCGGCGCGGCGCGGCTTCCGGCAGCAGCAGGATACCGCCCAGCAGCAATGCCGCCTGCGCCGCCGAGGCCGGCGCGCCGTGCCACCACGCGCGGCGGTTTTCGGTCAGCCGTGCCACTGCCTGGCCCAGCAGCTCGTTTTTCAGGCCGATGAGCAGCGCGGCGGGCAGCAGCCAGGCGGTGATGTCACCGGTGGGCAGACAGGCAAAGTACAGCATCAGCACCGCCATCAGCAGCGAGCCACCAAGCCAGAACGCCTCGATGCCGCGCCCGGTCAGCCGGTCGCGCCCCGCGTACACCATTACCCCGCCAAGGCCGTAGGCCAGGGCAATGGCGGTGAGTATGGTCGGGGAATCCGGCGGTGCCATGCGGCAAATATCCTGATCGGTTATTTTTTAAAGAAACAAACGATAATTGTAACATGGTTTTAATCAAGGCTTGTCAGATGGCACGCCGGTTTTAAAGAATTATCCGTTCATAAAGATGGGCTTAGCGGTTATTTGGGGCCGACTGCAGAAAGCCGTGTCCAGCAGCGCCACGAGCCGGCGGCGGGGTGCATGCTAGAATGCGCGCCATGGAACTGTACCGATTCTTGCAACAACAGGGCTTCGGCGGGCGCAAGGCCTGCCGCGAGCTGGTGGACTACGGTCTGGTCGAGCTGGACGGCGTGCCCGCGACCGACTGGCGCATGGCGGTGGAGCCGGCGGCGATCGGCACGCTGTGCGTCGACGGCGAGCCGTGGCCGGTGCTGGCGCTGCCGTGCTACCTGATGCTGCACAAGCCGGCCGGCTACGAGACCTCGCACCAGCCGCAACACCACCTCAGCGTCTATCGCCTGCTGCCGTGGCAGTTCGCCAATCTCGGCATCGCCGCCGTTGGCCGGCTGGACGTGGATACCACCGGGCTGCTGCTGTTTTCCACCGACGGCCAGTTTGTCCACAGCCTGAGCTCGCCGCGCAAAGTTATCCCCAAGTGCTACCAGGTCACCACCCGCCACGCCGTCACGCCGCAACTGTTGCAGCAGCTGCGCGACGGCGTGCTGCTGCACGACGAGAGCGCGCCGCTGGCCGCGACACTGGTCGAGCAGCTGGATGCGCACCGTTTCAACATGAGTATCACCCAGGGCAAGTACCACCAGGTGAAGCGCATGGTCGCCGCCACCGGCAACCGGGTCGAGCAGCTGCACCGTATCGCGGTGGGCGAGCTGGTGCTGGGCGATCTGGCGGAAGGGCAGTGGCGGCTACTGGACGCGGCGGAGCTGGCGCTGCTCGGCTATCCGGCGCCGGGCTAGGGCCGCTTGGCCCGGCTGTGGTCCATGGCCAAATAATTGCTACCCACAAAACACTGCGGCCAACCTTGTGCAAGGTTGGCCGCAGTGTTTTTGCCGTCCGGAGCGCGGCTGTCAGCAGCCGTTTTCCAGCGCGATTCTCAGTGCGTCCTGATAGTGGCGTTCGGCCTTTTCCGGCTTGTCGATCGCCTGCAGCAGCTTGGCCAGTTCGGCGTGGGCGCACAGGGTGGGCTGGATGGACAGGCTGGCTTCCAGATAGTTCTGCGCCTTGCCCCACAGCTGTTCGGCGTGCGCGAGGCGGCCCAGTGACAGCAGCAGCAGGTGGTCGCGCGGCCGTGATTTCAGCCAGTTTTCCGCGTCGCGCAGCAGCGTCAGCCGGCGTGGGCTGTCGATGTGCTCGGCCAGCAGGCCCAGCTCACGCGCCAGCTCCGGTGTTGCCTGTTCGTCGTCGGACAGTGCGCCGGCGATCAGCTCCGCCGCCAGATCGTAGGCATCAAGCTTGATCAGCTGGTTGGCGATGTCGGCGACCAGCGTCGGGTTCTGGCGCTCGACCCCGGGAATGCGTTTCAGCCAGTCGCGGATCTCGTGCTCGCTGCTGAAGCCGGCCAGCTGCTGGCGGTAGGCGGCGAGGCGGTAGCGGCGCGCCTGCTCCGCTTCCAGCGCGTCGGCCTTCAGCAGTTTCTCGGTCAGCGTCAGCACGTGTTCCGGCTGCTTCAGCATCAGGCGGATCTTCAGCTCCAGCCGCAGCGCCGAGGTCAGGTTGCTGGAGATGGCGCGCGCGCGTTCGACGGCGGCCAGCGCTTCCAGCGGCTGCTTGCCGTCGAGGCGGATCTGCGCTTCCAGCATGTGGCGTGCCAGCTGGATGCGTTCCGGCATGTCTTCCAGCCGTGCCAGATAGCCGTCGCGGCGCTCCTGGTCCTGCATGGCAGCGGCGCTGCGCGCGGCGATCATCAGCGCGAGGCCGCGGTTTTCATCGGAATACTCGTCATCAATCGACTTCAGCGCCTCGCGTTCGGCGCGCTGGAAGCGGCCTTCGAACATCGCGATCGCCGCCTCGCGCAGCGCATGGCGCGACGCCTTCAGCTTGCGCTGGCGCTGGTAGGTGCGCACCTCGTGCGGCAGGTTGGCCGCAATGCCGAGCAGGCGCAGCACGCCGTAGGCGAGCAGGATCAGCAGCACGATGGCGAGGATCAGGAAGTTGAACGACACTTCCATGCGGTACGGCGGCACGAACAGGATGGCGTAGCCGGTGTTAATGGTGGAGGCAAGGCCAATCAGCACCGCGAGGGCAAACAGCCCGACGACCCAGAACACGAATCTCACGCTTTATTCCTCTTTGTTGCCCTGCGCCTCGCGCACGGCTTTCAGGCTGGCAGACAGGTCCGGCAGCGTCACGCTCAGGCGCACTGCGGCCAGCCCGGACAGCACCGCCTGCCACTGGCGGGTGGCCGGCGCGTCGCGGTCGAAGTAGCGCGCGGCGTACTGGCCGGCGGCGGCGAGGTCGGCCTGGTAGGCGGCGCCGTCGCGCTGGAGCAGCGCCAGACGCGCGTCCAGCAGGCGCATTTTCAGGTTTTCACGCAGGAAGAACGCCTGCTCCGGCGACAGCAGCAGCGCCTCCGGCTTGTCCATGCGGCGGATGCGCACCAGCTCGCCCAGGCTCTGCGTCAGCTCGCCGGCCAGGCGCGACCACCATGGCGCATCGGCGGCCACGTTGAGCTGCGCCACCGGCTTGCCGCCGAGACGGTGATGGTCGATCACCAGCGGCAGCGTCTCGGCGCCCAGCATCAGCGTGTCCAGCTTGACGGTCAGGCCGACGCTGTCGAGGTAGGGCAGCGCCTTCAGCGTTTCCAGATCCTTGGCCACCGCGCGCTTGACGCCGATCAGGCCGGGATTGTCGAAGTGCGACAGCCGCATCTGCACCCCTTCCAGCGCCGATACCGCGCCGCTGACGTTGCCGGCCAGCTGCAGCTGCTGGCTGGCGACGCCCAGGGTGTGCTCCACCTCGGACAGCAGCCAGTCGCTGCGGTCCTTGGTCAGCTCCTGGTACATGCCGCTGAGAGTGGCGTACTGGCCGGCGGATTCGTTGACGCGGGCCTCGACCAGCGCCAGCTTGGCCTGCAGCTCGCGGGTGCTGGCCTGGGCCTGTTCGGCCTGGTTCTGCAGCGCCTTGGTGCTGCCTCCGGCATCGGCCAGCCGTTCGGCCAGCGCCTGCTGCGCCTTGTTCAGTTGCTGGCGGGTATCCAGGTACTGCCAGCCGGTGAGGCCCAGCGCGACGACAGCAACGATCAGCGCCAGGTTGACGGGTGGTTTGTTCGGCTTGCTGCTGCCGTTTTCAACTGGAGTGGCTTCGCTCATGGATGACGGAGAACCGGAGTGTGGCCCAGCCAAGAGGCGTGGCCGTGTTTGCTCGAATATGGCGGCATCTGCGCCGGGATCATTGCGTCCTGCCGTGCTGTATCGCGGCGCGGCGGCGAAACAAATCTTAACAGAACCGTGGCATTGTAACCGCGCCGTCCCGGTGCTGCCAGCGGCTAGGGCTGGCGGGCGGCAAACAGCGCGCGCAGCGCCGTCTCGTCGGCGGCCAGCTGTGGCTGGGCCACGCCCAGTTGCTGCAGGGTGGCGGCAATGCGCGGATGCAGCGCAATGAAACGGCAGGCCAGTAGCGCGTTGTGGCGTGTGGCGCCGGCCTGGCGGAACAGCAGCCGTGCGCCGTGGCTGGAGGTGATCAGCAGCGCCGGCGGCGAGTCGGCGGCGAGGCGGTCGAACAGTGCCCAGTCGGTCGCTACCGGCACGCGGCGATAGACCTCCGCGTAGTGCACCCGCGCGCCGCGGCGGGCGAGGGTTTCCCCAAGTTGTGGCCGGCCGCCGTCGCCGCGCACAATCAGGACCGTCTGTCCGGCCAGCTGTTGCAGCGGCGGCAGCGCCAGCAGGGCGTCGCTGTCGTTGCCCTGCGGCGGATGCAGCACCGCGCGGCCGCTGAGCGCGGCCAGCTTGTCGGCGCTGGCGCGACCGACGCAGGCAAGCCTGGCCGCAAGCGGCAGCCCGGCCAGCTGCGGCCAGGCGAGGTCGATGCAGGACGGGCTGACGAAGACCAGCCAGTCGGCAGCCTCGGCCTGTTGCGGTAGCGCCGAGAGCGCGGCGTCGTCGGCGACGGTGTCCTCGATGCAGAACGGCAGCGCCGCGATGCCGGCGGCCGCCAGCCGCTGCGCCTGCTGTGCCGCCTGCGCCTGCGGCCGTACCAGTAACAGGGTGGGCAGCAGCGTGGGCAGCAAGGTTGGCCGCGGCGTGGCCGGCATCTTACTTGGCGGCCTGTTCGGCGATCACGGCCTCGATCAGCGGGCCGGCGTCCTGTTCCAGCAGCTTCTTGGCCACCGCGCGGCCCAGCGCGTCGGCGTAGTCGCGCGGCGCGCTGGCGCTGGCGGTGAGCATCACCGAGCCATCCGGATGGGCGACGAAGCCGCCGAGGGTGATCACGTCGTCGGTGATGGTGGCGAAGCCGCCGATCGGGATCTGGCAGCTGCCGCCCAGCACCCGCGACAGCGAGCGCTCGGCGCTGACGCAGGCGTGGGTGTCGGCGTGGTTCAGCGGTGCCAGCAGGGTCATGAGATCGGCGCGGTCGGCGCGGATCTCGATGCCCAGCGCGCCCTGGCCGACGGCCGGCAGGCTCTCGGACGGTGCCAGCTCGGCGCGGATGCGCTCGGCCAGTTCCAGGCGCTTGAGGCCGGCGGCGGCGAGGATGATGGCGTCGAACTCGCCGTCGTCCAGCTTGCGCAGGCGGGTCTGCACGTTGCCGCGCAGCGGCTTGATGGTCAGGTGCGGGAAGCGGGCGCGCAGCTGCGATTCGCGGCGCAGGCTGGAGGTGCCGACCACGGCGCCGGCCGGCAGCTCGTGCAGGCTGCTGTAGCGGTTGGACACGAAGGCGTCGCGCGGGTCTTCGCGCTCGCAGATCGCGGCCAGCGCGAAGCCGTCCGGCAGGTTCATCGGCACGTCCTTGATCGAGTGCACGGCAATGTCGGCGCGGCCTTCCTGCAGCGCCAGCTCCAGTTCCTTCACGAACAGGCCCTTGCCGCCGATCTTGGACAGGGTCTTGTCCAGGATCTGGTCGCCCTGGGTGGTCATGCCGAGGATTTCCACGCTGAGCTGCGGGTACAGTGCCTCCAGACGGGCCTTGATGTGTTCGGCCTGCCACATGGCAAGTTTGCTTTCGCGGCTGGCGATGACGAGTTTGTTCATGGACGGCGATCCTGCACGGGCAAAGGGGAAGATGGCGCGCATTTTAGCACGAGCGTTGCGGCCAACCTTGATGCAAGGCAGTGTGTGTAGCTGCAACAGTACGTGTAGTTTAACTACACGGCGGCGGCGTTTTGCGGCAGGATTGACTAGTACAGCAGGCCCAGCATCAGCGGCAGGCTCAGCATCGCCGCCAGCGTCGAGGTGGTCACCACCGCGGCGGCCAGCTCGCCGTCGCCCTTCATGCGCACCGCGAGGATGTAGGCGGAGGTGGCGGTCGGCAGCATGCTCATCACCAGCGTTGCCTGGCGGTAGACGCCGGAGAGCCCGAACAGCTGCACCGTGGCGACGGCGATCAGCGGCAGCAGCAACAGCTTGATGCCGTTCCAGTACAGCAGCGGCGCGTAGTGGCTGGCCAGCGCGGTAAAGCGCAGCCCGGCGCCGACGGTAATCAGCCCCAGCGGCAGCGCGGCGGCGGCGAGATGGTCGATGGCGGCGAACAGCGGCTGCGGCACCGGCAGGCTGGACACGTTGGCCGCAAGGCCGCTGACTATGCCCCAGATGATCGGGTTGCGCGCCAGCTCGTAAAGCATGCCCTGCTGGCTGGTCTGCGACAGCTGCCACACCGCCATCAGGTTGACCACCGGCACCATCGCGCCGCACAGCAGCGCGATCACCGCGATGCCGGGCGTGCCGGCGAGGCTGCCCATCACCGCGAAGGCGACGTAGGTATTGAAACGGTAGGCGCCCTGGTTGCCGGCGGCGAACGAGGCCTGCGGCAGGCGGAACAGCGGCTTGGCGGCATTGCCGAGCAGGAAGCCGGCGCCGGTGAACAGCAGGCCGCTGGCCAGCATCGGCAGGCTGGCGGCAAAGTCCAGCTCGGCCCGCGCCAGCGCGCGGAACAGCAGTGCCGGGAACAGGATGAAGTAGACGAATTTTTCCGCCTCGGCCCAGAATGCCGGCGACAGCATGCCGCTGCGGCGCAGGGCAAAGCCGGACAGGATGAGCAGGAAATCGGGTAACAGGATCAGCGCCGGGTTCATCGCGCTATCTTCGCAGCATTCGCATCACCATAACAATTAGGGAAAGCAGAGTATGACGGAACTGGACAAGGACTTACCGCTGCGCGAAGACCTGGCGCGGCTCGACCGTTTGCTGGAAAGCCTACTGCGCGAGCAGGCTGGCGAGGAGGTGGTGACGGAAATCCGCGCCATCCCCAGCGGCGCGCAACAGCACGATCGCAGCGCCGACGCGCTGGTCGGCCGGCTGAGCCCGGCGGCGACCACCGCGCTGGTGCGTGCCTGTGGCCTGTATTCACAGCTGTTCAACATCGCAGAAGACCTGCACCACGCCCGCCGCCGCCGCGCGCACCAGCGTGCCGGCAGCGCGCCGCAGCAGGGCAGCCTGGCGCGGGCGCTGAGCCACATCCACGACGCGGGCGTCGACTTCGGCAAGCTCAACCGCGCGCTGCAGGAAGCCAGCGTCAGCGCGGTGCTGACCGCGCACCCGACCGAGGTGCAGCGCCAGAGCGTGCTCGACGGCCACCGCGCGGTGCGCAAGTTCCTGGCGCAGCTGTCGTCGCCGGAGATCACTCCGGAAGAAGAGCAGGAGCTGGAAGCCAAGCTGCAGCGCGTGATCCACTCGCTGTGGCAGACCACCGAGATCCGCTCCTTCAAGATGACCGTCGCCGACGAGATCGAGAACGGCGTCGCCTACCACCCGCTGTCGTTTTTCCAGGCCATTCCGGCGCTGTACGAGCGTCTCGGCAAGCAGGTGCGCGAACTGTGGGGCGAGGACGCCAAGGTGCCGTCCTTCCTGCGCGTCGGCAGCTGGATCGGCGGCGATCGCGACGGCAACCCCAACGTCGACGCCGCGGTGCTGCGCCACGCGGTGACGCGGCAGGCGGAAGTGGCGTTCAAGCACTACTTCTACGAACTGGCGGGGCTGTATCGCGAGCTGTCGCTGTCGTCGCGCCACGTGCAGGTGTCGGCCGCGGTGCAGGCCTTGGCTGCGGTGTCGCCCGACACCGCCATCAGCCGCCGCGAAGAGCCGTACCGGCTGGCACTGGCCACCATTGAGGGCCGGCTGTCGGCGTTGGCGGCCCGGCTGGGCCTGCCGCTGCGCGGCCGCTGGACGGCCGGCGAGCCTTACGCCGACACCGCCGGGCTGCTGGCCGACCTGCAGGCGCTCAGCGATTCGCTGGTCGCCCACGGCAGCGCGCTGCTGCTCGACGGCCGCCTGGGCAAGCTGAAACGCGCGGTGGACGTGTTCGGCTTCTTCCTGATGCCGCTGGACCTGCGCCAGCACGCCGAGAAACACGCCGGCGTGGTCAGCGAGCTGTTCGCCCACGCCAACCTGGAACACTACGAGGCGCTGGACGAGGCGGCGCGGGTGCGCGTGCTGCTGCGCGAACTGGCCACGCCGCGGCTGCTGTACTCGCCGTTCCTGAGCTACAGCGCCGACAGCGAGAAGGAGCTGGCCATCTTCCGCGAGGCGGCCAAGGTACAGGCCGAGTTTGGCGTCGACGCCATCAGCCAGTGCATCATCTCCAACTGCGCCACGGTGTCCGACATCCTGGCGCTGGCGCTGCTGGCCAAGGAAAGCGGCCTGCTGCGTCTGCACGGCGGCGCGCCGAGCATCAGCCTCAACCTGGTGCCGCTGTTCGAAACCATCGCCGATCTGGACGCGGCGGCCGGCATCATGCAGCAGCTGTTCGCGCTGCCGTGGTACCAGCAGCTCTTGAAGAGCCGCGGCGGGGTGCAGGAAGTGATGCTCGGTTACTCCGACAGCAACAAGGACGGCGGCTACGTCACCAGCCAGTGGGAGCTGTACCAGTCCGAGCAGCGCCTGGTGCGCGTGTTCGACGCCGCCGGCATCAAGATGCGCCTGTTCCACGGCCGCGGCGGCTCGGTCGGTCGCGGCGGCGGCCCGTCCTACGAGGCGATCATGGCGCAGCCGGCCGGCACCGTGGTTGGCCGCATCCGCATCACCGAGCAGGGCGAGATCATCACCTCCAAGTTCGCCGATCCGGACAACGCCACCCGCAATCTGGAGGCACTGGTGGCGGCGGCGCTGGAGTCGACGCTGGCGCACAGCGACAGCGGCGCCACCGACGAGAGCGTGCTGGCGGAGTTGTCCGGCCACGCCTTCACCACCTACCGCGCGCTGGTGGAATCCGACGGTTTCATGCAGTACTTCATGGAGGCGACGCCGATCGGCGCCATCGCCAAGCTCAACATCGGCAGCCGCCCGGCCTCGCGCAAGAGCCTCACCAGCATCAAGGACCTGCGCGCCATCCCGTGGGTGTTCTCGTGGTCGCAGTCGCGGGTGATGCTGCCGGGCTGGTACGGCTTCGGCTCCGCGGTGCACGCCTTCCTCGACGCCCACGGCGAGGACGCCGGCCTCGCCCAGCTGCGCGCGCTGCACCAGGCGTCGCCGTTCTTCCAGGTGATGCTGTCGAATATGGAGCAGGTGCTGGCCAAGGCCGATCTGGAGATCGCGCGCCGTTACGCGGCGCTGGTCGGCGATGCCGCGCTGACCGACCGCCTGTTCGGCCGCCTGCAGGCGGAACACGACAAGACGCTGGCGGCGTTCTTCGCCATCACCGGGCAGCAGAAACTGCTGGAAACCAACCCGACGCTGGCGCGTTCGCTGGACACGCGGCTGCCGTACCTGGACGCGCTCAACCTGTTGCAGGTCGAGCTGCTGCAGCGCCTGCGCGAGGCGCCGGACGACGAGGAGGCGCTGTACGCGATCCACCTCACCATCAACGGCATCTCCGCCGGCCTGCGCAACAGCGGCTGACGATGTCCCGGCAACGGCAAAGCCTCCCGAACGGGAGGCTTTTTTCGTGGCGGCCGCAGCCGGCGGCTAGAACCAGCGGCCACGGCTATAGCGCTCGGCTTCGTGGCGCAGGTCTTCCAGCTGGGTATGGTGGCAGTCCAGCGTGTACTCCGGCAGCAGAGACCAGTGGTTGCTCCAGTAGGCAAGTAGGCGACGCAGCGTGTTCATGGCATTCTCACTGTTGAGTGGTTGATCGTGTTTGCAGCATAGAAGACGCCGACCGGCAGAAAAATGGCCAATTACTTGATGGTTTGTCGAGAAAATGAAAACAATGCCACCGCCAGACGACGTGCTGGCCTTTGAAGCGGTTGCCCGTTGCGGCAGCCTGACCGCCGCCGCAACGGCGCTGGGCTGCACCAAGAGCATGGTCAGCCTGCGGCTGAAGGCGCTGGAGAAGCAGCTGGGCGCGGTGCTGGTGTTGCGCACCACGCGGCGGCTGGCGTTGACCGAGGCCGGCCAGCGGCTGCTGCCGCACGCACAGGCGCTGCGTCACAGCCTGCTGCAGATGCAGCCGGCGGTGGACACCGCCAGCTGCGCGGTGGAGGGGCCGATCAGCATCAGCACCACCTCGTCGATGTCGACGCTGCTGGCGCCGCTGCTGGTGGCGTTGGCGCAGCAGCACCCCGGCCTGCAGCTGCGGCTGGAGATCAACAGCCGGGTGCAGGACCCGATCGCCGACGTGCTGGACTTCTGCCTGCGTTCGCGCAAGGTGTACGACGAGTCGCTGGTGGCGCGCTCGGTGGGCTGGGTGGAGGAGGCGCTGTACGCGGCGCCGGCCTATCTGGCGGCACAAGGTTGGCCGCAACAGCCGGACGAGCTGGCCGGCCACCGCCTGCTGGGCGACGAGCAGCAGGCGCAGCAGCGGCTGTACCGCGGCAGCGAGATGGTGACGGTGGCGATGCCGCCGCCGCTGCTGTACAGCGAGACCTACCTCGTCAACCACCAGCTGGCGTGTGCGGGGCTGGGCATCACCGCGCTGCCGGATTTCCTGGTGGCGGAAGACGTCGCAGCCGGCCGCCTGCAGCGGGTGCTGCCGCAGTGGCACTGCGACCACTGGCCAGTGTTCCTGATCTTTCCCTACCGCCAGCCGCTGCCGCGCAAATACCAGGTGTTCCTCGATTTCGTGCTGCCGCGCTTGCGGGCGCTGCTACAGCCGTCGGCCCCGCTGGCGGCCGGCTGATTCCGGCGCGCCGACCGCGGCGGGCAAGCCGTATCCGCCGTGCATGAAGGCCGCGCAGCCGGTGCCGGGCGCAAGCGGCGCTTGCTGCTGCGCTGCGGCACGGGCAGGATAGCGGGCTACCCCCATCCATCGAACGGTTTTGTCATGTCGCACCCTGTTGCCCCGTCCGGACGCGGAATCGCGTTCTCGCTCGCCGCCTCGCTGCTGTTTACGGTGCTGTCCGGCTATACCACCCTGCTGCGGCCGCTGGACGGGCTGGCCATCTTCGCCTGGCGCATGATCTGGACGCTGCCCGGCGTGCTGCTGATCGTGCACCTGACCCGCAAGCGCCAGGCGCTGGTCGAGCTGCTGCGCCGCTTCGTGCGCGAGCCGGCGTTGTGGGCGCTGGTGCCGCTGATGGCGGCGCTGAACGCGGTGCAGCTGTGGGTATTCCTGTGGGCGCCGCTGAACGGCCAGACGGTGGCGGTGTCGATGGGTTACTTCCTGACACCGCTGGTGATGGTGCTGGTCGGCCGCGTGCTGTACGGAGAGCGCATGTACCGGCTGCAGTGCATCGCGGTGGCGCTGGCACTGCTGGGCGTGCTGCACGAACTGTGGCTGACGCGCGCCATCGCCTGGCCGACGCTGCTGGTGGTGCTCGGCTACCCGCCGTACTTCGTGTTGCGCCGCATCAGCAAGATGGAGCCGGTGTCCGGCTTCGCGCTGGAGATGATGCTGATCTTCCCGGTGGCGCTGGGGCTGCTCTACCTGCAGGGCGAGGCCGGCTGGGGCGTGCTGGCGCAGCCGCTGTTCTGGCCGCTGCTGGCCGGCCTCGGCCTGATCAGCTCGGTGGCGCTGCTGCTCAACATCACCGCCAGCCACCTGCTGCCGATGGGGCTGTGGGGGCTGCTGGGCTATGTCGAGCCGGCGCTGCTGTTCCTGCTGGCGATCACCTTCCTCGGCGAGCCGCTGTCCGCCGACCGGCTGCTGACCTACGGCCCGATCTGGCTGGCGGTGCTGCTGACCGGCGCGCACACCCTGCGCCAGCAGCGCAAGCAGTCGCCCGGCCCGGCGCACTGAGCAGGCCGGCGCACAGGGTGTACAATTCTGCCCCTGCGCGCCGTCGGCGCGCCCGATCCAGTTACAGAAGCGGGACTCTCCATGTTGTGGTTGCTGACCTTACCCCTGCTGTTTACCGTGTTGCTGCTGTGGGCGCTGAACAGCGGCAGGCTGAAAAACACGCCGTTGCAGGCGCGCTGGGATGAACTGTTCGCCGGCGCGCCGGACGATGACGCCGCGACGCCGGCACCGGGTGACCAGCCCGCCACCGACACGCCGCCGGCCGGCCTGCCGTGGACGCCGCACGTCACCCCGCGCCCGCCGCGGCGCAGCGGACTGCAGGCGGAAGACGACGCCGGCCCGGCCGCCAGCAAGCCGCCCGCCGCCGACAGCCCGGTGACCGCGCCGGCGGCGCCGCCACTGGTCGAGCTGCCGCTGGCGGTGCCGCGCTACATCCGCAAGCCGGCACTCGCGGCCGCCGCGCAAGCCGACAGGCTGCCGGTGATCGGCCTGGCCGAAGTGCAGCACAACCTGCAGAGCGACGTGCAGCGGCGGCAGAAGCTGGCCGTCAGCGAACGCCGCCAGCGTCGCCTGCAGCAGGACGAGGACAGCGCGCTGCCACTGATCGACCCCGACGAGGTGCGGGCCAGCCTGCAACAGCTGCATGGCAAGCGCGACACGGCTCCGCCGCCGCCGAAACCGGTGGTGGTGCTGCAGCCGACACCGGTGATGCGCACACCGTCCGCCGCTCATCGCCCGGACGAGCAGACGCGGCAGCGCAATGCCGAGGCATTGTTCGGTGCCGGTTCGCGCTTTGCGGCAGCCGGCAAGGTGTCACCTGAGCCGGCCATCACGCCGGCCATCACGCCGGCCAACAGCAGCCTGCCGCCTGCAGAGCCCGCTCCGGCTGCCGCCGCGCTGCCGGCGACCGGCAATGACATGGTCGCGGCACTGCTGGCGGGTGTTGCGGTTGTGACAACGCCTGCGGCCATGTCGCCCGCTGCTGTGCCGGCGCATGACGGCGACAGTGCACTGCTGCCGGCCAGTGCCGGTACGGCACGGGATGACGCTGACGGACAGGCATGCATCGGGACCGCACCGCAGCCGGAGGTGACGACCGAGGTGGCCGATACCGGCGTGCCGCTTGCCGTCGCGGCGCATGCAGCGGCGCTTGACGCGGCAGAGAAGGCCTCGGTGCCGGAGGCCGCCGCCGACATCGTCTGGCATCTGCTGGCCGACGACGAGCCGGCCGCCGAAGAGGCCGCCCCCGCCGGCCTGGTGTGGCAGCTGATCGACGAGCCGGTGCCTGCGGCCAACCTTGCTGCACCTTTTGACGTGCCGGCGCAGCCCGACACCGCCGCAACGTTGGCCGCAGCGCCCGCCACCGTAGCCGCAGCGCCCAGGCCGCACAGCGTGCCGGTGGTGTACGGCGACGCCTGCCTGCCGCCGCTGGCGCTGCTGCGGCCGCCGGAAAGCGACAAGGCGGTGCAGAGCGAGGACTACCTGATCGAGCGCGGGATATTGATCGAGGAAAAGTGCGCCGAGTTCAAGGTCAAGGTGGCGGTGGTGGACGCCTACGCCGGCCCGGTGATTACCCGTTACGAGGTGGAACCGGCGGTGGGCGTGCGCGGCAGCCAGGTGGTGAACCTGGCCAAGGACCTGTCGCGCGCGCTGGGCGTGGCCTCGATCCGCGTGGTGGAGACCATCCCCGGCAAGACCTGCATGGGGCTGGAGCTGCCGAACCCGAAACGGCAGATGATCCGCCTGTCGGAAATCTTCAGCGCCGAGGTGTTCCAGCACTCCGCGTCCAAGCTGACGCTGGCGCTGGGGCAGGACATCAGCGGCGCGCCGGTGGTGATGGATCTGGCCAAGGCGCCGCATCTCTTGGTGGCCGGCACCACCGGCTCCGGCAAGTCGGTCGGCGTCAACGCGATGATTCTGTCGATGCTGTACAAGGCGACGCCGGACGAAGTGCGCTTCATCATGATCGACCCCAAGATGCTGGAGCTGTCGGTGTACAACGACATCCCGCACCTCTTGGCGCCGGTGGTCACCGACATGAAGCTGGCCGCCAACGCGCTGAACTGGTGCGTGGGCGAGATGGAAAAACGCTACCGGCTGATGAGCCACCTCGGCGTGCGCAATCTGGCCGGTTACAACGACAAGGTGCGCGCCGCCGAGGCCCGCGGCCAACGTTTGACCAACCCGTTCAGCCTGACCCCGGAAACGCCGGAGCCGCTGGCGACGCTGCCCTTCATCGTGGTGGTGGTCGACGAGTTCGCCGACCTGATGATGGTGGCCGGCAAGAAGATCGAGGAGCTGATCGCGCGCCTGGCGCAGAAGGCGCGCGCCGCCGGCATCCACTTGATTCTGGCCACGCAGCGCCCGAGCGTGGACGTGATCACCGGCCTGATCAAGGCCAACATCCCGACCCGCATCGCTTTCCAGGTGTCCAGCAAGATCGACAGCCGCACCATCCTCGACCAGATGGGAGCCGAGAGCCTGCTGGGTCAGGGCGACATGCTGTACCTGCCGCCGGGCACCGGCTATCCGCAGCGGGTGCACGGCGCGTTTGTTACCGACGAGGAAGTGCACGCCATCGTCGAGGACCTGAAGCAGTGGGGCGAGCCGGACTACGTGGAAGGCCTGCTCACCGGCGAAGCGGCGGCCGACGACGAACAGGCGGAGGCCAAGGGCCGCGCCACCGCCAGTGAGAGCGACCCGCTGTACGACGAGGCGGTGGAGATCGTGCTGCGTACGCGCAAGGCGTCGATCTCGTCGGTACAGCGTCAGCTGCGCATCGGCTACAACCGTGCCGCGCGCCTGATCGAGGATATGGAGGCCGCCGGCATCGTGTCGGCAATGGAGAACAACGGCAACCGCACGGTGCTGGTGCCGCAGCGCGGCGACTACTGAGCCGCCTCTCCGGCAACAAAACGGCAGCCCGCGGGCTGCCGTTTTTTATGTTTTTCCGGTGGTGCAACTGAAGCGAATCACGGCACAAAATTGCCGCCGCAGCGGCATGTCTTGTCATGCCAGTCATCATGGCTGAAGAGAGTTTTCATGTTTTCTGAAATAAATCAATGGCCGGTACGGATTTTAATGTTAACTCTTTGTAATTATGCCAACTAAATTTGGTGGCATGCTTTTTGCTGCTGGCCGGTATCGGGAATCGGCAAGCAGGGCAGGAGCGGGTCATGCGAATCAGCAGCAACCAAATCACGGTCACATCATTGCAGGCCGCCTATGGCAAGCGGCCGCAGCAGGCCACCACAGCACAAGCAAATACCGGTGCGGCGCGCGCCGACGTGGTGACGATTTCGTCTGCGGCGCGACAGGCGCAGGCGGCAGAGCAAAACGCGGCCGCCGGACCGCAGGCCAACAATCCGGAGGCAGACGTTGCCAAATACCAGATCCCGGACTGGTTGGCATCGTACGGAATGCCGGTGGCAAACCGCCTGGGCGTGAGCGGCAACTGGTTCGAGGCGCATCATCCCGAAGCGGCGCGGCTCTCGTCGGCCGAGCGCAAACAATACGCCGACGCGATAGAGGGGCACTATCAGGCAGTGCTGACCGCCAATGGTATCAGCGGTGCCGAGCAACACTACCAGGCCACCATTCTTGACCCGCAGCGCAGTGATGCGTTACGAAGCCAGTTCCAGCAACGGATACAGGGTGATGCGGCCTTGCTTGAGTTAATGGGCAAGCTGGGTAGGGCGTTGCCGGCGTAACGGAGCCGGCGTGCCCGTGCCGCCTCAGGCGACTGTTTTCAGCTCGCCGAGCATGCGCTCCAGCCCGGCCATCACGCTGGCGTTGGCCTGCTCCATCGCCGCCAGCTCGTGCAGCGCGGCGTCGGGGTTGCCGGCGTAGAACAGTTCCAGCGCACGGCGCGCGTGCTGGTGTACCTCGCGGTGCGGGCTTTCCAGTGCGCCGTAGCCGGGCAGGCGCGAGAAGCGCTCCTTGCCGTCGCCGGCGTAGTACCACTGGCCGAGGCGGCATTGTGTCTCGTCCGGCAGCTGTTCCGGGCGCAGTGACGAGATGCCCATGAATACCTTGTATACCTCCAGTTTCATGGTCAGCTCTTCCAGGTTGGCCAGTTCGACGCCGGACAGCTGTGCGGCGGCGGCAATGGTGGCTTCCATGTGCTGTGCCTGGTCATACAGCTGCTGCATGCTGTGCATCGCCTGTTCGCTGTCGCCGGAGAAGCGGCTGGCATCGTCGGCGCCCTGCTGCATGGTGTGCTTGGCGCTCTCGGTTTCGGCCTGGATCAGGCCGACCAGGCCGGCGATCTCGGTGGTGGCCTTGGCGGTGCGCTCGGCCAGCTTGCGCACTTCGTCGGCAACCACGGCAAAGCCGCGTCCGGATTCGCCGGCGCGCGCTGCCTCGATGGCTGCGTTCAGCGCCAGCAGGTTGGTCTGGTCGGCGATGTCCTTGATCAGACGCACGATGCCGCCGATCTGTTCCGCCTGCTGGTGCAGGGTGGCGACGTTGGTGGACGCCTGCTCGATGCGCTGGAACATGGTTTTCAGGTTGCCGGCGATCAGCTGGAAATTATTGCGGTTGCTGTCGGCCTGTGCCGCCATGGTGTGGGCGGCGTCCTTTTCTTGGCCAAGACTGCCGGCCAGCCCCTGGAACGAGTGCTGCACCCCGCCCAGCGAGTCGCCGAAGCTGCCGATATTGGCGAACACCCCCTGCAGCATCGCACGCTCGCGGGTCAGCGTGTCCAGCTGCATGCGCTGGCTGGCATGCTCGCCTTCCAGGGTGGCGAGGCGGGCCTGCAGGCGCTGGTTTTCCTGTTGCAGTTCGGTATTGAGGCTTTGTGACTGCTGCAAGGCAGCGCGGGTATGGAAGAACATGCGAAGTTTCCCTCGGGTGGTCGGGTGGACTATCGTCGCATCTTACACGGTGGCGGGCGGCAGGCAAAACGGGCAGATCAAGTTTGCTCTGTCACTGTTGCCGTCTGCCTTTGTCGTGCGGCGCGGGCGGTACCGTCGCGCCGGTCCGCCCTGTCCGGGATGCCGGCTCAGGCGGTGAGCTGCAGCAGCTCGGCAAACGCCTGTTCGAACAGCGCGAGGCCGTCTTGCTGCAGCTGTTCGCCGACGGCGTCGAAGTCGATGCCGGCGGCCTCTGCTGCGGCCAACGTGGCCAGCGCCGCATCGCCGTCAGCGGCCAGCGTGGCGGCGGCGTGGCCGTGGTCGCGGAACAGCGCCAGCGTGGCGTCCGGCACGGTGTTGACGGTGTCGGCGCCGATCAGGCTCTCCACGTACAGCACGTCGGAGTAGGCCTTGTTCTTGGTGCCGGTGGACGCCCACAGCAGGAACTGCGGCCGCGCGCCGGCGGCGTGCAGCGCGGCGAATTCGGCGCCGTGGAAACGCTGCAGGTAGCGGCGGTAGGCCGCCTTGGCCAGCGCGATCGCCGCCTTGCCCTGCAGTGGGGCGGGTAGTTGCGGATCGAGCAGGCTGTCGACGCGCGACAGGAAGAAGCTGGCCACCGCCTTGACGTGGCGCAGCGGCTGGCCGGCGGCATGGCGCGCAGTCAGGCCGGCGATGTAGGCGTCCCACACCGCCTCCACCTGTTTCAGCGAGAACAGTAGCGTGATGTTGACGTTGATACCCTCGGCGGTCAGTTGGCGGAAGGCGGCGATGCCTGGCGCCGTGGCCGGGATCTTGATCATCGCGTTCGGGCGGTCGATGGCGACCCACAGCCGGCGCGCGGCGGCGAGGGTGCCGGCTTCGTCGTGCGCCAGTGCCGGCGATACTTCCAGCGACACGTAGCCGTCGTCGCCGGCGGTGGCCCGGTATTGCGGCAGGTTGAGGTCGCAGGCGGCCTGGATGTCGGCGATGACCAGCGTTTCGTAGCGCTGTTCGGCGCTCAGCGTGGCGTCGCTTTTCAGCTGCGCCAGCTCGTCGCGGTAGCGCGGGTCGGTGCTGATCGCCTTGTGGAAGATGGCCGGGTTGGAGGTGACGCCGGCGATGCCGTCGTCGGCCAGCAAGCGGGCCAGTTCGCCGCTGGCGATCAGTTCGCGCGACAGGTTGTCCAGCCAGAGACGCTGGCCGAAGGGGCGGATGGCTTGTAGACGATTCATGGTGCGGGTCCCGGTATTGGTTTGATTTTTTGGCACCCCATCGTAGCGCGTGCCCGCGCTGAAGCAAAGAGACTACAGCGCGGCGGCCTCAGCTGGCCGCCAGTACATCGGCGACTACGTGGCGCGCGGCGGCCGCGCAACACGGCCGCCGCCGGTGGCTCATTCGCGGGCGGTGAGTTGTTCGGCGTTGAAGATCACGCTGAAGCAGCTGCCCTTGTCCGGCTCGCTGTGCACCTCCAGCCGTGCCTGGTGGCGCGCCAGCACGTGCTTGACGATAGCGAGGCCGAGGCCGGTGCCGCCGTTGCCGCGCGAGCGGCCGCGGTCGACGCGGTAGAAGCGCTCGGTGAGGCGCGGCAGGTGTTCGCGCGGGATGCCGATACCGGTGTCGCTGACGCTGAACACGGCGCGGCCCTCGTCCTGTTCCTGCCAGCTGAGGGTGACGCTGCCGCCCTCCGGCGTGTAGCGCACCGCGTTGGACACCAGGTTGCCGAACGCCGAGTGCAGCTCCTGTGCGTTGCCGCGCAGCCAGCGCGGGCAGCGCTTGTCCAGCGTGATCCGGTGGCGTCCCTGCGACAGGCCTTCGGCTTCGACCATCAGCGTGTCCAGCAGCTGGTCCATGTCCACCGTCTCCTGCGCCATGCTGCGCGGGCTGTTCTCGATGCGCGACAGCGTCAGCAGGTCCTCGACCAGGCTCTGCATCCGCCGCGACTGTTCCAGCATCAGCGCCAGGAACTGGCGCAGGGTGGCGTCGTCGACCTTGGGCATGTCCGACAGCGTCTCCAGGAAGCCACCGACCACGGTCAGCGGCGTGCGCAGCTCGTGCGACACGTTGGCGACGAAGTCGCGGTGCACGGTCTGTACCCGCTCCAGCTGGGTGATGTCGCGCGACAGCAGCAGCTTGCGGGTGATGTCAAACGGCACCAGCTGGATCGACAGCACGCGTTCGTCCGGGGTCGTGCGGTGCAGGATCAGCGGCTGGCTGTAGCTCTGCGCCGCCATATAGGTGTGGAACGAGGGCTGGCGCACCAGGTTGAGGATCTGGTTGCCGACATCGGCCTTCGGGTCCAGCCCGAAGTGTTCGACGCCGACCGGGTTGACCCACTCGATGCGGTCGTATTCATCCAGCACCACCACGCCGTCCGGCATCGCCTCGCCGGCATTGATGAAGCGGTCGAGGATGCTGGCCAGCTTGCGCTTGCTCTGCTTCTGCTTGCGCGCCTGGCGGTACAGCGCCATGAATGCGTTGTGCCAGATGCCGTAGCCCTCCGGGATGCGGCCGGGGGCCGGCCGCTCCAGCCAGCGCAGCAGCAGCCCGATATGGTGCAGGTGGAAGCCCAGCCACAATAACAGCTGGCCGCACAGTACCAGCAGCCCGATCTCCGGGCCGTAGATCAGCGAAAAGCCGAAAGCGATGCTGCTGATGGCGAACAGCCAGCCCAGCGAACGCCGCGCAAAGTCAGTCAATGGATTACCCCTGTGCCGAGAAACGGTAGCCGGTGCCGCGCACGGTCTGGATCAGCGCGTCGTGGCCGGTGGCCTCCAGCGCGCTGCGCAGGCGGCGGATGTGCACGTCGACGGTGCGCTCCTCGACGAAGATGTGGTCGCCCCACACCTGGTCCAGGAGCTGGGTGCGCGAGTGCACGCGTTCGGCGTGGGTCATGAAGAAGTGCAGCAGGCGGAATTCGGTGGGGCCGAGGTCGATGCTGTCGCCGTTGCCCTGTACGCGGTGGGTGGCCGGATCCAGGCGCAGGCCCTTCACCTCGACCGCGTCGTCGGTCATCTGCGGCGCGCGGCGGCGCAGCACCGCCTTGATGCGTGCCAGCATCTCGCGCGGCGAGAACGGCTTGGTGATGTAGTCGTCGGCGCCGGCCTCCAGCCCCTGCACCTTGTCCTGCTCCTCGGAGCGGGCGGTGAGCATGATGATCGGGATCTGGCGCGTGCGCTCGTCGCCGCGCAGCTTGCGCGCGATCTCGACGCCGGAGGCACCGGGCAGCATCCAGTCCAGCAGGATCAGGTCCGGCAAGGCGTTCTTCACCAGCATCAGCGCCGCTTCGGCGGTACTGGCGCGCAGCACGTGATGGCCGGCCTGGGTCAGGTTGAAGGCAATCAGTTCCTGGATCGCGGGCTCGTCTTCGACAAGCAGGATATTGGCAGCCATGGATGGGCATCCTCCCATTGGAAATTATGGCAAGGATAGAAACAGGGCGTTACAGAAATATGACGCTTCATGCTTCTGTCCGTTTTATGACTGAGAAATGGTACGGCGTGCCGCCGCTTGCCGGACAGGCTGCGCGATTATGGCATGAATCGGTACCGGTGCCGTACAGCGGTCATTGACTTGTAATTAAGTTTTGTGCAAAAATTAATTTGTGACGTAGAATGCCATCTCTCGCGTCGTGCTGTGACGCGTCCAGTCCCTGCTTGCCGGACACCCGCCGGTCTTCACGCCTTACCCCCATCTTGTGGCTTCTGCCGCGATCTGGGCGCTCCCGCGACATCCTGCGACCCAAGTCTTGAAAGGAAAGCATGGACAACGCTGTCTCCTCCCGTGACACCACACTGGCGTGGCCAGTGTTCATTCCCGGCCTGCTGCTGATTTGCAGCCTGCTGGCATGGTCGGTGCTGCTGCCGGGCAGTGCCGAACACACCTTTTTACAGGCGCAGCAGTGGGTGATCCATAACTTCGGCTGGTTCTATATCCTGGCGGTGGCGATTTTCCTGCTGCTGTTGCTGGCCATTGCCGTCAGCCGCTACGGCGATATCCGCCTGGGGCCGGACGAGGCGCGGCCGGCGTTTTCGTTTGCCTCGTGGCTGGCGATGCTGTTTGCTGCCGGTATGGGCATCGGCCTGATGTATTTCGGCGTCGGCGAGCCGATGCTGCACTTCCTCACGCCGCCGACCGCCGCGGGCACGCCGGCGGCAGCGGTGCAGGTGGCGATGCTGACCACCTTTCAGCACTGGGGGCTGCACGCGTGGGCGATCTACGCAGTGGTCGGCCTGGCGCTGGCTTATTTCGGCTTCCGTTACCAGTTGCCGCTGACGATACGCTCCGGCCTGTATCCGCTGCTGGGCGAGCGCATCAACGGCCCGCTTGGCCACGCGGTGGACGTGTTCGCGCTGGTCGGTACCGTGTTCGGTATCGCCACCACCCTCGGCTACGGCGTACTGCAAATCAGCGCCGGTCTCGCCACGCTGACCGGCTGGGAGACCGACACGCTGAGCTTCCAGCTGGGGCTGATCGCAGTGGTGATGCTGCTGGCCGGGCTGTCGGTTGCTTCCGGGCTGGACAAGGGTGTGCGCCGCCTGAGCGAGCTGAACCTGGTGCTGGCCGGGCTGCTGTTGCTGTTCGTGCTGGCGACCGGGCCGACGCTTTACCTGCTGAACGCCTTCAGCGAGAACATCGGCCACTATCTGTCCAGCGTGGTATCGCTCACCTTCCGCACCTTCAGTTACAGCGATAGCGACATGCAGGGCTGGTTCGGTGGCTGGACGCTGCTGTACTGGGCATGGTGGATCTCGTGGTCGCCGTTTGTCGGCATGTTCATCGCCCGTATCTCGCGCGGGCGTACCATCCGCGAGTTCATCATCGGCGTGCTGCTGGTGCCGTCGCTGTTCAACCTGCTGTGGATGACGGTGTTCGGCAACAGCGCGATCTGGCTGGACAGCCATGTCGCCGCCGGTGCGCTAGGCGCCAGCGCCGGCAATGTCGATGCGCTGCTGTTCCGCTTCTTCGACTACCTGCCGTATCCGCAGCTGACCTCCGGTGTGGCGGTGCTGCTGGTGGCGGTGTTTTTCGTCACCTCCGCCGATTCCGGTGCGCTGGTGCTCAATGCCATCGCCAGCCGCGGCGCGGCACAATCGCCGCTGTGGCAGCGCGGCTTCTGGGTGGCGCTGCTGGGGCTGACCGCGGCGGTGCTGCTTGCCGCCGGCGGACTGCAGGCGTTGCAGGCCATGACGCTGATCAGTGCACTACCGTTTGCCGCCATCATGCTGTTGCTGTGCTGCGGCCTGCTGCGCGGCTTGCGTGCCGACCGTCACCACGCCATGCAGGCGCTGGCGCCGGCGACCTCGTTCTGGAGCGGCCACCACTGGCGGCAGCGGCTGGCGGTGATGCTGAACCAGCCACAGGCGGCCGAGGTGCAGCAGTTCATCGATGAAACGGTACAGCCGGCACTGCAGGCGGTGGCGGCAGAGTTGGCCACGCGCGGCGTGGCGGCGCAAGTCATACGCGATGCTGCCAGCGGTGCTCTGCAGCTGAGCATCCCGCAGCCGGCACTACGCGATTTTGTCTATGGGGTGCGCTGCGCGGGGCAGGCGACACCGGCTTTCGTGCTGCGCGATGTGGCGCTGCCAGCCGGCCAGCGGCCGCACAGTTATCAGGCGATGACGTTCTTTGTGGATGGCCGCGAGGGCTACAGCATCGAATACCTGCAACAGCAGGAGGTGATCGCCGACGTGCTGAAGCAGTACCAGCGCTATCTGGTGCTGCTGCACGACGCGCAGGCGCGCCTGCTCAGTGCCGCACCGGCACACGGCTGAGGCAGCAACAAGCTTGGCCGCAAGCACGCTTGCAGCCAAGCTGTTGTCGGGTTGCTATGTGATTCAGGCGCTCACCACCACCAGAACAGCCAGCCCCAGGCGCTGTCTATCCACAGCAGCGCGGCACAGAATGGCAGCAATGCCAGTACCTGCCGCAGCCAGCTGCGCTGCCAGCCGGCGCCGATGCGCGCCGCCAGCCACAGCGACCAGCCATTGGCGCCCAGCAACAGCAGCAGCCGCACGTCGTTGACCCACGGCCACACGATGTGCTCGCTGCGCAGCAGGCTGAGGGTGACGGTGGTGAGGCCGAGGAACACGCCGCAGCCGGCCAGCGGGATCAGCGCCTGCACCAGGTGGTGGAAGCGCTGGCGCTGCCAGCCGTGACAGGCTACCGCCACAGCCAGCAGCAGGCTGCACAGCCCGCCCAGTGCGATGGCGGTCACCGCGATATAGGCCAGCAGCAGGCCGCCATCCAGCCAGCTGAATACGTCGTTCTGCTGCGGGTAGCTGGTCAGCAGCCACCATGGTGCACCGGTGTCCAGTGGCCACATGATGTCGCGTTCGATCAGCCACTCCGCCAGCGCGGTATGCAATGTGGTGAACCACGGGCTGGCACTCCAGTGGAAGGCGCCGATGGCGACGCCGAGCAGGCCGAACAGGATCAGCGCGCTCTGCCAGCCGTCGGCATCGTGCGCGCCGAGGCGCACCACCTCGTCGACCGGCGAGCGGGCACTGAGCGCCACCGCATCGCGGTGGCCGCTGCAGCGGCCGCACATGTGACAGCCGCTGGCGCCCTGCATCTGGCGGATCGGCAGCAGCGGCGCACAATCCACCGCCTTGACCGGCAGCATGCGCTTGTTGTCCAGCGACGCCTGCCATGCCTGCTCGCTGACGCGGAAATGCAGCGGTGCCAGCTTGGCCAGCAGTGAAAATACGCCATTGACCGGGCACAGGTAGCGGCACCAGGCACGCTTGCCGCGGGTGTAGTAGTAGCCGACCCACACCGCGGCGACGGTGGAGCCGCCCAGCACCAGCAGCACCGCCTGCGGATACTGGTAGACGCTGACCATCTGCCCGTACACCGTGGTCAGCACGAAGGCGGTGAACGGCCAGCCCGGCCAGCGCAGCCAGCGCGGAATCGGTCGTGCCTTGCCGTGACGCGCCGCCCATTCCGACAGTGCGCCCTCCGGGCACAGCACGCCGCACCACAGCCGGCCGAACAGCACCATCGACAGCAGCACGAACGGCCACCAGATGCCCCAGAATGCAAATTGCGCGATCAGGGTGACGTGGTTCCACAGGTGCGCGGTTTCGTCCGGCAGCGGGGTCAATACAGGAAGCACGATCAGCACCAGATACACTGTCACCACCAGCCATTGCAGGCGGCGGATCAGCGCAGCATGCTGCTGCAGACCGTCGCCGATCCGCGCCAGCCACGGCCGCGCGGCGACCGCCGTGGTGCAGTCGTGCGCTTTCATGCGGCCAACCTTGTCACCACACGGCGGCCGCGCCAGCGCATCAGCGCCAGCACCGCCAGCCAGTAGCCGGCGTAGGCCAGCAGCGTCATCAGCGCCGGGTGGGCACGGTAGCCGGTCAGTGCCGACACCACGCCGCCGCTGGCGCTCATGTCGTCCAGCAGTGCCGAGCTGTCCCACAGCGGATCGACCAGCGCCGGCAGGATGTCCAGCGAGATCAGCTTGTCGATGCCGCTGGTGAACAGCGCCGCCGCCAGCAGCAGCAGCATGACTTCGGTAACGCGGAAGAACAGCCGCCACGACAGGTAACGCCCGCCCAGCTGCAGCAGCCAGAACGACAGCAATGCCAGCAGGAAGCCGGCGGTGCCGGCCAGCAGCAGCGGCCACAGGGTCTCGCTGCCGGACAGCGTGCCGTACAGGAAGACCACGGTTTCGCTGCCTTCGCGGCCGACCGCCAGCGCCACCAGCAGCAGGATGCCCCAGCCGTTATGGCGCGCGCTGCTGGCGGCAAGGCCGGCCTCCAGTTCGCACTTCAGGTTGCGGCCGTGCTCGCGCATCCACAACACCATGTGCACGATCAGCGCCGCGGCGGTGAACACCATTGCTGCCTGGAACATATCCTGGTAGCTGCCGAACAGCTCGCTGGCGGCGAACAGCCCCAGTGCCAGCAGCGCCGCCAGCAACAATCCGGCCAGTACGCCGCCCCACAGCCAGCGCTTGCCGCCGGTGACCGGGTTTTGCGATAGCCACGCATGCAGGATGCCGATCACCAGCATCGCTTCGACACTCTCGCGCCAGACGATAAACAATACCTGTTCCATCGTGCCTGTTCCTTACCTCATTTCACGACCAGCACGCCCTGTGCCGTCGCCATGTGGAATTCATCAAAAAACTTGTACTCACCGGGGCTGAGCGGGTTGAACACCACGAAACTCTGTGCACCGGGGGCCAGTACTTTTTCCTTGCGCAGCTGCAGGCTTTCGAACTCCACCGGCGTCTTGCCGCGATTGAAGATCTCGATCTTGAAGCGCTTGCCGGCCGGCACCACCAGCCGTGCCGGTTTCAGCTGGCCGTCGTTCAGCTCCAGCCGGAATACCGGCAGCTCTTCGGCATGGAGGGGGCCGGCCAGCAGCAGGGCCAGCATCGGCAGTATATGGCGTGCACGCATGTGCTTGCTCCTGTGGGAGAGGCTGCGGCCGGGGGGCGGCCGCAGCAGACAGGCTTAGTAGCCGCCCTTCTTGCCGATACCGGCGTAGGTGAATTCGTAGTTCAGTTCGATCGGCTGGAACCACGGTGCAACACCGGTTTCCTTGTCGACATGGCGGCCGAAGTGGGCGTGCGGGTTCATGCTCGGCGGCAGGATGGTGTACTTCAGTTTGTACTTGCCCGGGCCTTGCAGCTTGATATTATCGCCATAGTGCGGACCGTCGGAGGCCACCATCGGCATGAAATCGCCCTTGATCACGTCCTTGCCGCCGACCTTGCTGATCTCGTACTTGACCAGCAGGTAGGGTACCCAGTCGCCCTCGGCCAGGCCGTTCTTGTTGCTGGCGGTGGCGTGGATGTCGGCTTCGAGGTGGACGTCGGACTGTTCCGCCTTGCGCATCATGCCGTCCGGCTCCATCTTCACCGGCTGCAGGTAAACGGCGGCGATCTCCATGCCACCCTTCAGCTGTGGCTTGCCGATAGGATACTCCAGCGCCTGGGCTGACAGGCTGGCACCAAGCAGCACAGGCAGAGCCAGTACCGGGATCATGCTTTTCTTCATTACGGGTTCCTTTACGAATGTGGCGCCATTGATGCGGCGCAAACCTTGATAGTAATTTGAATGCGAATACTTATTGTTGTTCAGACGCAACAATAACAGACAAGACCGTGCGCAAGCCAGCGGCACGGGCCGCTCCACAACGGGGCAGCTGTCATCATGTGGCATTACTACAAAGAAGAATGGTTCGTATTGTCGTCATTGCTCAGCGACAATGGATTGATCTGGATTAAGGACCGGCAAGATAATACCGTGCAGTGCGTCATGGCATGGCTGGCAAGGCACTGCCAACGGACGGAATGCGGACAAAAAAATGCCTGCCCGGTGAGGGGCAGGCGACTAAGGGTCGGCTTGTGGCCAATCGGGCCGCAAGCGCTTAAAGACCAGGGACAAAGAGATCACCAGAACAGTTCCAAAGATGTCAGCAGTACCGACACCCTCAATACCTATCCAGAAGCCGGCAACCTCGGGCGCGGACCCGTTGCTGCCAACACGGGGCGAATTGTACGTGGCTTGCTGCGGCTGCATAACAAGCAATCAAAGGTTTTAGTAGAGATGTTCTTTGTATACAATTTATTTTTGACTGATTTGCTTTCGAATCTAAAGCATGGACAAGTTTGACCGCAAAATCATTGCTGCCCTGCATGAAAATGCCCGCCTCAGCTACGCGGAACTGGCGCGCCGCGTCAGTCTGTCCGCGCCGGCTGTTGCCGAAAGGGTGGAAAAACTGGAGCGTTCCGGTGTCATTGCCGGGTATCGCGCAATAATCAACCCGGAAAAGCTGGGTTATCCGATCCAGTGCCTGATCGAGCTGACGGTGAAAAACCTGGAATACTACGGTGTGCTGGAGACGCTGAAGACGATGCCGGAGATCACCGAGTGCTACTCGATCACCGGCAGCAGCGGGCTGATGATCAAGGTGGCGGTCGACAATATGGCCACCCTGCAGCAGGTGATCGCGCGGCTGATGCAGTACGGCGACACCAAGACCTCAATCGTGATCGACGTGCCGGTCGGCGCGCGGATGCCGGGCTGGCGCGACGAGGAATAGCCGCCAGCGGCGTAGCGGGAAACCGGCCGTCGCCGGCCGGCGTTACCGTCAGATCGTGAACAGGTTCTCAGCGCCGCAGCAGCCGCCACAGGCCGAGGATGGCCAGCAGCCACTTCAGCCAGCGCCTGAGCCTGCCGTGGCGCAGCAGCAACAGCGCGCTGCCGAGCAGGCCGCCGCCGGTGGCGGTGCCGAACAGGCTTGCGCCCTCGCGCAGCAGCTGTGCCGGCTGGCGCCAGCGTTCGGCCTCCAGCGTCAGCTGCATGCGCAGCAGCTCACCCTTCAGCAGCAGCAACTGCTTGTGCTGTTCGCGTTGCGCCCGTGTCATGGCTGCTCCTTGCCGGACAGCGCCTGCCAGTCCTTGCGCAGCTCCTGCAGCGTGCAGGCGAACGCCGCTGGCGCGCGTTCCGCCCGCCGCCGCAGCGCCAGCAGCAGGCCGATGCCGCTGCCGGCCAGCAGCAGTGCCAGCGCGCCCATCACCGTGGCGCGCCACGCCGCCGGCGTTACCAGCGCCACGAACAGCAGCAGCGCGATCAGCGCCGCCAGCAGCACCACCACCGCCAGCCCCGCCAGCATGGTCTGCAGCAGCAGGCGTTCCTGTTGTTCCTGCCACTCCAGCCGTGCCAGGTCCGCACGGCTGGACAGCAGTGCGCCCAGCCCGTGCAGCAGCGAGGAGAGACTGCCCGGAAGCGGGCGCGGGGTGTCCGCCATCAGCGGCGCGATACCAGCAGGCCGATCAGGAAGGCGATGGCGGCGGCGATGCCGATCGCTTTCCACGGGTGTTCATGCACGTACTGGTCGGTCACCTTGGCCGCGGCGCGGGCCTTGGCCACCGTCAGCTTTTCCGCCTCCAGCAGCCGCTCCTTGGCCAGCTTCAGGTTGGCGCCGAGCTTGTTGCGCAGCTCCTGCGCCTTGGCACCGCCTTCCTCGCCGGCGCCGGCCAGCAGCTCCTCGGTGTGGTTGAGCACGCTGCGCACATCGGCCAGCAGTTGTTCTTTCTCGGCGTTAAGGATCTGATCGGGCATGACTACCTCCTTGGACGAACATCACGACGTGGATAAACGCAAGTTCCGGCACCGTACGCGGTGCGGCCGGCCTGGCCGGGCAGCCGGTGCATTGTCATGGCTGGCGCCGTACGGGCCGTGTCGGTGGCAGCAGCTTCCGCGCCGGCAGGTTTGAGCATAGACGTAAAAAAGCCTGCCCGATGACGGGCAGGCAAACGGTTTATGCACGAAGAAGCAACAGAACCAAAGAACGAGGCGCCCGTCTCCACACGGGCGCCGGGGAATTACCTGGCGGCAGCCCAGGCGCGTGCGGTGTCCAGCATGCGGTTGGAGAAGCCCCACTCGTTGTCGTACCAGGACAGCACCTTCACCTGGCGGCCTTCGATCACGCGGGTCAGCGAGGCGTCGAACACGCTGGACGCCGGGTTGTGCATGAAGTCGATGGACACCAGCGGCAGGGTGTTCACCGCCAGCACGCCCTTGAGCGGACCATTGGCGGCGGCGGTGACGATCTCGTTCACCTCGGCGACGGTGGTATCGCGGCGGGCGGTGAAGGTCAGGTCCACCAGCGACACGTTGGCGGTCGGCACGCGCACCGCGAAGCCGTCCAGCTTGCCTTTCAGCTCCGGCAGCACCAGGCCGACGGCGGCGGCGGCGCCGGTCTTGGTCGGGATCATCGACAGCGCGGCGGAACGGGCGCGGCGCAGGTCGCTGTGCTCGGTGTCCAGCAGCACCTGGTCATTGGTGTAGGAGTGCACGGTGGTCATCAGGCCGTGGGCGACGCCGATGGTGTCGTTCAGCGGCTTGACCAGCGGCGCCAGGCAGTTGGTGGTGCAGCTGGCGTTGGACACGATGCTCATCTCGCTGCGCAGGGTGTCGTGGTTGACGCCGTAGACGATGGTGGCGTCGGCGTCGTCGGCCGGGGCGGAAATCAGCACCTTCTTGGCACCGGCTTGCAGGTGCAGGCCGGCCTTGTTGCGCTTGGTGAAGATGCCGGTGCATTCCAGCACGATGTCCACGCCCATCTCGCCCCACGGCAGTTCGGCCGGGTTGCGGACCGACAAGAGCTGGATAGGCTTGCCATTGATCACCAGCTTGTCGCCTTCCAGCGCCACGGTGCCGGGGAACGGGCCGTGGATGGAGTCGTACTTGGTCAGGTGGGCGTGCAGTTCCGGGTTGCCCAGATCGTTGATGGCAACGATTTCAATATCCTGCCCGGCGAAGCGTTCCTGCCAGGCACGCAGTACCATGCGACCGATACGGCCATAGCCGTTAATTGCCAGTTTCAGTGCCATGATGACTCCTTGTTATGTGTTTGGCCGGACGCAAGGCCGCGTCCCGATGGGTGACATCGTTGCCGCAACGGGCGATGTACTCAACCGACTACACCACTGTAAGGGGTGGATTACCAACACTGCGTACAGGGGCTTGCCGGTGGCGGCAAGGTTGGCCGCACCGCCCGCCCGTGCCACAATCGCGGGACCGATTTCCTTCAAGTGATGCCTGCCATGTCCCTGCAACTGCAAGTCGTCCCGGTGACGCCATTCCAGCAAAACTGTTCCGTGATCTGGTGCGATGTCACCCGCCGTGCCGCCGTGGTCGACGCCGGCGGCGATATCGACCGCATCCTCGCCTTCGTGCGCGAGCACGACCTGACGGTGGAAAAGCTGCTGCTCACCCACGGCCACATCGACCATGCCGGCGGCGCGCGCGCGCTGGCCGATGCGCTGGGGGTGCAGATCGAAGGCCCGCAGCGCGCGGAAAGCTTCTGGCTTGATCAGCTGCCCAGCCAGGGCACCATGTTCGGCTTTCCGCGCAGCGAGCCGCTGACGCCGGAGCGCTGGCTGGAAGAGGGCGACACAGTGACGGTGGGCGAGGAAGTGCTGGATGTGCTGCACTGTCCCGGCCACACCCCGGGTCATGTGGTGTTCGTCAGTCATGCGGCCAACCTTTGCATCGTCGGCGACGTGCTGTTCCAGGGCAGCATCGGGCGCACCGACTTCCCGATGGGCAACCACCAGCAACTGATCGACGCCATCCGCGGCAAGCTGTTCGCGCTGCCGGACGACATGGTGGTGGTGCCGGGCCATGGCCCCTTTACCACTATAGGAGAGGAGCGGCGCAGCAACCCCTTCGTTGCCGACCGCCGCTACGGCTGATGGCACCGGAGTTCGAGCACGCGGTGCTGCGCGCGCTGCGCGACATCCCGCCGGGGAGGGTCAGCACCTACGGCACGCTGGCGGCGCTGGCCGGCTACCCGCGCCACGCGCGCCATGTCGGCGCGCTCTTGGGGCGGCTGCCGGCGGAGCTGGCGCTGCCGTGGTTCCGCGTGGTCGGCAGCGGCGGCCGCATCGCGCGGCCGGGCAGCGAGGACGCCGACTACCAGCGCCTGCTGCTGCAGCAGGACGGCATCGAGCTGGACGGCAAGGGTCGCGTCGACCTGTTCCGCTACGGCTGGCCGCCGCAGCACTTCCTGCGCTGAGCGGCCCGCGCACCCCATCTCCGGCGCGTCGCCCTGCGGGTGACGCACCCTACGCGGCCTTGTGCGCCGGTACGGAACATCCCGCCCGCCGCGACCGCAGCGGCGCTTTTTTATGGCAAATGGTTCGTTTGTGGCGCCGAAAAGTTGCGGTTTGTGTAGCAACTATGTTAAAGACTAAGCTGTAATTTTCGTTTACGAACTTGCTGCCATGAGCCGATCACCCAGACACGACAAGATTTTGCAGCTGGTGCGCGAAAACGGCTTTATGCCGATTGAAGAGCTCGCCCGCTTGCTGGACGTTACCCCGCAGACCATCCGCCGCGACATCAACCAGCTGTGCGAGGCCAACCTGCTGCGCCGCTATCACGGTGGCGCCGCCCTCGGCAGCAGCGTGGAAAACGAGGATTACTTCGCGCGCAAGGGCAAGCTGCAGAGCGAAAAGGCGCACATCGCCGACATGATCGCGGAAAACATCCCCGACCATGCCTCGCTGTTCATGAGCATCGGCACCACCATCGAGGCAGTGGCGCAGGCGCTGACCAACACCCACAAGGGGCTGCGCGTGATCACCAACAACATCCACGTCGCCTCTGTCATGTCGGCCAATCCGGAGTTCACCGTATTGATCACCTCCGGCGTGGTACGCGCCTCCGACGGCGGCATCACCGGCGTGGCGACGCTGGATTTCATCAACCAGTTCAAGGTTGATTACGCCGTGATCGGAGTATCGGGAATAGAGGCCGACGGCTCGCTGCTCGATTTCGACTACCGCGAGGTACGCGTGGCGCAGGCGATGATGAATAATGCCCGTCACCGCTTCCTGGCCGCCGACCACAGCAAGTTCGGCCGCAATGCGCTGGTGCGCATGGGTCACATCACCGAATTCAATGCCATCTACACCGATGCCACGCCGCCGGAAAGCCTGAAAAAGCTGCTGGAAGAGCACAACGTGCGCATGTACCTGGCCGACCCGCTATGAACCGTCCCGCCGCAGCCTGGCCGCCGGCCGGGAGCGGCGCCGCCGTGTCGTGACAAAACCCACACCGCGGTGCGATGGCACGGCGGGATCACGGGCGCTGCTGGTATACTTTCCGGTTTCACCTACGATCCGGGGCGAGCCTGTCCCGCAGAGCCAGCATGAACGTCTTTTACGAAGAAAGCGGCAGCTTCAAGGTGGGCAGCATCGTCTCCCGCAATGATGCCAGCCTGCAAGTCGACACCCAGCACGGCAAGCGCGCCAAACTCAAGGCCGCCAACGTGTTCCTGGAGTTTTCCAGTGCGCTGCAGGAGTTCCTGCCCGCGGCCGAGGCGATTGCGGCCGACATCGACGTCGACTTTCTGTGGGAATGCTGCGGCGACGACGAATTCGGCTTCGACACCCTGGCCGCTGACTATTTCGGCCACGCGCCGAACGCGTTCGAATCGGCCGCCATCCTGATCAAGCTGTACGCGGCGCCGATGTACTTCTACAAGAAGGCCAAGGGCCGCTTCAAGTCGGCACCGGAAGAGACGCTGAAGGCGGCGCTGGCCGGCATCGAGCGCAAGAAGCGCGAGCAGGAACAGGTCGACGCCTGGGCCGCCGAGCTGGCCGCCGGCACGCTGCCGGACGCGATCCGCAGCCACCTGATGCCGCTGCTGTACCGCCCGGACAAGAACACCCTCGAATTCAAGGCCTTCGACCAGGCCAGCCGCGCCTGCGGCCTGCCGCCGCTGCGCCTGGCGCACCACGTCGGCGGCATCCCGTCGGTACCGGAATACCTGATGGCCGGCTTCCAGCTGGAGCACTTCCCGAAAGGGCTGGGCTTCGGCAGCTACGCGCCGGCCACGCTGCCGGCCGACCTGCCGCTGTCCGACGTGGCCGCCTTCTCCATCGACGACGCTGCCACCACCGAGATCGACGACGCGCTGTCGGTACAGTGGCTGGACAACGGCAACATCCGCGTCGGCATCCACATCGCGGCGCCGACACTGGGCGTGGCGGTCGGCTCCGACATCGAGAAACTGGTGCACAACCGGCTGTCCACCGTCTACTTCCCCGGCGACAAGATCACCATGCTGCCGGACGACGTGGTGCACCAGTTCACGCTGCAGGAAGGCCAGGCCTGCCCGGCGCTGAGCCTGTACGTGGAAGTGGCGCCCGATTTTTCGCTGGTGGCGTTCGACAACCGCATCGAGCGCGTCAACATCGCGGCCAACCTGCGCCACGACCAGCTGGAGCAGGTGTTCAACGAGGAAACGTTGGCCGCACCCGGTTTCGGCCCCGACTACGCGTTCAAGAAGGAGCTGGTGTGGCTGTGGCAGTTCGCCAACGCCCGCGAGGCCTTCCGCGGCAAGACCCCGGACCCGAACCGCCCGCCGCAGGTGGACTACAACTTCAACGTGGTCGACGGCAAGGTGATCATCAGCGTGCGCAAGCGCGGCTCGCCGATGGACAAGCTGGTGTCCGAGCTGATGATCCTCGCCAACAGCGAGTGGGGCCGCATGCTGGCCGAGGCCGATATCCCGGCCATGTACCGCGCGCAGAGCATGGGCAAGGTACGCATGACCACCCGTCCGGAGCCGCACATCGGCCTCGGCGTCGCGCAGTATGCGTGGAGCACCTCGCCGCTGCGCCGCGCGTCGGACTTCGTCAACCAGCGCCAGCTGGTGGCGATGATCCGCGGCGAGACGCCGCAATACCCGCAGGGCGACGCGATGCTGTTCGCGCTGCTGCGCGACTTCGACGCCGCCTACAGCGCCTACCTGGGCTTCCAGGACAAGATGGAGCACTTCTGGTGCCTGCGCTGGTTCAGCCAGCAAGGCATCAGCGAGCCGACCGCCAGCTACATCAAGGAAGACCTGGTGCGCATCGACGGCGTGCCGATGCGCCAGCGCATTCCCGGTCTGCCGGAGCTGGCCACCGGCGACCGCATCAAGCTGCAGATCATCCGCATCGACGAGCTGATGCAGGAGATCGAGTTCCGCTTCATCGAGGTCATCGAGCGCAAGCAGCAGCCGGTCAGCGACACTGTCGCCGGCTGAGCCGTACCGCAATCCGCACCTGGCCACGGCAGGTTTCCCGCTTCATGGTGCGTGCGGTGCCGCAGCCTGCGGCCAACGTTGGCCGCAACGCAAAACGCCGCCCGGTATGGGCGGCGTTTTGCATGGCATCGTAATTTCGTGGCCCGGATAAGGCGCAGCCGCATCCGGGGAAGGGGCGGGCAACTCACCCCGGCGGCAGGATGCCGTCGGCGCGGAACATGGTCTTGATGCCGCGGATCGCCTGGCGGATGCGGCTTTCGTTCTCGATCAGCGCAAAACGCACGTACTCGTCACCGTAGTCGCCAAAGCCCACGCCCGGCGACACCGACACCTTGGCCTGGTCCAGCAGCAGGTTGGCAAACGCCAGCGAGCCCAGCGCGCGGTAGTGCTCGGGAATGCGCGCCCAGATGTACATCGACGCCTTCGGCAATTCCACCTGCCAGCCGGCCTCCAGCAGGCCCTTGTACAGTACGTCGCGGCGCTTCTGGTAGCTGGCGGCGATGTCCTTCACACACTGCTGGTCGCCTTCCAGCGCGGCGATGGCCGCGATCTGCAGCGGGGTGAAGGTGCCGTAGTCGTGGTAGCTCTTGATGCGCGCCAGCGCGGCGACCAGATCGGGGTTGCCGACCATGAAGCCGATGCGCCAGCCGGCCATGTTGTAGCTCTTGGACAGGGTGAAGAACTCCACCGCGATGTCCTTGGCGCCCGGCACCTGCATGATGGACGGCGCCTTCCAGCCGTCGAACACGATGTCGGCGTAGGCGAGGTCGTGCACCACGAAGATGTCGTGTTTCTTCGCCAGCGCGATCACGCGCTCGAAGAAGTCCAGCTCCACGCACTGCGCGGTGGGGTTGGACGGGAAGCCGATCACGATCATCTTCGGCTTCGGGTAGCTACCGCGGATGGCGTTTTCCAGCTCGGCGAAGAAGTCCACGCCCGGTGCCAGCGGCACGCTGCGGATCTGCGCGCCGGCGATCACCGCGCCGTAGATGTGGATCGGGTAGCTCGGGTCCGGCACCAGCACGGTGTCGCCGCGATCCAGCGTCGCCAGCATCAGGTGCGCCAGCCCTTCCTTGGAGCCGATGGTGACGATGGCCTCGCTGTCCGGGTCGATGTCCACCTGGTAGCGCTCCCGGTACCAGCGGCTGATCGCGCGGCGCAGGCGCGGGATGCCTTTGGACGCGGAGTAGCCGTGGGTGTCCGGGCGCTGCGCGGCCTCGGTCAGCTTGGCGACGATGTGCGGCGGCGTGGCGCCGTCGGGGTTGCCCATGCTCATGTCGACGATGTCGTCGCCACGACGGCGGGCGGCCATCTTGCGTTCGGCGGTGATGTTGAAAACGTAGGGCGGGAGACGATCGATGCGCGCAAAGCGGCGCTTGCCGGTAGACGACATGGGGAATCCTTCAACGTAAGCGCCCGGAACCGTCCGAGCGACGCCCTCCCGACACAGGAGGAAACGCCATACTACGCGGCGGCGCGCGGCGGCGTCCAGTGTGGCGGCCAAGGTTGGCCGCAGGCTTTCTTGCCCTTGGCATGAGGCATGACGGACAATTGCGGTCTTGTCTTGATTACAGCGGTAGCCTGTCATGCCTTTATCGTGGAACGAAGTTAAAGACCGCGCCCTTGCCTTTTCCAAAGAATGGGCCAATGAAACCAGCGAAGATGCTGAAGCCAAGAGTTTCTGGGATGGCTTCTTCAACATCTTCGGTCTATCCCGGCGCAGATTGGCCAGCTTCGAGCAGCCGGTCAAGAAAGCCGATGGCAAAGGCGGTTTTATCGACCTGCTGTGGAAAGGTGTGCTGCTGGTTGAACACAAATCCCGTGGTAAAGACCTGGACCGTGCCGCGACACAGGCTTTCGATTACTTTCCCGGCCTGAAAGAACGCGATCTGCCACGGTTTGTGCTGGTGTCCGACTTTGCGCGCTTCCGACTGTATGACCTGGACGAAGACAAGACCTTCGACTTCTCCTTGGCCGAGTTGTACAAAAAGGTGCGCCTGTTCGGCTTCATGCTGGGCATGGAGACCAAGAGTTTCGGCAAGGAAGACCCGGTCAACATCAAGGCGGCAGAAAAGCTAGGCAAACTGCACGACCTGCTGAAAGCCAGTGGTTACGAAGGGCATGAACTGGAAGTATTGTTGGTTCGCCTGCTATTCTGCCTGTTTGCCGAAGACACGGCCATTTTCCAGCGCGGCCAGTTCCAGCTCTACATCGAAAGCGAAACCCGCGAAGATGGCGGTGACTTGGGCATGCATCTGGCTCAGCTGTTCCAGGTGCTCAACACGCCGGAAAACAAGCGCCAAAAGAGCCTGAACGACCTGCTGGCCGCCTTCCCCTATGTGAATGGACGGCTTTTTGCCGAGCCACTATCGCTGGCTGCGTTCGACAGCCAGATGCGCGAGACATTGCTGGACTGTACCGCGCTGGACTGGAGCCGTATCAGCCCGGCCATCTTCGGCAGCCTGTTCCAGAGCATCATGGACAAGAAAGCTCGCCGTGATCTGGGCGCGCATTACACCAGCGAAACCAACATCCTCAAGGCGCTGAAGCCACTCTTTCTCGACGAGTTGCACGGCGAATTTGAAAAGCTGCGCAACAAGCCGAACCAGCTAATGGATTTTCACCAGAAACTGGCCAACATCCACATTTTTGACCCGGCCTGTGGCTGCGGTAATTTTCTGGTGATTGCCTACCGCGAACTGCGCCTGCTGGAGCTGGAAGTCCTGCGCGAGCTGCACAAAGCGCAGAAAAGCCGGGTACTGGACGTGGGCGAACTGGTCTGGCTGAACGTGGATCGCCTGCACGGGATTGAGCTGGAGGAGTTCCCGGCACAAATTGCCCAAGTGGCACTGTGGCTCACCGATCACCAAATGAACCTGCTGGTGTCGGAAGAATTCGGCCAGTATTTTGCCCGTCTGCCGTTGAAAACGGCACCGCATATCGTGCAAGGCAATGCCTTGGACATGGACTGGGCCGGGCTGATTGCCCCGGACGTGCTCAGCTACATCGTGGGCAACCCGCCATTTCTGGGTGCCAAGATGCTGTCCGAGCAACAGCGTCAGGATGTAGACGCGGTATTTCACGACACCAGAAATTCCGGATTGCTGGACTACGTTAGCTGCTGGTACCGCAAGGCGGTGGACTACTGTGCGGCCAACGTGGCGATACGGTGTGCTTTTGTCTCCACCAACTCCATCACCCAGGGCGAACAGGTTGGTGTGCTGTGGGGGGACCTGCTGGCACGCGGCATTCATATCCACTTTGCCCACCGTACTTTTCAGTGGAATAGCGAGGCGCGCGGCAAGGCGGCGGTGCACTGCGTCATTATCGGCTTTGGTTTGCGGGATGCTGCCGAGCACTGGCTGTATGACTACGAAACGCCCAAGTCGGAGCCCGCAGCGCTAAAGGTTGGCCGCATCAATCCGTATCTGGTAGACGCTGCGGACATCCTGCTGCCCAACCGCAGCCAGCCTATCTGCGCTGTACCCGGTATCGGTATCGGTAACAAGCCAATCGATGGTGGGCACTACTTGTTCAGCGATGAAGAAAAAGACGCTTTCATTGCGAAGGAAGCGGCAGCGGCCAAGTGGTTCCGTCGCTGGCTGGGTGCCGACGAATTCATCAATGGCTGGCAACGCTGGTGCCTGTGGCTGGGAGACTGCCCGCCAGCCGAACTGCGCAAGATGCCGGAAGCAATGAAGCGGGTACAAGCGGTAAAAGAAGTCCGTCTTGCCAGCAAATCGGCACCGACTCGTAAGCTTGCGGATACGCCTACTCACTTCCATGTAGAAAATATCCCAGGAGCAGACTATCTGGTTATTCCGGAAGTGAGCTCGGAGCGACGGTTTTATATCCCCATTGGTTATGTTAGTGCCGATACGCTTAGCAGCAATAAGCTTCGCATCATGGCAAACGCCAGCCACTACGATTTTGGTGTTACACAATCATTAATGCATATGGCGTGGGTGCGATACACAACAGGTCGGCTAAAAAGCGACTACCAATACTCCGTCAATTTGGTCTACAACAACTTTCCCTGGCCAGACGCCAGCGAAAAACAACGCGCCGCCATCGAACAGGCCGCACAGGCAGTGCTGGATACCCGTGCACGGTTTGCCGACGCCACGTTGGCCGATCTGTACGACCCGCTGACTATGCCCCCCGCCCTGCTGAAAGCCCACCAGCAGCTTGACAAGGCGGTGGATGCAGCCTACGGCCGCAAAGCCTTTGCCAGCGAGGCCGAGCGGGTGGCTTTCCTGTTCCAGCGCTATCAGGAACTTACCAGCTTGTTGCCTACCGCCAAAAAAGCTGGCCGTGGCAGGCCACAGGCAGAAGACTGATCCATCTTGAGGCCTGCGGCCAACGTTGGCCGCAGCGCTGCCCGAGCAGAAGCAACAGGAACAGAGACAGAAAGGAACAACCATGCCACCACGCACGCTGGCCGAACTGGACGCCCTGCGCGACGAATGCAAGGCGATGGTGACCCGCCGCGCCGGCCTCTCCGCCGGTGCCGCGGTGCTGCCGGTGCCGGGGCTGGATATCGGCACCGACGTCAGCCTGCTGCTGGAAATGATCCCGGCCATCAACCGCAAGTTCGGCCTCAGCCCGGAGCAGATCGAGGCGCTGGATCCGCAGCTGAAGAAAATCATGCTGGTTGCCATCAGCAGCATCGGCAGCGAGCTGGTCGGCAAGCTGGTGACGCGGCCCTTGCTGCTGAAGGTGCTGCAGCGCATCGGGCTGCGGCTGGCGACCAAGTCGGCGGCCCGCTTCGTGCCGCTGCTGGGGCAGGCGCTGGCGGCATCGCTCAGTTTTGGCGCGATGAAGCTGGTCGGCAACGCGCACGTGGACGACTGCTACGCCGTCGCCCGCAAGGTGTTGCTGGCGGGGGAGACGCCGGCCGGCTGAGCCGGTCGCGCGATGCGGCCAACGTTGGCCGCATGAAAAAGGCGGCCCGCAGGCCGCCGTGGTGAGGCAGGAAAACGCCGCCGGCGCTACACGATCCGCGCTTCGGTTGCCGGGTCGAACAGCACCGCCTTGGACACGTCGAACACCAGCTCCATGCTCTCGCCCGGGTACTTGGCCTCGGTCGGGTGGGTGCGGCAGCAGACCTTGGTGTTGTTCAGCGACACGAACACCAGCGTGTCCGGGCCGGTCGGCTCGATCACGTCGATGTGGCAGGCCATCACCGGCAGGCCGTCGCGGTGGGCGGTGCGCGCGTCGGTGATCTGTTCCGGGCGGATGCCGAAGATCACTTCCTTGCCCACAAATGCGGCCAGCTTCGCCTTGTCGTGCGGCAGCGGCAACACCACGCAGCCGTTGTCGTCGCAGATCTTGACGCCGATGTCGCTGCCGGACTGCACCACGGTGGCCGGGATGAAGTTCATCGACGGCGAGCCGATGAAGCCGGCGACGAACAGGTTGGCCGGGTTGTCGTAGATGTCCTGCGGGCTGCCGAACTGCTGCACGATGCCGTCCTTCATCACCGCGATCTTGTCGCCCAGTGTCATCGCCTCGATCTGGTCATGCGTCACGTAGACGATGGTCGATTTCAGGCGCTGGTGCATCAGCTTGATCTCGGTGCGCATCTCGACGCGCAGCTTGGCGTCGAGGTTGGACAGCGGCTCGTCGAACAGGAAGATCGCCGGGTTGCGCGCCAGCGCGCGCCCCATCGCCACGCGCTGGCGCTGGCCGCCGGACATCTGCCCCGGCTTGCGCTCCAGCAGGTGGGTGATCTGCAGCATCTCGGCCACGCGCTTGACGGTGGCGTCGATCTCGGCCCTGGGCGTCTTGCGGATTTCCAGGCCGAAGCTGATGTTCTCGCGCACCGTCATCGACGGGTACAGCGCGTAGCTCTGGAACACCATGGCGATGTCGCGGTCCTTGGGCGACAGCTCGTTGACGCGTTTGTTGCCGATGGCGATGTCGCCGCTGGAGATGTCGTCCAGCCCGGCGATCATGTTCAGCAGCGTGGACTTGCCGCAGCCGGAGGGGCCGACCAGGATCAGGAACTCGCCGTCCCCGATCGCGATGTTGATGCCCTTGAGCACGTCGGTGCCGTTGGCGTAGGTCTTGCACACGTTATTGATGGAAAGCGCTGCCATTTCTTAACCTTTCACGGCACCGGCTGTCAGGCCACGCACGAAGTAGCGGCCGGCAACCATGTAAACGAACAGGGTAGGCAGCGCGGCGATGATCGCCGCGGCCATGTCCACGTTGTATTCCTTCACCCCGGTGGAGGTGTTGACCAGATTGTTCAGCGCCACCGTGATCGGCTGCGATTCGCCGGCGGCGAACACCACGCCGAACAGGAAGTCGTTCCAGATCTGGGTGAACTGCCAGATGATGCAGACCACGAAGATCGGGCCGGAGATCGGCAGCAGGATGCGCAGGAAGATGGTCCAGAAGCCGGCGCCGTCGATGCGCGCCGCCTTCACCAGCTCGTCCGGCACCGTGATGTAGAAGTTGCGGAAGAACAGGGTGGTGAACGCGGTGCCGTACACCACGTGCACCAGCACCAGGCCGGCGGTGGTATTGGCCAGCCCGAGCAGGCCCAAGAGCTGCGCCATCGGCAGCAGCACTACCTGGAAGGGGATGAAGCAGCCGACCAGCAGCATGGTGAACAGTGCGTCGGAGCCCTTGAAACGCCACATCGATACCACGTAGCCGTTGACGGCGCCGAGCAGGGTGGAGATCGCCACCGCCGGCAGCGTCATCTTGATCGAGTTCCAGAAGAAGCCCTGCATGCCGTTGCATTCGACACCGGTACAGGCTTCGGCCCACGCCTTGCTCCAGGCGCCGCCCTGCCACAGCTGCGGCAGCGCCAGCATATTGCCCTCGCGGATGTCGTCCAGCGACTTGAACGAGGTGGTCAGCATCACGTACAGCGGCAGCAGGTAGTAGATGGCCATCAGGAGCAGCGCGGCGTACACCAGCGCGCGGCCAACGGTGAGGTTCTTAAACACGTTTGGCACTCCTTGTTTCCATATACATCAGCGGCACCAGCACGGCGACGATGGTGATGAGCATCATCATCGCGGAGGCGGCACCCACCCCCAGCTGGCCACGGGTAAAGGCGAACTGGTACATGAAGATCGCCGGCACGTCGGACGAATTGCCGGGGCCGCCGCCGGTCAGCGCCATCACCAGATCAAAGCTCTTGATCGCGATGTGCGACAGGATCAGCAGCACGCTGAAGAACACCGGGCGCAGGCTGGGGATCAGGATGCGGCGGTAGATGGTGGGCAGGCTGGCGCCATCGACCTGCGCCGCCTTGATGATGGAGTCGTCGATGCCGCGCAGGCCGGCGAGGAACAGTGCCATCACGAAGCCGGAGCTTTGCCACACGCCGGCGATGACCACGGTGTAGATCGCCATGTCCGGATTGACCAGCCAGTCGAAGGTGAAGTCGGTGAAGCCGAGGTCGACCACCACCTTCTGCAGCCCCATGTCGGGGTTGAGCATCCACTTCCACGCGGTGCCGGTGACCACGAAGGACAGCGCCATCGGGTACAGGTAGACGGTGCGCAGTGCGCCTTCGGCGCGGATTTTCTGGTCCAGCAGCACTGCCATCAGCAGGCCGACCAGCAGGCAGAACAGGATGAACAGGCCGCCGAAGATGCCAAGGTTGGCCGCAGTGGTCCACCAGCGCTCGTTTTCGAACAGCGCCTGGTATTGCACGAAGCCGGCCCACTCGTAGCGCGGCATCAGGCGGGACTCGGTAAACGAGAGCCAACCGGTCCAGGCGATGAAGCCATAGACGAAGATCAGGCTGGCAGCCAGCGTCGGCGACAGCACCAGCTTGGGCAGCCAGCGGTCGGCCAGCGCGTGCAGGCTGCCTTGGGATGAAGATCCGGACATGATGATTCCTTGCTGTCTCGGTACAAAAACACGGGGCCGGTCCGCCCGCCTGGGGCGGACCGGTCAGACCGGCGGCGGGGTGCCGCCGGTGCCGCGGATCACGATCTGCTGCGATTTGATTTCAACTGGGGCGATACGGCGTCAAGTACGATTGAGATATGCGTATTTACTACTTGTAAACGCCGCTTCCTCAGCCGTTTTCGCCTTGTCTCACCTTAGCTCGCTAGATCGTGAATACGCTCTTAGCGCACGGCGCCGGCACGGGCCAGCCGCTCGGTGGCCTGCTGCGCGGTCATGCTCGAGTTCATGAACTGCGAGATCACGTCCACCATCGCGCCTTCGGTGGCGGACGGCATCGCCATCTTGTGGGCGAAGCTCGGCACCAGCTTGCTGCTCTTGGAGGCGGCGTTCATGTCGAAGCTGGACTTCTTCGCGCAGTCGTCGAACTTGGCCATCGGCGTGTCGAGACGGGCAGGGATCGAGCCCTTGTTGAGGTTGAACACTTCCTGGAACGCCGGGCTCATCACCGTGGCGGCCAGCTTGGCCTGGGCCTGAACCGCGGCCGGGTTTTTCTGCTGGAACATGGCCAGGCTGTCGATGTTGAAGGTGAACGCGTTCTGGGTGCCCGGTGCGTCGGTGCAGATGAAGTCCTTGCCCGGCACCTTGCCGGCGGCGGTGAACTCACCCTTCGCCCAGTCGCCCATGAACTGCATGCCGGCCTTGCCGTTGATCACCATGGCGGTGGCCAGGTTCCAGTCGCGGCCGGCGGCGCCCTTGTCGATGTAGGTCTTCACCTTGCCCAGGGTCTCGAACACCTTGACGGTTGTCGGGCCGGCGAGGGTGGCCTTGTCCAGCTTCACGAACGCCTTGTTGTAGTAGTCGGCACCGCCGACGCCCAGCGCCACCGATTCGAACAGGGTGGCGTCCTGCCACGGCTGGCCGCCGTGGGCGATAGGCTGGATGCCGGCCTTCTTCAGCTTGTCGGCGGCGGCAAAGAATTCCGGCCAGGTCTTCGGCACGGTGGCGCCGGCCTTCTTGAACGCTTCCGGGTTGGCCCACAGCCAGTTCACGCGGTGCACGTTGACCGGCGCGGCCACGTACTTGCCCTTGTACTTCATCACGCGGCTGACCACCGGCGGCAGCTGCTTGTCCCAGTTGCCGGCGCGGGCCACGGCGTCGATGTCGGCCAGCACGCCTTCGGCACCCCACTCCTGGATCGCCGGGCCCTTGATCTGGGCGGCGGTCGGCGGGTTGCCGGACACCACGCGCGTCTTCAGCGCGGTCATCGCGTTGTCGCCGCCGCCACCGGCGACGGCAAAGTCCTTCCAGGTCACGCCCTGGGCGCTCATCATCTTCTTCAGTTCGGCGACGGATTTGGCTTCGCCACCGGAGGTCCACCAGTGCAGGACTTCCACGTCGGCGGCCTGGGCGGCAACGGGGAACAGGCTGGCTGCCAGCACGGCCGCGCTCAGACGTTTCAGTTTCATAACTCTCTCCTTCTGTAGTTGTGATGTCCGCACGGGTTTTTTTGTGATGCGGATGATCGTGTCCCGGCGGCCGCGCACCCAAAGCGGGGCGGCGCGCAGGATTGCTTGCACTATAGCGGGGAGTTAGTAAGTTTTGTGTAAGGATTTTGGGGGAATGGCGTAAGGAAACGGGGCGCGGATCGTGCGCCGCGTCATGACATCGGCGAAAGGCTTGCCTTTGCTGGCAGGCGGGTTTGCTGCGATGCACCAAAAAACGGCGCTGTAGTGTGTCAACTACACACGCGGCCAATTGGCGGCGCCGTTTTAGTGCGGCAACAACGTGAAATCGACGCTGGCGACCAGGCCGTGCGGCGGGTTGTCGGACAGCGCGATGCGGGTGTGATGGCGGCGCGCGATCTCCTGCACGATGGCGAGACCGAGGCCGCAGCCCTTGCCCTGGCCTTCGGCACGGCCGCGGTAGAAGCGGGCGAACACCTGCTCGCGCTCGCTCTCGGGAATGCCGGGGCCGTTGTCGCACACCTGCAGCGTCACCGTGCCGGCGGTGCGCCGCAGCCTGACGGTGACCTCGCCGCCGGGCGGCGTGTACTGGATGGCGTTGTCGATCAGGTTGGCCAGCAGCTCGCGCAGCAGGCCACCGTGGCCGGCGACCGGCAGCGCATCGTCTTCCGCCTCCAGCCCGAGGTCGATGTCGCGCGCCAGCGCCTGCGGCACCGCCTCGCTGGTGACCTCGCGCGCCAGCTGGCGCAGGTCCAGCGCCGCCAGCTGCAGCCCGGCCTCCGGCTCGGCGCGCGCCAGCGCCAGTAGCTGGTTGATCAGGCGGATGGAGCGCGCGACGCTGGTCTCCACCTGCTGCAGCTGGCGGCTGGCGCTGGCGACATCCGGCGGCGTGGCGGCCAGCTCGGCGCGCACCAGCTCGCTCTGCGACTTCAGCCCGGCCAGCGGTGTGCGCAGCTGGTGCGCGGCGTCGGCGATGAAGCGGCGCTGCTGCGCCACTTGGCCATCGACCTCGTGCAGCAGCTCGTTGATGGCACGCGCCAGCGCGCGCACCTCGGACGGCGCGTTGTCGATCTCGATCGGCGCCAGGTCGCGCGGCGAGCGGTTTTCCACGCTGCGGCGCAGGTGGCGCAGCGGCGACAGGCCGCGGCTGATGCCGGCCCACACCAGCACGCTGGTCAAGAGCATCACCGCCAGCAGCGGCAGGCCCATGTCGCGCAGGATCTTGCGCGCCAGCTCGGCGTTCAGCGCCCGGCTCTTCGCCACCTGCACCAGCATCAGCTCCGGCCGGTCCGGGGTGCCGGCCGGCAGGTACAGCGCGGCGACGCGCACCTCCAGCCGCTTGATGCGGCCATCGTAGAAGAAGGTTTCTCCCGCCTTGCGCGGCAGGCCGGCCGGCGGCCGCGGCATCGCCGGTTCGCCAAGCAGGAAGGCCTCTGGCGGCGAGCTGACCATGTAGTAGATGCGGTCGTCCGGGTCCTGCTCCAGGATCTCGCGCGCCGCCTGCGGGAAGTCGATGTAGAAACCGTTGCCGAACGGTTTCACCTGCCGCGCCAGCGCGCGCGAGGACTTGGCCAGCGAGCGGTCGATCACCTCGCCGGCGTAGCTCATCGCCATGCTGTGCGCGAGGAAGGCGGCGCCCAGCCACAGCACCAGCTGCGGCAGCAGCAGCCACAGCAGCAGCTGGCGGCGCAGCGACAGCTGGCGGGGGCGGGTGGCGGGCGGCGGCGTCATGCGGCCAACCTTTACGCGCCGGCGTCGCTGACGGCCAGCAGGTAGCCCAGCCCGCGCACCGCGCGGATGCCGACGCCGCTGCCGTCCAGCTTCTTGCGCAGGCGGTGCACGTACACCTCCACCGCGTTGGCGCCGACCTCCTCGCCGTCGCCGGACAGCTCGCCGGCAATCTGCTCCTTGGTCACCACGCGGTCGGCGTGGGCCATCAGGATGTCGAGCAGCTGCAGTTCGCGCGCCGACAATTCCAGCGCCTGCTGCCCGCACCACGCGCGCTGCCCGCCGCGGTCCAGCCGCAGGCGGCCGAAGTGCAGCTCGTCGCGCACGTTGTCGGCGACGCGGTGGCGGCGCAGCAGCGCGCGGATGCGCGCCTCCAGCTCCGGGAATTCGAAGGGCTTGACCAGGTAGTCGTCGGCGCCGGCGTCCAGCCCGGCGACGCGGTCTTCCATGCTGTCCAGCGCGGTCAGCAGCAGGATGGGCAGCGCCGGTTTGTGCACGCGCACGTTGCGCAGTACCTGCAGGCCGCTCTGGCCGGGCAGGCCGATATCGAGGATCACTGCGTCGAACGGCTCGGCCAGCAATTGCCGCTGCGCGGCGAGGCCGTCGGCGGCGTGGCTGACGCTGAAGCCGAGCTGGCCGAGGCGGGTGAGCAGGGCATCGGTGAGGACGGCGTCGTCTTCGGCTAGGAACAGTTTCATGGGGTATCCGGCGGCGGACTGGGACAAGCCGTGATGTTAGAAGCTCGCGCCGGCTTTGGCGAGGGGAGGGCCTGTCCGAATTTTTGTGTAAACGGGGTTTCAAATCACATCTGAGGAATGCGTT